>DATDAV010000097.1:0-3520 GCA_036525235.1 Chryseolinea sp. | reverse complement strand
CCTCGGCTGTTGATGACAAAAAGTAAGAACTATCACTTATGCATCAGGGCGATTGGTGTCTCTTCCCAATCCGGAAAAATAAGTTTGTTGTTTTGAATTTGCAGGTGGTTGGTGGCGACGGCATTGAAAACGGTTCTGAAGTCTGTGGTAACGGGTAAGTCGCGGCGGTCTTCGAGATTTTCTATTGCAAGTTCTTTTACATCGCCGTAAACAATGCCTCCCTGCACATCATTGCCAAGGATGAAATTGCACGATGCGCGTCCGTGATCCGTTCCACCGGTGCCATTTTGCATTACCGTGCGCCCGAATTCAGTCATCGTCATGAGGGTGACCATGTCCTGGTATGCTTCTACATCCGCCCAAAAAGCGGCGATGCTGCGGCCCAGGTCATTAACATTTTTTGCGAATAGCCCTGTCGTTGTTCCCTGTCTGGAGTGCGTGTCCCATCCTCCCGATTCAGCGAACGCAATTTCCAGGCCTGCGTCCATCTTGATGAGCTGCGCAATTTGCTGTAAGGCTTTTCCCAACTGTGATCCGGGATAGGTGGCGCCGGGCGCCGGCTTGTATTGTGCGAGATTTTCTGCCTGTAACATCTTTATCGCGTCGAATGTCTCCTTTCCTGTTTCCTTAAGGAGCGATGAAGAGGTCTGATCATACAGATCTTCAAAGCTTTTTGCCGCTGTCGCAGCGTTGGATGAATTTCCTTTCGGCTGGATGGCAAAATCGCTTAGGTTGCGTATAGCCAGGGCGGGATAATCACCCTGCAACGACTGTGGTATTGAGGATGTGAGCGACACGGCCCTAAAGGAAGTCGCATCATTTCCGATGAGACCTGACGCCCTGTTAAGCCATCCGCTGCTTGTTGATTTATCGAAAGGTGTTCCGGATTCCATATAATCCTGTGCGGCGAAATGGGACCGGGATTTGTTCGGAGAACCCATTCCATGGACGATGGCCAGCCTCTTCTCGCGGAACAGCGGCTCAAACATTTTCATGGAAGGATGAAGGGCAAACCGGCCATCGAGATCGATCGACGCTCCTTGCTGATGCGATGGTGTGATAAATAAATTCGGCCGCGCCGTTTTAAGGTGTGTGTCATTAAAGGGTGTTACGGCCATGAGACCATCCATGGCACCGCGTTGAAAAATACAGACCAGTACTTTCTTCTTAGAGAGTGACGAAGTTTTCGAACTTTCAGCTGCGCGCGCCATAAAAGGTGGTATTCCACCGGCACCGATGCCAAACATTGCTATGGCGCCTGCTTTTAAAAATGCTCTTCGTGTTGTCATAACTTTATCTTCTTTGAAATTCCGGCGATCCGAGAATGATGCCAATCACCTGGTGCAGATTGTATTCGCGTGCGGCCGAACTTTCTGTCACCTCTGTTGAGATCATTTCGTCTTCTGCTTTGCTTCCGGTTGTATCCTGTCGTTCGGCTGCTTGCTTTACTTTTTTGTCGAGATCAGGTTCGTTCAGCAAAGGTGACAGTCTTTTGATCGTTTCTCCGTGATCGCGTTGGGGAATCAACACATCACAATAGATCTCTAATGCCTCTGATGCGCTTTCGGGCTCGTGGTTCTCGTTCAACTGCAATGCGTCGTACTGTACTCCAGGTATTTTGTTTGCTGCAATGGCCAGTGCGAAATTCATGCGTGTCAATAGCGACCCCGTGCTGATCCAGTAGGTTGCTCTATCGGGAAAGCCTGTCGGCGCCTGGTAGAAGTAAATTCTTTCTCCCATGCGGGTGCACCAGCCGATCAGTGGCTGTGCATTTGTAATGGTTGCATCGAGGACGCGGATTGAACTTGTTATTACTTCTACGGGCGACTTCGTTTTTTCACGTACGGCATCTTCACTCCAGAACTCAGGAGAAGATACCATCGTAACAAGCACCTTGCGGATATCCCCGTCTTCGTCCTTGAAAGTTTTAGCCATCCGCTGAACAAGAGCATCGGGTGGGTTATCCCGAACGAAACGCGTTGCTATTTTTTTAGCAATGAATTGTGCTGTTGACGGATGATGAGCCAGCATGTGTAACAATTCAACCCCTTCTTCATATCCACCCTGAGGAGGAAAATGTTTTCCCATTATCGTCTTGGCTTCCTGGTCGTGACGGTTGGGCAGGAAACGGAAGTCTTCGGCGTCGGCGATCCCAGGTCGTTGTAATTCAGCCGGCGACGTATTGTTCAATTTCTGATTCTGTTTGTTTCCGGTGGCGGGAGCGATTCTTCCCAGCGGATATATCGACCATCCGGTAAGAACTCTTGCTGCTTCGGTTACATCGTTTTGCGTATAGCCACCGTCAACACCCAGCGTGTGCAGCTCCATCACTTCCCGCGCGTAGTTTTCATTTAAACCAGCCCGCTTTTTTCCTGCGGTTGGTTTCCCTGCTCCCTTTGCCGATGGCTTACTAGTGGCTGTGCTATTGAAATTATCGAGGTAGGTAAGCATTGCCGGAGATTTGGCGGTCGCCAGGAGCAAATCACTAAATTTTCCAAGAGCATTTGGTCGTATCACATCACGTTCGTAAGACAAGATGAACTGAATGCAGTGCTTTTTGTCAAACGAGACATTGAAGTGGTTGAACCAAAAAGAGGTCATTACTTCTTGTAATTGATTTTTGCTGTAGACAGCTCGCATGATCTTCTGCGCGGTAACTTGTCCGATCAGCGCTTTTTCGGGGCGAATGGCGCGCTCCTGCATGTACTTTTGAACGAGCGCCTGGTATTCTTTTTTCTCGGCATCGGTATCCCGACGTACAACGCTATCCCTAATGGCTAGCTCACGCAGCTGTCCAGGCTTTGGAAAGTTGGCAACGATTTCAGCATTAGTCATCTGCAGTGCATCGAACGGTGCGAGATGTTGGAGAAGTTCTCCATCCGGATCGGCGGCCAACAGCTGGGCGGCGAACCACTTTTCCAGGCCAGACGCGGCAACCTCTTTAACTAGCCCAGGCGTCGCACCAAAAGTAAAGCGGTTGAGCAGGTGAGCTGCCGCTTGTTCTTTGGTTAAGCCAGCTTCCTTGAACGGAAAACGATACGCTTTCTGCTCTTTATGAACCTCGAAGTTTCTGAACCCCGAACTTAAAAAGAGCAGTATAGTCAGCAGAAATATTCTCATTCTGATGTAAATATTTGTCCTTATCGCCAGTGACCTTTCACCCCACGAATCCGCGGGATGTATTTTTCCAGTGGCCATCTACCCACACCATTGCGCGTCGTGGTTTTACATAATGTGGCTTTATGTGAACGTAGCGTCCATGCCGCCAGCGCCATGAATCACCCACCCATACTGCCTGCCGAAGCCAGGCGGAGGCAGGCAGGCATTCGGATATGGTGACGTAGCCCTGATCACCATAACCGGTGGTGGCGGTTTCTCTTTGACCACTACGCGTGACGGCGATGCGCAACTCAATGCTAACGTAAGAACTATCGAGATTAGCATAAAGTTTTTCATTGTCGCTGTTTTTGATTTCGTCTTTTGACAAGGAAGCGACGGAAAGGTTTAACGCATTTGTCGT
>DATDAV010000096.1:0-2674 GCA_036525235.1 Chryseolinea sp. | reverse complement strand
GAAGTAGTTCATCCATTTAAGTCCGAGGATGATATCGTGATTGGCAGTGTTGAGAATGCAGAAAGGAATGTCCATCTGTCGTCGACCATCGACAGTCAAGTTGAGAATTAAAACGTGGGTGATAGTGTTGCCTGGTTTTCCGTCGAATGCTTTCACGGATATTGGTTGGGGGAGCCGTGTCGCCTTAACATTCAGGAATTTCCCAGCTTCAATAGCGAAGGAGGTATTCATGAAAGCGAAGCCATTTGCTCCGGTATCAGTGAGTGCAGAAGTATTGATTCCATATCCATTGCGCGATATAGTACAAGAGATGGTGAAATGTTTCCCACCCATTAAACGACTCAGGTCAATCTTCTTCATACTGATCCCGTACCCTAGGACGGAGTCTTTTCCTAGGGTTCCTCTTTTCCCGGCTCCGTGTCGGAGAGTTCTTCCTCCATCGCCTTGAAGTCTACCTTTTTTGGCTCGGGGCAAGACGACGCAAAGTGTCCTGGTTTGTAGCAGTTATAGCACGTCACGGAGGTTTCCGCAGGAGTGCTATAACGCGAGGCCCTTTCAAGAGTAGGACTTGTCCTTGGGGATGGCGATGTCGATGCGAGACTTCCACCGTTTCCGGACGCTGTGGTGGACGTAGGAAACGTTGCCCGGCTTCTCTTCTTTCGATACTGTGGCTGGAGTTGCTTTTCCGCTTCCTCGATTCTCTTGAGTCCCGTGTCGAGTGCTAGACAACGTGCTGCCAGCTGTTCGTACGTATCCAAATCGTCCAGAGTTGGGAGAAGCATTCTCTGTAGATGTGGAGGTAGTTTGTCGTACAGATCGAGGCGTAGGCTTGGTTTCGGAACTTGTCCCTCGCCAGCGAGGTGAAGGAAGGTCGTTTGAAACTCTGAGAATGTTTGAGTGGCCTGCATTTGAAGGCGATGGTACTCGAATTGTGCATCTCGCACCTTGTTCGGGTTCACATAGATTGCAGCGAGGTGTTGGAACGTTTCCTTCGTAGAAGTAAAGCGAACAGGAGAGTCTTCATCAAATTTTGGTAGTAGGTGTTTCTGAGCGTCGCCGCCCGTACGGCTAAAGACATATTCCATTTTATCTTCTTCGGTGGGGTAATGGTCCGCGTTGGCTCGTAGTTTCGCTTGCATTTGGATTTTCCAGCTCTCGAAGATAGGATCGATTCCATTGGTGAAGACTGGGGGGTCCGGACGCCTCTTCGAATACTTGGTGTCGTTGGAGCGGCTGGAAACCGTGGTCGTACTTGGGGTCTCACGTTCAATGGAGACCATGGGACGGTTGGGGGTTGGTCCAGGTGAGTAATTAGGCATGTTGGCTGCGGTTAACGCAGTGATTTGCGAAAGGAGTTGTGTGATCTGTTCACGGTCGGCTTGTCGTTCCTGAGCCATTGTTCGCATTAGCTCTTGTAGCTGAGCGACGTCGGTTAGCTCCTGGTTCTCGTCGTTGCCTGTGTTCTGTGAGTTGGCGGTGTGTCGAGTGGTTGGTGCCATGATAGGTATTCCGTGTCTTTGAGGTTCTTTGCTTCGAATTCAACACAAGACAAAGGAATGCGGGGTACGCTTTAAGTCAAGTACAGTCTGACTTCTGACAGCGTACGGTCTTCAAAGGGGTCCAGGTCAAGTACAGTCTGACCTTCAAAAGGGATATTTTCGAGGCCTTCCCAGGCAGAGTGAGGGTGAGTTTAGTCTAATGTGACGGCTCGTACAAAACGCAGGAAATCCTACTTTGTAGACAGCTCTATTACTCGGAGACTAAACTAGAGAAGAGGAAAGGAGAGGATCGCTGTCGAAGACAGCGATATATACACAGATGCCATCGAAACAAGGCCTCGCTAGCGGGAGGCTGGGAATGCGCTGACGCGAGGCTGGGAAGGATTCAATGTGTTCCCAATAGTCCCAATCGTCCCAATCGTCACAAAAAGAGAGTCTCATTTAAGTAAGAGTAAAGTATACCTATTACTATTATTAGCGCCCGGGGCTATAAACCATTCAACTTTACCTTATCCAACTCGCCCAGTTCTAGAGTAACACTTAATAAAAGTGTTATAGAGTTAATACATAATTAAATAAAGGCCGTTTAAATTATAATTACCTAAACTCTAAAGGGTTAACCAATAATAGATAAAGACTCAGAGGATAGTCTACATAGTAAGGATAGAATGAATAGCTAATAGGCCACCTAGGAACATTCAACTAGCCGCAAACATTTAAAATAAGAAGGTAACTAGTGACCCTTTACTACCTAGCGCTAGCGCAGTATAATATAGATTAAGCGAGATATTATAATAGTCACTCATTCTTATCTTTTTAAGATAAATATAGCTAATATCTATAAAATAATGAGCTACCAGAACTATAATCATACCTATATTGATTTAAATACTTCTAGCTATATTCCAGTCACTATTACAGCGTTAAGGCAATAAAATAAAACTATTAATGTAAGGACTGTAACTGTGTATAAATGCCCTCATAATGTGCTTAGGGCCTTAATAGCCAAGCAATAAAAGGTGAAAAATAAGGGTTAATGTTATGATCGGCTGGCCTGTTGTTGCTCTAGTTGCGCCCACCAAGCGCGCTAGGCCCGCTTTGGCCAAGTTGGCGCAGCCAACCTTTTGTTGGCCGCGGCCACCATTTTATATTTACCTTTCTTCACACTCAGTTTT
>DATDAV010000095.1:0-88372 GCA_036525235.1 Chryseolinea sp. | reverse complement strand
AGGCCGAGTCTGTACAGGGCGCGCAGCAGGTTTAAGTCGCCATAAAGATCATAACCGCCTTCCAAATCCAGGAACGCAGCGATCTTTCCAGCCTTGTTGATCCGTTGAATGTCTGACGCGTTTAGCGCCAATTCTATGGCGTTATTATTCTTCTTGATCTGATCCAGCGCCAGTTCCACCACCCGGAAAGTATTCTTGATTTCAAATCTTCCGGGATAATAGTGTTCGGGCGTGTAAACCGAGAAGAACATCGCGTCCACACCGCCTTCTTTAGCCCTGGGGAGATCGACGTTCCCATCCGGGTATCGCTGACCGATATCGGTTTTCATCAGTAGCTCACGGGTCATTACGTGGGTATGCCCGTCCATGACAAACGCTTCGCGATGCAGCGCAGGCATTGGCTTATTCTGAGAAATCAAAGGAAGACTATTTCCAGCGACAGGAGTGGATAACCATGATGGCAGGGCAAGAACATTACCGGCTACCGGCAAAAGTGTCAAGCGCTTAATAACGTCTCGGCGTTTCATTCTTTATAATTCGTTTCATTAGTTTCTCCGTTGCCGGTCTTCGATCATGGTCAATGGTACTTTGCATATGCGCCTCACCAGAAGCCAGCAATACCGTGCGTCTTTCCATTCAGGCGAAGCGCCTATTCTTCAAAGCCCCTGATGTAGGGAGTATTCGGCGGCCGCTCGCCTTTGCTAAATTGGGCGCCCCGTGTAGAGCGGTAGCGGATGTTCATGAAGGGCGTCTCCATACGGCGTCCGATGGCAGCATAGCGGCCGTTCTCCCAGTTTGATTCCATGTTGTACGCCACGATCCCGGTGGACAGCAGCAGCCGCTCCGCGTTGAATGGTTCCTGTTTGGTGACCATCATCTCGGTAATCCAGTGCGGTTGGGAGTTGGAAGCGTGATACTGCGAGAAGGGGCCTGGCCAGCCCAGCATCGAGACGATGGCCGGATCTTTACGCCCTTCGATTTCGCCGGCATAGGTCCACCCCACATCCTGGCCTGAATAAACCGCCGCTTTCGTGCCATCATTATATTCAACGATGCAGACGTTCGGCTTGGTGATTTCCTGAAAGTGTCCCGGCTTGAGGTCAAAACTCGTCCGTATCGATTCCAGTAGCCTCGCCGCCCAGGGATTGCGTTCGGTCCACTTCCATGTTTCAGGGCCCCGAATACACTGTACCGCCTTGACGCCTGTTTCACCCCCTTTGCGGCGTTCTACAAACGCCTGTAATACGTCCACACAGTGGAAAAGGGCTCCCTCATCAGCAGCGCCTCCTACCACGACCGATGCCTTTATTGGCGTATCCATATCCAATTCTATCTCGGGCTTACGGAAATAAGTGGGTATGGAGGAACCACCGGTCAGTGGAAAATTCAGCTCACGGGATTTGTCAAACATCCACTTCGCTTCGTCCCAACTGATGGAGAGGTGCTTGTCGTTAAAAATCGGCGCCGAGCGCTTGCTCTGCTCGAAAACCTGGATAACCTGCTGGTAGATCCACCAGCGCGGCAACATCCACTGCCCTTTGAGATTGGTTGGATATTCACCGTGTTCTCCGACAATGACCACACCATCCACGGCAAGTTCCTTCCCCCCAAGCGTGACGGCTTCTCCTACCGTCTTGAAGATCGGAATGTTTTTCGATTTGCATATTTTCTGACCCAGTCCACTTTCGTGAAGCTGATGGATATAAACCGACACAACGTCCACTCGTGAAGGCGTGTGAGCCCCCTCCCACCAATAACCATCAAGCAGCTTGGTTATGATCCAGTCCGCATGAGATCTGGGAGCAGCCCAATAGGTGACGAGACAAGCGATGCGAGGCCTTTTTTGCGCAGGCTGCTGAGCGGCATCCGCTGCGACACCCGTCAAAGATGCCAAGCCGGCCATACCCGCTATTCCGAGCATTTGACGCCGGGTCAAGAGCGAGTTCAACTCCATCGTTTGAGTGAATGTGGATGAATCCGACGACGCAGCTTCAATTTTCGGGCTGTCCATTTGCCATAGGGTTAAGGTGCTGGGAATAAGAATGAAGGTGCCTCGGTCATTGAATGACATCCGCCCACGTATTTAGACAGAATATTTTGTGCCGGCAAATAGGTTTTGTTAAAAGACCAACAGAAAATGCTGACTGGCTGTGGGAAGGTTGCGCCACGCGCGATCGAGTTCCGTTTCAGGCTGAACAGCCCGCAGCCCTGCTAAAGGATGGGTGGTTGTTGATGGAGTTGCTTATACCCATAAATTTTAGTCTCTTTACACCCGATTCCTTTCACCAGGGAACGCAGGCATGGATTTTTCATCAGTAAGACTTGTAGCCTCCGATATGGATGGCACCCTTCTCAACACCAAACACGAATTAAGTCCCGATTTCTTCACGGTGTTCAATCGAATGCGATCGAAGGATATTTTATTCTCTGCCGCCAGCGGAAGGCAATACCAGAATCTTTATAACCGTTTTCCCGGCATCCAGGATGAAATCATTTTCATCGCCGAGAACGGCAGTTATGTGATGCATCAGGGTAAAGAACTTCACCTGCAGCAAATGGATCGGGATCTTACCCGCGATATCCTGAAGCGCATAAAAACACTTCCGAACGTACTGACGATCCTTTGCGGTAAGAAAAGCGCTTACATCGACAACGACGATCCTGCCTTTGTTGAACGTCTGTCTATGTTTTATGACGAATACGCTATCGTAGACAACCTCGTAAACGTCGATGACGACGAATTTCTCAAGATCGCCATCTGCGATTTATCCGGCGCCGAGCAAAACAGCTATCCTCACTTTTGGGAATACCGAAATGACCTGCAGGTAAAAGTGTCTGGCAATGTATGGCTCGACCTTTCGCACAAGTTGGCCCACAAAGGAAAGGCGCTGGATGTCGTACAGAAAAAATTCGGAATCGTCCGCGAACACACCATGGTCTTTGGCGACTACCTCAACGATGTTGAAATGATGGGCGAAGCACACTTTAGCTTCGCCATGGAAAATGCCCACCCCGAAGTGAAGCATGCAGCGAAGTTCATCACCCGCAGCAACGACGATCGTGGCGTACTGAGTGTACTGGAACAGCTCTAAGGATACACAGGCTCGCATCCCAGCCTTAGAAGGGCATTTAATAATCCCCGATATTAATGAGGCCGGATGATCCGGGCCTATCAGATTACCGTACCTTTGCCCCCTATGCAAGCCACCATTAAGGCCAGCCAGGCCGACTCCTTGAAAAATATAGGCATCGACACCCTCAACCCGATGCAGGAAGAGACGATTGCGAAAGCGGCAACTCACCCGAATTTGATCTTACTCGCGCCCACGGGGTCGGGAAAGACCCTTGCTTTCCTGTTGCCGGTCATCCAGGCCCTGACACCCGGAAAGGATGAGGTGCAGGCGCTCATCATCGTGCCCTCACGGGAACTGGCGCTCCAGATCGAGCAGGTGTTTCGCAGCCTCAAGACAAATTATAAGGTTTGTTGCTTCTATGGTGGCCACGCCATGAAAATCGAAGAAAACAGCCTCAGCACAGCGCCGGCGGTGATCATAGGCACCCCGGGACGCCTGGCCGACCACGTCTCTCGCAAGACCTTCGACACCAGGACCATCCGCTGGGTGGTGCTCGATGAATTCGACAAGTCATTGGAAATGGGTTTCGAACCTCAGCTCGCGGTCGTCTTCAAGTCGCTCACCGGCAGACAAAATCACTTGCTCACGTCGGCCACGACGTTGGACGTATTGCCGTCCTTTATTCCCTTCTCGCAGCCCGAACGTATCAGCTATCTCAAAGACACCTCGCCTACCCGACTGAAACTCAAGAGCGTTCACACCCTAAGCACAGAGAAAGTGGAAACGCTCATGCGCCTGGTGGCGGGTTTCAAGCAGGAAGCGTGCCTTGTGTTTTGCAATCACCGTGAAGCTGTCGATCGCATCAGCGCGCTTTTTAGTAATCATAACTTTGCGCATGGCATCCTGCACGGTGCCCTGGAGCAGATCGACCGTGAGAAAAACCTCATCAAGTTTCGAGCCGGCGCACATAACGTTCTCATCGCTACTGACCTCGCCAGCCGCGGCCTCGATATCCCGGAGATAAAACACATTGTCCATTATCAATTGCCCCTGCAACGCGATGCATTCGTTCATCGCAACGGCCGCACCGCACGCATGCACGCCGAAGGTGAGGCGTATTTTGTTCTCGCCGATGATGAGACGCTTCCGCCGTACATGGACGACGATATCACGGAGATTAAAGTAAACCCGAAACTCGTGCTCCCCCCGCCGCCGGAATTGGTCTGCCTTTACATCAGCGCCGGCAAGAAAGACAAGATCAGCAAGGGCGACATCGCCGGGCTGCTCATGAAGAAAGGTGGTTTGAATGCCGATCAGATTGGATTGATCACCACGCTCGACTACGCGTCGTATGCAGCCATCCGGCGCACGCACCTGAAGCAGGTGTTGACCGGCATTAAAAATGAGAAGTTGAAAAAAATCAAAGTAAAGATCGAAGAAGCGAGCTAGTCTCTTCCGGAGAGATTGGCCCGTAGGAACCATTATAACTTGATTATCAGGCACTTTCCAGATCACCAGAACAAACCCAACTCCATCGTTCTCTTCAAACAAAAAATTGACCGTGTTCACGCATTCCTCATCCCTGAAAGTGGGGATATGTTTTTTGTAGCCGGTTACCTGTATCCACTGATTCCTAGCCTGTTGTGATTTCTGATATTTCAGGATCTGGTTGTTTTTTATAACGGCTGCGCTATACACGTCAACGCTATCGCTAGGCAAATCTCGTTATTCGTATTCAAACGGGCACAGCGTAGTGTGAATGGCATGCGCCATTTAAAGCATGAAAAAAGACAAACTAAAATTACAACGTAAGGTCTAGCGCCTTCATGCACTTTTTAGCGCTGAAGAGGCCTCTAATTTTGAGGTAAACTTATTGTATGTTATACCAGAAAAAAAACCACAAAGCATTATCGTTTCTTAGCAAATGCATGCTGATCTGTTCTCTTCTTTGGATTCAGTCCTGTAGTGATGATGAAGATGTACCGCAGAACATAGATTCTCAAATCACCTTTACAAACATTACCCCGGCGATGGAGGTTTGGAACAATGTTAAGATTTCGCTGGGGGTGTCTGACGATATGGGAATTGCCTCCGTAGAATTTCTCATCGACGGCGTTTCGATTGCCACGCTGACACAGTCGCCTTTTACGGAGGTGACCTGGGATGCCAGCAAAGCCAATGATGGCGTGCACACCGTTAAAGTAATCGTTACCGATGGGTCGGGAAACAAAACCGAGAAGGAAACTACCGTAACGGTTAAGAATACCTTGCTGACCGTTGATATCGCGGCCAATCAGTTGAGTAGTGATGCCCGCGGTTTTGTTTTTCTTTCCGATGAAAATGGTAATCTGATTGCCTCTACGGAATACACAAACAGTAATGATATCGTATTGAAGTCGTCGGCCTTTATGGGAACGAAATTCTTTCTCACCGAAGTGCTGGTGACTGACGACGGCGGGCCAAAGGAGGTAAACCTGTGGACGTACCCCGAAATTGAAAGAGGACAAGCCTGGAAAGTTGTCGCTGATAGCGACAGGGATCCGGATACAAATGCCGGGAAGGCCAATCTCACGTTGACAAACGCAGTAAGCAACTCCATTTACGATATCATTTCCAATGCTTCTGCGCAGACGACCCTCGACGCGGCCAGCACCACCGGATCGATCCTGCTGCGGACAACGCCGACTTCGTTATACGTTACGCGTCGTACCCAACAGAGTGGAACGCCGCTTGGATATGCGTTATTCTCCAATGTGGTTGTTGGTAATAATACACTTAATTTAAGCCAGGTAAATCAGCCCATGTCAAAACTTACCGCTACGATGCCCGAAGAGGTTTCGTACGCTTCTGTCTACGTGAAGGCCTATCCGACGCTCAATGACTACACCAATGCGTACACGTTGGGAACCTTTACCAATGGCGGTAGCAATAGCGGTATAGAGTCCTTTGATATTTACTATCCGGGAACTGCGTTTGCGGCCTACTATTCTATAATAGAAATGGGTGGTGATGATCTCAGCTATTACAGCGGAAGTCATACCAGCATTTTTGAAGTCACCGAGATAACCAACACGGTTTCCTTTGGTTTTGCCAATGAAAAGCTCACGTATAGCGCAACCGGTGATTTTGCTTTTATCTCGACGGCGTTTGAAACGGACAATTCCTATTGGTCGTTGATTCTTCCGGAAGGAAGCAATAAAGTGGTACCGGCCTTAAAATTGCCCGATGAGTTGAAGGCTTTTGAGATCCCTGCCTTTGGTTCACCCGAGGGCTATGAGGCTTATAAGTTTGATGGTGTCGATGACTATAACGACTTGAAAACGTTTATCAGCACCTCGTCGCACAGTATAGATGAATTGTTTGGAGAGGGCAAGAATTTTACAGAAATTTCCTATTGGAATCTTCCTTCCGCCGGCGGCCGATCGAAGACGTCAAACAAAAAGCATGCGTTGGGCACCGCCTTTAGAAAATAGCTTCATGCGCTGATGGCCCATGCTTCGTACGAGATGAAGATGGGCAGCAAGCCTGCGACGGTGAGAACCTTATGAAGGATCTCACCGTCGCACTCGTTTTTGGGGTATCGGGGTCGCGCTAACGACTCGTGCGTGCGGCACGCTGACCTTCCATGCGCTTCGACAGTGGCCGAAACCGAACGATTCGTCCCACAAGTGACCATTGAAAGCCGACTAATCCCTAGAAATCCAATTTCTTTCCCATTGTTTCGATTTGGCAAGAAATTGGGATAGGATGTTTTTTCCGACCCTGACCTTATGCTAAAATCTTACCTCCTTGTTGCCTGGCGCAATGTGCTCCGCCACAAGGTATTCTCGCTGATCAATATCACGGGCTTGTCGATCGGCATGACGGCGGTGATGCTCATCTATTTTTATGTTCAGTCAGAGCGAAGCTTTGACCAGTTCAGCCCCGGCAGCGACCGGATCTATCGCGTCCCGCTTTCGTATTACAACAATGGCGTCCCTGAACGCGGCGATGCGACCAGCCATCCAGCCGTTGCTCCGGCATTAAAAGCAAATTATCCCGAGATCGAAATCTCTGCCCGCATCAATCCTTCGACCACCTGGCTTCCTACAACCGTCGTCAGCTACGAGGATCATCACAAGTCCATCCAATTCAACGAAACGAAACTCTATTTTGCCGATCCGACCTTTATTCCGTTGTTCGGTTTCAAAATGCTGGAGGGCGATCCACGCACCAGCCTCGAGGAGCCGAGGTCGCTGGTGTTGACCAAGAAGACGGCCGTCAAATATTTCGGAGATGAACCTGCACTCGGGAAGTCCGTTCGTGTCAATAGTGAAGATTACAAAGTCACGGGCGTAGTAGCCGATTTGCCGCCCTATACGCACCTGGATTTTGAGTTGCTGTCCTCCTATCCGCGCAAAGATTTTGGTGTCAACGACTGGGGGTGGACCCAATTTCTCACGTATGTAAAGGTGGCACCGCGAACCGACATTGCCGCCCTGAAAGCAAAATTCCCCGCGCTGCTTGATAAACACGTCCGCAAGACGGAAGCGGAACATGGATACAAAACAGAACTTGACTTGCAACCTATTTCTGAAATCCACCTGAAGTCGCACCTCCAGCTTGAAATGAAAGCCAATGGAGACGAACGGACCGTGTATTTCATTGGGCTGCTGGGCATCATGATCCTGGCGATTGCGTGGATCAACTATATCAACTTATCCACTGCACGCGCGATGGAGCGCGCAAAGGAAGTGGGCATGCGGAAGGTGTCGGGCGCCACCCGGAACCAGCTGGTCACGCAGTTTCTCCTCGATGCTGTGCTCATCAATTTTCTCGCCGTCGTCTTGACGGTGGTGCTCACGAGTTTCTTTCTCCCCGCCTTTGAAGCCCTTGCCGGATCTCCGATTTCAACCATTCTTGCTGGAACCGGCGTATGGATGACCTTCTCTTTCTGGATGGCACCCCTGGTGGCACTCATCGCAGGCGTTCTTTTTGTTGGCATTTATCCGGCGCTGCTTTTATCCTCTTTTAAACCGCTGTCTGTCCTGAAGGGAAAATTTGTAAAGTCCGCTACGGGCGCATGGATGAGAAAAGGTCTTGTCGGCTTCCAATACGTTTTGTCCGTGATCCTGATCGCTGGAACCATCGCGATCTCACGCCAAATCAGTTTTATGCAGTCGCAGGACCTCGGGTATACGCAGGAGCAAATCCTGGTGGTCAAAGGCCCTTCCGTCGTCGACTCGACCAGCGGTACGCGCTTTCAGTTCTTCCGAAACGAGCAAATGAAATTGCCTGAGATTATGAAGATGGGCAGGTCGCTCAGCGTACCCGGCCGGATGATGCTGTTTGCCAACGGCATTCGACTGTTCGGCAGCCCCGTAAGCGAAACCGTCACTGCCTACAATATGTCAATTGACGATCAGTTTTTTTCAACTTTCGAAATTCCGTTTGTTGCAGGAACTGGTTTCTCGGAAAGTGACCGGTTTTCATTTCCCAACCATCCCGATATTTCGACGTTGATCCTTCCGCGTGACAGAACCTTCCACCCTGAACGGAATAAGATTATTATCAACGAACGGCTCAGTAAAATGCTGGGCTTCAAAGATCCGGAAGAAGCGATCCATCAGAAAGTTCGCTTTGGCCTTTGGGATGAATTTACGGGAGAGATCGCGGGGGTTGTAAAGAACTACCACCAACAGTCGCTGCACAAGAATTACGAACCCATCCTATACTTTTATGCCGACTTCGAACAATGGCCCAGCATTTCCATCCGGTTAAAGACCACCGACTTTCCCGGAACGATTGAAAAGATCCGCAACAACTATGCAACAGCTTTTCCAGGAAATCCCTTTGAATATTATTTTGTGGATGAATACTTCAATGAACAATACAACGTGGAGCAGAAGTTTGCGCATGTCTTCACCGTGGTGACCGCGCTTGCCATCTTCGTTTCCTGTTTGGGACTACTGGGCCTGGGAATTTACAACGTCGCGCAACGCATTCGCGAAATCGGAATACGCAAAGTATTAGGCGCCCCTGTTTCATCGATTCTATTGCTGTTTTGCAAAGACTCGCTCCAGTTGCTGGCCGTGTCATGTGCTATGGCCTTGCCCGTCGTCTGGTTCGGCGTTCAGTCGTGGTTGGAAAACTTTGCATTCCACATTGGATTTGAATGGACCATATTCGTGATCCCGCCGCTGCTGTTATTGGTCATCTCTACCATGACGATCATTACGATCAGCATGCGGGCAGCGAACGCGAATCCGGTTGAATCACTTCGCACGGAATGAGCGTCTGACCGCCTTCGATTTAATTAGCGAGCGACGGGTGGCTTTCAATGGATAAAAAACAACGGCTACCAACAACCCGACGCCAGGCAATGCCCGTTGAGCCCTCCCGGATGTGGCTTGTAAAGGGTACGAAAAGGATACCTCGGGTAAAATATTAAATCTATTGGCCTATATCCTCCGTTTTCTCCTGACATACCTTTGTCAGAAGGATTCTGGATATTGGGGCATGAATAGAAAAACCATGAAGAACGCTTTTCAGTCGAAAAAGGTAGCGGCCGTATTTGAAAAAACTCCCCCTGCTATCCGAAAAAGGCTCCTTGTGCTGAGGAAACTCATATTCGATATGGCTTCGAAAACCTCCGGAGTCGGCCCCCTCGAAGAGACCCTTAAATGGGACTCCCCCAGCTACCTCACCAGCGAAACACAAAGCGGGACGACCATCCGGATCGATCGCGTCGGCTCCCGGGAGGGCATGTACGGCATCTTTGTTCACTGCCAGAGCAACGTGGTGGAGCAGTTCAAGCAAAAAGTAAGTACACCGCTGACATTCGACAGCACGCGGGGAATTATCCTCGACGCAAAGGATGACATTCCCGAGGAAGTCAGCTATTTCATCTACCTGGCACTCACCTATCACCTACGCAAGAAGAAAGGATCCGTGAAAGAGATCTGGAACCGGGGATGGGTATGTTAGTATTTGACGGCCAATGACGCCATCTAAAAATATGGTTTACCCTAACAAATTATTTATATACGCCTTATACAGTTTGCCGATACGCTATGGTCTCCGATCGATATTCGATTACCTTCAATACTTTTGATGTGTTTCGGAGCTATTGCAAATGATCTATGCACTTGCAAAAAGTCATCAGGCGGCAAGGAATTTAAGAGAACCGAGAACGTATCTCTTACCACAATGGAGTCTTTTCTGGTGACCACTTTCACAAAGTTACCGGCAGCTTCCAGGATGAGAATATCAGCAATATTCACCTGTATATATTTATTCTCCGATCGAAGGAAAATGGCAGCCGATGGATTGCTCGCCTGAACGTTTTTAAGGGCCGTGGATGGTGCTGAAGCGCCCATTGCCTTATTTACTGCTTTCACAAAGCGCTCAAAACTGAAGGGCTTCAGCAAATAGTCAACTACGTTGAGTTCATACCCCTCCAGGGCAAACTCCTGGTATGCTGTGGTAACAATCACGCTGGGTGGAGACGGCAAGGTTTTAAGAAATTCAAAACCTTTAAGTTTTGGCATTTTGAGGTCCAGAAAGATAAGATCCACTGCACGTTCATTCAGGTATTCCAACGCCTCAATGGCATCATAGCAGTTCTTCTGCAATACCAAATTGGGCAGCATATCGCAGTAACCCTTGATGATGTCATGGGCGATGGGCTCATCGTCTACTATCAGATACTTGATCATAAATTCTTCAACCTTAGTTCTGCCAGATATTCACCGTGATGTTGAGCCAGCTGCAATTGATACTCGTTTGCGTAAGCTAACTCCAACCTCCGTTTCAAGTTGTTCAAGCCAATACCAGGCCCTTCAGAAGCAATCGACTCGTCAAAATTATTTATTATTTTAAAATGTATTTCATTGTCCGCCGTGGTCAGTACGATGTGGACAAAAGCCCTCTCACGAAGGTTTTCCACACCATGCTTAAAAGCATTCTCTACTAATATTATAAACAGCAGGGGCATAACCCGATAGCCTTCCTTTATCTCCAACTGGAAGTCTACATCTATTGTTTTATGATAGCGCATTTTGTGCAACGCAATATACTGGTTGAGGTATTCAACTTCCTCTTCCAGCGTTACGTACTCATTTTGCGCTTTGTAAATGCTGTAACGCATGATATCCGAGAGCTTAAGCACAAGCTCTTCCGCCTTCCTCGGGTCTATTTTGATCAGGCCATACAGGTTGTTAAGTGTGTTAAAAAAGAAATGGGGGTTTACTTGGCTTTTCAGATGCAGGAGCTCGGTTTTTTTTTGCTCGGTTTTTAAACGAATAACCAAAATAACCTGCCAGACCAACCAGGGAATAAATACCAAGGCCGTAAAGCACAACGCAGCAATCAAGAAGTATAGTTCGTATTCCTCCAGTAGAGCAGCCATCACCAATAACGTGAAATAAAAGACGGCTATCGCTGGCAGGCTATACTTTTTCAGCAATGATATCATATCCAAAAATAGGCTGTTGGAGCCAATAAATGCGATCGCTACTGCGGCTGGAACCCATAAATGTGTTGAACGACCTTTGCGTGGTTTCGAACAGCCTATAGGGGGTGATGAAATTACTTTGACCCGTTCAAAATATTGTATGTCAGCTTCATAGGTGATTCGAGCACACGCATTTGAAAAAGCCCCATGCCAAACCTTAGGTTTGAGATAAATCAAAAAATGACGAAAATGGATACGCTTACAATATCGGGACTATCAAAAACGTACAGAAACGGAGTTCAGGCACTCAGCGATGTATCGTTGAATATTCCAGTAGGAATGTTTGGGCTTTTAGGACCTAACGGTGCCGGCAAATCCACCCTCATGCGCATTATAGCGACGCTGCAGGAACCGGACAAGGGCACCATCATGTTGGGAGAAACAGACGTTCTCAAAAACAAACATCAAGTCAGAAAAAAACTGGGCTATTTGCCGCAAGAATTTGGAGTATACCCCAAAATATCTGCCGAAGTACTGTTGAACCATCTGGCGGTGCTCAAGGGAATCACCAATAAAAAAGAGCGAAAGGAAATCGTTAAAGCGCTGCTTTACAAAACCAACCTCTATGAGCAAAGAAAGAACGACCTGGGCGGCTACTCCGGCGGAATGAAGCAGCGTTTTGGAATTGCACAGGCTTTGCTCTCAAATCCAAAATTGCTCATCGTTGATGAACCAACCGCAGGACTTGATCCCGCGGAAAGAAATCGATTCCATAATTTGCTCAATGCATTAGGTGAAGAAACCATTGTGATCCTTTCCACACACATCGTGGAAGACGTCAAAGAACTCTGCACCCGTATGGCCATTATCAACCATGGCAAAGTTCTTTTGACGGGAAATCCATTACAGGCCATTGAGGATGTGAAAGGCAAAGTATTCAGCAAGATTATTCAAAGAAGCCGGCTCGCGACGTTCAAAGAGAAGCATGCGATAATCGCAGAGCGGCCTTTCCAGGGTAACCACGTCATTCACATATTCAGCGAGAATGATCCGGGCGACGGATTTAAGCGGGTTGAAGCCGATTTGAGTGATGTGTACTTCTCCCTAATCTTTGGCCAATCTGCACATGTTTAAAACATTACCGATCCCAATCCTAACCCCCTCTTCATGCTGTTTGAAATATTCAGGTTTGAAATCAACTACCGTATCCGGCAGTACAATACCTACCTGTATTTTATTATTCTGTTTCTGTTTTCCATCGTCGCTGTAGACTTCATTTTTGAAGGTCAACTCTGGCTCCTCAAACGAAGTGCTCCAATAGTCATCGCCAGAACCATGGGGATTAGCACTGCCCTGCTCCTAATGATACCCTCTATGATCATGGGGGTGGCTGTGCTAAGGGATTTTGATCACCAGATGGAATCGCTGATGTTCGTCCATGCTATTCAGAAAAGGGACTATCTTCTTGGCCGGTTTCTGGGATCTTTTGTGGTCCTGTTTTTCATTTTCACCGCTATGCCCTTTGGGATGATGGTTGGTGACTTCATGCCAGGTCATGATCCGGATAAACTTATCGCATTTAATTTTTGGCATTATGTTCAGCCGTTCCTTTTTCTGGTGGTCCCAACTTTGTTTTTTAGTGGAGCGCTCTTTTTTGTTGCCGGTGCATTGAGTCGGAAATTACTCATCGTATATACACAGGGGTTTTTCTTCCTGATGGCTTATCTATTGGCCATCAATCAGGCAAGAGGCTCGGAAGATCCGTTCCTGACAGGGCTTCTCGAACCTTTCACCTTTCAAACGGTACGCATTACTACTTCATCCTGGAGCGTCGTTGAGCGCAACTCCTTAATGGTGCCCCTAATAGGAATATTGCTTTACAACCGATTGCTCTGGATAGCACTCGGAATGCTCACCCTTGCGATCGGACACCATTTCTTCAGCTTTACTGTGGTGAGGGATAAAGCCTCCAAGAAAAAGAAACAAGCCGGGAAAATGGGATATAAAAACCTGTATAGTCCGGAATCGATCCCCCCGCCGCAAGCTTTTCCCCAATCAGGGGTACAAGCCAGTATCGTTCAGCTTTTCCACCTTACGCTCTTCAGTTTCAAATCGGTCGTTAAAGAAGTTTCTTTCTGGGCTATCGTACTCTGCGGAATGGGTATTTTGCTCATTAATTCATTCAATCTCAGCACTTCCTATGGAGTGAATAATGTGCCCGCCACATATATCATTGTTGGCGAACTGGTTGAACTCACTGTGATCTTCTTCGTGGCGATCGTTCTTTTCTATTCGGGCGAACTCGTCTGGAAGGAAAGAGATACCCGGATCAATCTTCTTTTTGATACGTTGCCCCTATCGAACCTGATAAGCCAGAGCAGCAAGTTCCTGGGACTCATGCTTATACTTGTACTCCTGATTTTTACAATGATTGGTACAGGTATTCTGTTCCAGTCACTCCACGGTTATTATGATTACGAACTAAACGTTTATCTCGCAGCCTTTTTTGTTGAGGTCTTCCCTTTTCTATTTTTGTTAGGCATTGTCTGTTTTGTATCTCAGGTCCTGGTGAATAACAAGTATCTGGCACATCTGGCGGTACTTATATTTATCGCGACGATCACATTTGGATTCAGGGTGCTGGGGCTGGATCACGGCCTGATTACTTTTGGCGGCTCCTTACTGCCCACGTATTCCGACATGAATGGGTATGGCCACTTTTTGAAACCCTATCTGTGGTTCAAAGTATATTGGATCTCCTTTTCTGTTCTTCTTTTCATGATGGCCGTGCTTTTTTCGGCACGAGGTACCGAAGGCGGATTCATGAGACGTTGGCAACAAAGCGCGGCCCTACTTACCGCTCCTGTAAAGCGAATCTCAATGGCAGCGGCAATCGTCTTTATTTTTCTCGGTGAATATATCTTCTACAACACCAATATCTTAAACACATATGCCTCCCAGGCTACCCAACATGCGTATCGGGCGGAATACGAGCAGCTTGTAAAGCCGTTCGCTTCCCTTTCTCAACCCAAGATAGCCGCGGTATACCTGAATCTGGATTTGTATCCAAATAAAAGAGCATATTCGGTTAAGGGACAATACATATTGTTCAATCCGGGAGAAGAAGCTATTCATGAAATCCATATCCAAAAACTGCCCAGTGACAAGGTAGCGTTGGAATACCTTTCAGTTGAAGGAGGAGCCATTCCCGATAGCCTGTACATACGTTTTGGATATCATATTTTAAAACTAAATAAGCCACTGCAACCGGGAGACTCTTTGAAAATGGAATTCAGACAGAATTTTACTTCCCCCGGGTTTACCGATAGCCCAAATGCCTTTGTGGTCTATAACGGGACATTCCTCGATAATTATCATTTTCCAACCCTTGGCTACAATCGGGATATGGAGCTGGAGGATGAAAATATTCGCGCCGAATTCGGATTGAAACCTCAGCTTAGAACGGCCAAGATCAACGATCCGGCAGCCCTGCTGGAAGGCAAGTCAAATGGCGATGGTGAAGAGATCGATTTTGAGATCACAGTCAGTACAGACTCAAGTCAGTCGGCTGTGGCCCCTGGCAATTTAAAAGAAACCTGGAGCGAACAAGGCCGGCGTTATTTTCATTTTGCATCGGACAAACCGATTTCAAATTTCTACGCTATCCTTTCAGCCCGGTATGAGGTCATCAGGGAAATTTGGCATCCGGATAAAGAAGGGATTGATCTGGAGATCTATTACCATTTGGGGCATACCTTCAATCTTGATCGAATGATGAATGGAATGAAACAGTCTCTGGACTACTACAGTAAGCACTTCACACCCTATCCCTATCGACAGATGCGTATCGCAGAAACTCCAGTCTATCACGGAAGGGGTCAATCTTTCCCTGGACTAATATCAATTTCTGAGAATGTTGGATTTATCATGGAAATTGATGACGAAACCGATATGGACATGCCTTTTTATATCGCGGCTCACGAAATGGCGCATCAATGGTGGGGCGATCAGGTAAACCCGGCGAATGTCCAGGGTAAAACGATGATCTCAGAATCGTTAGCGCAGTATTCGGCCCTTATGGTATTTAAAAAAGAATTCGCTGAGGAAAAGGTTAACCATCTTCTGAGGTGGAATGTGGGACAGTATTTAAAATACAGATCCGAAGAAACCACGCCTGAACCAGCACTTTCATTAGTAGAATCCGGACAAGAATATATCCACTACAGAAAGGGAATGATCAACCTGAATGCATTTCAACATTACATCTCTGAAGATAGTGTCAACATAGCATTACGGCGTTTTATCAGGGATTGGAATAGCCATACCGGATTGAAAAAGCAACGTACTGTCCGGTACCCCACTACCAGCGATTTGCTGGACTACTTCAGGGAAGTTACCCCTGACAGCCTGCAATATATCATCCAGGATTTGTTTGGCTCCGTTATACTGTATGACAACAAATTAAGCCATGCGGACTATGAAAAGGTCTCTGAAAAACAGTATTCCGTGACCGCAACGCTGGATATAAAAAAAATACGAGTGGACAGTCTGGGCAATGAAGAACCCGCAGCAATTGATGATTGGATTGAACTGGGAGTATATACAAGGGATGAACACGGAAAAGAAAACCTTGTCCTCTTAAAAAAAATCAAGATCAACAAAGAACAGACAACGCTGAAACTATCCGTTCCCCAAAAACCTGCCAAGATCGCACTTGACCCCAATTTACTCCTCATTGATAAGGCCATGACCGACAACGAAAAGTCGTTCGACAACCTTTGATGTTGAATTCACCTATCACCTACCCAAGAAGAAAGGATCCGTGAAAGAAATCTGGAACGGTGATGGGTATGTCCAGCAACAAACTGACGATCAAAAGAAGTCACATTTTTGCATTGGAAAATGGGATTCATGAGCATGGATCAGGCGCTTCTTATTTCCTTGAATATTTTCAGAAAAAGCTCAATATATTCCTTCAATTCTTCTTCTCTCTCCTTCGACCAAACAAATCGCATTTCAACTTTTGCGGGGATGTCCGTAAGCTCGAAATATTTTATATTCAGATTCACTCCTTTCACCGCTGACTTGGCAATGATGGTTACTCCAAGGCCTTCGCTCACCATTCTCAAATTTGTTGATGCATTGGGTGATTGAAAAACCACTTTTGGAGTAAATCCGTTTTTTTGAAAAATCCTGTATAACAGATCATGGTACACCTGTCCGTCTTCCCGGGCTGGTAAAATCCAATCGGCATTGGCCAGGGGTTTCAGGTCGGCGCCTTTCTTGAGGTTTACCTTTAAATTCTTAGGCATGACCACTACAAAATTCTCTTTGTACAGCATTGCAGATTCAATTCCATCGGGGCCAACTTCGTTTGGTAGTATTCCAAAATGGAGTTCACGATCCAGTATCTTCGTAAAGATCATGTTGCAAGCGTTCTCTAGAAGGCCAATTTTCAAGTGAGGGTATGACGTTTTGATCGTCTTTAAAAAATAAGGCAACACGGACATCGCCGAACTCACATGCCCAATCGTTATTTCACCGGCTTCACCCCGATGTATCTGGCCAGCCTTTTTTTGGGCCTGCCCCAAATGCTTAAGGATCCGGGCGACTTCTTTTTTAAAGAACACACCCGCGGCCGTAAGCTTGATTTGCTTTTTTGTTCGATCAAATAATTCAGCGCCCACTTCATCTTCCAGGTTTTTTATCTGACGGCTCAGCGCTGGCTGTGCTATGTACATGCTACGGCTTGCCTTATGAAAATTTAATACTTCCGCTACGGCCAGGAAGTTCTTTAGTTGATCGGTGGTCATTTTTATCGATGCATTATTGTTATCAATTAATGCAAATTAAGTATTTTTTATTATCATACAATTTAACTTGCTTTAGGTGTCGAAAGATCTGGCAGAACTCATCGCATTATAGATTGTTCTCCGAAGACAATGGTTTGGAGATTAATTCATACCGGGTTACAAATGATTATCAAAGCGTCACTACAACATGCGGGAGTGCTTCACGAACTGGGTGCGGAAACCTTTTATAAATCACATAAGGACAGCGCACCAGCACATGAGATCGCTACTTACATGAAAAAAGTATACAGCCTGGAGGCTATTACAAAGGAACTGACTAACCCTGCAAATATTTATCACATCATCCAGCATGAAGATACAGCAGTCGGATTTTCCAAAATAGAGCTTACCATGAAACATCCGGCAATTACGCCAGAGCACGTTTCAAAAATGGATCAAATCTATTTGCTGGATTGTTTTCATGGCCTTAAGCTGGGCGCTAAACTCTTGAGCCATAATATCGAGTACTCAAGATCACGCGGGCAAAACGGGATGTGGTTGGTGGTGTGGGTGGGGAATACAACAGCAATAGCTTTTTACGAAAAATTCGGCTTTCGGATTGTCGCCAGAGATCAATTTCAGCTTACCGAAACCCACCGCAGCCCCTGCTATATCATGTTGTTAGAATATAAAAACAACGAAATCAGTTAATGTGTTAAAATTGACAGGATGAACCTTAACTATTATCCCATGACAAATGCTTTAGGTTTTTTGGCGCTTACCGTGAATCTGACATCTATGGCGATGAAAGATATTCTGTACCTGAGGGTTTTATCGCTACTGGCAAACACTATTTACATACTATATGGTCTGCTCATGGGTGCCGCACCCATTGTAACGGGGAGCTTTGTCGCTGTAGTCATTCATTCCGTTGGCATCTACAGACTGAAGCACCCAAAGCAAATTACGTCGACAAAAAATTAGACTAATCGAATCTCACATAAATTTTTCGCAATACTATGGCAAAACACTTAATATTCTTTCATGGAGGCGGATCTGAAGAGGGCTATGATGTAGATGCAGAACTTGTCGCTTCGCTTAAGTTAAAGTTAGGCTCAGGATATTCCGTTCACTATCCGCTACTGTCTAACAATGGAACACCGGACCTCGGGAGGCGTCAACAGATCGCCAACGAAATTTCCGCAAGCGAAGATGACGTTATTCTGGTCGGCCACTCCTTCGGAGCTTCCATGTTACTGGCGTGTCTTTCTGAAATGAATATCAAAAAAAAGATTACTGGAATCTTTCTTATCGGTACACCCTTTTGGAGTGGTGATGAAGATTGGGTTCAAGCCTTTAAGCTGCAGCCCAATTTTGCAGAAAAACTCGACAAGAAAATTCCTTTATTTTTTTATCACTGTCGTGATGATGAAGAAGTCCCGTTCGGTCAACTGACCATTTACAAACAGCAACTTCCCTGGGCCTCCTTCCGCGAAATTGCAGCTGGTGGACATCAACTTAACAACGACCTCACCATTGTCGCTAACGATATTAAATTATTATGAAAATAATAGCTTATGTGGTAAAGCAACCCGGTGGAAAAGTAGAACCTTTTGCTTACGAAAGGCGAATGAAAAAATTCTAATGAGATTGGTTTTACATAACCTGGATTGAAAATGCAGCCAATGGAGAAAATAATAAAGACCTATAATGCCACAGCCGAAAGCTATGCCGCCACCCGCATCGATGAGCTCTCAAAAAAACATTTTGATCGTTTGATTTTGAAAGAGTTCGCGCGGCTCAATAAAGACTCGGGTACCTGTGCGGACTTTGGCTGCGGACCTGGGCAAACGACGAAATTTTTATTTGACGCTGGTGTAAAGGATATCGTTGGCATTGATATTTCGCCAGGAATGGTGAACGTTGCCCAGAGAATTTTTCCAGATATCAAGTTTGAGACGGGCGATCTTCTTGCTTTACCATACAACGCGAATCATTTTGCATCGGCGGTCGCATTTTATGCCATTGTGCATTTTGATTACGATCAGATCGGCATGGCTTTCAGGGAAGTGAATCGCGTTTTGAGAAGAGGTGGTCATTTTTTATTCTCATTTCACGTGGGAGACGAGACGGTGCATTTTGATAAGGCGAACGACATTGACGTTGATATTGATTTGCACTTCTTGCAAACAGACAGGATATTGAAACTACTTAGCGATAATAAATTCAGAGTAATTGATACAATAGAGCGCCTTCCCTATCCGGATGTCGAGTATGCCACCAAACGGGCTTATGTTTGGGCTGAGAAATTTGATGTAGTTGTCGATCCGTCTTGAGAAGATTTGTATCGGGAGCATACGCTTGAGAATTCGGAAGCTATCGCACGCTAGTTGAAGTGGAGTATCACATTACAAATATGATCCCCACCAAGTCTTGTTCTTTGCTTTATAATCGCCATACCAACGGCAAGGAAAATAGAGTGCGCCAATGAGCAGCAACCATACAAAATAAGTCCGCAACAAACTCGGGTGATATTCCGCGGGCCAATCCTTAGCCGACATAAAGGACAGATTAACGCCCTTGCCAAACGAGAAGTACGTCCACAGATAGGATGTAAAACTGACGATCGCCAGATGCGCGATAAAATAGAACAGGGGAACCCGGCCATAGGTGCTCAGAATTTTTTTTGCGCCGGCCGAAATTCGCTCCGCTTGTACCAATAGTAAGCATGCTATTCCGAGTGTGACACATAGGAACAAAAGTGATGGCGGAGATTTTGATACCCTAAAAAATGAAAGCACGGTATAAATTCCACCCCGTTCCTGAATGCTCCATGGCGATGGATCTCCGTAGAGGTTTAAAAACCTCAATACAAAAAAAAGAACCAGGGCAAAAATGCCCGTGCGTAGCAATAATTTATCCCGCGTTTGCGGCGGGTAGAAAAACCACGCACCCATAACATAACCCAGAAGCATCACCCCCACCCAGGGAACAATTGTATACGCGACTAAAATTGGTGGTTCGTTTATGAAGAATGGGGAGTTATGCAAAAAGGCAAACAGCATGTTATCCGACGACACTTTTTCAAGCATCGGAAGGGCATTATGTCCGGCAATCATGGCCAGTGAAAGCGCTATCTGAAGCCAGCGAGGGAACCAAACCAAGCCTGCGAGCAGAATCATTGAACACCCGATCGCCCAAATTACCGCAAGCAGTGTTAGTTGGTATCCTTGTGTCAGTATAAAACTAACTACCAGAATCTCCATGGCTATCAGCCATAGTCCGCGGGTTAAGAGAAATACCGTTGTTTTTTTTAGACTATCAACCTTTTTGAAGTAGAGATAAATACTGATTCCGGAAAGGAAAATGAAAGTCGGGGCACAAAGATGGGTGATCCAACGCGTAAAGAACAACAACACGGAAGCTTGCGTCACATCATCCGGGCGATAGGCGGTGTAGCTAAAAAAGTCACGAACATGATCCAGGGCCATAATAATCATAATCAACCCCCTCACGATGTCGATGGATTCGAGGCGATTGTAATTTGGAGGGCTTTCGATTGATTTCAGCATGCGTGAAGATAGTCGTTGTTGACCAAAGCGTGGCTGCCATGGATTGGGGGATACATCGCTTGGAAAACGAACTATTGATTGATGATTATTATAGTAATGTTTTAACTTTGTTACTAAGTAACAAAAAGTACCAACATTTTCCATAGGGATGTTAAGCGATGATCAGGTAATTTCTGTCGCCACTTTGTTATTCGAATCAGTTAACACACTGACGATCAAGAGGACACATTTGCATTGGGAATATTATCCAGAGCAACCCAATTCAAATCAGTGACGCTTTGTTTTTCAGTTGGCTAAGCGTATACCCGATCCGCTTGAAAGATGGTACTTGAGGTTAGAAGCGTAATTCAGTTTTTTCCATTCTTGATCCTGATCAACATTCCATTCAACTCATCCGTCAACACATACAATTTACCTGCGGGACTTTGCACCACTTTCCTCAATCTTTTTCTGTCATCGGCAAACAACTCTTCAGCGCTTTTGATCCTATCGCCTTCGACCGTCATTCGCCACAGACTGCCTCTGGATAAACCGGCAACCAATAGGTTGGTCTTCCACGAGGAAAATTCATCGCCGGTATAGAACAGCAATCCCGTGGGCGCCACGGTGTGCAGCCACGACCATACCGGATCTGTGAAGGTATCGTTGATTACCGGCGGCGCATATTCGCTGTATCTGTATTTACCCGTGGTTTTAACTGGCCACCCATAGTTGGCGCGCGGCGTTAAAATGTTCAGCTCATCCCCCTGCATAGTACCGTGTTCGCTGAACCATATTTTGTTTGTAGCCGGGTTATACGTAATGCCTTGTGCGGCCCGGATGCCCATAGCATATAATCCTGGAACACCGCCTGGTCCGAAGTCAGGATTGTCTTTTGGAATAGATCCATCCGGATTGATGCGATAGATCTTACCCCGTTTGTCCTGGATGTTTTGCGCGATCGGCAAAGCGGGCTCATCTTTTTCATTGAACAGTCTTTCCCCTATCGTAAAATAAAGTTTGCCATCGCCTCCGAAAGTCATTCCGCCGCCGTAATGAACGCGTTCGAACGTATAAGGCGCAGCAACGAAGAGCGTCTGTATTTTTGTCAGTGAATTATTTTCCAGCACGCCCCGAATAATTTTGGTGGCGTTTCCTTTGTCGTTTTGCGCTGCATACGAAATGTATACGTATTTATTTTTGCTGAAGTCGGGATCCAGTAGTACTTCAAACTTTCCCGTGTTGTCGCCGGGATGGTAGACCGCAATGCTGTCCGCCATATCCGAAGGAAATCCATTGATCCTGGTCCGCTCCTTATTGAGTAAGTTCACTTTGATCAACTCACCCTCCTTCTCGGCAATCAGAACTTCATCTTCCGACAGAAATGCCATGCTCCACGGACGCTTTAATTGATCCACCATAATTTCCTTCTCTGGCCGGGCGGGTTTCTCAACAATTTTATGCGGCGCTATCGAAGAGATCTTGTCAACAATGTACCATCGTTCACCGGTTTTCATCAGATGGAAATAGTCCGTGAATTTGGCGGTGGCGGTAATGATCTCTGCCTTGGCGCTGCCCGTGTTTCCGGTGATATCCAGATCCACAATTTGCGTGATCAGGTCTTTGTTCCTGGGGTGCAATTGGTGAAGGCTCAGATACTTTACCCGGTCCATCATGGCGAACTGGCCGTCTCTGAAAAATTTTAGCTGGCAGGAGGAGTGCATCGCCCTGCCGAGTTTGGCCGTGTCGCCTGTCGCCCATCCGTCGAAGTAAATTTGTATCAAACCTTCTACCGTCATCCTTTCGGACGGTTGCGGTGTTTGACTGTAGGAAAGAACACTGCAGCTTACTATCAGAAGTATGATCGCTGCTGAAACTTTTGAGTATTTCATTTGTCGGGTTAGTTAACCCTGCAAATATTGGCCGTGTGGCCTTTCAGGGGGTAGCGTAACCGCGATTCCGTAGTACGGTTCTATAAAATCGTACAAAAAATGGCATTTGGCTGCGATTTTGGGCACCAGGCCTGCGCACTACACCTTTACCGTGCTTTGCTGGTAGATCGCGGGGGTCACGCCCTTCAGCTTTTTGAACGCTGAAAAGAAGGTGGATTTTGAATTAAAGCCGACTTCCTCACCGATTGCCTCGATGGTTAAGTTTTCGGCCGTCGACAAAATTCTGCAGGCTTCCTGGATTCGATACTCGTTGACGTAAAGCGTGAAGCTTTTGCCAAGACTATCATTCAAAAGTTGCGATAATTGATGCGCCGATACATTGATCTCGTTGGCAAGGTCATTGAGCTTCAGATTGGAGTTTTTGAAAACACTTTTTTCAGTCATGACCCGCTCCAGCCTATTGAGCATCAATTGTGCATTATCCGCGCTTATTTTCTTATTGGCATACTTGACCTGTCCCGACGAAAACAGGTCATCACGTCTTCTTCTGTGTAAGAAAACGAGTCCACCGGCATATAACACAACAGAAAAAATGATTGCACCGCTTATGTACACGCCTTTCGAATGCCCCAACAATGCCCACAGGTAGCAAATGAAAATGATTAGGTTGATCGTCAACGTCGTGATGAGCCATATTTCAAAAGGCTTCAACTGCGTTGGCTGCCCGACTTTTTTTATCACGTCTTTGAGCTCAACCACCGATAGCAGCAGGCAGATGCCCCATTGTGTATAGATCACTTGCACAATGTACTTGTTCCATACCATGGGATGTTGCGGATAGGGAAAGATCAATCCAACCACGATCATGATGGCTGACAACGACAAAATGCTCCAGATCCATCCGCGGGGTACTTTTTTGATCTGCTCCTTTTCAGATCTTATATAATACCATACGAGCGGGCCGATAAACCAGCAGGCAGAAAGACCGATTTGTAAATAGATCTGTAGTAAGCTGGAATTGAAATAAAAAAGAACCGATTTCCCAATCCTGAGGCTAAGGGCAATGAGTAATGCACCGAGGAAGTAGTTGGCAATTTTCCGACTCCGTGAAAAAAAGAGAAAGTAAATTCCCAGAACCAAACCATTAAATGCCCCTAAGGCACTGATAAAAAACAACGCTCCGTTACCCATGCTATTCGATTTTTCGAGGCAAGATCCGATTAGATAGTAAAGTTAGTGTTTTTGTGTTATCCGATCAGTTCCTTCACATGCCCTTGGTTCGATGTTTAGGTAATTTTGATCCCTAAGGCACATCGCCCTAACAACTCTACTAAACTCGCGCAACTCGCTGGCTATCAGCATTGGAAAATGAGATTTCTAATCCACCAAGGCGATGATGGTGCCGCTGTTGTTGAAAGAAAATCTAAAAATCAACGACGCCCGGGAAATCATGCTATACCGGCAGCCTGCCGTCGCTCCTTTACCGCTGTTCCTTATTTTTTGGAATGTAGTCCTAATTTGTTCCCTTCGGTATCGGTAAACATGGCAAAGAAACCCATTTCGGGGCTGATCTCAGTTTTGGGGACAAGTATTTTCCCACCGTTGGTTTCAATTTTGTCTAACATGGTTTGTAAGTCATCTCCTGCGTTCAGATAAACGACTGTTCCATCGGTTGTAGGTTTATAATCATTACCTTTTACCAACACGACATTCACGGTTCCTTCATCGCTTGGCAATACCCCCATTTTCGTTCCGTCCATATCTACTTCTTCAATGCGAATGCCTAAAATCGCCTGATAAAATGTGACGGCTCTTGAGAAGTTAACGGTGGGAATTTCCACAATCGAGATTAAATTTTTCATGTCATTGGTTATCTTATTTTCAGATGAATCAACCTTTTGCGTTTGTGAATCAGCGTTGTTTTGCCGGGTGCAAGCCAGAAAAAAAACGCCAAAAATTATCGCTGCACGTAGTATTGCCTTTTTCATTTTCGCCTGTTTTTGAAATCGAAAATGTGAATTTACACTACGCACTAAGCTTGAAATAGTAAAAATGCGACAGGTTAATCTATGGCGTAGAAAAGGGAAGAAAGCACCATTTTATCATCTTCTAAAAATTCTCCAGGGGTCGTGCCTGTAAATTCCTTAAAGTCTTTGATGAAATGAGTTTGGTCGTAATATTGACTTTCATAGGCAATTTGGGTCAAACTTTCAGGTTGTTGGCTCAGTAGCATTTTCAAAGCGGCTTGTAGCCTGATTACCTTACCTAATTGCTTCGGGCTAACCCCGATTTGTTTTAAGAACTTTCTTTCGAGTTGTCTCCTTTTGGATACGTCTTTGAGAATGGCATTTATGGGTGAACTCCCTTTTGTTGACAAAAGGGCATCAATGGTGGTTTTTACAATATTGTCAATCGTTGCTTTGTCGTTCAGCTTGTCTAAAAGGAAGTTTTCAATGATTACTATTCGTTCCTTCGTGTCTTTTGCCCGGATAATTTTCTGTTCTAATTCTTCTGCCGGCTTTTCTCCAAACAGTAGCGCTATTGCCGTTTCTTTGTTTGCTAAGTTTTTAATCGGTGTGGTCACAAAGTTCGAAAAACCGTAGGGGTAAAAGCGAACGGCAAAGGTGTTGACATATCCCGTGGGTTCGATATAGAATGGCTCCATAGTTTGTCCAAGCACCATGGCATGAGGCTGAAGAATAAATTCATCTTCAGAAGTATATCGCTTGATGTCGTCTCCAAGAATAAAGGCCATTTCGATACAGCCATCAGGAATAATCCGTTGTCTTTCAGAATGAATATCGGCAGGAACTTCCAGGGTCCAATAACATTTCACAAGGGATCCTAAATCCGCGTGCGGCTGAAATGTCTGATAGTTCATTAGCAAATGTCTTTTAGTGTGCTACGCAACGTCGCTGCTTTGCCTTCGGGGGCTTTGCAGATCGTCCACTGCAACAACGCTCCGCAACGCCCTACGCGCCACGCAAAATCTTCTCCATCTTCCTGCCCTTCGCCAACTCATCTACCAACTTATCCAAATACCGAGCCTGTTGCGTCAACGGATTCTCGATTTCCTCTACACGATACCCACAGATTACTCCGGTGATGAGGTGTGCATTGGGGTTTAGCGTGGCACGCTGGAAGAATACTTCAAAAGTCACTTTTTCTTTTATTAGCTCCTGCAGCTTCTTGTTGTCGAAGCCTGTTAACCACTTTATGACCTTATGTAATTCTTCCTTTGTTCTGCCTTTCTTCTCGGCTTTTGCGAGATACAGAGGATAGACAGAGGCGAAGGTCATTTTTGCGATGCGCTCATGGTGTGTGTTGGAATTGTTCATACCTCGTCTTCTGGCGTGTTGTGCGGTCGTTCTTTTATGTGGTATTATTGGCTTAACAAAAAATCCTTTTTTAGGGGAGTCAATAAAATTACTATACGGCTTTAAAAAATCAAAGCCGAAGATTCCTTGATTTTCGCCCTATTGAATCGACGGCACTATTCATTTGCACGATGTCAGGCGTTAGCAGATGAAGATTCCCGTATCCTGCTATCTTTGTCTCTACGTACACCGTCCATATCCGTGAAAACCATTATCCTGTTTCTCCTCGTCTGCCTCCTACCCTTTCGGGGATTTGGCCAGGGCGACCTTCTCATCTATAATGTCATCATTGTCGACGTGACCGATGGCAGCCTGCAAAAGAATCGCGCCGTGCTTATCGGCCAGGGCAAGATCAAGGACATTGGAGACGTAAAGAAATTATCGCGCAACGTAGCGAAGGAGCAACGCATCAACGCCAACGGGAAATACATAATACCCGGCCTGTGGGATATGCATGTGCACCTGGAAGGCACGCAACTGGTTCCTGACAACGAGGCCTTACTCCCGGTCTTTCTCGCTTATGGCATCACCACGGTGCGGGACTGCGCGAGCGACCTGGGCCGGCAGGTGTTGGTGTGGCGTGACGAAATTAACAAAGGCCAACGCATAGGCCCCACCATTTACACCGCTGGCTTAAAGCTGGAAGGAAAAAATTCTATCTGGAAAGGCGACCTCGAAATCGAGAACGAAAAAGAGCTGCACCAGATGCTCGACAAGCTCGACAGCATGAAGGTGGACTTCGTCAAGATCACCGAGAACACGTTGAAGGGCGACTTGTTTTTAGCCAGCGTCAAAGCTGCAAATGCGCGCGGATATCGCGTGTCGGGTCATGTGCCCTATGATCTGACGATCGACGAACTGGCAGCAGCAGGATTTACCAGCATCGAACATGCCACCTACCTGCTGCGACTTGGCACCGACGAAGAAGCGATCAAGAGCGGCGTCATCGGCGGCACGCTAACCAAGGCTGAAGCGGAAGCCCGGTATACTTCGTTGTTCGATCAACAAACGGCCACGGCAAAATATAAGGCCTTGGGTGCGAAGGGCATGTTCGTATGTCCCACGCTTATTGGTGGGCGGCAGCTCGCCTATCTCGATCAAACCGACCACCGCGGCGATGTTTTCCTGCAGTACCTTACCAAGCGGTTTGTATCCAACTATCAATGGCGAATCGACCGTATGGCCAATGAAACACCGGCACAGGGCCAGCAACGCAAAGACCGTTATCAACTCTTACTGAAACAAATGCCCCTCATCCAACGGGCAGGCATTACCATCATCGCCGGCAGTGACGCCGCCGCGTTGAACACATATGTGTACCCGGCCGAGTCCTTGCACGACGAACTGGAAATTTTTCAGCAAGCCGGACTGACACCGCTGCAAATCCTGCAGTCGGCCACGATCAACGGAACACGTTACTTTGGGATCGAAGGCAAAACCGGTACCGTGACCGCCGGCAAGAATGCCGATTTAGTGTTGCTGGATCAGAATCCGCTGACTGACGTCAAAGCCCTGCGCGCCATTTACGGCGTGGTTGCAAAAGGCCGGTATTATGACCGGCAAGCGCTCGATACGATGTTACATCAAGCGCATGAGAAGAAAGTGGAACTCGACGAAGAAAGACGGTAGTACCCGGCGTCTTCTTGCCTGGCAATGGCAAATTTGGAGGTCCCAATACGAATCATTTTTGTCCGGTTTGCTCAAAATTCGGCCCCATAGATCCAATCCCTGTTTTTAAATCTTGACTTTTTTCGACGTCCGATGGAAATTCCCGTTATATTATATACATTTATAAATAATATAATATAATCTAAAAGAAACAAATGACACGACTCACTTCTTTTTTGATTCTCCTGTTGATTGTAGCGACTAACGCCTGGGCACAAACACCGGCTAAAGAATTTGACGCTGAAAAATATGATCCTCCTTATAGCCTTACTATTCCACAGGGATGGGATGTGGAGCGTTTTGGTATACCGATAGAATTTGCTCCATCGATTCCTTACAAAGGCGTTGAGGATGTACGTTTCGCTCCAGGTTGGTCGGACGCTAAATCCAACAGCTACTGGACGTATGCCTTTTTATGGCATCTCGAAGGTCGTCCGGAAAGTAATCCACAGATCATTGAAAAAAATCTGACGGCTTACTATAACGGATTGGTTGGCCGCAATATTGAAAAACGAAACATTCCAAAAGACAAGCTTGTACAAATCAAGGTCAAGATAAAGCAAACCAGCACCGGCAAAGGAGATCTGCAAACCTATTCCGGCACAATTGATATGCTGGACTATATGGCGCAAATGCCAATCACGCTTAATTGTATCGTTCATATAAAGTTATGTCCCCAGGAAAAGAACAATACGTTCATCTTTTATGAAATATCCCCTCGCCCACCCGCCGACAACATCTGGAAAGAGCTTCAGGATTTATGGACGACATTTGAGTGTAGTAAAGCAACGTCAAAATAGGTTTGTATAGGTTTCAGGCATTATTCATTTGAATCAACTAGTTGCTGCATCGTGCTTCTGAAATTTTGGTATTCAGCGGCGCCGAGCTTTTCCTCCCATTTCTTTTCGAATTGATAGTTGATCTGCTGGGCTTTACGCTTTAACGTCTCCCCTTTTGCTGTGAAAACGAAAAGCACTGCGCGAGCATCCTGTGGGTCATCTTTCCTTTTCAGGTACCCATATTCTTCCAATTGATATACCAACGCGCTCATCGATTGCTTCGTCATGCCGGCCTGAAAAGCCAGTTCTGTTGCCCGCGAACCGTTTTCATTCATATATTGAAAAACCAAACCGTGCGATGGCGAGATTTCGCCGTAGCCTTCTTCGGCAAGCCTTGCGTGAAGGTTTGTAACCAGAGCGTCGTATAGGGTCCTTAAGTACGCGCCTGTATTGACATAATCTTTTTTTGAGGCCATGTAACTTTATTATTTAGCTTCCGTAAATATGGTCAGTTTAACTGACTATTCAAAATGCAAACACAAACGGAACAATTGAAAGGCTTTAAAAGCGCCCCTACACCTGAAAATACGCGTGCTATTCCAGGCGCGGTATTTCACTTTCTCGCAAAGAGCGACGAAACCGGTGGTCGTCATGCTTTGATCAAGATTATCGTCCAACGCGGCGCCGAACCACCTGCTCACACGCATTCGCGCGAAGATGAGTCGTACTTTATAATAAAGGGAAGTGTTCGTTACACCATCGGTGAAGACCAGGTTACAGTCAACGAAGGCGAGTATGTATATCTCCCGAAAGATCTGCCACATTCCTTTCAAGTACTTTCCGACAAAGCAGAAGTGCTCATGTGGATGAGCCCAGGAGGCCTGGATCAGTGGTTTTGGGATAACAGCGTCCCGGCTCCCGATGGCAAACCTCTTCCTATTCCCAACGGGCCTCCACCGCCAGACGTCATTCAACATTTTGTGACGTCACTGGAATCCTATGGTGTGAAAATGGTGTGATCGAAAATGAATAAACCCGTTACTGATCGAGCAACGGGTTTATTTGTTCATTAATACTACCAAGTTCTTTAATTACACATTGTCAAATGGCGTCAGGCAATTTGGACAAGTCAGGATGGCATATGCAAAGAATTTATCTCGATTGACGTTTATTATACAACTCTGTCTGTTTTTTAAGCAGGAAGCTGTGAATGGCTTCCACATCAGCCTCACTCAGCGAATTACTAAAGCTTGCCATTCCATTTTGCGATAGAATACCTTTTAGCAGAATATCATTAAACAATAAGTGCTTGGCTTCGGGCAATTTGGACAAGTCCGGATGCTGTGATAAATGACGGTCGCCAAACTTGCCGTGGCAAATATCGCAATAGAAGTTATAGAGGTAAGCTCCCCGCTCGATAAGGTCTTCCCGTATTTTCATAGCGGGTGGCGCCGGTGTTTCTATAGGTTTCAGTTTTGGTGGAAGCGGCGTTTCTCCTCCACCTAGTTTAAAGGCTATGATCCGGCCTTTGTTCTCGTATTGATAGATGACAGCATCCGGCAAATAGCCACTCGTCTCCGCTCCCCCGTAGGCAGCCATTACGGCAACATATTGTTCACCATCTATGCTATAGGTTGTCGGTGCAGCCATGATCCCGTTACCTGTAAATATAGATTTCAGCTTTTCTCCTGTTTTTGCATCGTGCACGTTGAAGTATCCGGTCCGGGTTCCCTGGAATACTAATTCAGGTGTCGACATGGTTCCTCCATCGGGACCACCATCCGGAACTTTCCAGGCAACTTTTTGTGTGACGGGATTCCAGGCCAGCAAACTTTCCGTGCGAATGGTGTCTTCCGACTTTTTCACCTGGTCAAGGACATGCTTTCGAAACTTATACATCTCAGCATAATCCAGGTTTGTATTGTCTACATCGGGCAGCCATTGGTAGGTGTCGAAAGTTTTAAACACTTGTGGCACGGACCGCTCCGGCAAATAAACCAATCCGGTGTTCGGATTGTAAGACATCGGTTGCCACACATGGCCCCCACCCAGATACGGTACCACGAGTTTTGGTTTGTCCTTGTACCATTGTCCCTGTTCTGTCAATACAGGCCTTCCCGTCTTCAAGTCGATATGACTGGCCCAATTGACCCGGGTATATTTTTCCGCTGAAATAAGTTCTCCCGTAACTCTATCCAACACATAAAAAAAACCATTCTTGGGTGCCTGCATTAAAACTTTTCTGGGCTTACCCGCTATCTCAACATCGGCCAGCACAATATTTTGCGTTGCCGTGTAGTCCCAGATCTCTCCCGGTGTGGTTTGATAATGCCAAACTAGTTTTCCATTGTCAGGATTGATGGCAAGTATACAAGCCAGAAATAAATTGTCGCCACCGGAAGGGCTTCTAAACCAGATCGGGTATGGGGCAGCATTACCGGTTCCCACATAAAGCAAATTAAGTTCGGCATCATAAGCCGATTCGCCCCATGACGTTCCTCCTCCCCCACTTTGCCAATGCGATTTAGGGTCCCAGGTTTTAGCTGCCACTTCCATTTCAGCGCTTTCATTTCCATTGGCCGGATCACCGGGTACGATGAAGAAGCGCCACTTTTGTTCCCCGGTTTTTAGGTCATAAGCGGTAACATAACCGCGCACGCCAAATTCAGAACCGGAATTGCCGATCATCACGATACTGCCCGCGACTTGCGGAGGGCTGGTGATGGTGTAAGCCTTCGTCCTATCGGTAAACGTATCGGCGCTCCACAGTACTTTACCGTCCTGCGCATCGAGGCAAACGAGAAATCCATCCAGGGTGCCGACATAAACTTTTCCTTCCCAAACCGCTACACCACGGTTCACCACATCACAGCACGATCTGCGAACGTAAGATGGGTCTACTTTTGGTTTGAATGTCCAAAGCTCTTTTCCGGTTTTGGCATCCAACGCATATACGGCTCCCCATGCGCCAGCGGTGTACATGATTCCATCCGCGACAATGGGTGTGGCCTCCAGACCGCGTGGCACATTGCCGATGTGTGAACGGGCGTCGTACTCCCACGCAAACCCCAGGTCTTTTACATTTCCCGAATTGATCTGATCCAGTGGAGAATAATGCTGCATGTTCTGGTTGCCGCCGGTTGTCAACCAATCAGCAGCCTGACGGTCTTGTAGGCGAGCCTGATCAATCCACCCTTTGGGTTTATCGTTTTTGCAACTGAACGTGACAACGAAAAGCAACAGGAAATACCATTTGTTTTTCACAGAATGTGGTGTTGGGTTTAGTGAAGCGAAGTGAAGATAATATAATATTTGAAGTTTATCCAAATCGCATACGGCGGTGTCATTGCTATCGATTGAGTACTGCGCTACTCACGTCCCATGCCCTCCGATTTTCTAATCTTCCCTCCATTTTGTACTGTTCTTTTAAATTCATTAACTTCAAAAAAAACAATTCCTTCATCATGGCAACGTACCAACTCATCGTCAACGGTGAAAACCGTGAGGTGGAAGCCGTCCCCAATACGCCGCTACTTTGGGTGCTTCGCGACAACCTCAGTCTTACAGGAACAAAATACGGCTGTGGCATGGCCCAATGCGGAGCCTGCACGGTGCACCTCGATGGCACGCCGGTCCGGTCATGCTCTACGCCTGTTTCCACGATAGGAAATAAGAAAGTGACCACCATCGAAGGCATTTCATCCGGAGAAGAGGTTCATCCTGTTCAGCAAGCGTGGATGGATGAGAATGTTCCACAATGCGGATATTGTCAGGCCGGTCAGATCATGTCGGCCGTTGCACTGCTGAAAAAAAATCCGGCGCCGAATGACCATGATATTGAAACCGCTATGTCTGGTAACATTTGCCGGTGCGGTACCTATGAACGGATCAGAAAAGCCATTAAGAGGGCCTCTAACACATCAGCAAAATGAAGACAGAAATAAACGAGTCCAAAATATTCAAAGTCAGCCGCCGCGACTTTCTGAAATCTACTTCCATGAGCATGTCGGGGTTGTTGCTGGGCCTCAGCTTCAGTTGTTCGGACACCTCAAAAAAACTCACCGGTAATCCAGCCTTTACTTTTTCGCCAGGCCTTTTCATCAGTCTTAACGGCAACGGAGATGTTACGCTGATTGCCCATCGCTCTGAAATGGGAACGGGAATACGGACCAGTCTTCCCCTCGTTATGGCGGATGAAATGGAAGCCGACTGGAACAGGGTGAAAGTCGTACAGGCCGTCGGCGATGAAAAATACGGCGATCAAAATACGGATGGATCCTATAGTGTGAGAATGTTTTTCACACCCCTGAGAAAGGCGGGGGCCACGGTGCGCCTATTGCTGGAGCAGGCTGCCGCAAAAGAGTGGGGTGTTGACGTATCGGAGTGCAAAGCACAAAATCACGAGGTAGTCCACACCTCTGGAAAATCGCTTGGCTTTGGATATCTCGCAGAGAAAGCTGCGGCGCTACCCATTCCCGAAGAAAGCAGCGTTACGTTGAAATCGCCAAAAGATTTTAAGTATATCTCCAAACAAAGTTCCATTGTTGATTTGAAGGACATTGTCACCGGCAAAGCAAAGTTCGGTCTCGACAGCAATCACCTTCCGAATACAAAAATTGCCGTGATCAAGCGCAATCCTGAACCCGGTGCGGGGCTGAAATCTTTTAAGGCCGATAAGGCGATGGAAGTCCCGGGCGTGATAAAAATTTTCACATTGGACCCACCCGGCTTCCCCACCACCTTAACTAAACCCCTCGGCGGAGTAGTGGTCGTTGCAGAAAATACCTGGGCCGCCTTGGAAGGCCGCAAAGCGCTCGAGGTTACCTGGAATAAAGGCACTAACGCGGACTACGACTCACACACCTACAATCATGACATGCTCCAACGTGCCAAGACAAAAGGAAAAGTAAGGAGAGAAAATGGACAAGTCGATAGCGCCCTGAAGAATGCAAAAAAAGTAATAGAAGCCGACTACATCGTGCCCCTCCTTTCGCATGCGCCGATGGAAACGCCTTGTGCCTTGGCGCATGTACATGACAACGTATGCGAGGTCTGGGCTCCTGTGCAAGATCCCCAAGGGGCGAGGAAAGCGCTGGCGGGAGCATTGGGCATGGATATCAAAGCTGTGACGGTCAACATCACACTTCTCGGCGGCGCCTTTGGCCGCAAGTCGAAACCGGATTTCGTTGTTGAGGCCGCACTGATCTCCAAAACGATGGGCACACCTGTAAAAATATTGTGGACACGTGAAGATGATATCCAGCACGACTTCTATCACTTCCCCGCAGCCCAGCATTTGAAAGTTGGTCTCGATGAAAACAACAAAGTCACGTCCTGGCTGCACCGGTCTGTATTTCCTCCCATTGACGGAACTTCGGACGCCAAGGCCAAAGAGGCCAGCGGAGCCGAGTTGAGTATGGGCATGATCGACTTACCCTATGCCATTGAAAATGTTTGCTGCGAAACCCAGGAAGCAACCGTCAAGACACGCATTGGGTGGCTGAGGTCTGTTGCCAATATTCACCATGCTTACGCAGTAGGATGTACGTTGGATGAGGTGGCCCAGGCCCGGGGGGTTGATGCTATTCAAAATACCCTCGACTTGCTCGGAAGTGACCGCTCCATTGACTTCAATTCGCTCACATCAGAATTCTGGAATTACAGTGAAAAACTGGAGGAATTCCCGTGGAGTACGGCGCGTTTTCGAACGGTGATTGAGACCGCCAGGGAAAAATCAAATTGGGGAAAAACCCTCCCTAAAGGAAGTGGCCAGGGCTTCGCTGCGCACAGAAGTTTCCTCACGTATGTTGCCTGTGTGGTGGAAGTCGCTATTGATGCCAACAACAAGATCCGGATTCCCAAGGTAGACTATGTGGTGGACTGCGGTATCCCGGTTAACCCGGAGCGGATCAAAGCACAGTTTGAGGGAGGCGCAGCGTTTGCGGCAAGCCTGGCCTTAAAAAGTGAAATTACGGTTGCCAAGGGAGCCGTTCAGCAATCCAATTTCCATAACTACCTGGTTGGCCGCATGAGTGATTCGCCCTATGAGACAGCCGTTCACATTATTGAAAGCAACGACAGGCCTACCGGCGTTGGTGAGCCGCCGGTGCCTCCATTCATACCGGCACTATGCAATGCCATTTTTGCAGCCACTGGAAAACGGATAAGGCAATTACCGGTACGACTAGCGTAAAGAAGACCAGTCGTGAATCTTCTCAATTTGTCACGTCATCCACTAACGGATGATCTAGCCGTATTGGAAAAATCGTACTGCATCGAAGCAGCCGAAACAGATCAAGTATAAAAGATGACCGTCCATTCTGCGTAGCCTATGCGCGCTGCTTCCTGCTTTCGAAAGGCTGGAAACTAAAACTTCTATATTCCATCGAAAACGCCCCTATGCGGTGCTTAAACAGACGCGTAAAAGCGCTGAAAAGCCCGGTTTTATGATCAATTTCCTCATAAAAGCTCGCGCCGCTACCAGAATCAACCGAAGTAATAATTATCAATATTTTGATTTTTTAGTTGAGAAAACTCTTAGTAACCTTATGATTGGCTTTTATCTGACCCTATGAACCAGGAACCTACCAGTCCTTTTGTTACCAAAGTCTTGCTGCGACAATCGATCGGCTCTGTACGGTTGGTCATTGCGTTGTTTACCGTTACCGCAGCCGTGACCAAACTACTTTATGATCGCTTTCTACCGGAGCTGACCGATCTGGATGTGGTGCGCTGGACGATCATTGGACTGGGATCCTTAGCTTTTGTCTCTACCTATTTCCGGTTTAAGCGGGGTATCGTGGTGACCTACTTTTCTCTTTTTCTCTATCTGTCTACGCTTCTTTACGTCATCGCGTTTGTTCTGATCAATCGATTCGATCCCAATGCCGTTATCATTTTGATATTGGTGGTGGGCGCCAGTTCCGTGATCATCAACAGTCTTTTCTACTACGGTGTGCAGAGTGTTATCATCTTGCTCGCCTCGATGTTTGCGTATTCGAGTTCGGATTTGGGCCATGAAAATTTGATGGCCTTCTTAAATTTAATCATCGCTCTTGGTGTTTTTGGTATTGTGATCACGGTTCGATTGAAACTTATTTCGAGTGTAAAAAATTCTCATTCCAATCTCGAAAAGCTTAACGTCCTTTTCATCGTTGCGAACAAGACTGGCGAAATTGTTTTTGTCAGCCCTTCGGTACGAAATCTTCTTGGATACGAACCGAAAGAGTTGGTGAAGGATGGATGGTGGAGCTCACAGAATTTACGGGAGGGGTGGATCAGCCGGGATTATATTTTGAATTATCCGAATATTCTTCCCAAAGAAATCATGTCCATGGAGACCTGTCTTTTAAGCAAAGACGGAAAGAAGGTGTGGTTCAATTGGGTTAATTCCATGTTACCCAATGGCAGCTATGTGGGCGTTGCCTTGGACATTACGAAGTATAAGAATAGTTAACCCCGCGTTAAACGCCCATGCAAATCCAAAACAATTGACTGGATTTCAAATCGTTACCCGGCCTGCCTGAAAATCGTTCGCTATGAACATTCATCGTTGTCTCTAAATTATATGGCGATATGATTTATTTCTTACATGATCGTGTGTAATGATTTTTTAGCCGGAGAGTAGCGCAAGCGTTGCAGAAGCAATGCCGATTATTTTACCTTTGAGGTCAAACTGTTACTATGATTCGTTTTACACCGTTGCTGGGGTCTCTTTGGCTGGCCCTTGTTTGTTCGGTTCCTTCCATTGCCCAATTTGCCGTGGGCAAACTAGTATCCTCCACCAAAGATCAACCGATGTGCGTTCAAGCTGCGGACTTCGACCGCGACGGCGACATCGACGTGCTGATCAAAGACATGTCGTCTACGACGTCTGTCTTTTGGGTGCCTAACGACGGCAAGGGCAACTTCGGCGCCGCGCGCCAACTTCCCACCGTAAGCCAGGGTGGCTACGTGTCGCTCCAGGCATTCGACTACGACAACGATGGCGATGTGGATGTGATGGCGTCCTTTGCGAGTGCAAAAAAAATTTACCTCTGGAAAAATCAGGGTACGGGCACCTTTACAGCGCCGACGCTGGTGACAACGTCCGTAGATACATTTCACGCGATCAACGCGGTCGACCTCGACAACGATGGTGACAAGGATGTGGCCGTCAGCGTAGAATACAATAAATCGTTTTGGCTGCGCAACGACCTGCAACAAGACCAGTGGACGGTTCAGCCGTTCCCCGTGCTGGTGGATTATGCCGACTACATCGACGTGGTGGACATGAATGGCGACGGCGTGCTCGACTATCTTTCCTGCGCCGACAACAGGACCAACTCGATCTGGCTCAACGGTAAAGAAATTACGAAGTCCTACATCAACGAATTTGCCTACCTGAAGGCCACCGACCTCGATCGCGACGGCGACCTGGATGTTGTAGCGTCACGGGCGACGAGTACGAGTACGGGTGGTAGAATTGTTTGGCTAGAGCACAAGGGATCAACCTACATCGACCGCGTGATCGAAGACTCGTCGTTCGATTATAATGCGCTGACCATCGTCGACGCTGATGCCGATGGCGACGACGATATTTTTGCCAGTTGCTGGTTTGGATGCGGCACGGACTTTTTTAAAAATATGGGTGCCGGCACCTTTACCCGCACCCGCATCGCTACATCGTCAGGCGCAGAAGAGGGGACGCTTATTGCTGCAGATATCAATGGCGATGGAAGCCAAGACCTTATCAGGGCTTCGACACCGACGGGGAATGCCGTAGGATGGTATATGAATCAAATCCCGCAGTTCTCGGGCATTCAATCCGATTTCCGCGTAAAGGCTCTATGCGAGGGCGACTCTACACAGTTCAGTCAAACGGCCCGCGGTAAAAATCTTGTGGCCTGGCAATGGGACTTTGGCGATGGCTCGGCCGTGTCGACGCGCCGCAATCCGGCCCACCGCTATGCTACGAGCGGAGCGTTCAACGTGACCCTTACCGTAAAGAATGCCGCGGGCGAAACCTCGGCGCTTACGCAGGCCGTTACTGTTATAGCGGCACCGGGACCCAAGCCGGAACAAATATTTCCCGCCTGCGAAAATTCGCTGACCATAACGCTGGACCCGACCGCCTACAACTACACCTGGTATGCTTACAAGGATGTGGACTGGCCCGGCTCCAAAGGCAATACGTACTCGCTCTGGACAACGGACCGCACCACGGTCTACGTTATCAAGACAGACCTGGTCACGGGATGTTCGAGCCTTACCCGGGATTCGATCACTGGAAAGTACTATGGTTATCCGAAACCGCCTGGCGTGACGAACGCCTCCAGCTACACCGGCGCGGCTAAGCTGCTGCTGGAAGCAAGCCCTGCGGCTAAAGAAACCGTGGAGTGGTACAGCGATGGTGGCCTGACCACACAAATCGGCACCGGCAATTATTATTCGCAGCAGTTCACGACCACCACCTCCGTTTTTGCCGTTGCCCGAAACGAAGGCGGGTGCCGGGGCACGGCAACAGCGGCCATGGCCACGGTGCTGCCGCAGGCCGTACCCGCACCGAGCTTTAGTTGGGGCAACGCGGGCAAGGCCGAAAGTTTTACGGAAGCGTATTCGGTCGCCACCAACAAGAACGGCGAACCCCTGCTATACGGTAGCTGGTACACGGGCCGGATCTTTGCGGGCAGCGACATACTCGAGCCGACGACAAACCGTAATCAGCGCTTCTTGATAAAATACGATAAGTCGGGGAACGCCCTGGGCGCGGTGAAGATCGTGGAATGTCCTAACGACCAAAACATCACCTTCCGGGGAGAGATTTTGGTCGACAAGTCCGACAACATTTATATCGCGGGCCAGTTCTATTACCAGGCGCAAAACAACTGGGCTATCATCGGGGGCACCACGGTGACGATACCCGATCTGACGCGCAGCATTACCATTGTGGCCAAGCTCGATCCGCAGGGCAAGATGCTTTGGTACCAACAGTTTCACGCTACGAACGGTGTTTCCTGGGCGCTGAACAAGCAAGACCAGTTAGTGATCGTTGGCGAGTTCGATACCTCGACAAAAATCGGAACCAAGACCTTTACCGGCACCCCGCATGAGCCCTTTATGGTGCGTTTCAATACGAACGGTACCATCGCTGCGGGAATCTCAGGACTCGTCATCAAGCAGGGCCCCATGGTGATCGACAGCAAGGGCAACATCTATACTCGCGGTTACTCGCTGATCAACGGCAACACCGCATTGATGATCTGTAAGTATACTGCAGCAGGTTCGATAACGGCCTTCATGGATGTTACGTCGGCAGGGTATTTCGCAGAAATCGACAATATGGTGATCGACAGCAACGATCGTCTCATCTTTTCGGGCAACATCATCGCCAAGGACACAAAAATGTTTAATTCCGTGCTGGGCAAGTCGATAGGCAACGGAAACTCGAATTTTGTGGCGTGTATGAAAACCGACGGCACACCGGTTTGGGTAAACTCCTACCGTTTCTTCCCTTGGGGATCGTATAGTGACATGAAAATAGCTGCCGACAATACATTCTTTCTTGCAGGACCGACAAACGGCGATTTTAACATCGGTAACGCCAATGTTCATGCAGATGGATATTCTTCGAGTGTGATCAAGTTCAGCACGAACGGCGATGCCTTGTGGGCAAAAACAATCCTTGGCAACTCAGCCATGAGCACCTGCACACCAGACAATGAAGGCGGCGTGTATGTAGGTGGCGCCTTTACTGACTACACGAAACTTGACGACATTACGTTGCGGAGCAACACAAACTTTCCCAGCCCGACGGTGAACTATAACATGCTGATTGCGCGAGTTGGCTTTGCCTTCAACGCCGACTTTAAGTATGGCACCGCCTGTGCATCGCAGGCCGTGCGCTTTAGCGATGGCTCCACCGCGGGCAACGGTAAGACACTGACCAAGTGGACCTGGAATTTTGGCGACGGCGGTACCGCCGCGGTACAAAATCCCACCCATACCTACACGGCAGCCGGCAACTATACGGTGACGCTGACCATTGAAGACAACGATGGCAACACCCGCACGCAAACGCAAACCGTGGCCGTAGCGAACGCGACGCCCGTTGGCATCACGCTAAAGACGCCCGCGAACTTCGATGCCCTGTGTTCAGGGCGTAGTGTAACCTACCAGCAAGTGGTACAAAATGGCGGAACAAAATATACCACCCACTGGTACGTAGACAACGTGGATATGAAATCATACACCGACGCCACCACGCTGACCTTGACGCCGACCAAGAACCAGACCATTTCGGTCGACGTCGAATCATTCGACCAATTCTGTGCTACCGACCGGACAGCCGAAGCGTCGGTTGCGCAAGTCGTGTACAACGTACCGGCACAACCCCAAATTGCAACCAACGCCACCGCGCTTTGCGAAAACGAAACGACCACCCTTACGGTGGTGGCCGACTATGCCAATTACCGATGGGCGAACGGCGCGACAACCAAGTCGATCACGGTTTCGGCCGCGGATAACCGTTCGCTCTACTATGCCAGCGTTGCCGATGTGCCGCAGTGTATGAGTACGCCTTCGAATAACATCACCCTTACCTTTCTCAAAAAACCGGCAGCGCCCACCGTGACGCCCAGCAGCGTCGACCTTTGCGATACGGAAACGGCGACGCTCACCGCCAGTGGCAACTACAAATATTATCACTGGAGCAACGGCGAAGTAACCAAGGCCATTGCCGTAACGGCGCAGCAAAACAGTACCGGTCCTTTTTCAGTCCAGGTTGGCGATGCCGCAGGATGCCTCAGCGCGGCCTCAGGCCCAACGGCGCTTGCGTTTCATGAAACACCCCAGGTGACCCTTACACAAGAAGGCACACGGTTAAAAGCAACACCAGGCTTTGCATTCTATGCATGGACGAAAGATGGCGTTACGCTACCGTTCGACGGTGCGGACATCACACCGCAAGAAAATGGCAACTACCAGGTGGATGCATCAACGGCGTTTGGCTGCCATAGTGTCTCCAACGAATTTGCATTCACGCTACCTCCGGTAGTTGTGCCTCCCGTTATTGAGCCCCCCGTAGTTGTGCCCCCCGATTCGGTCGTAACAGGAATCGAGGCGCCCAACGCTGATGCGATCAAAGTGTATCCCAATCCGTTCGCACACGGATTCTACATCGAGGCACCGGGCGCCGTGCGGAGTGTTCAATTGATCGACCACACAGGCCGGACGCTGCGCGTGTTCAACGATCTTACGCGAGACCTCGTGAACGTGGAAGAGATTCCTGCCGGACATTATATTCTTATCATAACGACGGGTGGCAATACGTATCACCGAAGCGTAGTAAAAACGTTGTAGCTTGTGTCGGACGTGTCAGATTACACTCGGCACCAACTTCTACACTGCGACAAGCATTTTTTGAACAAAACCAGCATGATGACTACCATTAAACTGACCGTAATTTTCCTATTCGTAAGTGCTTCCGTTGCGGCACAAGCGCCTCGTTATACCGTTAAACATTTGCGGGAGTCGAACGATGGGACCTTCAAGAATGTAAACGCGGAGAAAAAAAACGGAAAATTTACTACCTATATTAAAACAAACTCGGTGTTGGAGGATATTGATGACGACAACTCGACGTCTATACGAATTTCGGGGCCCATACTCTTGTGTTTTGAAGGCACGTGGAAAAACGGCAAAAAGGAAGGACGCGTTAATGTTTATGCGATCGACAGCCTCCACAGTCAGCACCGTTACAAAATCTGGGAACAAGAATACAAGAACGACCATCTGAATGGCGAGTGGCGCCAGTATACATTACGGGGGACGCTGGAGTCAGTGCGTACCTTTCAAAACGATAGCTTACAGGGCATTGCCCGGGGCTACTGGATTGACGGCACGATAAAAGACGAACGTGAATATCTTGGCAGTTCGCGTGACTATGTAGAACACACCCTTTACCCGAATGGAACACTTGAAAAAACCCTGACGATACGAAATGGCCTGCGCAACGGCCTGGCGCAACAGTACTATCCAGACGGAAAAGTCATGGAAGAAGTGAACTTCAAGGACGATAAATTTCACGGCACAAGAAAGTATTTTTATCCCAATGGTCAACTCTGGATCGAACAGACTTACAAAGACGGTCTTGATTGGGAAGTAATCTCCAATTTCACCGAGGACGGCAAACGCCGCGACGCGGGCACCCTTCGAAATGGCAATGGCACAGTGATTTTTTACAACGAGGATGGCAGCGTGCAAGCGGTTTCGACTTTTTTGAATGGCGTGGAGCAATAAACGTCAGATGAAATATTTCTTCTCTGTGCCCGTGCTCCCTATCCTGCTACTTGCGCCCGTTGTGTTCACGCTTTGATTTTCTCTCTACGCAAGCCAACCCGGTGAATTCGTTGAAAAGGGCATTACTATTTCTGCTTCCTTTTTGGCAAACTACTCCCCGATCATTGCTGCTTCGAACAACAGGGCCCGGATCCGGTGCTCATCGATATCTTCCGGCTTTAAAATAGTGATAGATCTACTTTAATATGACGGCATTTTCCGTTAAGATTGCAGCCTGTCAACTACATGAATCATGTCTGATCAAACAAAATTGTTACGGGTACTCGTTGTCGGCTGTGGCAATATGGGAGCCTCGCATGCACAGGCTTACCATACCCTGAAAGGTGTTGAGATTTGTGGCCTGGTTTCAAGCGGAAAAAGCAAGGAAGTGCTGAATGCCAAGCTAGGCGGCGGTTACACTTTGTACGACAACTATGAAGAGGCATTGCAGGTGACCAACCCTGACGCGGTGTGCATCTCAACCTATCCCGACACACACGAAAGCTTTGCCATCCAGGCGCTGGAGAAGGGATGTCATGTATTCATCGAAAAACCCCTGGCCGATACCGTGGCCGGTGCCGAGCGCGTGGCCGAAGCGGCGAAGAAAGCAAAGAAAAAACTGGTAGTCGGTTATATCCTGCGTCACCATCCCTCCTGGGAGCGATTTGTTCAGCTTGCGCACGAACTGGGCAAGCCCCTCGTCATGCGCATGAACCTCAACCAGCAGAGCCATGGCAACATGTGGACGGTGCACAGAAACCTGATGGAAAGCCTGAGTCCCATCGTGGATTGCGGCGTGCATTACATCGACGTGATGTGCCAGATGACACGCTCCAAGCCGGTTCAGGTAAGCGCCATTGGAGCCCGGCTCACGGAAGATATCCCCGCCGGCAATTATAATTACGGCCAGTTGCAGATTCGCTTCGAAGACGGGTCGGTGGGCTGGTATGAGGCAGGCTGGGGTCCGATGATGAGTGAAACAGCCTTTTTCGTGAAAGACGTGATCGGCCCCAAGGGTTCTGTGTCCATCGTGGCCCAGGACGCGGGCGGCACCGGAAAATCCGATTCCGTGGAGTCGCATACCAAAACCGAATCGCTGCGATATCACCATGCGGCCCTTGACAAGAATGATCAGTTCCTCAAGGCAGACGAATGGATCAACTTGAAAGATGAACCCGACCATCAGGAACTTTGCAACCGCGAGCAGCGCTATTTCCTGAAGGCGATCCACGAAAATATCGACCTCACCGACCATGTCCAGGACGCAGTGAACAGCCTTCGCATTGCCTTCGCCTGCGATGAATCGGTGCGTACCGGAAAAATTGTAGCACTTTAACAGGCTTCCCACCACGTCCATTTTTGTACGAGACGTCGCGCGACGTTCGTTGAGTCAAGCTCGACAGTGGAAGAATTTCTCCCTGGAGCGTTCCATCCTAAAGCAAGTGATGTACTGGAAAAAATCACTGTCTCTTGAGATGACGATTTATGACACGTTCCCGATGGTTTGATTAGACAACCTCTCGAAACAAAAAATGATTTTTTAAACCATATTTTTCTTATAATCGCCCCCAAATTTATCGCTGATTATTTAGAAGGCATCATGGGAAAAATCATTCGGCCAACCTATCCGCTAGAGTTTAGCATAGGGCTTTTGATACTGATCTTTGTTTTATCGTTCTTTTTGTCGTCGCAGCTTTTCTACATTCAGTGGCACGAGCTGATGGAAGGCACAAACGCTTACTTTGGCATGCTGCTGATAAGCGTGGCCGTCCTTATTATGGTGCTTATTCTTTGGGAGGAATTTTTGTTTCCGATCAAGGTAAAACCCGAAAAAGACGGTGTAATCTTCAGGAACCACAGGACCAAGCTAAAGACACAACTGCTGATCTATTGCATCATACCGGTTATCTTCGCGTTTGTCTATTTCAATTTCAACGTTAATATCGTTCGGTTTATCATTTGGGCAACCCTCTGCACGGTCATACCCGTCGTTGTCAAATTAGTTTCCGGCATCAATAACTACAATGACTTCCTGAAGTTGACGGACAAAATCATTGCATACAAGAACAACAAAAAGTCGGGTGTATTCGAACTGAAGGAAATCCAACGCCTTACGCTCCTCCGGGATGAGGGAAATGTTCTTCACAAGATCCAGGTATCCACCCATCATGAGAACCTGATCATCGACCTTGACGAAATGGAATTGGACGCATTCCTTAATTCCATTGATCAATTCATCACATCGCACTATAAACATCTACTGGCTTAGATTGAACAAAGAGGCCCCGGCGCGCTGTCTCGAATCAATCACCCTCCTATTCTCTTAGCCTGGCCACGCGGTGGATTGGAATTGATTTAGGTTGCTCTGTTAAACGGAGGCGGGACGATGCCGATAACCATGGGCAAATTTATTAGCGTCGGCGAAACGGGCATAGATTTTTTGCTATCTCCGGATACGGCAAGCGTTGTCTTTCAGAAAAACTGTTATCTTGTAACATGTCTTGTCCTCTCGTTTGGCGTGTCCCTCTCCACACTCCTCACAATACACTGATCCTCAATTAGTTTGAGCTCGAAAAGGACAGGAATTGTTACCGATAAACCCTGTTGAATGTTAAAAACTGTTACGGCGGGATGGCTTTTTCTCGCGCTTCTTGCAACCTCCGTATGGTCATACGGACAATCCTTTGTACTTACTTCCGACAACCTTGTGCCGGCACACAACGCCCACACGGAATGGGCCGACCTGGATAATGATGGCGACCTGGATATTATCTATTTAGGGTTCACAGACGAAACGCTTGGCTATGCCACAAAGGTCTATGAAAATGTTAATGGATCGTTTACCTCCAAAAATACGGCGCTTCCAAATATCAGGAACGGAGGGTTCGCACTTGGGGATTATGACAAGGACGGAGACCTCGATATATTGCTAGGTGGCCTCAGCCCTACCGGATATATTTCTGTTCTTTATGAAAACAAGGGGGCGTTTTCATTTTCATTGAAAGAGTCTTACCCGGGGCTGAGCAACACGACATTCACCTGGTTTGATATCGACAACGACGAAGACCTGGATTTCCTGTTCGGAGGCATGGATGACCATACCGGCGGTCCCGATCCTTTCGTCAATAAAATATTTGTTTACGAAAATACAGGCGGCGTTTTCAACCAGCTTTCGACGACAACACTTACCGGCACCTCACAATGCTCCATGGACTGGGCCGACAGCAATGGTGACGGAAAAATAGATCTGCTGGTGACGGGGCCTGGCGTAGGTTATGTAGCCAACACCGCAATTTATCTCAATGATGGCAACAAGAAATTCGTCAAAGACACCAAGTCATCCCTTAGACAAACCGTCAACGGTGATGTGAAATGGGGCGACTTTGACAATGATGGAGATATGGACGCGTTTGTAGCCGGAAGTCAACCCCGCGGCGGGACGACCCTTGCGGTGGTCTATGAAAATATCGACGGTGTACTGAAAGAGCGCACTGACATACCGTTAGCCGCCGTGGGTGAAACCTGGTTTGGCGGAAGTAAATGGGTTGACTACAACAATGATGGCCTTTTAGATATCCTTATTTCAGGACAAGGAGATTCCTTTGCTACTGTCGTGTTTGTATTTGAACTCTACAAGAACAAAGGCAATGGTACCTTTGAGAAAGTTGAAGAACCATTCTTCACAGGGCTGGTGCATAGCTCGGTGGACTTTGGCGATTTCGACAATGACGGGGATGCCGACATCTGTTTCACCGGAATAAACCCGGCAGGGCTAACGGCAGGAATTTATGAGAATCGATTGCTGGACGGACCAACCGTTGTCAATACTAACCCTTCCCCTCCCGCGGTAGCCGGTTTTTCCGAACGCTTTTTCCGTAAGCAAGTCACGCTCGCCTGGCAAGATGGTTCGGATCAGCAAACGCCTTCTGCCGCGCTATCCTATAATTTTTATCTGCGGAACGGGGTCCAGAAATTCACTTCCCCAACATCAAATTTTGCCACGGGATATTTACTTACGACCAATCCGGCTAACGGGCGCGCTAAGCGGGCAATCGTAAATGGTATTCCCGAAGGAAACAATTATTGGGCCGTTCAGTCTATTGATGGTGCTAAATCCGGTTCGCTTTTTTCTGGTGAAAAGACTTTCTACCAGATCAATGGACCGGAAGCAAAAACGGCTGAGATCATCACTCCAACCAGCGTCAAACTGACTTGGGTTGACAATTCCTCCATTGAAACGTCATACCAGGTTGTGAGGTCGACCAGTCCTACGACAGGCTTTACTTCGCCGGTCGCACTGGCACAGAACACCGTATCCTATACGGACAACTTCGCGTTTTTAGCGGAGACGTATTATTACTATCGCATCTACGCAGCAAACGCCACCAAAGCTTCGGGCTATGATTCGCTGAAGGTATTGATCCCTTCGGCGCCGACCGGTCTTTTAGCGCAATCTGTAAACGCTTCCAAAATTAGCCTTGCGTGGAATGACAACACGGCTTATGAAAGCGGATACGAAGTGGAAAGAAAGTTATCTTCCGGCGGTAGCTTTGCAAAGGTCGCTACACTTGCTGCCGGCGCCAAGTCGTACACGGACACCGGGTTAAGTGAGGGAACCAGTTATGATTATCGAGTGCGCGCTATCCTTGAATATGGTGCGTCGGTCTATACCAACATCAGTAACGCGCAAACCAACTTCCGGCCACTGAGCAATGATTTGGAAAAGGAAACGTCCGAGGATAACGCGATATCCTTCAGCGCACAGGAGTTTGTCAGCGCTTTCTCCGATCCGGATCCGAGCGATGAACTGGTTGCGATTGTTATCGCCACTTTACCGCAGAAGGGAATTTTAAAACTAAACAATAGCGCTGTCGCTACGGGACAAAGCATTTCGCGGGCGACATTAGACAACCTGCAGTTTATTCCTAACCCCAACGAAAATGGATCAACAACCCTTACCTTTTTCAATAATGATGGTAAGGACAATTCTTTGAATAGCTATGCGGTCAAGCTGAACATTGTACCGGTGAACGATCCTCCTGATTTTAGCATTCCGGCAACGATCAACCTAGCGGAAGATTTTGCGCCTCAGCTAAAAATGCGTCCTCAACCGGGAGCAATTCCCCAGGACGAACTTTCGCAGGTCGTTACGTATTCGATTCAACCGGAAACGTCGGATATAGTGACCATGAGTTTTAAATCCACTACAGGAGAATTAACCCTTGCGTCCCTGCCGGACAAGTTCGGGGATGTTGAATTCACCATCACGGTCACTGACGGACAAGCGGAAAATAACACGGTTTCAAAAGCAGTCAAGTTGACTGTAGCGTCCGTTAACGACGCACCTGTTTTATCCATCATTGCAGATCAGAAAATAGAATATGGCAACGCAATACCTCCGATAAGCTTCACCGTTACCGATGTCGACAATCCGGTCGCGTCTATCGTGCTGTCCGCATTTTCTGACAATCAGGCCCTTGTTAAAAATGACAAGATCACTATTCAAGGAGCGACCGGCGAAAGATCGATCCAAATTTCACCGGAAGGAAATCGTCTCGGCGACGCAGCGATCACCTTGTCGGCCGGCGACGGAGTAGCCACTACAACCGTGAAATTTAAGGTGAACATATTTTCGATCACGGCAATTTCAGAATCGATGAGTCGTGTGGTCAAGATCTTTCCCAATCCATTCACCTCATCGCTTCAAGTAAACGTGGAAGGTTCCTTTGAACAGGCTCATAAACTTGTGCTTTACGATCCGCTGGGCCGGGAGACATCGAGCATCCTGCTAACCGAAAGCGAGTCGACGGTTAATTTTGAGCAGGTGCACGACGGCGTCTACATACTGAACATTGTGGGCGTCAATGGAGATATTCTGTTCCGCGAGCGGGTAGTAAAAAATTAGGCGCTGGGGGCCTGGTGAATCCTTGATGGGAATTACTTTTTCTTCTTCTTTTTGGCAAACTGCTCATCGATCAGGGCAGCTTCGAACAACAGGGCCCGGACCTGGTGCTCATCGATATCGTCCAGCTTTTTAAAATACATTTTATAGACCTGTTTCCGTCCTTCGGCCAGCAATGCTCCATCTTCATTGGCCATCAAGTTGCCCTGGTTGAAACCGAGCGCCACCCCTTTTGCTTTTTGCTTTTCGTAATTGGCGTTTGCCTCCCAAACCGCTGAGGGCGGCCAGATAAAACAGATCAGGCGGTTCCTCGTATAGAACGGCATGACATAGCCGTAGTATGCCTTTTCCGTTGCTTGCGGAATGCATTCGGTAATGAGCGCACGCAACCTTTTCACCAGCAGTTGTTCGTTGCGCGGAAGGGTCGCGATCATTTGATCAATATCAACGTTCTTTGCTTGTCCCGCCATGGTCGTCAAATCTAATGAGCAATCCTGGATAATTTGATTTGATCATTGAAATCCTATCGCTAACTTGTTCGTCAGTGAATACAACTGCCTGATTATCAATAAAGAGCATATAGCAAAAACTACAGTCCTTCGTTATTATGATTTCAACTGCCTTTCGAATCGCATGGCGTCACGCACGGAAATTTAAAACTTACGCATTGATCAATGTAGTGGGGTTAGCGTTGGGATTTGCTTCGTCCATTGCCCTCCTGCATTTTGTATCGGGCGAATTTTCTTACGATGCGTTTCACCGCCTTCCAGACAACGTTTATCGCCTCAACACCATAACGCAAACCCCAACAGGAACGCAAGTGCAAGCTGCCGGAACGCCTTTGCTGGCTCCAACCCTCATGGCGGATATTCGCGAAGTTGAAGCGGCCGTCAGATTGCGGCATGCGGATGATGTGTTGATCGAAATCGGCGAAAAGAAATTCTATGAAACGAAAGTGTTCTTCGCTGACTCAAATTTTTTCAAGGTATTGACTTTTCCGCTCGCAAAAGGCAATCCTGCTACAGCGCTGAAAGAAATAAATACCGCGGTCATCACAACAGCATTTGCAAAGAAGTATTTCGGCGATCAGGATCCGATCAATAAAACGATTAAAGTAAATAACATTCTTGTGCAGGTCAGTGCCGTAACCCTTCCCGCCGGTAAATCGCATATTGATTTTGACATGCTCATCTCGTTTGAAACGTTTACACCACCAAGAGGCGCTCCAATCAGTCTCACAAGCTGGGCCTGGACATCGTTTCCAACGTATGTCAGATTGCGCGAAGGATCTGACAACGCAAGCGTAGCAGCAAAATTCCCAGCCCTCATCCGGAAATACCGATCGCCCGAAGACGCGAGGAAAATCAACTATCAATTGCAGCCGATAAAAGATGTGTACCTGCATTCACGCAGCATCCTTGAGCGCGATGGCATTTCCACTAAGGGGGATTACACATACACTATCGGCTTGGCGGCTATCGCTTTTCTCATTATGGGTGTCGCCTGCTTCAGTTTCGGTAACTTATCCACAGCGCTCTCTATCTACCGGGTCAAAGAAACAGGCATCAAGCGCTCTTTTGGATCAAGTCGAACGGAAATTTTTTCCCAGTTCATTTTTGAATCCGTAGTTAACGCAGCGATCAGCCTTTTGCTGGGAATAGTCATTCTTCAGGTAGGGATCGCAAAGCTGGAAAATCTCTTTGGCACGGATTTGCCGCTAACGATCGCCACGCATTTTAAATGGCTTCCTTTCTATATTGTCCTGGTTCTCTTCATTGGCGGACTTGGCGGTTTATATCCTGCCATTTTTCTATCGCGATTGAAACCCCAACTCGCCCTGAAAGCAACCAATGCTTTTCATCAGCGAGGCGGCAAGCTGTCGTTTAAAAAATCAATTATTGTATTCCAGTTCTTCGTAACGGCCGTGTTAATTGCCGGGAGCCTGAGCATTAAAAGACAAATAGATTTTGTTCGATCAAAAGATCTCGGCTATAACAAAGAGGGGATCGTTGTGCTCCATGTTCCCGACGCGGAGATGCGGAAGTTGTATGGATCATTGAAAAACAAGCTTTCCGAGAATGCCCTTGTTCTCGGTGTTTCTGCGGGCAGGGATCTCTTCGACGGTCAACAAGGCATTACCGACGTTGAGGAAGTAGGAAGTTCGGAGGATCCCCGCATGATCAGCATGTTTCGAATGTACCCCAATTTTGTGGAAACCATGGGAATAGAAATGGCGTCAGGACGGACATTCACAGAGCCGCTTACCGACAGCAGTTCATTTCTCCTGAATGAGGCCGCTGTAAAAATGCTGGGTTGGGACAAAAAAGATGTGATCGGAAAAAGGATCCGGTCCTACGGCCAAACCGGGGAAATCATTGGAGTGGTGAAAGATTTTCATTTCACAAGCCTTCACGCAACGATTGCGCCGTTGATCATGCTGGTGCCAAAAACAAAGATTGAATATTTGTACATACGCGTAACACCCGGTGATTTGAATAACACCCTCTCCACCATTGAATCAGATTGGAAGGCCATTGCTCCCCATCTACCATTTGATTATATTATGTTGGATGAACATGTTGGGCAGCTGTATCGCCAGGATGAAAGACTTTCCCAACTCATATTTATCTTCTGTGGGCTGTCCGTTTTCCTTGCCTGCCTTGGACTCTATGGCGTTATTTCATTGATGGCAGAAGCACGTACCAAGGAAATAGGAATCAGAAAAGTTTTGGGCGCCTCGGTATCGGCGATCACGGCCTTGCTGTCGGGAGAATTTATGCTCTTGGTCGTCATCGCTGCCCTGATTGCCCTGCCCACCTCCTACTACGTTTTAGACCAATGGCTCAACGATTTCGCCTACAGGATTAGCATCCCAATCGACATCCTCATTCTTTCCGTGCTGTTGTCGGCAGTGCTGGCAGGCCTCGCCGTCGGGTTTAGATCAATAAAGGCAGCCCGGGCAAATCCGGTTGATTCCATAAAAAGCGAGTAGTTTGATTCTGCACCTACGGCGATCCCTTGACAAGGAAATAATCTTAATTAGCCGAACTCCGATACTCCATGGGGGTCACTCCTACATGTTGCTTGAATACACGCGTAAAGTGCTGAGGGTATTTGAATCCTAACTCGTAAGCGATCTCACTCACCGATTTGTTGGCGTCAAACATTCTTTCCTTTGCAATATCCATCAATTTAAGTTGTATGAATTCGTGTGCAGATTTGCCCGTCTCCTTTTTTATAAGATCGCCGAAATAATTGGGAGATAGATTAAGCTCGCCAGCGCAATAGGCTACCGATGGCAATCCCAGGGCATGCGGTTTATCAGATGAGAAGAAATCATTGAGCAAGGCTTCAAACCTCTCGAGAACACCTTTGACGGCATTATCCCGCGTGATGAACTGGCGATCGTAAAAGCGTATACAATAATTGAGAAACAATTCAATGTTCGACACAATGAGTTTCTTACTATGTTTATCCACAGCGTGCTCCAGTTCAAATTTAATTTTTGAATAACAATCGAGGATAATTTGTCGCTCGCGGTCCGACAAATGAAGGGCTTCATTCACGGCATACGAAAAGAAGGTGTAGTCGTTCATATGACGTCCGAGTGAAGTGCCATGAATAAAATCCGGGTGAAATACCAAGGCCTGACCCTGCGGTTGGTAGTATTCCTCCCCATTTGAACCTATTACCTGGCCTGGGGCAAGAAAAACAAGTGTGCCTTCCTCGTAATCGTATTGGCTACAACCGTAGCGCAGGTCGCCACATTTGATCTCTTTCAAAAACACCGTATAGAAACCATAGCTCATTCGTCTTAACCGCCTGGGCTCTGCCTTCGACAAATCAACCACGCTCACCAGCGGGTGCAAGGTTAAATTCTTGTTGAAGGCGTTGTACTGGCTGATGGTATCAAACTTCAATAGCTCTTCCATAAGTCTTTCGCATTTGACTCAAATTTAAGCTGTTCTACCCTGAATTTCTCGCAAAGGGTGCTAAATCGGTGAATTTGGTAGGCAAACCAGTAATCTGTATAAGCCTCCAGCCTTGGAATAGCAACACCTTTGTAGTGTAGAAGGAGTAACAAACTAAGGGGTTATGAAATACAGAAAATTAGGAAAAAGCGGCTTGGAAGTGTCAGCCATCGGCCTCGGTTGCATGGGGCTTAGCTTTGGGTACGGTCCGGCGACCGACAAACAAGAAGCCATCAAATTGATACGCAGGGCCCATGAATTGGGTGTCAATTTTTTTGACACGGCAGAAGCTTACGGCCCCTTCATCAACGAAGAAGTGCTCGGAGAAGCGGTTGCTCCCTTTCGGGACCAAGTAATACTGGCAACCAAATTCGGATTTAAGGGAGGCGTACCAACCACCGGAGTTGACAGCCGGCCTGAAAACATCAGAGCGGTCACAGAGGCATCCCTGAAGCGCCTGAGAACAGACAGAATTGATTTGTTGTATCAACACCGGGTGGACCCGAATGTCCCGATGGAAGACGTTGCCGGGACGGTGAAAGAACTTATTGCTCAAGGGAAAGTAAAACATTTCGGCATGTCGGAGGCCGGGGTGCAGAGTATTCGCAGAGCGCATGCCGTGCAACCGGTGGCCGCGCTTCAAAGTGAATATTCTTTGTGGTGGAGAGAACCTGAACTGGAAATATTGCCGGCTTTGGAAGAACTGGGCATTGGTTTCGTCCCCTTTAGCCCGCTGGGTAAAGGGTTTCTTACGGGTGCTATCAATGCCAGTACTACATTCGACAAGACAGACTTCCGTAACATCGTGCCACGCTTCGATGAAGAGAATCGAAAAGCAAACCAAATCATTGTTGATAAGATTGGCGAGTTTGCAAAAAGAAAAGGTGCAACTCAAGCTCAAGTTGCGCTTGCGTGGGTACTGGCACAAAAGCCCTGGATTGTTCCAATCCCTGGCACAACAAAAATCCATCGTCTGGAGGAAAATTTGAAGGCCGAACAGCTCGTCCTGTCCGATGACGACTTGATGGAAATCGAAGGTGTGTTTTCTCAAATTCAGATTCAAGGCGCGCGTTATCCGCAACACCTTCAAGCACGTGTTGACCGCTAACCGTCATTGCTTTGAATTACTAAAACCAGGAATAACCAAAGGAGATTTTTCATGACTATGAACCACCAAATAGTAAAGCTGTTATTTACGATTGCCGTGTTGTTGCCATGCTTCTCCGTCCATGCTCAGAAGAAGCCAATGGCTATTCAGGAGCAGGGCAGCTTTGCTGTTGGCGGTTCGGTAATAACAAAACCTGGAACGTTTGATCCCATCAAACGTACGCCTGACGGACAAACCTTTCATGGCGACCATGCCTATGTATTTTACCAGATCCCTGTAAAGGCAAGGAAATTTCCGCTGGTGTTCTGGCATGGGATCGGTCAATTTTCAAAAACATGGGAGACAACTCCCGATGGGCGTGAGGGGTATCAGAATATTTTTCTTAGACGCGCCTTCAGTGTGTACATCATCGACCAACCTCGAAGGGGGCGGGCAAGTCGCAGTACGGATTCAGTCACTATAGTGCCTACACCCGATGAGCAAATGTGGTTTGGCACGTTCCGCCTCGGAATTTGGCCTGATTATTTCCCTGGGGTTCAGTTCTCGAAGGACCCAGAAGCGCTCAATCAATATTTCCGTCAAATGGCGCCGAACATTGGCGGTTTCGATCCTGAAATTATCTCAGACGCTACGTCAAAGCTATTCGACAAAATCGGTCAGGGGATTCTGGTGACCCACTCCCATGCAGGCGGCTTCGGTTGGCTTACGGCAACTAAAACCGGCAATGTAAAAGCAATCGTCTCGTACGAGCCCGGGAGCGGATTCATTTTCCCCGAGGGAGAAGTTCCGTCTCCGATAGCAAGCTCCTCAGGTCCCGTCGCTGCCATTGGCCGTCCGATGGCCGAGTTTCTGAAACTCACCAAGATTCCCATTATCATCTATTACGGAGACAATATTCCCGCCAAACCGGATCCAAATCCTGGAGCGGACGGATGGCGGGCTCGTCTTGCAATGGCAAGACTCTGGCGAGATACTGTAAATCGTCATGGTGGCGATGTAACCGTTGTGCATTTGCCGGAAGTCGGGGTTAAAGGTAATACTCATTTTCCGTTTTCCGATTTGAACAACGCCGAAATAGCGGATCTGATGTCAAACTGGTTGAGAGAGAAAAAATTGGATTAGCCATAAATCAATACTGGCACTAAAAGGAAATTTAATTAATCAAAATAACCACTATATGAGATCTTCAATTCTTGGGCTTTTCTTTTCAATGATAGTAATACAATCTTCGTGGGCCCAAGCAACGTCTAACACGTCTGCTACAAATCAGCCCACTGAGCAGGAGATCATCGATCTTTCCAAAGAGAAATGGCAGTGGATGGCCGACAAAAATGCGGACAAGCTTGCTACACTGTTCCACGATGAGTCAAAATTTGTCCATATGAGTGGAACTTGGAAAAAGGACGAGGAACTCGATATCATTAAAACCGGAAAAATTTGGTATAAGAAGGCCGATGTCCACGATGTCGCCGTAGAAATGTTTGACGACACGGCCATCCTTTGGAACCGCATCACGCTGCAAGCGGTAGTGAGAGGCGAAGACGCATTGAATCAATTTACCGTTACCGAAGTCTATAAAAAACAAGGGAATGACTGGAAATTGCTGGCGCTGACATTCAGCAGTGTCCGGGATACTCATGTCATTAAACACTAATAGAATTCAATCCTAAACCGCTAAAACTATTTTATATATGAGAACCATACTTCACGGAGTAATCTTTGTCTTTGCGATCGCGCAAACATTTGCCCAAAATTCTGCCGCGGAAGAGGAAGTCATCAAACTATCTAAAGAGAAATGGATCTGGATGGCCGATAAGAACGTGGATAAACTGAAGGATCTCTTCAACGACAAGTCTGTCTTTGTACACATGGGCGGCTACTGGGGAAAAGATCGGGAACTTGAAGTTATTCAAAGTGGCGGAATCCACTATAAGAAAGCCGAAATCCACGAAGTCTCCGTGAAAATAATTGACAATACGGCCATCCTATTAAATAGGATCACTTTACTGGCAGTGGTTGGCGGCAATGAAGTCACCAATCCGTTTGTTGTAACGGAAGTGTATGTGAAGGAAAGCGGCAAGTGGAAACTAGGGTCTTTGTCCTTTACCAGAACCATTACTCCCGAGCCACCGAAAAACTAATTCTCGTGACAAAACAACTGACAATCTTTTTCACTTTAATGTCACTTTGCTGTTCATCGCAGGTAAAAGACACAAAGTCCTCGATACTGATCGTGTACCTGTCGCGCACAAACAATACGAAAGCGGTCGCTGAAATTATTCAGGAATATGTCGGGGGAAGACTGGTGGCGCTTGAGCTGCAGAACCCATACCCTGAAGACTACAAGGCAATCGTCGATCAGGTCGCAAAAGAAAATGAAACAGGTTTCCTGCCGCCACTGAAAACAAAGATCGATAACATCCAACAATATGATGTTGTGTTTGTAGGATTTCCAACCTGGGGAATGCAGTTACCGCCACCGATGAAAAGCTTTTTACGCCAGTATGATTTAACTGGAAAAATGGTTGTGCCTTTCAATACGAATGGCGGATACGGAATAGGAAGCACGTTCGAAACGGTTAAGGCGTTTTGTACGAAAAGTAAAATCCCTGAAGGCTTTTCGATCAAAGGCGGAGTTGAGCGGGATGGAATTCTGTTCGTCATGCAGGGAGAGAAAGAAAGGCAGGCACGGGAAGCGATAATGAATTGGCTGAAGAAAATCAGCTTGGTAAAGTGAAGGATTTAATAATCAAGGAGTATGGAGACGATAAATCACAATACAACGATGGAAACCGTAAGATTAAATAACGGTATTGAAATGCCCCTGTTAGGATTTGGCGTATTTCAAGTTACAGATTTGAATGAATGTGAGCGAAGCGTGTATGAGGCTATTCAGGCAGGTTATCGTTTAATTGACACGGCAGCCTCTTATCAAAACGAAGAAGCTGTTGGAAAGGCTATAAAAAGAAGCGGTGTTCCCCGGGAAGAATTGTTCATTACTACCAAGCTCTGGATCCAGGATGCCGGATATGAAAAAACGAAAAAGGCATTCGGAAAATCATTGAAGCGACTCCACTTGGATTACCTCGATCTGTACCTCATTCACCAGCCGTATAATGACGTTCACGGTGCGTGGAGAGCGATGGAAGAACTTTACGAGGAAGGTGGGATAAGAGCCATTGGCGTAAGCAATTTCCAGCCAGACCGAGTAATGGATTTGATTTCATTTAATAGGATTGTTCCTGCTGTTAACCAGATTGAAACCCATCCATTTTATCAGCAAATCGAGACGCAAAAATTTCTACAGGAGAATGGCGTGCTGCTTGAATCCTGGGGCCCCTTTGCAGAAGGCAAAAACGATCTATTCAAAAATGAATTGCTCGCCTCCATCGGAAAGAAGTACAGCAAATCTATTGCACAGATTGTTTTGAGATGGCTGACACAGCGAGGTATCGTTGCAATTCCAAAATCAGTTCGAAAAGAACGAATTGAAGAGAACTTCAACATTTTTGACTTCCGGTTGACGGGCGAAGAAATGCAATCCATTCAAACACTGGATCAAAATGTAAGTGCCTTCTTTGATCATCGCGACCCCGCTATCATCAAATGGCTTGCCGGCAGAAAACTCGATTTGTGATTTGCGCAAAAGACGATATCCTTAACCATAGCCAGAGCATGAAAATACTATCGATTGAAATCATGTCACTTCTTTTCGTATGTACCTTTTTACATGCGAAAGAAACACCCCAGCAAGGCTCTGGGCCGGAGGTCAAAACAGCCTCAGGGCTAGTACGGGGAGTGACCGAAGGAGATGTCGCTATCTTCAAAGGTATTCCTTACACTGCACCACCCGTTGGCGAGAATCGCTGGCGTGCGCCTCAACCGGCAGTTGCATGGAAGGGCGTTCGTGATGCAACAAAGTTCTGTGCAGATTGTCCACAGGCAGGCTGGCCTCGCGGCTCGGGCATGTCGAAAAATTCATCTGAAGATTGCTTATTTCTCAATATATGGAAACCTGCTTCCGCTACGAAGAAATCGAAATTGCCAGTTATGGTTTGGATCCATGGTGGCGCGTTTGTGTTCGGCAGTGGCGCGGGACCTGATTTTTCTGGAGCCGCGTTTGCAAAGCAAGGCGTCATGCTCGTGTCTATAAACTATCGCTTGGGACGTCTCGGCTTTTTTGCATTCCAGGCATTAAGTCAGGAGAATCCCAATGAGCACAAGGGCAACTATGCCTACATGGATCAGATCGCCGCATTGCAGTGGATCCAGAAGAACATTGTTGAGTTTGGTGGTGATCCGAACAATGTCACGATCTTCGGCGAATCTGCAGGTGGTGTGTCGGTTCATTCGCTCCTTACCATACCGGATGCGAAAGGCCTTTTCCAAAAAGCGATCATTGAGTCTGGTGGCGGTCGCGATGGCGTGCTGACAGGGCGGCCGATCAATAAGGAAAATGCTGAGCCACACTATGCGGTGTCGGCTGAAACAATCGGAGTTAACTTTGCGAAGCGATATAACATAGAAGGCACCGATGCCGCTGCGTTAGCCAAGCTTCGCGCGCTCAGTGCAGCCGAAATTGTTGACGATGGCCAAGAAACTGCAGGCCAGGGTGGTCCACCAACTTATTCAGGTCCTATTCTCGATGGCAAGCTGGTGGTGGAAACTGCGGAGAGCGCATACAAAGCCGGACGGCAGCCGCGGGTTCCTCTAATCATCGGGTCAAACAGCGCTGAAGTACCCGCTGGCTTTGTCAATGCCAGTTCGAAGGAAGAATTGCTTTCGGCATTCGGAAGCGTGAAGGATGAATTCAACGCGGCCTACGACGCAGATGGCAACGCCGAATTCACCAAGATGCTGACCCTGGTCAATACAGACAAGGTCTGGGCAGAGCCAGCGCGTTTCACCGCAAGGGCGTTTGTCGCCAAGAACGCACCTGCCTTTCTATATCTCTTCTCCTATGTCCCTGCTTCACTGCAAGAGCGGATGCCGTATGGTGCACCACACGCATCCGAAATTTCTTATGTGTTCGACAACCTCAAAGACCGAAATGGAATCACTGTGGCTCCCAAGGATCTGGAGGTTGCCAAGATGATGAACAGCTATTGGGCAAACTTCGCCAAGACCGGCGATCCCAATGGGAACGGGCTACCGAAATGGCCCCCATACGACCCGAAAAAGACGGAAATCTTCGAGTTTCAACTAAGTGGGTCGGCAGTCGCGACTCCCGATCAAAGGAAAGCGAGACTGGACGTGATGGAAAAGGCAGCCGAGACGAAGAAGTGATAGTCGCGTCGGGCATCGAAGCATCGAAACGGTTGTCTAAATGTGTTCATATCGAAGGCGTGTTAAGAATAACGCCAACAATTTGACAAATCTAATGTTTAACATCTATCGGCTATATAAAAAATAAACTTTATGGCGATCATCTCCTGCAAGATTAATAACAAAGAATACAAACTTGACGCTGATCCCGAGATGCCCCTGCTATGGGCCATTCGCGATGTAGCGAAGTTAAAAGGTACGAAATTCGGATGTGGCGTCGCGCAGTGCGGGGCATGCGTCGTCCATTTGAACGGTCAAGCTGTTCGTTCATGCGTCACCAAAGTAAAGCGCGTTGAGGGTCAAAATCTTGTGACGATAGAAGGCCTTTCAGAAAACAATAGTCACCCCGTGCAACTCGCATGGCAGGAAATCGACGTTCCCCAATGTGGCTACTGTCATTCAGGTCAGATTATGTCGGCTGCTGTTCTTCTTCGGGAAAATCCAAGTCCAACAGACGAAGACATCGACATCGCCATGGCTGGAAATATCTGCCGGTGTGGGACCTACCCGCGGATTCGAAAAGCCATTCACATGGCTGCTGAAATGCAACGCAAATCCGGGAAGAACGGAAAGAAGATATAAAGCGCGCTATGATGAAAAACCTAAAGTCGATTCTCGTTCTGTCTTCAACAGCGCTTACCATAGTAGCCATCGCTACTGCTTTTACGGGCAACGATCCCGCTATTCTAAATGAACCTGAATTAATCGGTGAACTCATTCCAGCGGCCAAAAAAGACAGTCTCGAATCGGCTAAGGCGTTCATGAACGTTTACAAAGTTCTCATGAGTCCTCGTTGTATGAACTGTCACCCGTCGGGAGACGTGCCCCTACAGGGCGAGGATGGTCATTTGCATACCATGCTTCCGCGCCGGGGAAAAGATGGGCGCGGTCTTTATGCCATGAAATGTACGAATTGCCACCAGCCAACCAATGCGGCAGGCCTCCATACTCCTCCTGGAAATCCCAATTGGCATTTGCCTCCAGGCGATATGAAGATGGTATTTCAAGGTAAGACCGCACACCAACTCGCAAAACAGCTCGTGGATCCAAAACTGAATGGCCACAAGAACATGAATCAACTTTTGGAACACGCCTCAGACTCATTGGTCCTCTGGGGATGGAATCCAGGTGAAGGAAGGGCAAAACCACCGCTGTCCTATGCGGAATTTAAAAAAGAATGGATAAAGTGGATTGAGACCGGCGCATATGCTCCCAAAAAGTAAACTATGGAAACCAAGACAATTTCAAGACGCGATTTTCTGAAGGTTTCCGCGATGAGCGGAGCCGTTTTGTCACTCGGCTTTTACCTGCCGGCGACAGGAAAAGCAAAGGTTATAAAAACAGTTGAGGCTGAAACTTTTGGAGTTGAACTCAATGCCTGGATTCACATCGATACGGCGGGCAAGGTTACCATATTCAGCCACAGAGCCGAGATGGGGCAAGGTGTTTATCAAGCCATTCCTCAAATCATTGCTGAGGAGCTGGAAGTTAATCTGGACAAGGTTGACATCGTGTTTGCCCAAGGCGATCAGAAGAAATATGGCAATCAGGTAACCGGCGGAAGTTCGACCGTTCGTGGCTCGTATAAAAATCTTTTGAAACTAAGCGCTTCCGCACGTGAAATGTTGATGGAAGCCGCGGCAAAAAAATGGGGCGTGGACAGATCAGCCTGCTATGCTGAAAATGGACACGTATTTCACCGACCAACCAAGAAAAGCTTTCACTACGGTGAACTCGTCGTTGATGCATCAAAACTAGAACCGCCAAAAGATGTTGTGCTTAAGAAACGTACCGATTATAAACTTATCGGAAAGCCACTCCATCGACAGGACACCAAACTCAAAACAAACGGTACGGCAACCTTTGGTCTCGATAAGGAAATTCCCGGGATGCTGTATGCGGTGGTCGAGCGTAACCCGAGACTGCGCGGGGTAGTGAAAAGTTTTGATGATACGGCCACGAGAAAGATTCCCGGTGTTAAACATGTTGTAAAGACTCGTATGGGTGTATTCGACACCTACCGCGAGGGCGTGGCGGTAGTGGCAGATTCGATCTGGGCTGCCATGCAAGGGAGAAAAGCGCTGAACGTTGAGTGGGACGATACTGGCTTTGAGCATTTGGATACGGACACCATTTTCAGACGTCAGCAAGAGGATTTAAAAACGAAAGAAGGTCTGATATTTAAAAAAGCCGGCGATCCTGATTCGATACTCCGGCAAGCATCAAAGAAGATCGATGTGATGTACGAAACTCCCTATCAACAGCATGCCTGCATGGAGCCGTTGAATTGCATCGCACACTGGCAGGGTGATAAAGTTGAGATCTGGGGACCGATACAAGCACCCGATTGGATCCAGGATTATATCAGCAAGGAAATGAATTTGACAAGGGAAAATGTAGTGGTGAACATGACTTTTCTGGGGGGCGGTTTCGGAAGAAAAGCCTTCATGGATTATCCTCACGAAGCTTGTGTCATTTCAAAGGAAATTGGTTCACCCGTACAAGTGGTGTGGACACGCGAAGACGATATGACGCAGGGCCCTTATCGACCCGGGATTACCTATCGATGTGAAGCTGTGGTCAATAATGGTGAGATCGCTGCTTTCAAGGTAAAGTTGGCGGGTCAAAATACCAACCATTGGCGCGGTGGAAAAAAGGAAGATCCAAATCGCAGTTCATCGGAAGGATTTCTCAAGCCCTATTTTGAATCTATCCAGAACATCAGTATTCAAGACATCCCGTTTGAAACGCCCATTCCTCCGATCTGGTGGCGATCGGTGTATGCCTCCACCAATGGGTTCGCCTATGAAAGTTTTTTGGATGAGCTGGCGATCGAAGCCAAAAAAGATCCGCTCGAATTCAGAAGACAATACCTCAAAGATGAAAGGCTGCACACCCAGATCCAAAAAATCGAAGACGTCTCCGGCTGGAAAACAAGAAGGAAAAACTCAGGATATGGTGTTGCGATCACGGAATGTTTTAACAGTACAGTCGGTATGGTGGTAAAAGTCTCCAAGGGCTCCGACAGTAAAATAAAGATCGATCATGTTTGGGCCGTGATGGACTGCGGCTGGTACGTGAACCCGGACACCATTAAGGCCCAAGTTGAAGGCTCTATCGTGATGGCTTTAGGCGCTGCGACAATGCATCAGATAAATTTTATTGACGGAATGACCGTTCAGAAGAACTTCTACAACTATGCGATGCCGCGGATCAACGACATTCCTCCTATCGATGTCTTTGTCATGGACAATAATGCCGATGCCGGTGGCGTTGGTGAGCCCGGTTTGCCTCCCTTCGCTCCTGCCCTTACCAATGCCATCTATGATCTCACGGGGCAAAGGATCCGGAAGCTCCCGTTTAACATGGAGACTGTTGCGAAGTAAAGGATCTATACCAAATTTTAAATGACAAGAGCCGCGGTTACCAAAATATATCTCATCGTAGTTTTCCTATGGGTGCAATTCAATCTACCGGCACAGGCTAATAAACCAAGTGACGAGACACTTGCTCCGCGGCAACACGCTATTATTCTGACTTCTGCCTTCACCGCTAAAGGAGACTTGGAAAACCTCAAAGGAGCCTTGCATTCAGCATTGAATGCAAAACTTACGGTCAATGAAACAAAAGAAGTTATTGTACAGGTGTATGCCTACGCTGGTTTCCCGCGAAGCATAAGAGGGTTGCAAACCTTCATGTCTGTTCTGGAGGAACGAAAGTCAAGAGGTATCAAGGATGACGTCGGCAAGGAAGCGACTCCAATTCCAAATGGAGCCGACAAGTATGAAACCGGAAAGAAAACGCTCGAAAAATTAACAGGAAAACCTCAAGGCGAGTTAAGTGGCTACAATGCATTTAGTCCCGAGATCGACAGATTTCTCAAGGAGCATTTATTCGCAGATATTTTTAGTAGAGATCTTCTAACCTATGCTGAACGCGAACTAGCCACGGTGTCTGCGTTGATTGCCATAGGCGGAGTTGAACCGATGCTTACATCCCATATGCGTATCGCGATCCATCAGGGCATATCGGAAAATCAACTCGTAGAAACCATTTCTTTACTGGAGAAGTCGGTGGGCAAAACCGAAGCTGAAACGGCGAGAAAAGTCCTTGGTGAAATATCCGGCACCCCTTTAACACCCTCCGCAGCGGACGCCAAGGATAGCGATCTTATCTTCCCAAAAGGTCAAACTGGGCCCAATCCCAATATGACAGGCACGGTTTGGGTTTACAACATGATGGGACAGGATTCGGTCATGACCAATAGTGTAGGAAATGTAACCTTCGAACCCGGTGCGCGCACGCATTGGCATGCACATTTCGCCGGTCAGATACTATTGGTCACCGACGGCATGGGTTATCATCAAATAAAGGGAAAGCCAATTGAAATCATCAGGAAAGGCGATGTGATCAAATGCCCTCCAAAGGTTGAGCATTGGCACGGAGCAACGCCAACCCATTCGCTTACGCATATTGCCATCACACAGAACACCAAGGAAGGACGAGTGACCTGGCTCAGAAAAGTAACAGAAGAAGAATACAATGCAGCTTCAAAGAAAGATTAAAGACTCCAGATGATTTCGCGCTGTTATCCCAAAATATATAAGCCATCTTGAATGCCGCCACGGTCATTACCGGGCTAGGTTTATTTTAGGACGCGCTTCCTAAACCGCAACGCAGCACACGAAATAGAATCTGAAGCCGAGTAGACCGGCAAACAAAGCACAATTTATCTGAAAATCAATAAGTTACAACCAGCATCGAACATGTCGCCGGGATAGGGATGCCGTTACTTAGGATTTTTTAGCGTACCTTGTAACGTCTATACGTTTGCAAATTTATGCGGTTAGCCCCCCTGCTGTTATTGATTGCATTTCATGCTGTCGCCCAGAATAATCATGCCTTACGGTTTGTCCAAAACAAAGGCCAATGGAATGAGGACACTGATTTTCAAGCCCAGGTACCGGGAGGGCGCCTAGGCGTTTCAGCCAAAGGTTTTTCGGTTTTGCTCCTCGACATGGAGGAAATAGAGCGCCGGCACCTGGCCAGTCATGAGGCCATTAACGAATCTGACGGGCAATCGGCCGATGAACCGATCAATGGCCACTACTTCCAGATAAATCTTTTAGGATCGAACCAGCAATCCAAGGCCGTTGTAGAAACGCCGTTGAGCGGCTACTATAATTATTTTCTTGGCAATGATCCCAACCGCTGGGCTAGTCATGCGCTGGCCTATGCCTCTATCCTTTATCCGGATGTTTATGATGGCATAGATTTCCGGGTTTCATCGGTGGGGAAGAATCTAAAATACGATTTCATCGTAAAGGCCGGGGCCGATCCATCCCAAATCAGAATTGAATACAGTGGCGTCGACGGCATTGAAAAATCGGATGACGAACTAAAGATCCGCACGACACTAGGTTCCCTGAACGAATTAAAACCGTTTTCCTATCAGGGTAGCGGCAGCAACAAACAAACCGTGGCCAGCGAGTACCGGCTCCGTGACAACATTGTTTCATTTTCTTTTCCTGACGATTATGATCAAAGCAGCACGTTGGTCATTGACCCGCTCCTGATTTTCTCAACCTACTCGGGCTCCACGGCCGACAATTGGGGAAGTACGGCAACCCCCGGTGAACATGGCACGCTTTATTCGGCCGGCGTAACACGTCTGGATAGTTGGGGAGTTTTTTTTCCGGCTACCATGGGCGCATTTCAAATGACCAACGCCGGCAATTTTGATATGGCCATCATAAAATATGATTCGGCCGGAACTAGATTTTTATATGCTACCCACCTGGGTGGTGCCAACAACGATTCTCCCGAAAGCCTTGTGGTCGATAAAGCTACGGGCGATTTGATTGTGCTAGGTATTTCCAGCTCGTCGAACTACCCGGCAGCCGCCGGCGCTTTTGACAACTCCTTTAATGGTGGCACGCCTATTTTCAATCGCGTACTCGACACCAACGATCAGTGGGACATCGTCGTCACCCGGTTGACACCCACCGGAGATCGGTTGGTTGGGTCGACCTTTCTCGGGGGATCGGGCAATGATGGACTGAACCATCCGAAGCAATCGGGCGGCCCGTTGGTCGTCAACTATGGCGATGAGATGCGTGGCGATGTCATTACGGATGAGGCGGGAAATGTGTATATAAGTTCCGTTACCGCATCCAGCGATTTTCCGATCGTTAACGGCTTCGATAATTCTTTTGATGGCGGCACTACCGACGGCATTGTGGTGAAACTGGCGCCCGACTTGTCATCCATCGTTTGGTCGAGCTACCTGGGGGGATCCGGTTTTGATGCTGCCTATTCTATAAAATTTGATAACGACAAAAACCTTGTGCTGGCCGGGGGAACGACCAGTGTTAATTTTCCGGCAACGGCTGGCGCCTATCAAACGGTTTTCAATGGCATTGTAGACGGTTGGATTGCCCGCCTGGCTGCCGATGGAAGCGCCATCATGCAGGCTACATACACCGGCACCGGGTCGTTCGACCAGGTTTACTTTGTAGACCTCAATGCGAGTGGAAATGTGTTTTGCTATGGCCAGACCGCCGGCCACATGCCCGTCAGCGCGGGGGTTTACCGCAATGCCAACAGCGGACAGTTTTTGCAAAAATTTTCGCCCGATTTAAGCGCGTTAAAATTCTCAACCGTCTTTGGTTCGGGATCTACCAACGGGCTGGTCATACCGAATATTTCGCCAACGGCCTTCCTGGTGAACGACTGCGACAACATCTACATGGCCGGCTGGGGAGGCTTTGTTAACTCAAGTTCCCAAACGGGTTACTGGCAAAGCAATACATTCGGAATGCCCGTCACCACCGATGCCTATCAAAAAACGACCTCGGGTTCTGACTTTTACTTTATGGTGTTGAACGGAGATGCCACCACGCTGGTGTATTCGACTTACCTAGGTGGCAACTCTTCAAAAACGCACGTAGACGGAGGAACATCGCGCTTCGATAAGTACGGCATCGTTTATCATGCCGTGTGTTCGGGCTGCGCATTCGGCACTCCAAACGATCTCCCCACATCCGATTTTCCAACCACACCAAATGCCAAATCGCGACGAAACCTCAGCGCGAATTGTAATAACGCCGCCTTCAAATTCGATTTGTCTTCCCTGAAGGCCATGTTCGATACGAACAATACAGCGTTGACCATGCCGGGGTTCAACAATGTTTGTTATCCCGATTCGATCGTATTTCAAAATTTCAGCACCGGGGGGAAAACCATTGTCTGGACTTTTGATGACGGGACCGTGCTCAACCAAAACGACACTGACCCCCGGAATGTTATCCATAGATACCAACAGCCGGGTCAGTACAAAGTAAAACTTAAAATCACCGACCTGAGTACGTGTAGCCAGACCGATTCTACCACCAAGGTCATCAACTATTTTAAAGACAATATCCGCGTAGAGGCCGATGCTTTGGTGTGTGAAGGGAATAGTTTTCAACTCTCGGCAAGCGGAGGCGTTCGCTACAACTGGATCAGCGAAGATGGAACATTTTCTTCCACTGACCGCGCTCCCGTGGTTCGGCCGACCAAGCCAACCGCTTATTTTATCACGGTGGTAGATGCCAATGGCTGCTCCAAAAAAGACACACTGAATGTTGGCATCACACCCAATGTTCATGCGTTTCTTGGAAACTTTGGTCCCGATAAGGCTTGCTATCCGGATGCCATGCGATTTAAAAACCAAAGTGTGAACGGCGTCGATTTCACCTGGGACTTTGGGGATGGCTCAACGCCGATCCAAATAAGCGATACCGTTTCGCTGATTCATGAATATCAGCAACCCGGTGTCTATATCGTGAAATTGAAAGCCTCCAACGTGAACACCTGCAATAAGAATGATGCTGTCACAAAAACAATCCATTATTATAAAGAGCAAATTGAGGCAGGCGGGGATGGCGAAATCTGCGCGGGCACGTCATTCCAATTAATCGCCACCGGTGGAAGTGTCTATAAGTGGTCTACGAAAGACCAAGCCTTTACTTCATCCGATGCTTCTCCGTTTGTGCGGCCGTCACAGACCACACAATATTTTCTTTCTGCAACCGATCCGCACGGCTGTATCGGAAAAGATACGATCCAAGTAACCGTGATCGACAGTGTGGCTTTGAAATGGCAACATCGTCTCATCGACAATTGCGTTGATCGCCCTTCCATTTATGTTCAGAACCTAAGCGCTCCCGGAGATGATGTAATCTTTCGGTTCGACTTTGGCGATGGAACAACCTCGGCGGAGACCGAAGTGGAGCACCTCTATGAAAAAGATGGCATGTATACGTTAAAGTTTACGGCCCAAAAGAGCATTTGCTTTGCCGAAGAAACCATAAAACTCCCGGTCTATACGCTCATGGTTCCCAATGTGTTCACCCCGGACGGTTCTCCTGGCTACAACGACAATTTTGCAGTAAGCTTTGGCGCCGACATGATCCTTCCCGCCGATGTTGGCCTGCCCGTACAATTGACGGTGGTGGACCGGTGGGGTAAAACAGTTTTTGAGACTTCCGATTACAAAAATGATTGGAATGGACATAACCTGGCGGCCGGCGTCTATTATGTTCATCTCCAGGTGGGAGACCTGGCTTCGTGTAAAACTTGGTTGCACATCGTTAAGTGATATCTATGCATAAAATTCTACTCCTCCTTTTGATCAGCTTTTTGTCGGTTGGCCCTAGCATGGCACAGAAAAGCTCGCCCGCGACCGCGGCTTCCATCGGCGTGTCGAACACCGGCACCGGTACAGTTTACTATGGCGACCGGAGCGAGCCACCCCGCGCCATGACGTTTAAGACGGGAACCATGACGGCCTCGTCCTTCATGTCCAACATCCATCAGTATTTCAACATCCCTGCCGAATTCACGTTCGTGGAAGCCGAATCCAATACCGACCCGCTCGGCATGCGGCATCGCCTTTTGCAACAGTATTACAACGGCATTTTGGTGGAGGGCATGGGCTACCGGTTGCATGAGAAAGGTGGCTTTGTTACCTCCGTCAATGGCAAAGCCGTGCGGAATATGAATCCGGATATGCAAGCCAGCCTCACCGAAGAGCAGGCATTTCAACTCGCCACACGATATCTCCAAACAAAGGATACCACCGTTAGAAGGGGCAAGAAGTTGATTGTCTCCAAAGGCTTCACGCTCGCACCCGAAAGTTTTTCCATCGCGTTTCAGTTCGACATCGATGTATCGCTGATCGAACGTTGGAGAATTTCTATTGATGCACGTACCGGACAAATACTTAACAAAGTAAGCCTGGTGAACAGCTGCGCGGACGACGAAGCCGCGCCACCCCTCCCCTACATGACGGGCAGCGGAGTGACAAAATATTATGGACTAAAAACTATTCGGATCGAAAGTACGGGAAGCGGTTCACAGATGGTTGGCCAAACGGAGCATGGGGGAATCATTGGAACGTACAATTTCGGAAATCGTCCGCTTATTATATTGCAATTGGGCATTCCGTTTACTCCGCCTGCATTCACTTCCTCGGGTACTGTCTTTGGCGATCAAACCGCAGTATCGGCGCAATGGGCCATGGAGCAAGCGTATGAATACTATTTTAAAAAGCACAACCGCAATAGTTTCGACAACATAGGCGGCATGATCAAGTCCTATGCGCACGTAGAAGAGGGCTGGGACAATGCCGTTTGGACAGGCAAGCTGTTGGCTTTGGGGGATGGCAGCAACAACAACCCCTTGGTTGAACTGGATGTGATCAGCCATGAACTGACGCATGGCGTGACGCAGTATGAAGCAGGCCTTCAATACTCTTATGAGTCTGGGGCACTCAATGAATCGTTCTCCGATATTTTAGGCAAAGCTGTCGAGTTCGACATCTTTGGAGATGCGGCGGCTACATGGCAAATCGGCAGGCGTTTCCGCGACGGTGGTATTCGCGATATGAGCAACCCCAACCTTAAAAGTCAACCGGATACCTATGCCGGCGATATGTGGCAGACGACCAGTGAAGACTATGGAGGCGTGCACACCAATTCTGGCGTACAAAACTTTTGGTTTTATCTTTTATGTAAGGGTGGCAGTGGCGTAAACGATCACCAGGTAAGTTATTCGGTAAACGCTATTGGCATGGAGGCCGCGGCCAAAATTACGTATCGAAATCTGACAGAGTACCTGGGCCCCCAATCGGATTATCTCGATAGCCGGATAGGCTCTTTACTGGCCGCAGCCGATTTGTATGGCGGCAACTCCACGATCTATCAGGAAGTGGATAAAGCCTGGGATGCTGTCGGCGTGATCGACGAGCCCACGGTGACCAGCATGGACGTTTATGATATTACGGGCACCACGGCAAAGATCAAGGGGACCCTGATACCAAGGGGCAACGTGGTTAGCTACCATTTTGACTATGGAATCACACCGGCTTACGGGAGCTCAACTTCAGAATTTACCTATACGGATAAAGTGGATGGCATCGTAACCGGATTGCAAAGCGAAACGAAGTACTATTTAAAACTGGTAGTCACCAACGAACACGGGACCTCCTATGCCACAACCGAATTCACGACGATCTCCCTGGCACCGCTGGTGAAACTAAAACAAACGGTTGACGTGACCGAAACCGCCGCCACGCTGTATGGCCAGATAAACCCCAACAGCTTGCCTACTTCATTTTATTTTGAGTATGGACTGACATCGGCTTATGGCGCCGTCACCCCCCAGGCCCCGCTAGCGGGCGCTACGGAGTTTCAGAATGTTTCTTCCTCCTTGGCAGGTCTCCAACCAAGGCAAACGTATTATTACAGGCTTGTCGCCACCAACGGATCCGCGACGTCAAGGAGCGAGTCTGGAAGCTTTTTTACGGCAGTGAAACCCGTGATCACGTCTTACACCCCGGTGACGGCAACCATCGGCACCGAGGTAACGATCACAGGGCAGAACTTTAATGCAACACGAGAAAAGAATTTAGTGAGCTTTGGTGCCACCCGGGGCACGGTGCTGTCTTCCAGTTCAACAGAAATAAAAGTAAAAGTGCCTGCCGGAGCATCCCTCGGGCCGATATCCGTATTGGACGCCGAATCGGGCCTGTCTGATGAATCCGCACAGGAATTTGTTCCCACGTTTACGGCGGAGTACAAGAAAGGCGACATGCAACTCAAGGTGGGTAGCAATGATTACATGTACCAGACCTTAGTGCAGGACATGGATGGCGACAACAAGCCTGATATTGTGGTTCGCCACTACATGGGTTTTTCGGTTTTCCAGAATGTTAACCAGGGCGGTGATATAGACGATGCCTCCTTTGTCAGGAACACGTTTAACCTGGCCGATAATCCTTACACGCTTTCGCTAGTCGATTTTGATGGTAACGGCCTGAAAGACATTGTACGGAAGTATCCGGGCGGATTAAGGGTGGTCCCCAATTTTTCCGTGCCGGGTTTTGTTTTCTTTGGAACTCCCGTGGATTTGCCCGTGGGAAGTTACCAGGATATAGCGTTCAATGACTTCGACCAGGATGGCCATCCCGATATTGCCCTTTGTTACACAGCCGGCACGGGCATGGTGATCAACATATTCCGGAATCAGAATCCCAAAGGGTTTCTCTTGCCCGAAAACTTTGTCAAGCAATTTTCAAAGACAGTGGCTTATCCCATTTATTATATGGCCAACGATGACCTGAATAACGATGGCACGCCCGACTTGTTGGCCAGTGTCTATGATGGAACTTCCATTCCGATATTAAGAAATAAAAGTAATCCCGGTGCTTTTGCGTTTGAAGAAGACCTGGTTCAGAATCTTGCCACGGTAAGGCTTCCGCGTTATATTTTTCAAGATCTAAACCAGGACGGCTGGAAGGATCTGATCAGCAATGCGATTGATCAAACCGGAAGACTGAGCATCTTCGAAAACAAAGGGACCTTGCCAAACATCACGCTGGAAAAGAAGGCTTCTCCCCTAACCCAAAACACGGCGCCCCTTATTCAGATCGCGGACATAAACGGCGATGGAACGGTAGACCTGCTGGCGAGCCTGGACAATGGAAAATTTGTTCTTATTAAAAACAAAGCTGCGGCGGGTGCGTCCATCTCGGAATCGTCTTTTGAAAGATTCGAAGACTATGGCACGCTTAACACCACCGTAAATTCACAATCGAGCATGACCGTCAACGATTTAAATGGAGACGGCAGGCCAGAGATCATCAATACATATTCGTTTAGTTCGAGTTCTCATGAGGGCTACCAGATGGAAATCTGGCAGAACTCGCCCAATCATTGTCTCGATCCATCCCTCATCAGCCTCACCGCATCAAGGACCACCGCAACGATTGTGCTGCCGCCCAATACAACGCTGGATCAATTCGAGATCGACTATAGCTACAGTGGCACCACGTGGAGCCGGACGTATTCAACCATCCTCTCTAACCTGACCGCGGGTCACACGTATCAACTCCGGGCCCGCGCCAAATGCGCGCTTGGCTTTACCAATTATTACAATACAACGTTCACAACAGAATGTGTAAACACAAACAGTTTCTCCATCACCACCATCGGAGTCAACAATGTATCCTTGACGCCAACCGACCTCAATTCCTTTGAAATACAGTATTCTTTGGCCGGCAAAAACCAATGGATTAACCAATATTCCAATCAGATCACAAACCTGTCGCCCGGCGCCAAATACGAGCTGCGTTTCCGGGGACGGTCGTGCGCTACGCTCAGCGAATATAAGTATCTGCAGTTCACTACCCTTTGTCCTGCGTTATCTTCGCTCAACGTCTCCCCGTTGCTCTATAACAAAGCCGAAGTGCAATGGACGAGCAGCTATACGGGTGCTGTCGTGCTGGAGTACAGCACCGATAATGTCACCTGGACTTTGATTGGTGCAGACCAGACCCTGTATGGGCTTATTCCCGGAAACCCATATTTTGTAAGGGGAAGCATGAAATGCACGGACCTCAATGGTGATTTTATTTACAAATCGTTTACGATGCCGTGTATTAAGGTTTCGAGATTATACATCGATGCCGTCACGCCATTCAGCGCCAGGATAAATTGGGTTGATGAATCCGTTGCCGACAGTTATATCTTAACGTATGCCGTGACCGGGGGCACGAAAACCACGGTAGAGACCCGTTCAACTTCTTTCAACCTGGAGGGTCTCACGCCGGGCACGCCCTATACGGTGACCGTTTCCCCGAAATGTGTTGCCACCGACAACTTTACCTCGACGACGTTTAGCACTGTTTGCTACGTGCCTTTCAATTTATCGGTCGATGCCATAACCCACACCACGGCGGATCTATCCTGGAACGACAATTTCGATGGCTTTCCTTATTTAATCGACTATTCTATTTCGGGCAGCAACGTTTGGCAGACCATCGAAACGGCGTCGACAAATCTGTCACTGGCTGGACTACGGCCCGGCGCCGAGTATGAAGTCAGGGTTCATATCCATTGTTCAAGCGAAACGTTAGCCTATGCATCACAGCGTTTCAAGACCGAGCTTTACGACGAAACCACTTATTTCCCTAACCCGACGGATGGTGACATAACGATCCGCCCGTCAAAAAATTTAATAGGGAATCGCTTCAATATTTTCGACAACGTGGGTAGAAGCATGGCCAATGGTGCGCTTTCCGATTACACCATCGACTTATCTATTTTGGCTCCGGGCATTTATACATTGCAAATTGAAGGTGAAAGCCCCATGAAGATCGTTAAACGTTAATGGCATCAAACCGCTGTCGGCGTGTTACCGACCGACAACAGATGAATACAAGGCAGTAATAATACTTCAAATAAATATCAATGGGAGCGATTACTTAGCGCCAAACAATGTCCAACCCACATAGATCTGAAAGGTGCGGTCTTTGAGTTCATTGCTGTCGTCTTCTGTCAGGTCGGTCATCCCGATGATGTAGCGAACGCCACCGTTTAGTCCCAACGGGAGGTGCACCAGGGCGCCAACGGCAACACTATACGTGTTGTTCTTCAGGTCGTCTTTCACATCGTTGCCGTCTAAATCGGCGCTGGTAAGAAAATTAAATTGGGGGCCGGCTTCAAGACTAATCAATTCAATTACCCGCCACCGAATCATAATGGGAACCGTTACGAAATCGGTTTTTAATTTCAGGTTGTTGAGTTCTGCACCCTGGGCACTCCACAATACTTCGGGCGTTACTCCCCACTTCTCGGAAAAGTTAATATTCGCATAAACGCCTGCGTGATACGAGGTGATTGAAGAGTTACTGAAATTATCAGTAGACAGATTTGCAAAATTAGCCCCCGCCTTAATCCCAACTCCCAAACCTTGAGCAAAGACAACGACGGAAGCGTACACCAGCACCAAAGTAAAGATTGATTTTTTCATAAGGGTAAAGTTTTATGAATGAATAAATAAACACTTACCGATTGCTATTAGCATGCTGAAGATTGTAAATGACCGCTAAAGCAAAGAACATCAGAATGGATCTTGTCCCTTTTTGACATACATCGTTCTTCAAAAAGGTTAATTCAAAAACAAAGCTCATCAAAAAATGCTTCGTTGTAGCCAGCAATCAGGGTGATTTACGGTGAAACGATGATGATTTAACCGTTAACCGGCTTTGCGGTAGCAGCACATTCCTAAAAAATCACAAAAACTTTGGTACCCCTATGGAATCGCAAAAGCAATATATCCGCCCTTAAAATTATTTGCCGATTCGCCATTCACCGACACCACGAGGTACTGCTTGTTGCCAACAGCGTAGGTGGAAGGAATCGAACTGGCCATGCCCGGCAACTGGTATTCCCACAATACTTTTCCGGTTTTCTGATCAAACGCGCGAAGCATGTTGTCGTCCGTGGCGCCGATGAAGATCAGCCCGCCTGCGGTGGCAATTCCCCCACCGCGGTTGAACGTGCCGGAATTGGGGATGCCCATCTTTTTGAATCGCAGATCTTCGCCGAGCGGAACTTGCCACACAATGGCTCCTGTGTTCAGGTCGATGGCCGTCATTGTGCCGAACGGAGGCTCGATGGCCGGATGGCCTTCGGGATCAAGATAAAAGTTGTATCCATTGAAGCCATAAGGCTCATTGTTCTCCGGAATGCCGACGGTTTCGAATGATTGTTGGGCAACCGTGTCTCTCACATACGCGGCGATCGCGGCGATCTGTTGTTCCGATAAAAATTTAAACGAGGGCATCGGCGCAGCGCCTTTCCGGAGAATGTTGGCGATCTTCTCGCTTTTGTATTTTTTCGCTCGCGACGTTAGATCGGGGCCGACACCACCCTTTTTATCCGCGCCGTGACAACTGGTGCAGTAGGTCCTGTACAATATTTCAGGGTTGAGCTGGTTGGCTTCGCGGATTTTTTTCAGATCGGTAAGTTTCAGAATCCACGGAATGTCGATGGCGTTAACGAATATCCTGTTCGTTTCCGGGTTGACCGCAGCGCCACCCCAGTTGGCGCCGCCGTGGGCCGTCGGGAGAATGATCGAGCCCTCCATGGATGGCGGCTCATAGATGCCGGTCTTGTATTTGTTTTTTGCGATCTCTTCTTTGATCCACGCTGCCGAACGGCCAAAGAACTTTTCATGGTATCCCTGGCGTGCAAAGGGTGGATTCACAGGGATCGGTTGTGTGGGCCAGGGTTTTTCTCCCGGCATGCGGCTGACGGTATCGACCGGTACTTCATTCACCTCAAACAACGATTCGCCCGTTTCGCGATCAAACAGAAACAGAAATCCCATCTTCGTGACGAGTGCAACGGCGTCGATCGCTTTTCCATCGCGCTTTATCGTCACCAAATTTGGGGGGGAACCGTTGTCGCGATCCCAAAGATCGTGGTGCGTGGTTTGAAAATGCCAGATACGCTTACCCGTTTTTGCATCGAGCGCCAGCAGGCAGTTGGCAAAAAGATTTTGACCGGGGCGATCCGCTCCATAAAAATCAAAAGAAGGCGATGCCGTCGGGACGAATACGATGCCTCGCTGTTGGTCCAGCGCCATGCCGGCCCAGCAGTTAGCGCCGCCGTTGCGTTGGCGGGCGTCGGCGCTCCAGGTGTCGGCGCCGAACTCGCCGGGTTTCGGGATCACATGGAAGACCCACTCCAACTTGCCGGTGTTGATATTGAACGCGCGGATATCGCCTGGTGTCGACGGAAGTTCGTCCGGCACTTTGCATCCCACGATAAAGAGATCGTTATACACCACGCCGGGCGCGTTGCTGGAGACGGGCACCTGCGTGCGCATAGAGTCAGCCACCTCCAGGCCTTCATAGAAATCGACACGCCCGTTGTTGCCAAAGTCCTTCATAACGGTACCGTTCTCCGCGTTGATGGAATACAGCGTGCCCCCGGAAATGAGAAAGACACGGTCAGGGGTACCCGCATGGTACGTCATTCCCTTCGACCAGTTAGAGATGTCCGATGAATCGGGGGCAAACTCCCACAACAGCTTTCCGGTAGCGGCATCCATGGCTACGAGTTTGTTGGATGGCATCAGACCGATGACACGGTTGTCCATCATCACCGGATTGAAATAGACACCCCCTCCTTCTGTGCTGTCTTCAAAACGCCAGGCTTCCCGCAGCTGCGCGACGTTCGACGTGTCGATGTTCGTGAGCGTGGAGAACTTGGTGTTGGAAACATCATGACCGAAAGTAGGCCATGTAGAAGCTGCGTCTTTCTTGTCGGGCGAGCAGGCGCCGAGAAATGCCAGGGAGAGGAAGCCGAGCAACCGTTTTGTATGCGATATCGTCATGTGAAGAATACGGAATTCAAAATGTTGGATAGATTATAGCGTTCTGGTGGGTGAAACTAGCAACGAAATGCCAAAAAAACATCTATAGGAATGATTCTTCCATGCAGGAAAGCAAAGTGAGATAATATCCTGGAATTTTGTACATTTTTTTTCCAGTGAATGGACTAGTCATTCGGTCCTTCTCGGCTGAGAACGGGCTGCCTATATCTTTCAATCTTTGACTGTCCCGTGTGGTATGATCACTTGGCAAAAAGCCCTGTGATGGGCCATTCGCAGCTTCTTCCTCGGCGGCATGCTCCGTCCCAGTGAATATACAAGTGTGTCACGCGTTTAACAAAGTCAGTACCAAACCACCAAGGCAGGTCTGACGAAATGCGTGCAAAATCTGAATGGAAATAACGGGTTACAGCGATGGCCTTGTCGACGGATAGGCGGCTAAAGCATTCTTAGCCAAAAAAAGTCTTATCAGTATTCCTTTGGACAATGCTATAGGCCGGATTGTGGTGATTGTACCTACCTACTTCTTCCTCAGCAAGATTTTCTGTTGCGTAAAGTTGTGAGCGGCATTGATAAACGCTACAATGTTGGACCACTCCGTTTTGGGGGCATACATGACGTCGTAGTGTTTGTAGGTTTCAATTATCACTTTGCCTTGTTCTTCTTTCACGGTACTGACAAACCCACCATTGGCGTTTTCAACGCGCGTCGCCAGCTTATCCAAACCCTGCACCTGATAGTCGGCAGGGATTTCCAGCGTTATGACGTGGCGGAACGAACGGGCATTGGGGAAATAAACATTTTGGTCTCTTTTCAGGGCCTCACTTTCGATGCTTACCTGTCCTTCGATAAGTTTGCCGATATCGATGAGGTAGTTCGGTCCAGTCTTCTTTACCAGGTCGCCGGACTTGAACGAATATGAGTACATCATGGCCGGTGCTTTGTCGCTGCGCCCCAGTTCCGTGATGGTGAGGTTTGCCGCATCTTTCACCTCGAATTCATAGTCGTCCTTCAGTATGTCCTTCAATGCATCGGTCTTCACCGTTTCGCTCGGCTACGTCGACCAATCCGTATTGGCTGTAGGGCTTGTCGGCGCCTGTTAATGTGCGTTGTGCACTCACTTCAGCTTGTTCGGCCGAAATATCAGACCTGAACAGTCTTCCATTTTCCCTTGGAAAAAAGCCACAGCGTGAAGAGCCCAACGGAAGTCTCTGAAACGAACACCCCCCAGAACACGCCGGAATGTGCCCAATGAAGTTTGACGGCCAGCAGGTAGCACAAGGGGATCTGGATCAGCCAGAAAAACACGATGTTGATCTTGGTGGGTGTTTTCGTGTCGCCTGCTCCGTTGAAGGCCTGTACGGAAACCATCCACCAGCCATAGACAAAGTAGGAATACGAAAGGATCCGCAGCCATTCCTCCCCGATGCTGATCACCTTGGGGTCGTCGGTAAAGATCTTCATTAATGCATCGTTATAGAAAAAGTAAACAACCGACACGCCCACCAGGAACACCATGTTATACACCCCAATCTTCCAAACGGACGACTCGGCTCTGTCGGGATGGCCTGCGCCCAGGTTCTGGCCTACGAGCGTTGCAGCCGCATTGGATAAGCCCCACGCGGGCATCAGGGTGAACATCATGATGCGAAGGGCAATCGTTGAGCCTGCAACGGCCTCGCTACCCACATCCGAAAGGATCCGCATCAGGAATATCCACGAAGTCATGCTGACGATCATCTGCCCCATTCCTCCTAGAGAAGTTTTTATAATGCCCAAAGCCACTTTTGCGTCCCAGTAGAGTTGTGAAAGTTTCGCCTGGATATGTTTACCGCCACGGAAGAGTGTCCATAGCTGGATGATCACGCCGGTTCCGCGGCCAATGCTGGTGGCGATAGCCGCTCCCTGTATGCCCAGGGCCGGGAAAGGTCCCAGACCGTTGATCAGCACAGGCACCAGGATAATGTTGATACCGTTGGCGATCCAAAGCACCCGCATGGCGATCGCCGCGTCGCCGCCGCCGCGAAAGATGGCGTTGATCACAAACAGCAGAACGATGATGCCGTTGCCACCCAGCATCCATTGTGTGTAGCGATAACCCTGTTCAATAGCCCACGCATCTCCCCCCATGAATCTCAACAGGTCTTTGGAAAAGAAAAGGCCCGCGATCGAAAAGGGCACGGAGCACAACACCGCCAGAAAGATGGATTGAACAGCAGCTTTTCCCGCGTCCTCTTTATTCTTCTCTCCTATTCTTCGCGCAACGATGGCAGTAACCGCCGTGGCCAGCCCCATGGCAATGGAATACAACAGGAACAAATAGGTCTCTGTAAGTCCCACGGTAGCTACGGCCGAAGCCCCCAGCTTGCCAACAAAGTAGATGTCCACCACCGCGAACGTAGATTCCATGACGAGCTCCAGGATCATGGGGACGGCCAGCAAGAGGATGGCACGTTTAAGGGGTATGGCCGTGTAGTCCGCCTCCGATCCCGCGACCGCATCTTTGAGCGCCGCCCAGAATGACTGAGCAGGTGGCTTCGGCAATTCTGCGCTGATGTCCTTTTGCATTTCCATGGTCGCTAGAATTTAAGAGTATTTTGTTATACAAACGTAACTTCAAAAACCGGGTTGACGATGGGAAGAATGCGACATTATGTGGGGCAATTGCGTCTGGGATGGATTTTTCAGAATGCCCTAATCCTCCAAACCCTTACCCTTGAGAATTTGCGGCATAAATTTCTCAATCCTCGACTCCCGGGTTTTCGCTTGCTTGGCGGAGGAAAAATAAAGCAGGTATCCTCTTTGCCGTCCGGGGGTGAGGGCATAAAATGCTTTCTTCAAGGCCGGGGTTTCATCCAACACATTTTTAAATTCTTCCGGCATCTTAAATTCTGAAGTCTTTTTCAAAGGCGCCTTCACACCGGCTTTTTCCAATTTAATGGCTTCTTTGATATAGCTCTTCAAGACAGACTCCATGCCCGCGATTTCTTCGACATCGGTGAACCGGATCTGACGGGCCACCTGCACATTTTCCGTTTGTTGGATCAGGATGCCCTTGGCATCTTTTAGCAACGCGCCCTTCATAAACAGAAGCGCACAATATTCTTTAAATCCATGGATTAAAACGATGTTGCTATCCTCAAACGTATAGCAAGGGCAACCCCACTTCAATTCTTCGGTGAGGCCGCAGTCGAGAACAATCGTTCTCAATTTGTCATATTCTTCCTGCCACTTTTTGGCTTTATTAAAAAACCAATCGACTTTAGGATTCATGCTGCCTTTTGCCATAGGGATATTGTTGGTTGTAAAAAAAATTAAACCTTTAACGCGCCGCGGAAAGCCCGGGCGGCATAATAAGATTCGGCACCGTTGTGATACAAGAATACGGTGTCATAGCGACGATCACAAAAGACAGCGCCACCCAGTTTTCGAATCTCGACTGGTGTTTTTATCCAGCTCGATGTCTTCGTATCGAAATCTCCAAGTTTTTGTAACTCCCGATACTGCTCTTCTGTTAAAATCTCAATGCCAAAATCAGCAGCCATCTGAATCGCGCTATTGCCCGGTTTATGTTCTTTTCTTGACTCCAGCGCTTCGTGATCGTAACAAACACTTCGGCGGCCTTTGGGACTTTCCGCTGCGCAATCATAAAAAATATACTCGCCCGTCTTTTTATCCAGGCCAACAACATCCGGTTCGCCGCCCGTTGTTTCCATTTCGTTGAGTGACCAAAGTTTGTCGGTATTCGCCTCCAGTTTTGCCTCTACCTTGGTCCATTCAAGACCTTTATGACGTTTCATGTTCTTCTCAAAACGGGCTCTCAGCGTCAAGAGTAGTTCCTCACTCTCTTCCGGTGATAACTTCTTTTTAGGGCTCTTCATTTTGCTCATACGTTTTTGGGTCTGAGTTAAATATACATCAATCTTATAAATCAGTCTATCCTTTATCGAATACCGGAAGCGATTTCTATTTGCGGGAATTAAATACAACGGTATCGCCGCCAGGATTAAAATAACAACGAGGGGCTTATCTTGTTTATAGAATCCCTTTAGGATCGCGGTTGCATCGTAATCCACTGGTTGCCATCCGGGTCATTAAAGTTAAGCCACTTCACCCCTGAACCGGGACCGTATAGATCATCGTTGATCCCGCCAATCAGCTTAACACCCTTTGCCGTGAGTTGCTGGTGGGCTCCTTCGATATCCGGAGTCGAAAGATACAACTTCATTGTTCCTGGCTTCATATTTTCGGGGGCGGTGGTCAGCGTAACAGACGTTCCACCACCGGGCAGTTCGAACGACACCCACCAATTGTCATCATTCTGACGGTAGTCCGAAGTTATTTTGAATCCGAGCTTATCCGCATAAAAATCTTTGGCGCTTGCCATGTCGGATACCGCCATGCTGATCATCACAAGCTTATCGAATGTTTTCATACATTATATTTATAAAGCGTTATAGATTAACTGAAAGCGACTTTCCTGTCCGCAGGTCTGAAATACCACGACACTACCGTCAGGACTAGTAACAACATCGGTCCAAAAAATTCTTTGCCGGCACTTCCACTGGCTACGTGAGAAAAAACAGCGCCCGACATGGCAAAAAAGAATCCTGCATAGGCCCATTCCTTCACGACGGGGAACTTAGGGATCAGCACGGCCACAACGCCCAACATTTTCCAGAGACCCAGTATGGTCAGCAAATAGATCGGATACCCCAGTGACAGTGTTATCTTGTCTACCTCTTCTTTCATTTTTAATAATTGTACAATTCCAGTGGCCACCATTCCCAATGAAAGCCAGAGTGTAGCAACCCAATAGATGATCATATTTCTTTTTGACATAGTGTGTTATTTTTATTTGTTGGTGGTTTTTAATTTACTCAGGATTTCTTCTATCCGGTTATGCGCCATGTTGATGCCTTGCGTGAAGGGCAGCTTCAGCACCTGATCTCTTTGTGCAACCGATTCATAGATCACATGCATGTTGAGTCTGCAGGTGTCGTCCGTGAGGGATTCAAATTCCAGGACCTCAAGCTGGACGCCAAAGGGCGTGTTCTCCATCTCGAACGTCCGGGTGATCTTTTGATTCGGAACAAATGCATGGATGGTTCCATTGAACAGGTGTTTGTTTCCCTTCGGATCGGTGGTTTCAAATTGATAGCCGCCGTGCTTTTTATTTTCAAGTTTCAGCACTTTCGTTCCCATCCATTGTTCGACAATTTCGGCTTCTGCATAGGCTCTGAAAAGCAATTCCAAGGGCAAATCAAATTCCCGGGTGATCACCAATTCCTGTTTGCCGTCTTCGGCATGGACTTTTGTTTTTTTCTCCATAGTGTTCTATTTATTGGATTTGTATTTCTTCATGATGGACTCTAATTTATTAAACCTGTCGTCCCACATTTTGCGGAAGGGTTCAATGAACTCGGCTACTTCTTTCATTTTTTTTGCGTTGATGAGATAATAAATTTCCCTACCGTTTTGCTCCTGTTCGAGCAGTTCGCATTCGGTCAGAATTTGAATGTGTTTTGAAATGGTTTGCCGCGACGATTTGAAATTGTCGGCAATCGCTCCAGGCGTTAAGGCCTGTACCGCAAGCAGTGTGAGAATGGCCCTCCTGGTAGGGTCTGCAATGGCTTGGAATACGTCTCTTCTCGATTTCATTATGCAGTTATTTGACTGCAAATATATGCGCAGCTACTTGACTGCGCAAATTTTTTTTGGATTTTTTTACGGAAGCCGAGAACGCACCCGGCGCCATTTCACTTCAACTAATTGATAATCAATATATTGATTAGTGTTTAACAAAATATAATGCACCGCCAAGGACTGATGCAACCAGTTGGGCTTCTTCCGCGTCTAATACATAAATCACTTATGTATTGATCTATTATGCATTCACCTGAACTGTTAAAAGGCACGCTTCAAACCATCGTACTGAAGGTCCTCAAAGACCACGGCAAGATGTATGGCTACGAAATCACCCAGCGGGTGAAGGAACTCTCCGACGGCCACATCCTCCTCACCGAGGGCGCCCTCTATCCTGCCCTTCACAAACTGGAAGCCGAGGGCTTGCTCAACACCGAAACGGTCAGCATCGGAAAGCGCATACGAAAATATTACACGCTGACATCCCCCGGCAAAGTCCAGGCAAAAGAACGCGTCGCGGAATTTGTGGATTTTATTCAAACGATGGGCAGCGTGTTGCAGGTAAAGTTGAATTGATTCCTACTCACCCTATGGCTGAGCTGACGAAAGACCATATCGACTACATCATCAAGGATCTCCACTACCGGGGCATCGTGCTGGAAGGTTTCGAGGACGAGATCATCGATCACGTCTGTGCGGGTGTGGAAGAACAGATGGTTTCCGGAAAAAACTTCATCGACGCCTACGAAGCTACGCTGCGGTCTTTCGGCAATACCGATGGACTGCTTGAAACACAAAAAAAAGTCATTCAAATCCGAACAAAAACATCCTCTATGTTCAAGAGCTACTTTCTCCTCGCCCTGCGCAATCACGTCAGGAACAAGTTCTACACCATCATCAATGTAGCAGGACTTGCCGTCGGCATCGCCTCGTGTATCGTCATCATGCTTTTCGTCAAGCACGAACTTAGCTATGACAACTTTAACGAAAAGGGCGACCGCATCTATCGCGTCAATACCGCACTGCATTTTGGTTCGGTGCAGAAGCGCCTTGCTTTGGGGGCCGCACAGTTGAACGATCTGTTCCGCCAGAACTACCCGGAAATAGAATCCACCGCGAGGTTGTGGGATTGGGGACCGCGCTATGTTCGCCGGCCCGAGCACAACGAACGCGTCCAGGAAAAGATGGTGTGGGCCGACAGCACGTTGTTCGCGGTCTTCACCCTTCCGCTGGTGGAAGGCGACGCCCGGACCGCGCTCAAAGAACCGAACACTGTCGCCATCAGCCAGACCATGGCAGCAAAATATTTCCCGGAAGGAAATGCCGTAGGAAAGTCCCTGCTCATCGATGATAATGTGAACCATCGCGTCACGGCGGTCTTTAAAGACCTTCCCGAAAACAGCCACTTCCATTTCGACATGTTCCGGTCGATCGTCGAGCTGCCCGAGTCGAAGAATATGAGTCTCGTCGGCGGGGGGTGGATGAACGTCTACCTCCTGCTTCGCGAAGGCGCGGATCCGCACCAACTCGAAGCGAAATTCCCGGCCTTTATTGAGAAGTATGTAGCGCCGCAGCTGGCCGACGTTCTTCAGGGAGATTTCAGCATGGAGAAATTCAGGTCGCAGGGAAATTCGTGGTCCTACTGGCTTACCCCCCTGCGTGATATTCACCTTCATTCCGACCTGGAAAGCGAGTTTGAGGCGAACGGCAATATCACTTACGTCTATTTATTTTCGGCCATTGCCCTGTTCATTCTCATCGTGGCCTGTATCAACTTCATGAACCTTTCCACGGCGCGTTCGGCCAACCGTGCGCGGGAAGTGGGCATCCGCAAAGTGATGGGCTCGCTGCGCGCACACCTGGTGCGCCAGTTTCTCACCGAGTCGTTTGTCCTCACTTTTATTTCCTTTGTACTGGCCCTGGCCATCGTCTGGTTATCGCTGCCGGTGTTCAATAGCCTGGCGCTTAAAACGCTCTCGGTGCCCTTTGATCAACCTTCTTTCTACCTGGCGTTGGTTGCCGCGATCGTCATTGTCGGCTTTCTGGCGGGGTTGTATCCTTCGTTTTTTCTCTCTTCATTCAAACCGGTCAACGTGCTGAAAGGAAAACTGGCGCTGGGCACCAAAAGCGGTATCGTGCGAAGTAGCCTGGTGGTATTTCAATTTGTTATCTCCATATTCCTCATTGTCGGAACCATTGCCATACAAAAGCAGCTGTACTACACGCAGCATACAAAGATCGGATTTCAAAAAGACCAGGTGATCATCGTTCACCGCGCAGGCTTTCTAAAAAATCACATCCAGGCCTTTAAAGACGAACTCCTTCAAAATACGTCCATTACGTCGGCCACGATCACCGGCTATTTGCCCGTCACCGGCACATGGCGCAACACCAATACCTACTGGCCCGAAGGAAAGGTGCCCACCCACGAAGACGTTAAAGATATGGTGTCGATGGAAGGATGGCAGGTGGACAATGACTATGTGAAAACATTGGGGATGACTATAAAGATGGGCAGGGACTTTTCACGCGAGTTTCCATCGGATTCTACCGAGGCGATTGTGTTGAATGAATCGGCTGTAGAAAAATTTGAGCTGGGTCCGAACCCCTTAGGCAAGAAGCTCAGCTCCTTTACCGACAACCGTCCCGATGGATCACCCGACCCCAACTCGATCAAGTCGTGGACCGTGATCGGCGTAGTAGAAGATTTTCACTTTGCCAACATGCGCGAAAACATCGCACCGCTGGCCCTGTTCCTGCAACGCTCCGACGGCTATGTGGCGTTCCGTTTCAAGAGCAAAAGCACGCAGGCCGTACTGGATAAGATAGAAACGCTTTGGAAAAAACTGGCCCCTGAAAACGCGTTTGAATATTCCTTCCTCGACGAAGACTATGGAAAAATGTATGACGCCGAAAAAAGACTGGCCAGCATCTTCGGGGTGTTTGCCGGTTTGGCCATCGTCATTGCCTGTCTGGGTTTGTTCGCGCTGGCAGCCTTCACCGCAGAACAACGCACCAAAGAAATCGGGATACGCAAGACGCTCGGCGCTTCCGTCAACAGCATCGTGTTCTTGCTCTCACGGGAATATGGCAAGCTCGTGCTCATTGCTTTTGTTTTGAGCACGCCGGTGGCATGGTTCGGTGTTCAGTGGTGGATCCAGGGCTATTCTTACCGGGCCACCATTGGTCCTGGCGTTTACATGCTGGCGGGAGGCATTGCCCTGGCGATTGCCCTGCTGACCATTGGATACCAATGTATCCGCGCCGCCATGATGAACCCCGCGAAGTCGCTGCGCAGCGAGTAGCCAGCCCGACGGAAAGGGTGCTGCTATCTTCTTAAATTACAAGCCAGATGAACGGCCACGAATTTAAATCCACTTTTCAGATATACCTTTTGAGCCGTATTATTATTGAAATCCGTATCCAGTGTCACGGCATCTTTGTTACTTGATCGGGCGATCGATTTCACATATTCCAATAGTTGTGAAGCGAGGCCCTTCCCTCTATGCGATTCCAATGTGCAGAGGTCGTCGATATAAATCATATTGCCGCTGTGCAACGAAGTCATGACGCGATATCCGGCAAAGGCAACAAATTTGTCGTTCTCCATAATGCCTGCAATACTGTATTTTTCATTCTGCATCATTTCCGAAATCATGGAAGACCAGTTCGCTTTGTTCAGGTGCGGCCTTAACAAAAAGGCTACTTCCCAACACTGCTGAATTTCCAATTCCGTCTTGACGATTTTAACCTGATATGCATTATCCATAATTTTTTTTGAAACAAAACTAGGGTAATGACAGGGGTGCTGAATATACCAGTTACAAAATAAAGGATAGTCCAGTAAACTCAGCGCACGATCTTTTTCAGGATCCCGAGGGCCTCCACCATTTTATTTTCCTCCAGTGAAGCAAAGCCCATTCGCAGTGCATTGGGGACAAAGGTTTCATTTTTATAAAAACTTCCATTGGCGATGTAAAGTCCTTTTTTCGATGCGTTTTCTGACATTTTGATCAGGTCGATCTTTTTATCAAAATTCGACCACACCGCCAGTCCTCCCTCCGGGGTTTTGAATTCTATGACATCACTAAAATCAGATTTGAGTATTTGGCAAAAAATGTTTCTGCGCTGTTTATAAATCTTTAATGACTTCCGGAAATGTCTGTCCATCTCGCCATTGTTAAACAGCACGGCAAATGCCTCTTCTAACGGTGTGTCGCCCTGTTTGTCGATCAGTTGTCTTAATGACGCTGCGGCTTCAACAAATGCCGGGGGGCCAACCATGAACCCAATGCGCAAGGCCGGGGCAAAAGTTTTCGAAATCGAACCAATGTAAATCACACTTTGGTTGTGATCGATACTTGCCAGGGGCAGGTAGGGTTTGTTCTCATAGTGAAAATCAAAATCATAGTCGTCTTCAATAATCGCAAAGCGGTATTCTTTGGCGAGATCCAATAGTTTTAATCTCCGCTCCATACTCATGGTTACGGTAGTTGGAAAGTGATGATGCGGCACGATATACACCGCCTTTATTTTCTTTTTTCGCAAAACCTCTTCGAGGTAGTCAACATCCATTCCTTTGCCGTCGATAGGGATCCGCACGAGGTTTGCGCCGGCATGTCTGAACGTGTCATCCGCGAAACCGTAGTTTGAAACTCCCACGGCGATTGTGTCCGAAAGATTAAGCAGCAGTTGCGCCGCCAAATAGATTCCCATCTGGCTGCCTTTTGTGATGACTATATTTTCGGCAGAGACCCCCAACCCCCTGCTCTTGGAAAGGTAGCTGCAAATGGAGACGCGAAGATGTTCCGAGCCTTTGGCGCTGCCGTATTTCAGAAAATTTCTCCCATAAAATTTCCTGGACAGACTTCGATATTCGCGCATGAGCTGATCTATCGGTGCCAGGCGCACATCAGGGAACCCGTCATCAATCGCGAGAACAGTTTTCTGAAGATTTTCGCTAGGCGTGGCATTTTCAAAATTATTAGTCCACAGGAAAGCTTCTCGAGCGCTGTTGTTTTTGTTTTTGCTTATTTCTGTCGCTTTGGTTTTGGAAAGTATCGGCAGCTTGGAAATTACAAACACGCCTTTGCGCCCAAGGGATTCGGCCCAACCCTGACTGATCAATTCTTCATAGGCCAATTTCACGGTGTTTCGGTTAATTCCGATCAAGGTTGCCAGTACACGAGAACTTGGCAATATATCCGATGGCTGTAGTGTACCCTTCGTGATCAAGGCTATAAAGACATTGCACACCTGGATATAGAGCGTTACAGGGGATTTTCGATCAATCTGAATTAAGGATTTGTAGGGTAGCATCTGGGCTGTGGTCTTTATACAAACTGGTATACAAATATAGCCCAGGCACGCTATACTTTTGTATAAACATAATCGAAATGAAAAAAGTATTGGTCATTAACTCAAGTGCAAGAACGCGTATTTCGCTCAGTAGAAAACTTACTGAAGTATTCGTCGATCACTGGAAAAGCATCCACACCCATCCCATTATTCGCTTCCGTGAACTGGGAAATACAGACGTGCCCCACGTCAACGAAAAATGGATTGCAGCAGCTTTTAAACCCGAAGCGGCAAGGTCTGATGATGAAATTGAAGCCTTGAAAATAAGCGATGCTTATATTTCCGAACTGCGGGAAGCCGATGTCATTGTGGTGGGCTCGCCCATGTACAACTGGTCAATCCCCAGTACGCTCAAGGCCTATCTCGACCAGGTTCTCCGGGTGAATGAAACGTTCAAGATCGACCCAACCCGTGTGCAAAATCCGTATGTCGGTCTGTTGAAAAACAAAACACTATTCCTTTTGCTTTCTAGAGGTGAACAGGGGTATGAAAAAGGAGGATACAACGAACATATGGACTTCCAGAGTACGTATTTGAAGACCGTGTTCACGATCATGGGGATCAGCAATATTCATGTGATTACGCTCAGCGGAAAATCGCCCGATGCAGAGCAACTTAAAAAATCCATAGACACATCACACCAAAGTATAAGAGATCTGATGGAGACGGAATTGGCCAATACCGTGCATCCATGAAAAAAGACATCGTCAAAGGAAGCATTTTTGTTGCACTGGGAGCTTCCAGTTATGGGTTGCTGGCAACCTTCGTAAAATTGGCATACCGTGAAGGATTCAGTACGGCGGAAGTAACGCTTTCGCAGTTCGGTCTTGGCTTTGCGGGGCTCTGTATTTTGATCTTGTTCCATGGATCGGAGCCGGTGCCCGAACCAAAAACATCCGGCATTAAAAGTATTGTTAAGTTGATCGCGGCAGGAACGTCGCTGGGGCTAACCAGCATTTTCTACTACATGGCGGTTCAGTACATCCCGGTAAGCATTGCCATTGTGTTGTTGATGCAAACGGTGTGGATGGGCGTCATCCTGGAGGCAATCTTGCATAGAAAGGCACCTGGGCCCGGCAAGATCGCGTCGGTTTTCATCATTCTGGTGGGGACAATACTCGCGACCAATTTGCTTAGCGAGTCCGTAAGCATCTCTTGGGCTGGATTGGGTTGGGGAATGATGGCCGCGCTTTCCTACACGGCATCGATGCACACATCCAACAGCCTTGAACTTCATTTTCCTCCGCTAAAAAGAAGTCTTTACCTGATCCTGGGCGGTTTGATCGTCATCTCCATTATTTTTCACTCGTCGCTAAATCACGAATTTTCGCACACTATATTTCTCCGCTGGGGCCTCCTGCTCTCTTTGTTTGGAACCATCCTCCCGCCCCTACTGCTCACGACGGGAATACCGCTAACGGGCATGGGGCTCGGAGCCATTATCGCCTCTGTAGAAATTCCCGTTTCGGTGTTCATGGCACGCCTGCTGCTGGACGAACCGGTAAGCTATCTTCAATGGTTGGGAGTTGTTCTTATTCTTTGTGCCGTCGCAGCGATGAATGTTGGCCAACAAGGGCGGCCACAGCCCAGCATTTAAACACCAAAAAACAAAGCCCTCGATTAGAGGGCTTTCACACTTGTCAACTTCACTTCCCGTATTCTAGGCTGGCATGAGCTTGGTTGCAATGCCGATTCTGTTCCACACGTTGATCGTAATAATGGCCAGGATCACCTGCGCCAGGTAGGTCTCCTCCAGCACCTTCGCTGCCTGTTCATAGGTCTCATCGCTTACGTGGTTACTGATCAACGTAACTTCCTCGGTTAGGGCCAATATGGCGCGTTCCTCCTCTGAAAAAAAAGACGTATCGCGCCAGGCATTGAGGGCATAAATACGTTGTTCTGTTTCGCCGGCGTTGCGGGCTTCTTTGGTGTGCATGTCGATACAAAAAGCACATCCGTTTATTTGGGAAGATCTGATTTTGATCAGGTCTTTATGCTTTCTGGTTAGTGGTGCGCCCTCAATAAATTTCTCCAGTCCCAGCACGGCCTTGTATCCTGCTGGCTCTACTTTGTCAATTTTAATTCGCGTTTTCATTTCCTGCTAATTTTAAATGAGTTTTTATGCTCACAAAATTAGAGCAGTGGCATGGATCTTAGATATACCAATTCCAAAATAAAGGGTAGTCCAGATAGAGGCTGCAAGAAATACAAAGCAACGGAAGCAATAGCGTGGAAGGCATATAAAGCCTGTCAATCCTGAACCACAGGAACGGCTTCTACAACGCCGGACCGTGCACAACGGAAGCGGGTAGCGCGATCATGAAAACTGACCCTTCTCCATAGGTGGAGCTCACTTCAATGGAAGCGTCAATTTTTTTCGCAGCTTCGCGTGCGATATACAGACCGAGGCCTGACCCTTCGGATCGATGATTGCCCCGAAAAAACATATCGAA
>DATDAV010000094.1:0-1824 GCA_036525235.1 Chryseolinea sp. | reverse complement strand
TACACCTCACAGGTGTGGAAAAGGACCCTGTGGTGATCGACCTGGCGAAGAAGTATTTTCACATTGATCGATACAAAGACCTCTCACTTCACATGGAAGATGCCGGCGATTTTGTTGAGAACTGCGATAAGAAGTTCGACTGGGTGGTCGTGGATATTTTTGTCGGCATCGATGTTCCCGACAAATTCAGGGAAAAGAAATTTCTTGCAGGGCTCGGGCGACTCTTATCGCCCGGGGGAATATCTTTCTTTAACGTAGTTGTCTACGATGAAAAGGTGAGAACTGGCTGCGCAAGCCTGTTTGAGAAAATGAACCAGCTGATCGGTGATATCGAGTTCTGCCGGGTATCCTTCAAGGGGACCGAAAACTGGATATTTGTCTGCGACAGAAGCAAACTTTAAGGACCGACCGGTCAGAATCGGGGTTTCTGTCAAGATTAGCCTTGGCAGGACCCGAACTTGCCCCGTGCACTTTTCGCGGTCGCATGGCCAAAGGCCCTACAGGAACCGTCGTCGCTCGGAATTTGCTCACGGAATTTACGATGACCACTGGGGCAAGTATTCACGCAACAACCGCCCCACAAATTCACCACCCTATTGTTGGACCTCCAGAGCGTCTCCTGTTCGGTGATCCTCGATTTGGAACTTCAGAAAATCATGAACGGCCCGGATGGCACTGGTATCTTTAGTGGTGATACGAATTTCCGCACCGCCGGTCGTGTTTTGGACCACATAGGAGATCTTCATGTTGAGCTGTTTCAGCGTCTCTATTCCGGGCGGCACGGTATCATGGATAAACATTGGAATTGAGAAATCGCCCCGTGAAAATCTTTCCGCGATGATTCTAAGATGATCCCGAATGGCTTTTTGGCTGGTGGCGTCGTCTGGGTCATTGCTCGCTACTTCGATCGACCCGCCATCGGCAAAGAGATGGAAGTGATGAGTCGTTCGCTCGTGACTAAAACCCATGCCCTGATCGCCGCGCACATTGACGCCCGCAAAATGGTCTTCATGAGTCGGAGAGGCTTGCTGGGCCATCGCGCTTGAGCACAAGAGGGCAGATGTCAGGAAAAAAATGAGGTGAGCAAATTGCATAGCATGCCAAAGGAATCAGTTGTATAAGACAACTATATTCATGGAGACTGAACGCAATGTCAATGCCAAGGAACTGATGGAGTCCGTCGTGTCCTTCGTTCGATCCTTTGGCTTACACAAACCTGAGCAAACGCCCTGTGGTCAACCGGTGGCTGTAGCTGAAGCTCATGCTCTCATGGACTTGGCGGCTTTTGGACCCATGGGCCAAGGAGAGTTAACTTCCCGTCTGCAGTTGGAAAAAAGCACGGTCAGCCGCTTGCTGCGAAAGATGGAGGCAAACTGCTGGATTCAGCGCACTTCTGATCGCAAGGACGGCCGAGCCATCTTGATTCGGCTAACAAAACAGGGGCGAGAAGCCTCTGCTCAGGTCGCGCGAGCCCGCCAAGAGAAGTTCGCTCGAATTCTCTCTGCTATTCCTGAGGGAAAACGATCAATGGTTGTGAAGGCTATTTCGATTCTTGAAGGGGCTTGTTCATAGTCGGAAGGATTGCAACAGACGCCGAGAGAGCGCTTCGCTCTCCTTTATGGGTCACACGATGACTGACGTTCTTCGTTGGCGCTGGATTCGGGAACAGCTCTTCTGCGCATTGAGGGCCCTCGGTCTGAAGTCGACCAAGGAGCGAAAGTCACCCTAAATTTTGTACGGAAGTGTCGAATGGCCCTGCTCCTCCATCATTGCCGCAAGACTCCTAACTGTCATGCGCTGACGCTCATAGCTCTCGAGATCATC
>DATDAV010000093.1:0-2160 GCA_036525235.1 Chryseolinea sp. | reverse complement strand
TAGCGATGTGCCCGGCGTCTTTTCGGGAAACGCTGAACCCTTCGGTCGCCGCAAAAATTCGAGCGATCCCGTGGTCAATGGACGCTGCGATCTCGTAGATTTCTTTCCACTATTCTTCGATGTCAAAGCCCTGCTCCAAGCGTTTCCACCAAGCTCGTCGACACAGTATAAGCTAAAGCACGAGGACAACGGTTTCGGTTTCGTTTATAGCGATCTCACACCTGAGCAGGCGGATGACTTTTGCGTCGGGGACGCGACTGCCGGCTATGGTTCTAATTTCACGCAACCTGCAAAGGATGCCACTATAACAAAAGTCAGTAGCTCTGGAGTTGTTTTGGACCCATCCTTTCTTCAGAAAATCACGGACAGCGGGAAAGGCACTCTGTTGTTCGAAGCCAGCAAAGAAACAGACAAGCCTCTGGTGCTTGAAGTTACTAAAGGCAGCGAAAAGCTGGCCGAGCTGAAATTCTTCGTCAAAGTCCGTGGTGTCGAGAAAATGTATCGTTGGATAAATCTTCGCGATGTCCCTGGTGTGGGAGGAAGCGCATGGCGAGCAACCAATCTATCGCCACCGGACAACTATCCGGACGCGCTGACCAACGAAAAGAACTTTTTCTTTATACACGGTTACAGCGTAAGGGAGCAGCAGGCTCGAGGCTGGAATGCGGAGATATTCAAGCGGCTGCACCAATTGGGCTCAAAAGCAAAGTTTGTCGCTGTCGTCTGGCGAGGAGATCAAGGCAAATTGTCGGACTGGATATATCAATTTGGAGGGTCTACGCCGGACTACTATGAGAATGTCATAAATGCGTTTGAGACCGCCACACATCTCGCTTCGATCGTCAATAGCTTACCAGGACAAAGATATTTCGCTGCTCACAGCCTGGGAAACATGGTCGCCACCAGCGCTATCAAGGATCACTCAATGAACGTCACCAAGTATCTACTCATCAACGCTGCTGTTGCGCTGGAAGCCTACGACGCGAGCGTGGCTGCTGACACATTCATGCGTGATCGCATGAGGCATCCCGCATGGCACGACTACAGCACCCGACTCTGGAGCTCGGAATGGTATCACCTGTTCGATTCGTCTGACGGACGCAAGACGCTTACATGGCGCGGACGTTTTGGCGTGATCGATAACGCGATCAATTTCTATTCAACTGGCGAAGATGTCCTCCGAAACAATCCCGACGGCAAAGTGCCTCCAGTAGACTTCGAGCAAGGTGACTTAGCTTGGTCAAAGCAGGAGATAGAGAAAGGAGGGGCTTTGATCGATATTGTTACTTTGGATAGTCACGGTGGATGGGGATTCAATCCTGACTGGGATCTCGAGAAATACGATCGCGGGACCGGCACTCCCGCCAAATTTCGTCGAACTCCAATCGAAGCCGATGAACTAACGGAAGGGCAACTACGTACCTCTTCGTTTTTCAAACGCTTTAGCGAAGCATCGGTCTACGATCAACATCAGGGCAGCGCTGTTGCCCAGGACGATGTAATCCGCACCAAACTGTTGGCCGAAGCCCTACCCGCGCTTTCGTTTGCAACGGGCGCTAACGGGCTTAGAGCTTTCGAAAACAGAAACATTGACATGATGAATATCAAGACCGGCACGTGGCCCCGCAGCAACGGCCAATGGCGGCACAGCGATTTTCGCGTAGTGGCTTTTTATTTTACGCAACAATTTTACCACAACCTCATCTCAGAAGGGGCACTTAGACAATGAAACTTTTACGAACTTCTCTGGCTTTCTTATTAAGCTTTCCTTTATTTTTTTGCTTTAGAGTTTTGGCGTATGCACAGCAAAAGCCGACCTTGTCGCAAAACCTCTTGCAGCCATTTCGGCAACCGACAGCAAAAATCATCGGCAAGGTAATAGATGAAAACGGAGTCCCCTTGGGCGAAGCCGAGGTGACCATTGACTTCTTGATAGGCCAAGAAAACGGATGGGGAACACGTGATCTTACACACAAAGGTTTAACCGGAAACGACGGGACCTTCACCACATCGGAACAGTCGGGCGGAACGGCCGTTTTATCCGCAATCAAAATAGGCTGCTATAAAACTGTGACGGATTACTATACATTTAACAAGAAAAACGGTGGCAGATGGGAACCTTGGAATCCCACAGTGGAAATGGTCCTCAAACCAATCGTG
>DATDAV010000092.1:0-4702 GCA_036525235.1 Chryseolinea sp. | reverse complement strand
TAGCGATGTGCCCGGCGTCTTTTCGGGAAACGCTGAACCCTTCGGTCGCCGCAAAAATTCGAGCGATCCCGTGGTCAATGGACGCTGCGATCTCGTAGATTTCTTTCCACTATTCTTCGATGTCAAAGCCCTGCTCCAAGCCTTTCCACCAAGCTCGTCGACACAGTATAAGCTAAAGCACGAGGACAACGGTTTCGGTTTTGTTTATAGCGATCTCACACCTGAGCAGGCGGATGACTTTTGCGTCGAGGACGCGGCCGTCGGCTATGGTTCTAATTTCACGCAACCTGCAAAGGATGCCACTATAACAAAAGTCAGTAGCTCTGGAGTTGTTTTGGACCCATCCTTTCTTCAGAAGATCACGGACAGCGGGAAAGGTACTCTGTTGTTCGAAGCCAGCAAAGAAACAGACAAGCCTCTGGTGCTTGAAGTTACTAAAGGCAGCGAAAAGCTTGTCGAGGTGAAATTCTTCGTCAAAGTCCGTGGTGTCGAGAAAATGTATCGTTGGATAAATCTTCGCGATGTCCCTGGTGTGGGAGGAAGCGTATGGCGAGCAACCAATCTATCGCCACCGGACAACTATCCGGACGCGCTGACCAACGAAAAGAACTTTTTCTTTATACACGGTTACAGTGTCAGGGAGCAGCAGGCTCGGGGTTGGAATGCGGAGATATTCAAGAGGCTGCACCAATTGGGTTCCAAGGCGAAATTCGTCGCTGTCGTCTGGCTAGGAGATCAAGGTAAATTGCCGGACTGGATACATACATACGGAGGGTCAACACCAGACTACTACGAAAACGCCATAAATGCATTTGAGACCGCCCCATATCTTGCTTCTATAGTCAACAGTCTGCCTGGGGAAAAATATTTCGCTGCCCACAGCCTTGGAAATATGGTCGCCTCTAGCGCCATTAAGGACCATTCGATGAGCGTCAACAAGTATCTAATGATCAACGCTGCCGTGGCCACGGAAGCCTATGACGCAAGCCTCGCTGCTGACACATTCATGCGTGATCGAATGCGGCATCCCGCCTGGAACGACTACAGCGCAAGACTCTGGAGCTCCGAATGGTATAAGCTGTTCGATCCGTCTGACGGACGCAACAGGCTCACATGGCGGGGACGTTTTGAGATGATCACCAATGCAGTCAATTTTTATTCAACTGGCGAAGATGTCCTTCGAAACAATCCAGATGGACAAATCCCTCCAATTGATACGGATCAAGGTGTTTTGGTTTGGTCAAAACAGGAAATGGAGAAAGGAGGCGTATTGATCGAAATCGTCACTGCGGACAGTCACGGAGGATGGGGATTCAATACCGATTGGGATATCGAGAAATACGATCGCGGCACCGGCACCCCCGTCAAATCTCGTCGAACTCCAAACGAAGCCAACGAGCTCACAGAAGGGCAACTACGTGCCTCCTCGTTTTTCAAACCGTTTAGTCAAGAAGCAATTTACCATGAGACTCAAGGCAACGCCGTTGCCAATGACGATGGAATTCGCACTAAATTGCTTGCTGAAGCCCTGCCGGCACTCTCCTTTGCAACCGGAGCTAATGCCCTTTCGCCTTTTGGAACGGTCCGCAATGTCAACATGGCCCCTCTAAAAACAGACTGGCCCAAACAACGCATCGAGCAACAGGACGAAAACTGGCGACATAGTGATTTTCGTGAGGTAGCCTTTTACTTCACCCAAAATGCGTATCGTCGCTTTATTAGCGAAGGAGAACTTGACCAATGAAAGCCATCGTGTTGGTAGCAGTATTCGCCACCCTCCGTTTCTTGCTGCTAACGCCCCTTCATGCGCAATTGCTGAAAGAGATGCATCCCTCGGGCTTCGCAAGGATTACAATCAACGTAATCCACGAAGACAGCTCGCCGGTTGTTGAAGCAAAAGTTGGCGTTGGTTTTAACCAAACGCAGAACTACTGGCGGGATGGCCATAAGTTTGCAACAAAGGAGATTGTCACAGACGCGAATGGCATCGCAATTGCTTCGGGGGAAACCACAACCGGATGGATCACCTATGGCGCCTCTAAAGATGGATACTATCGCACATTTGGTGAGGAGTTGTTCTTGAAACGCAAAGGAGATCGTTATGAACCTTGGAACTTGAAAAAACAGTTAATACTCAAACCGATTCTAAATCCAATTCCATTGTATGCGCGGAAGGTGCAAATGCTCCGCATACCCGTAACAGGTCAACCGGTGGGTTATGATTTAATAGCAAGCGACTGGATTGTACCCCAAGGAAAAGGGAGTGTTTCCGATTTGACCTTCACGCTCCAAAGAAAGTTCGAGCATGTCAATAAACCTTTTGAAGCGTCATTGATGATAACCTTTGCCAATGATGGTGATGGCATTCAGCCTACAATCGCTAGTCCACGCCATGGGAGCGAGCTTCGTCTTCCACACTATGCGCCTGAAGGCGGCTATGACGCCAAACTCATCAAAAGCACGTCACGGCCAGCCGTGGATCAAATGATCATACCAGCCTCGAAAGACACTCTAAACTACTTCTTCCGCGTGCGAACACGCAAAGACGGCGAAAGGATGATTAGCGCCTATTATGGAAAAATAGACGGGGATATTGATTTTGATATCATCAATTCAGATACTGCGTTGCTGTTTTTCACGTACTATTTAAATCCAAATCCAAACGATCGAAACATGGAATTTGATCCAAAACGGAATCTTTTTCGCGACCTTTCTTGGAATGAACGCGTAACTGCTCCCTAGGGCGTGTTTGAAAACCTGATTTCTGACAAAAAAGTCTTGGGTAGAGAATAGAAAACCCTTTATGGAAACGGGCCATGTTCACAAAGCGATTTCAATGGTGGTCGCCGCTCAAAAAGCGGCTTCTAAAGATGGTCGTGGACTGAAAGGCGGGCGGCCGCCGACGCCGCTTGAAGTGGTAGTCGAAGCGTTGTTCTATCGGCTGCGCAACGCCGGCCCGTGGAGGGCATGGCCCCTCTAAAAAAAGACTGGCCTAAACAACGCATCGAGCAACAGGACGAAAACTGGCGACGCAGTGATTTTCGTGAGGTGGTCTTTTACTTCACCCAAAATGCGTATCGTCGCTTTATTAGCGAAGGAGAACTTGACCAATGAGAGCCATCGTGTTGGTAGCAGTATTCGCCACCCTCCGTTTCTTGCTGTTAACGCCCCTTCATGCGCAATTGCTGAAAAAGATGCATCCCTCGGGCTTTGCAAGGCTTACAATCAGCGTAATCCACGAAGACAGCTCGCCGGTTGTTGAAGCAAAAGTGGGCGTTGGATTCAACCAAACAAAGAACTATTGGCGGGATGGCCATAAGTTTGACACAAAAGAGTTTGTTACGGATGCCGCCGGAACCGTCGTCGCTTCCGGAGAAACGACAACCGGATGGATCACCTATGGCGCGTCTAAAGACGGATACTACCGAACTTTTGGCGAGCAATTAATGTTGAAACGAAGAGGGGACCGCTATGAGCCGTGGGATTTAGTAAAAGAACTGGTTTTAAAACCAATCATTAAACCTATTCCGATGTATGCACGGCGCCTGGACACTATTCGACTTCCGACGGTCGGACGCCCTGTTGGTTTTGATCTGATTGCAAGCGATTGGGTTGCTCCATACGGCAAAGGAACAACATCCGATCTCATCTTTTTGTTAAATACGAACTACACCTCGATCGAACATGCTTTTGACGCTACCCTGACTATCCGCTTCGCGAACGAAGGCGATGGTATCCAGTCTGTCCTTGCACCAATCAATTTCGGCAGCAAGCTGCGCCTTCCTAGATATGCTCCGGAGGAAGGATACCAATCCATGCTGGTGAAATCATACTTCCGCAAGGCTCCCAACGCTCAGATTCATCGCGATTATCGTGATGATCAGAACTTCTTTTTTCGCGTACGCACCGTAAAACAGAATGGAAAAGTCGTGAGTGCCTATTATGGCAAAATCGCGGGCGACATTGAGTTTTGGGGAAACCAGAAGCTACGTTTTATTTATTACGTAAACCCGACGCCGAATGACCGGAACCTGGAGTTCGATCCCAAGAAGAATCTTTTTTCCGCACTGCCTGAACTAGAGATAGTAACTGATCCTTAGCTCAATATTTGGATCACCGTTAAACTCGAAACGTTCCCATGATGAACATCAAAACCGGAACATGGCCTCGCAGAAACGGCAATGGCGGCACAGCGATTTCGTAAAGTAGCTTTTTCCTTTACGCAACAATTTTATAAACGCCTCGTCTCAGAAGGGGAACTTAAACAACGAAATCTTCACTAGTACACCTCGCTTGCTCACTAAGCTTTTCCTTATTTCTTTGCTTTGGAAGCTCGGCGTATGCACAGCAAAAACCGACGTTGTTTCAACGGCTCTTGCAGCCATTTCGGCAACCAACAGCAAAAATCACCGGCAAGGTAATAGATGAAAACAGAGTCCCCTTGGGTGGAGCCGAGGTGACTATTGACTTCTTGATAGGCCAAGAAAACGGATGGGGAACACGTGATCTTACACACAAAGGTCTAACCGGAAACGACGGGACCTTCACCACATCGGAACAATCGGGCGGAACGGCCGTTTTATCCGCAATCAAAATAGGCTGCTATAAAACTGTGACGGATTACTATACATTTAACAAGAAAAACGGTGGCAGATGGGAACCTTGGAATCCCACAGTGGAAATGGTCCTCAAACCAATCGTG
>DATDAV010000091.1:0-1101 GCA_036525235.1 Chryseolinea sp. | reverse complement strand
GGGCGGAATGAAGGTTTTCACCGCTGCGTTTGCGCTGATTTTTTTCGTCGCGATTGCGGAAGCTGAGTCTGTCGCTCTGCGGATCATGGCCGCGAATCTTAGCTTTCAGTCGCATGAATTCATGCCTATATTCCGGCGTGCGAACCGCATTGAAGATTCCGGCTTTTTGCCTGCTGTTTCTCGGCGGTCTGAGTTCCTCCGGCGAGGATTCCGAGTCGCAAATCGGCTCATTTTTTGTGGGCCGTCTGAAATACAGCGACAGCGACGGTAAAGACTGCAGTGGCGTTGCTGAAGAGCTTGCCACGCTGGTGGCATCGGCCACGACGATCGCTGTGAACAAAGAACGGAAACTTAAACTCGCCGATGCTCGGATTTACGAAACTCCTTTTTTGTTCATGAATGGACACGACGATTTTGTTTTTTCCGAAACCGAACTCGCTGTGCTGAGGAAATACTTCGAAAATGGCGGTTTTCTTCTGGCTTCGGGCTGTTGCACCAATCCCAAATTTCCGGTGGCTTGCAGGCGCGAATTTGGCCGAATTTTTACCGAGGAAAAGATGAAGCGGCTCAATTATGACCATGTGATTTACCGTGCCTTTCACGTGATTCCGCGCGTGCCCTGCCTGAACGAAAACCGCGATGTCCATTTGGAAGGGCTTTTTTATCAAGGAAATCTGGTGGCGATTTTATGCGAAGACGGACTTTGTTGTTCCTTCGCCATGGACAACGAATGCAATCGAGGTAAGGGTATTCCTCCAGACATTGGCAGGCGCCTCGCGCTGAATATTGCCATTTATTCCCTCACCCACTGATGAATCTGATTTTTGAACAGAAGTAGAACGATGAAACGATTGGCCCTCATTTTTTGCCTCCTCGGCGTTATCCAAGGCACGGCACTCGCTCAGAAAAAGGTTCGACTCACCTCCCCGGATGGAGCAACCACGATCCATCCCGGCGATGTTCTGCGCATTTCCGCGCGCCCCGCGATGCCTGATTTTAAAGCAAAAATGAACCCCCCGGGAAGTGGAGTTGTCGGGTGGGTCTTGACATCGGAATACGATCCACGTTCCGAAGATGATCAAAGGCTGCCATCGAACGGTT
>DATDAV010000090.1:0-9858 GCA_036525235.1 Chryseolinea sp. | reverse complement strand
ATCGTGCGCGTGAAACTTGAACAGGACAGTATCACCAAAAAGCTGACGGTGGACGGAGAAAATCTGCCCCATTACCTAAAGGAGCAAGAAGATGTAGTACGCATTATGCACACCAAGAGCAACTGGACGGTAACGCCAAGGAATGAATACCTCGATATTGTCTTTACACTTCACGTGCATCCGGGTGGTTCGATTCCGGCATGGCTGATTAACCTGTTTGCTACCCGCGGTCCACTGGAGACCTTTCGTAATTTAAGAAGCCAGGTAAACAAGCCGGAATATAAAGATGCGAGCTTCTTGTTTCTGGTGGATTAGTTCTATTGTTCAACTCGTAATGGGAGTAATTGTAAATAAATTACTCGGTCCGTAAACTTTTCACAGGATCAGCCATTCCTGCTCTAACGGCATGGAAGCTCACCGTTGCCAGTCCAAGGCACAGGGCGGCCAATCCGGCCAAAACAAATATCCAGACGGTGAGCTCAATCCGGTAAGCAAATTCCAAAAGCCAATTGTTCATAAAATACCAAGCGATGGGAGAAGTAATGGCAATCGCTATCAGTATTAAGATCATAATGTCCCGGCAAAATATCACGACGATATTCGCAAGGGTAGCGCCCATCACTTTTCGTATTCCAATTTCTTTGGTCTTTATCTGAGCGGTGAACATGGCCAGGCCAAAGACGCCCAGACAAGAAATGAAAATGGTAATGATCATCGCCGTATTCATCAAGGTAGACAGCCTTTGTTCCCGATCGTGCATCCAACCAATTTCATCCTCAATAAGGTGCGGTTCAAAAGGCTCGCCAGGATAAAGTTGTTTGAATTCTTTTTCAATTTTAGCCTGTATGTCTTTTGTCTTATTGTTCATCATTGAGGCGTTGGAAAGTTTTACGCCAATACTATGTTCGAACTGCGTGAAATTTCCGATGACGGCCGGTCCGATCATCTCGTGAAAAGATTGCTCATGAAAGTCCTCTACCACACCCACGATGGCAAATGATTTGCCCTCAAAGGAAAGAAGCTCGCCGACAGCTTGCTCCGGCCTTTTAAATCCTAATGCTTTGGAATAGTATTCATTGATAACGAACTCCTTCAGGGTGTCACTTTCCGCGATGTTCCGTCCTGCCAGCAAACGAAGCTGATAGAGCGGGATAAAATCGGAATTACCCGCTTTCATCGAAACAGGCATTTCAATGAGGGTGTCGCCTTTATACACAAAGGGAGACATCAATTTTATAAACCCCATGGGCGCGACGGTTTGAACCGCTACCCGTTCAACGCCGCTTATGGATCTTATTTTTTCCGCTAGTACCCTTAGGTTATTGCTCTTATCACCCCAATTGGTGCGGAACGTAATGATCGAAGCGGTAGAGAAACCCCGGTCTTTGTTTCTTATAAATTCAATTTGCCTGCCCATGACGAGAACGGCGATAATAAAAAACAATGAGCTCGCGAACTGAAAAACGATTAATCCTTTGCGAAAAAACCATTTCTCACTCCCCTTGTGCGCGCCCGTGCCCTTCAAACTCACTGCGGGCGAATTTGCCGACAAAACATGGGCGGGATAAAAGCCGGCCAATAACGAGGTGCCGAGCGTAACGAACAATAGAAAAAGTAGTGACGCGGGACCAAAGTTAAAAGTCACCGGACTAGGGAGATAGGCAGCAAACGAAGATAGCACCGGATTAACAGTCAAGGTAGCCAGGCAGACTGCAAGGAATGTGAGCACAAACGTTTCTACCAAGAATTGGAGGATCAAGCTTTGCCTAAAGCTCCCTAACACTTTTCGAATGCCTATTTCCTTTACCCTGCGGATGGATTGCGCCGTGGACAAATTAATAAAGTTGATGACTGCAATAACCAAGATAAAAAGGGCAAGGGTCGTTAAGGCAACAAGCGTTGGAAAGAGATTTTCATGATGATCGAAGTCCCCTTCAATGTGAAGGTCGGCTAAGGGCTGAGTCATAGCCGTAATTTGAAGGGTGGAGTCGGCTTCAGCACCAAGATATTTTCTGAATAACTGGCTGAGTTGTGTTTGCAGCGAGGCGGCCGAGGTTCCCTTGTTTAGTTTAATGAACGCTATCGATGAATGGCGCCAGTCATGCCAATTGTCAAGATGGATATCATTTTTCAAAAAGCTGCTCTTGATCGTATTAAATGAGATAAAATCAGTGAAAGGAAAGTCCGTATTGTCCTTCCAATCTTTGACAATCCCCACCACGGTCGTGCGCAATGAATCATCGTATATGACTTCTTTACCCACAATTTCATCCCATGGAAGCGAACCAAAATAGTTGTGCGCCTGGCGTTCCGTCAGAACCGTTTTAAAAGGCTCATTTAGTGCGCCAGGATTTCCGGCCAGCCAGTCGTAGGTAAAAACATCGAAGTACGATGGCTCGGCAATGATCGCGTTGCTAAGATTTCTGTCGATTTTTTTTGGTGAATGACCTCCCTCCGGTATGTTTACCTTAGGACGATATTGATGATAACCTGTCACGGTCTCAATTCCTGCAGAAATTTCTTCCCGGATAGCTGTCGCTGCCGGAGCCGGCACGCATGCGCAAAGATGTTTATTTTCTCCTTTGCCTTGTTCTACACCGATGCGAACGATGCGATCCCCATCAACATGGAATTTGTCGAAGGTCAGTTCGTGACTCGTCACGGTGTAGAGGATGAGACAAGCACAAATACCCAGCGCCAAACCCAGCACGTTGATGACGCTGTACACTTTGTTTTTGCCTATCGTGCGCCAGGCAATTTTGAAATAGCTTCCAATCATTGCTTGATGGTTAGTGTTATAAGAAATGGAATGAGCGTATGATTTTCGTTTTCTTTTCCTGACGGCATAAGAAGCCACAAGCGAAATCACCTGTATCCAATAATTTAATTTCGCCCGGCGAATCGACAGCCTTTTGAGGTCGGCCTGGAATAACTCTTCCATGTCCCCATGGATGTCTTCAACCGACGCAGATTTACAATACCAATCAAACAGCTGCTCAGCAAGCCGCGGGGGCCGGATCGTAGGTTGTCTTTTCATTTGTCCAGTGCTAGTGTTCCTTTTGAAACTTTCCACAATTCGTCCCTTAAGTTCTTCATATTGTGAAGGGCTGCCTTGCCACTTTGGGTAAGTTCAAAAAATCGCTTACGCCTTCCCCCGCGCTCCTGCGTGGGTTCTCCAAGCCACGATTTGATAAACCCCTTTTCCTCCAACCGGGTCAGCGTGGAGTGCAACGCACCCAGGCTCAGGGAGCGGTTGGTCCTGGCTTTAATATCCTCCCTCACGCCGGCGCCATAAGCTTGATCGCCCAGGCTGGCTATGGTGAGTAAAACAAGCTCCTCAAATTCGCCGAGATATCCCTTCATCGATTTTAAAAAATTCAAAAACCAATTAAATCTAACAATATGTTTCTATTTTTGAGATATAATGGCCAAAAATTTTTTTGGCGGGCGGGACTTTGTAATAATCCGGACGTCTAACGAACAATGTCGCCTCGCAGAGGTTGAAGATTGAAGGTTTTGAAACTCTCTCAACCGCTGGGACCCCGTCAAAACAGTGGGGCAGCAAAATCACCTTCTTATGGTGGAGCAGGGGGTAATTTTCCCCACTCAAAGCGAATTATAGTCACAGTGCAACGGGAAATACAAATCATATCAGCGCCGTCGATTTTGGGTTTGAAACCAGACGGAGTCGAAGGACTGCCTGAAAGCCTTCTAAAGTCAGGGTTACGCGAGTTATTGACGTCTATCAATGATGTCATCTGCGTAAAGTCATTGAATGCAGAATATAGCCGTGAGCGGGACGCAGTTACGAATGTTCTGAATCCACAGGCTATCCGGAATTTTTCGTTATTACTTAGTGAGGTGATTACCGATACCATTGCGCGAGAGAACTTTGCGTTGGTCCTGGGTGGTGACTGCAGCATTCTTATTGCCGCAATGTATGCATTGAAGGGGATAGGAAACTACGGCTTGCTTTTCCTTGATGCCCATGCGGATTTTTACCAGCCTGAAAGATCAATCACTGGCGAGGTGGCAGATATGGACCTAGCGATCGTAACGGGTAGAGGCCCTGAGGTTTTGACAAACATCAACTTCAGATGCCCTTATGTTGACGATCATCATGTTATTCACGTGGGTCAACGGGACGAAGAGGAAGCAATGAAATATCGGTCGCAGGATATCCGCGATACACCTATCAGGCGGTTAAGTCTTGCTCAGATTGGAGATGATGGCATGGACTTTACAGTGCAGCAGATTTCTGAATTTATGACAAGAGCGGAAGTCGAAGGATTCTGGATTCACTATGATACCGATGTTCTTTCCGACGATCTCAATCCTGCTGTCGATTACAGGCTTGCGGGCGGTCTTCGGTTTGAAGAAGTTGAACGCATCTTACAATGCGCCTTGAGCTCATCAAAAATAGTAGGGATGACAGTAACGATATTCAATCCCAAACTAGATAAAGATAAGTCCATCTCTGATAATATAACTGAGAGTCTAGGCAGGGCATTTAACGCAGTCCTTAGATCAGACGTAAGGTGATTATTTAGCAATTCGGCTAACGTCCCAACTTTGGTAAGATCTGTTTAGTGGTGATTTAAAAAAGAGGGTTCTGGAAAGATTTGATCAAAATGGGTCAAAATCCAGCTGTTTTGACTGGTTTTTAATTGAATCAGTCGGTTTGTCAAGGCTATATGATATTTATTAGTATATATTTTATACGTTTTTTTATTAAAGTATTGATTTTGCGCTCCTTGGTATAAGAAATATGGGCTTTTCTGATCGAATTATAGATATTAAAACGCAAAATCGTCACCGTCTAGCACCAATACCACATCCATGTAACAGTATCTCTATTCAAGGTGGCCAACCAGAATTGAATTTAAAATAACATTGTAAAGTGAACCATAGAAGATGAGTAAGGACCATAATTTTAATGACAGAGTTTCAGCACTTGGACTTTTAATTGCACTAGGAATTATCTATGGTGACATCGGGACCTCGCCGTTGTATACAATGAAAGCTATCATTGGTGAAAACGTCATCAGTGAGATGCTTGTGTTTGGCGGAATATCCTGTGTCTTCTGGACGCTTACGCTTCAAACAACGCTCAAATATGTCATCCTAACCCTTCAGGCTGACAATAATGGTGAAGGAGGAATTTTCTCACTCTACACGCTTGTACGTCGTCGTGGCGCGCTGCTTGCTCTCATTGCGATTGTTGGAGGCAGTGCACTGCTGGCGGATGGGATTATCACACCCCCAATCTCAGTTGCTTCTGCAATCGAAGGTTTAAGGATCATTTATCCTGAAATCCCAACAATACCCATTGTAATTTTGATCATCACCTTGCTTTTTGGTTTGCAAATCCTTGGTACTAATGTCGTGGGTCGTGGATTCGGGCCAATGATGCTGATATGGTTCTCTATGCTTGCCGTGCTCGGTATAACCAGCATTGCCAGTAACCCCCAAGTGCTAGCTGCGCTAAACCCTTACTATGCCTATGATTTGCTGGCAAACCACCCGTCCGGCTTTTGGATCCTGGGTGCGGTGTTCCTTTGCACAACAGGGGCCGAGGCACTTTACTCAGACATGGGACATTGCGGCAAACAGAATATAAGAGTGAGCTGGGTTTTCGTAAAGACTTGCCTGATATTGAATTATTTTGGCCAAGGTGCATGGCTTATCTCTAGGGAAGGTTCTCATCTGGATACTAATCCCTTCTATGCTATTATGCCAGAATCATTCCTGTTTATCGGAATCATAATAGCAACGCTCGCTGCCATTATTGCAAGCCAGGCGTTGATATCCGGCTCCTTTACGCTCGTCAGTGAGGCCGTGCGACTTAACTTCTGGCCCAAAGTTAGATTGCTGTTTCCCTCCGAAGTTCGTGGTCAACTATTTGTGCCATCCATAAACATATTGCTATGGATTGGTTGTCTGGGAGTGGTTCTGTTTTTCAGGGAATCGTCGGCGATGGAAGCGGCCTATGGACTGGCGATTACAATAACCATGTTAATGACTACAATTTTGTTAACAGTCTACCTGGTCGTACGCAAAGTTTCACCGGTTTTCATTGGCATCTTTTTACTTGTCTACTTAAGCCTTGAGTTGTCGTTTCTCTCTGCAAACCTATTGAAGTTTACTCATGGAGGCTATATTTCTCTCATCCTTTGCCTTTTACTGGTAACCGTGATGTGGGTTTGGAAGGAAGCAAATTCAATCAAAGATCAACTAACGGATTACACGGACCTGCAACCCTTTATCCCACTGCTAAAAAAATTAAGCATTGATGAGACTGTCCCCAAGTATGCCACTCATCTTGTGTATATGACGAAGTCCTCCAGTAAAAATAAAATTGAGAATAAAATTATCTATTCGATCATGCAGCAGCGCCCTAAACGTGCCGACATCTATTGGTTTATTCACGTTGAGACAACAAATGAACCCTATACAAGGGAATACAAAGTTGAAATTCTCGCCCCGCAAGATGCAATCCGCATAGATTTTAGGCTTGGGTTCAAAGTGGAGCAACTAATCGGACGCTATTTTTCCAATGTAGTGAGTGACATGGTACAAAACAAAGAAGTTGATGTGTCCAGTAGGTACCAATCCCTACATTCGGAGGGTGTTACCGGGGACTTTACGTTCATTGTAATGCAGAAATTCCTTTCTCATGAAAATAAACTTCCCGCTTATAGGCGAATCGTAATGCAATTGCATTTTCTACTTAGACGACTGACTGTTTCAGAAAAGCATTGGTTCGGACTGGATGACAATCATGTAGAGATTGAAAAGATTCCGTTGTTGATTTTACCGGCTCCTGATGTGAAATTACAACGGATTAAATAGCCTTGAAACAGGGCAGTGATTGATTGAGGGGTGTTCGAAAGCTTGTTATGCCAGGGTTGCAGTATCAAAACTTATTTGCATTTAGGTGCGATGGTGGCTACTGGTAGGCGATGCGTTCGAAATGTTAAAGCGATTTTAGACGTATGTCGCGATACTCTACTTTCATGGGCGGACCAACGTGAACCTGTACGCCGAGCAAGCCCGTGAGTTTTTGGTTAACGGTGTCGCTATCGGTCACGTCGCTCATGAGCACGCCGTTGATGAAATGTTGTAACCGGTTGCCTTTGGCAATGATGTGGCACGTGTTCCAGTCTCCGGATTTTATCAAGGTCTTTAACGAGTCGGCAGTTCCCAGCGATCCGGTCACTTGGCGCGAGGTCCAGGCGTTGTTCTTAACATTCGCCTGTAGCGAGCCGGGTTCGTTTGGATTAGGTTGCGTGCTGATGATGACGGTCTCCCCACGATAGGCAAGCGTTGTTCTGCCGCGCTCTTCATAGTTTTGACCGGTGTAATTAATCTTGCCATCGATGTCTGCCTGGTAGCCTCGCAGGGCGTGGGGAATGTCGCTCAATTTTGCGCTGCGGTAATTCACTCCGCTGTTTCCAGCTTCGGCAATGCGGAAGTCCAGCTTCAATTCAAAGTCTCCAGGCGTTCCACCTTGCCAGACAATGAAAGTGTTTGTCTTCAGCAATGTTGTCGGTGTGACTTCTCCAATAAGGCTGCCGTTCTCTACACGCCAATAGGTTGTGTCGCCTTCCCAATTGGCAAGGGTCTTGCCATCGAATATATGAACAAACCCGTCATTCTCCGTACTGTCGGTGGCCACGGCGGCTTGTTGCGTATCGGCTGAATTTTTACAGCCTGCAGAAATGACAAGCACGAGCAGGCTTAGCGGAATACATTTCTGGAAGTTTATTGAAATACTGATTTCATAGGATAATAAGATCATTTGTTTTTATACACTTGATTCTCTCCGTTTCCTCCCGCCAGTAAATAGGCCACAAGATCTTTCAGTTCGTCCTCGTTCAAATTGTTGATCAATCCCGGGTACATGACGGAGATGTAGGAATATTTCGTGCTCAGCACATCCTTCTTCGGAATTTCACGAATCGTCTCCGGGGCGAAAGGATTTTGTGAAATAAAATAGGTATCCTTGTTTTCGTTGGTAAGTCGTCCCAGAACGGAGGAACCGTCTTTCATGGTAAACACGGTGGCCGCATATTGATCTGACACCACCTTGCTGGGTTCGATGATGGATTCCAACATATCTTTGGCAGAGAATCTGGTTCCGAGTTGTGTCAGGTCAGGCCCAATGGTTCCTCCTTCGCCGCGCAGGGTATGACACGCGCTGCATCGCGTAGCGGCAAACAGCATTTTTCCTTGTTCGAAATTTCGCGTGCCGGATGCATGCTCAACGATGGGCAATGCTTCTTCCAGCGTCCATCTTCTTCCGGGACCTTTTGGCTGCGGGCCATTGGCGAGATCATTTCCGGACTGACCTAACAATCCACCGCCCGAAAGTTCGTCGTAATGTTCTACTTGATTTTCCGGAACATGTGTCAATGCCGCCAACCGTGCTTTGTTGATGAAGCCGATGTAGCTTAGGCCACCCTTATAGCCGAAAGCTTTTTTAAACCAGGCGAAGTATTTGTCGTGCAGGGCAGTGGTCCATCCCGCTTTTGAATTCATGAGCACGGTGGCGTAGTAGGTTTGCTGTGCCGGCGGAATGTTCGACAACATGTTGGCAATGTCCATGCCGTACTGCGGATTTCTCAGGATAAGATCTGCAGACTGACTGGCTGTTTTTTGAGCAGGATCATCCTTGGCCTCATCCAACAGCGCCAGGGTTTTTTCAATGGCCCCTGGAGCTTCCAGGTATACCAGCACTTTGCTTAAACTTCGGTTGAGGGTATTGGTATTCGCAGGGTAATGCGGATTCAGATAATTCATCACTTGCGTTTTCATCTTTCCTTCCGGCGTACCCATGCGCAGCAGGATGAGTTCAAAGGTTCGGAGCAAGTCGACTTGTTGTGATGCGGTAAGCGATGTATAGTTGATCGTGGTCAATGCCGCAAGCATGGCATTGCGGGTGGCCGGTTTTCCGTGGTGCACCAGGGCGATCATGGACTGTATTAATGCCTGTGGATTTTTTTCTTTCAATGCGCGCGCTTGCCACTCGCTTACGGGCTGGTGCTCCACTGCAATTCGGGCGGCATAGCGAATGAAGCGGTCTTCGTGTTTTAGATAGGGCCATGCAAAGTCAACGGCTTGTGTTTGGGGCGCTCCGTGAAATTCTTCCAGTTGCTTTCGAAGGTCGCGTGCTGGCTGCCCGGCATCGGCAACAGCGGGCTCGACAGTTTGTTTCTCATCTCCTTTGTAGTAGACTCTGTAGAGATCAGACTCAAGCCTCCGTCCGCCGGTGAGAAAATAGAGCGCGCCATCAGGGCCGATAGCCCCATCGGTTAGCGGTAGTGGGGCGCCGGAAAGAAACTCTTCCGGTTCTGCGGTGTAGGATGCTCCGTTGGGTTTGAGGTGGATGGCATAGATGATCCCAAAACTCCAGTCGGAAGCAAAAAGAGCATGCTTGTATCGCGCGGGAAACTTTGCGTTCATGCCATGGATCAGGTTGGTGGGAGAACCCTGGCCGATGTTTATGACGGGCGGCAAATTGTCGGGAAAATCCGGCGACCATGGGCTGTCCCCCGTGCGCCAGCCGTACTCACTTCCGCTGGTGACATGGCAGATGCGAGTGGGACGATACCAGGGCATTCCAAAATCCCACTCCATATCCGAATCGTAGGCAAACAATTCGCCGGCTTCATTGAAGGTGAAATCAAAAGCGTTGCGATATCCGGCGCCAACCAGTTCCCAACGACTTCCGGCAGAGTCGGTACGGGCTATCCATCCGCCGGGAGCAGTGCGATCATTGGCGTGACCTCTTGGATCTTTTATGAGCGGAAAAAGATTGTCCTCCTGCCAGACGTGTGGAAGCCGATAGGCATCCAT
>DATDAV010000089.1:0-1217 GCA_036525235.1 Chryseolinea sp. | reverse complement strand
TACGGTCAAATTTGGCAAGGAGTTGGAGTTTGATCTGTTGGGCATTTCTACGCTGAGTGTGCCAAACGTGGCTGAAGCCCAGCTGGCCTTGAAAGCGACCTTCAATCCGGATTCGGGATTCCTGGGTGTCCGTGCCCAATTAACCCCGAACTCCTACCTGCTCTCGCACGCCTGCCACCTGACGGGTGGGTTTGCATTCTACAGCTGGTTTAAGGATCAGGCGCTGGCAGGGAACCCAACGATTAAGGGCGGGGACTTTGTCCTCACGCTCGGTGGGTACCACCCTTCCTACGACCCTCCTACCCACTACCCTCGTGTGCCGCGCTTAGGCTTCAACTGGCAGGTGGACGCGTACCTCCAGCTCAAAGGCGACGCCTATTACGCCATGACCCCCCATGCTCTAATGGCCGGGGTCCACCTGGAGGCTACCTGGCACAAGGACCAGCTCAAAGCCTGGTTCATGGCCGGGGCAGACTTTTTGTTCAGTTGGCAACCGTACCACTACGATGTGAGTCTCTATGTGGAGCTGGGAGCCTCCTACACGTTCGACCTGTTTGGCAGCCACACCATGACGGTGGATTTAGGGGCGGACCTGCACCTGTGGGGGCCGGAGTTTGCCGGCGAGGCCAAAATCCATTGGTCGATCATTTCTTTCACAGTGTACTTTGGCAGCGGGGCATCCACAGGACTCACGCCGATTGAGTGGAAAGCCTTCAAGACGGCGTTCTTACCTGCCCCTGAGCAAATCTGTGGGATCGCCGTCCAGCAGGGGTTGATTCGCCAGATGCAGCACGCGGGCGAGGAGTACTGGATCGTGAATCCCAAGGAGTTTGTGCTGGTCACGAATGCCGTGATTCCCTCCACCGAAGCATACCAGGGTACCGAAAAGATCAACGTACAGTCCACGAGTGCCCCGGGAGTGCGTCCAGTGGGGGTCGAGACGATGCAATCGACGCACACGATCACCATCACGAAGAACGGTGACCAAACCCACGTCCCGTTAGCCTATACGCCGGTGCTGAAAGCCGTGCCCGCTGCCATGTGGGGTGCACCGCAATTCACCGACGCAAAAAAAACCTTTTTACAACCACCTAACGTCAATGATCCCAAGCCGTTGATCGAGAATACCCTGGCCGGGTTTGAAATCCGCCCGCCCGCCCCTGAGCAGCCTGGGCAGACAAAGCCATTTGCACCACAGTTCTATGAGACCGAACTGA
>DATDAV010000088.1:0-1278 GCA_036525235.1 Chryseolinea sp. | reverse complement strand
ATTCTCATAATGTTTCTCACTGAAACAGATGACGATTCGCAGCTTGGATCCCGACCTTGAAAAGGCTATTGAGCAAATGTGCCGAGAGCGCCAATGGTCGATCAACCAGACTGCGACTTATCTGAATGCGCAAAGGTTTGGGATTGACCACCGAAGCCGCACCGCAGCCCATCGGCAACGCGTTGGAAGCCTTTTGGGGAACCTGGAATGCCCAGGAAGCGCGGCAGTTTGATGCCTCGGTGGAAGACGCTTTTGGCAGTGTTGATGAAAGACGCCTGGAAGTGAAACTCTTGCTCGATACGAGAACTCCGCGCAGCAGGAACACCCATCCCAACCAATGATCACTGGATCGCTGCGATCGCCATCCGCAACAATTTCACACCGCTAACCCGGGACCGTCATTTTGACCACCTCGTCGGACTCGCCGTGGCACATTGGAACGAGTGAAGGCAGATTCACGGCGGCGTCTCGCCATGTGCGCCAAATCCGAGTTAAACAAGATACGGGTCGGCCACGTCAATGGCGAGAAGGGCAATGCCCATTCCATCACTCGTTCTCGCCCGAGAGTAAAACGTCGCGTCCGACTCTCATTGTCTCGCTCGTTGTTGTCCTGGAGGCCAACGGGTGCGGCCCTTCATCAAAATCCCTGGCTAACAAAGCCTCTACGTTCTCTGCGTTCTTGCTCTGCGGTTCAACTCTTGCGAAACCCGCGTCCACGGATCTCGTCGCCAGCGAAACTTTCACACCCTCGTTGACGCCACCTCGACGGGAGCACCAACAAATGCTGCATCACACCCATTCCCTCCTTCCAACAGGAAATGCTAATTGGTTTCCAATCCCGGCCGTAAAATAAACCCGCGAGACAGACAACGAGAACACGCCGTGGTCTGCGGTAGTTCACCAAATTTTTTGGTCCTGATTTGGTCGAAAGTGCGTAATTCCTTTCCGGTTGAACCGTGTTTCACGGCACCAACAATCAAAAGACGCTTCCCAAATCCACCGCAATCTGAACAAATTCTCGCAGTTTGCGGCATGCTTATGATCCGCTTACCAATTCCCATGCAAAGAGGGCAAGTGTTGCTGACATCCGTTATTGTCCCGCGGATAACGCGACGCACCATATATCTGCCTTCTCCTTCGCACAAAGGGCACACCAGGTGTTTGGGGGTAACTTGAACATTGCCACCGACAAACAATTCCGGTTTCCGTTGAACCACTTCAGCTTTGGAATTCTTGGCCTCAATGTCCGCCTGCAGTTTGTTTATCAAATCACGCTGA
>DATDAV010000087.1:0-52617 GCA_036525235.1 Chryseolinea sp. | reverse complement strand
AACGTGAAGCTGCGCCGAACGTCGGCGCCGTCTTTATAGAGCGCACCACGGGCGCGGATAAAGTCTGCTACGGCGATGAGCATTTCCCCAATGGCTTGCTCGGCCAGTCGATAGGGTCGCAGCCGGTAGAGCAACAAACTGAAAAGCGTGTACCAGATTCCGCCGGCGGCAATCAGGGCCGCCACATAGAAGCTGTTCTGCGGCACATGGCTCGGCACGAGGTTCAATAAAAGAATGATCAGGGCCAGCGTCCCCACAGCCCCGGCACGGGCACCGTATACACCCAGCAACGAATAGAGAAAGCAAAACACCATCACCTCGATCAGCAACAGCGCCTGGTGATCGCGCAGAAACAAGGTTACCAGCGCCGTGAACGCATTCAAGGCAACCGAGGCGAGCAAGCCGTTGCGCCGGTGGTGGATAGGTCCGGGGGCGTCGGTGAGGCTGGCGAAAAGGGCGCCCCAGAGAAATGGGAGACCGGTGATGAGCCAATCGTTCTCGGCAAAGATCAGCGTGGGCACCATTACCCCGGCCGTGATGCGCACGCCCGTGCTCCAGTATTGACTGGTGGTGAACTTCTGTACTTCTTTTAAATAGTCGTTGCCGTTGAGCATCTGTCCCTAAAAATACAAGAAAGAAATCTCTTGCGAAGGACGCCAACGTTTGTTGTGTCAAAATCTTTGTTTGCCCTACCGGCGAGCAGGTACCTTCGATCGACTGCTATGTATCACCGGGATCGTGATCAAAATGAAGTACACCCGTTCAGCCGTTTTTTCAACTGAACTTCGATTTGAAAATGGTCATTCAATACTTAATTTGTATTTGTCTGCCTTTCATCTTCTCGATTGTGTCTTTTACACCACTATCCATGGTGATAAAATTGCTTTCAAAATACAGCACGCTCAGATTTTCAAGACCCAATAGTTCCACGGGCAGTTTATGAATTAAATTATTGCCAACATACAACTCTTCCAACGCCGTTAGCCTTTCAAAACCCGAAGGAAACTCACTCAGCTGATTGAATTCTACGTGGAGCCTAATCAAATGAAGCTTTGACAAACTCCCGGGCAAGGCCTTCAGCCGATTATTTTCCAGGTAAAGATTTTGCAATTTATCCAGCGTGCCGATTTCCTCCGGGAGTTGAACCAGGACATTATTCGACGTCGAAAGGGACACCAAACTCGTCAGTTTGCTGATGTCTGCAGGAACGATTTTTATAGCGTTGTAGCTTAGATCGAGTGTTTGCAGACTTGCTATGGCAAATAGCTTACCTGGAATATGATCCAATTGGTTGCTGTACAGGCTTAGGAATTCCAGTCTCTTGTTAGGAATGTCCTTAGAAAGCTCTTGTATGCGATTATAGGATAAATTCAGCTCCTCCAGGTTGCTAAAGACGGAAAGCGAAAAAGGCAAGTCCGGAAGCCTGTTGTGCGATAAATTCAGGCTTTTTACCGTTGGATTGGACACCAACTTCATATCCATATTTTTCACCCTGTTGTAGCTAAGATTAATGCTGGCTAACTCTTTACAATCCGCCAGTGTTCCTGGTAGTTTTCTAATCTTGTTGCCCGAAACATTGAGATACTCAAGTGATTTAAACCGATCCATCCATTTTGGAATCTTCCTGATCCGATTGTGGGCAACATCAAAATTTTTCAGCGTCTCATTTTCTGCCATGCGCGTTCTTAGTCTTTTTATCTTGCTTTTATTGATCGCCAGGGTCTCCAGCTGTTTCAGATTGTTCAGTGACTTGGGAAGTCGCTTGATTTTACACGCGCTAATATCCAATTCAATCAGATTTACGCAACTGAATACCTCCTGAGGAATCTCTTTGATCTTCAGGTTGTACAAACCGATACGCTTAATAGTATCGCGTCGGTTTGATCTGATCAGGTCGTCATAAAAAGCATATTGTCCTTTTGCATGCGCGGGGATATCTTTCACCAGATACGATTCGGCCAATCGATATAAGTCCTCATTGTCGCGCTTTGGGTAATTTTCTAAGTTATCGACGATCTCAATCGCTAATGCACGATATTTAATGGAATCGGAGCTCGATCTGAATATTTGTTGTGCACAGCCATCGTTCGTAGCCACACATATCAAAAGAAACACATGGATATAATAAAGTGTGTTCGTGATTCTTAATTTCGATTCAGTCATATTCCGTTTCTGGTTAATAAATAAATCGCAGCAATCTTTATGGGATGTTGCGATGAGCTCGTTTCGTTGAAAAAAAAATTGGCGGAGCCCTTGCAAATATACAACTAAGACTTTAGTTTTATACCTAAATACATAGTCGATGAAAGATATTAAGGAACTGACCAAAGCCGAGGATCAGGTGATGCAGATTTTGTGGAAACTCGAAAAAGGGTTTGTGAAAGACATCGTGGAAGAGATGCCGGAGCCCAAGCCTGCCTACAACACCATCTCCACGATCGTGCGCATCCTGGAAACGAAAGGCTTTGTCGATCACAAAGCGTATGGAAAAACGCATGAATATTTTCCGTTGATCACCAAAGAGAAGTACACCAAGTTCTATTTGAACAATCTTCTCAAGGGCTATTTCAACGGGTCGTTTCAAAACCTCGTGTCCTTCTTCGCGAAGGAAAATAAACTGGATGCCAAGGAGATCGAAAAGATCCTCCATGAACTAAAAAATAAATAATCACACCATGAACGGCTACATCAACTACCTGCTGGAAGCCAACTTCGGGTTGCTGCTCTTCCTGGTCCTCTATGTTTTATTGTTGAACCGGGAAACCGATTTCTCCTTTAAGCGAAAGTATCTGCTGGGAAGTCTGATCGTATCGGTGTTGTTTCCGTTGTTGAAGCTCGGCGGCGAGCAGGGTGCCATTCCCTCCATCAGCCAGCTGATCCCCACGTATTGGCTTCCGGAAATTGTGGTCACCGACGGGCTCCCACAGGCTAGCGCTGACGCCACGCCGCTGAATTTCCGGCAAATCGTTTTCTGGATCTATGTAGCGGGTATCGTTTTCTTTGCCTTCCGGCTGATCGTACAAGGCTGGCAGTTGCTGCGGTATATCCGGCGTGCCAACGACTATCCTAAATCCGGTAAATACCGGGTCGTCGAAATGCAGGAAGCATTTCCCTCCTTTTCATTTTTCCACCACATCTTCATCGGTCATGCCGGTGAGCTGACGGCGGAAGACAAGGCGTTGATCATCCGTCACGAAAGCGTGCACGCAGACCATTATCATTCCGTGGACGTGTTGCTGCTCGAAGTGCTGCGGATCGCTTTCTGGTTCAACCCGCTGCTGCTGTTATACAAAAAGATGTTTATCAATCTTCATGAGTACCAAGCCGATGCCCAGGCTGTGGAAGATCATGATGTGAACCAATATTGCAACCTCCTGGCGAAGGTTGCCTTGATGTCGGCCGACTTCAAACTCGCCAATCACTTTAACAGTTCACTCACCTTAAAACGAATTATCATGATGAAATCCATCAAAAAGAAAATGCGGGTGTGGAAAATAGCGGCCGTTGCACTGATCGTGGCCGGCTTCTTCTTCACCGTGGCTTGTCAGGACCAGGTTATCAGCGAAGCCACCGACATTGCCAAGTCGTCTACCATGGCCCTGGACATCCCCAAAGAAGTTCAGGACAAGTTTGATCAGTTGCAGAAAGAGAAACCCAACACCAAGTTTGTCATCATCGAAGTGGATGAAGCCGGGAAGGCCAAACTGGAAAACATGAAACCCGTATTGGACGACCTGGTACACAACGGCGACAAATCCATCGCCTCGCTCAACATCATCACGCCTACGGCCAAGCCTTCCGAGCCGGTCAGAACCTTCATGATTGCGGAATACAAGGAGGGCATGCAGCAAGTTAGCGAGAACTCAAAAAAAGGGGACATCTACCAGGTGGTTGACGAACCGGCCAGCCCGGTCGGGGGCTACCAGTCGGTTGCCACCCTGATGATGAACAACATGCTCTATCCAGCCGAGGCCCGCATGAAAGGGATTGAGGGGACCGTGTTTATCGCATTCGTGGTCAACAAAGATGGCTCTCTATCGGATTTTGAAATAAAAAAGAGTGTTGATCCTATTATTGACAAAGAAGCACTTCGCGTCGTACAGATGCTCCCCGCCTGGACTCCGGGCAAACAAAAAGGCGAGATCGTCCGTCAACAATTTGTTTTGCCGGTGGCCTTTCGCCTGTCAGGAAACAAAGGCAAGGAGACTTCACAGATCGACAGAAACGCGAAAGAACAGAAACCTGAGAATGCTTTAAGCGAGCTCGTCGTGGTGGGCCATTGACAGGCCCCCGAAAGTGAAAGGGTGTCTTTCTTCTAAGCGTTACGCCGCTAGAGGGCTTTAAGAATTGTGATCCTCAGAGATCATTCAAATGGAGGACTGGTTGTTTATTTCAGCCAGTCCTTTATTTCTTCATAAGGAATCAACACTTCTGTAGGGCCTGTGGCAAAGGCTGCGATCTCGTAGTTGTTGTAGTAGAATACGATCCCTTCTTTTTTAAAACCGTAGTTCTGGTTCAATTGAAACTTGTCGTCCGTGAACTCAAAATAGTTGGCGTTTAGCGAGGCCGTGTCGGCCAGGTTGCGTACGTGGCGGAACGCTTTCTCGCCTGCTTTTACCAAGGGCTCCTGATAGCCGGCTCGGAGGAGATTGTCGAGCGTAAACTCGGCACCCGTGCGGGGATTCACATTGATATAGTAAACGCCATAACCACCGTGGGCCGCTCCGGTATAATATTCTTCATGAACCGACAGGCTCAACAGCGTATCGACCAACGTCTCTACGGTTACCTGCGCCCGGTAGTTCCATCCTCCTTGCACATCGGGCATTTCCTTGCGGAAGTCCTCATAGTCCTGGACAAACTCTGCCCCGATCTGCTCCAGGGTCTTTCCCTCTGCCTCGGGGTTGCCCATGCTTACGGAGCCGTCGATGTTTCTCTTAAGTTTAATCGCTACTGCGGTATCGAGCCCCGCAAAGACGGGATAGGTCACTTCATAAAAAGCACACTGCAACGAGTCGGTTTTGCAACCGCCCGGCGACTCTGCCCGAAAAGTCTTGTTCTGGAACGTGATGACATTCTCTTTTTTCTCTTCCTTTTTTGCACACGCCACCACGACAAGAGCGAGCGCGATGGCGGAAAAAAAATGCCTCATTTTTTATGCTACTTCGGAGTGTTAAATATTTCGTTCAGTTTTCTTTCCAACGCCGGCCCACGCAAATTCTTGGCGATGATCACACCCTTGGGATCGAGCAACACCGAGAAAGGAATGCCCGTGATGTTATAGGTTTTGGCCGCTTCTGATTGCCAGTACTTCAAGTCCGACACGTGCGTCCAGGTCAGGTTATCTTCGCCGATGGCCTTCATCCAATCTTCCTTGCGCCGGTCCAATGACACGCCAAATACGGTGAAACCTTTGTCTTTAAACTTGTTATAGACGCGCACCACGTTGGGGTTCTCCTGGCGGCAAGGGCCACACCATTTTGCCCAGAAATCCACCAGCACATACTTGCCTTTCATAGACGAGAGCTTCACCACCTGGCCGGTAGTATCGGGAAGCGCTATTTCAGGAGCCGGTTGACCGATGGCGATGGTCTTCATGGTATTCACCAGGGTGACGAATGCCTTGGCATGGTCGTAGTTGGGCCATTCTTTTTTCAGTTTGTTGGCCACATCGAGATAGACATCAAAGTATTGATCTTTGTCGAGCACGGATCCACTTTGCAGCAAATTGATCACTCCCAAAGACGGCGGCTCATTGCGCAGCAGTTCGGCTACCTGGTCGCGGCTCTTTTTAATGAGCTGCATGTAAGTGTCCTGGAGTGCGGCCATTTTCTTTTCATCGTGCGCCTGCACGGCAGCTTGGAAGTCGCCGTTCAGCTTGGCAATCTCCGGCGACGATTCGCCGCTGCGCAGGATGCCTTGTGTCTTGCGAATCACTTCGATTTCGGGTGAGCCTTTCACTTCGGCAAACCCGTTCGCATCGTTGCCATCCACATTCACTTCAACATTGCTTTTATACAGGATCAGGTCGATGGATTGCTGGCCATAGAAACTGATCTTGTAATAGCCCGGTTGTGACAGCGGTACTTTTTTGGAGAATGTATAGTTGCTCTTCAATTGGATGGTATCTTGCCAGCCACCGCCGTTTTTCATTTACTGGATCACGATCTGGCCGGTCTGCGGGAAGCCCACCTTACCACTCACCGGTACCGTCCCCGTGTCGCCGCCGGCAGCATTTGCTTCAGCATTCTGCTTCGAAGAAAACGAGCAGGAGAGTGAAATCGCAAAGAGCAGAAAAAAGAATGCCGACCGCTTCAAACGCGGGAGGTTCGATGCGCCCTTTTTTGCGGGGCGGTTTTTATTTTCGGCGATGGGATCCATCGCGTTGGGGGTCGTTGTCATACCTCTTCCAGTTTTTTAGTTATCAATGCGTTGGCCACTTTCGGGTCGGCCTTTCCCTTGCTGCGTTTCATCACTTCACCCATGAACATGCCGACGATGCCTTTTTTGCCGTTCTTATATTCTTCCACCTTCAGGGGAAATTCTTTGATCACCTCGTCGATGATGGGCAGTATGGCATCCTGGTTGCTGTCCTGGATCACATTCAATTGTTGTGCCACCTCCAGCGCCGACTTGTTCGGGTTCTTCAGCAGCTCGGGGAAAACCCGTTGTGATGCTATCGAGAAACTGATCTTATTATCGTCCACCAGGTTCATAAGCTCCACCAGCACCTGCGGCGGAATGGGAAACTCGTCCGCAGAAAGGGTAAACTCGTTCAAATACGATTTCACGGGGCCCATCACCCAGTTGGATGCGGCCTTATAATTCTTGTTGAGCTTGCACACTTCCTCGAAATAGAGCGCCACGTCTTTTGAATCGGTCAACACCTGGGCGTCGTATTCGGAGAGATGGAATTCTTTCGTGTATTTGTTGTAGAGGTCGCGAGGAAGTTCGGGCATAGAGGCCTTGATCTTGGCCAGCCATCCTTCCGAAACTTTGAGCGGGCTGAGGTCGGGATCGGGGAAATAGCGATAGTCGTTCAGCTCCTCTTTTGTACGCATGCTGTAAGTGAGGCCGTTGCCGGCATCGAACGTGCGGGTCTCCGAGAAGATGACGTTGCCTTTTTCGGTTTCGATGATCTGGCGTTCGATCTCGTGATCGATGGCGCGCTGCACGTTGCGGATGGAGTTCATGTTCTTTACTTCCACCTTCTTTCCGAATTCTTTTGCTCCCACCAGCATGACGGAAATGTTGGCGTCACAACGCAGTGAGCCTTCTTCCATGTTGCCGTCGCAGATGTCGAGATAACGCACCAGCTTGCGGACCTCGGTCAGGTAAGCGTAGGCCTCGTCAGAGGTCTTGATCTCGGGTTGACTCACGATCTCGATGAGGGGAACGCCGGCTCGGTTAAAATCCACCAACGTATCGGTCTCCTGAGCCAAGTGCATGGACTTGCCAGCATCTTCTTCGATGTGGATCCGGTGGAGTTCGATGTTGCGTTCTCCTTCTTTTGTATTAATGGTCACATAGCCACCCACGCAAATGGGTGTGCGGTCTTGCGTGATCTGATAGCCCTTGGGAAGATCGGGATAGAAATAATTCTTCCGGTCGAAGATATTGAATCGCGTGATCGTGGAGTGACAGGCCAACCCCATTTTGATGGCATATTCCACCACGGTCTTGTTCAGCCGCGGCAACGTGCCGGGATGCGCTAGGGTGACGACCCCGACGTTTGTGTTGGGCAAGCTTCCGTATTCTGCCGAGTCGCTGTTGTAGATTTTACTTTTGGTCAGCAACTGCGCGTGCACCTCGAGGCCAATCACGGCGATATACTTGTCTCTGATTGATTTATCCATGTCTTCTCTTTTGCTATGCAGGCTTATAACCCGCCTTATTTTTTAAATACAGCCTTCTCTAATCGGTCGATCCTTTCGGCGTTGTCTGCCAATTTCATAAGTGCTCGCGAGTTTTCGGCCGATATCAAGTTTAGCTTTACTACTTCATCATTAAGCCTTACCACCTCTTTTTTCAGGTCTTTAATTTCGGCTTCTACAGTGTCCATTCTATCGCTCAAATGATCTACTCTATCGCTCAAATGATCTAGTCTATCACTTAAGTGATCTACACGCATCACCAGGCCATCAAATTTGACCTCCAAAGAACCGACGCGTATAGTCAATGCGTCGAGCCGATCTAAAATCCCATCAGACTTCCTGAGCGACTCCGCCAGCAATTCTTCAATCCTCGATTGATTCTCCATAACATACATAGTTTTAAAATTTACAACTTGTTGTTTTATGAGGATCAAAATCTTGCTTCTACTCTCTTAACTCTTCGACCCGGCTGCTGAGCTCATCAATCCGGGCCGTCAATATATCAAGCCTTGCTATAACGCCGTCCACCTTTTTTGCTAATCCATCGATCCGGTTGCCAAAGTAGCCTATCCGTGTCGTCAGCAAATCCCTTAGGTCTGCGGGCTGTTCAAACTTTTTCAACAACTCTGTTAACAATTCCTCTATCCTCGCCTGGTTTTCCATAACGCTTATCATTTAGGTTTAATGTGCTATGCATAACGAGGATCAAAATCATTGTGAAAAGAGGGTTTATTTCATTATCAATTTACGTGCTTTTTCAGTAACGGCATCCAATCCGCTTAAGTTCTTTCCACCGGCTGTCGCGAAAAAGGGTTGACCTCCCCCACCGCCGTCGATTTCCTTGGCCAGTTCCTTCACCAGGTTGCCGGCATGGTAGGTGTTGGTTTGGGCCAGCTTCTCGCCGATCATCACCGCCACCTGCGGTTTGCCATCCACATCGGCCGCCAGCACCAACAAGAGGTCTTCGAATTGGTTGCGCAAGCCGTACGCGATGTTCTTCAACACATCGGCAGTCGGAACGGAAACTTTTTCAAGGATCAGGTGATAACCATTTTGTTTCACCGCTTTCAACGCCAATTTATCTTTCAACTGGTTGGCCTGTTCCTGCTGATACATCTCGAGTTTTTTCTCCAGAGCATGCTTTTCATCCAGGAGATTCTTTGTCGTCGCGATCAGGTCCTTCGGATTTTTAAAAAGGCTTTTCACCTGGTCCAGCATATCCACCGACTCCCGCACAAAACGCTCGGCCTCCTCGGCGGTGATGGCTTCGATCCGTCGAACCCCCGCTGCCACCGAGCTTTCGGACACGATCTTGAACAACCCGATCTGACCAGTAGACGACACGTGCGTACCACCACAAAGCTCTACCGAAAATTTCGGATCAAAGGTAATGACCCTGACAAAGTCACCATATTTTTCCCCAAACAAGGCCATGGCTCCCAGGCCTTTGGCTTGCTCGATGGGTACGTTTCTTCTTTCATCCAGCACGATGTCCTCCCTCACCTTCCGGTTCACGATGTCCTCCACCTTGCGGATTTCTTCGGGCGTCATGGCGGTGAAATGGGAAAAGTCAAAGCGGAGGATCTTGTCGTTTACCAACGAACCCTTTTGCTCCACGTGCTTGCCCAACACCTGGCGTAGCGCCGCATGCAGCAAGTGTGTAGCCGAGTGGTTGTCCATGCTCAACTGTCGCTTATGACGGTCTACCACGGCGTGAAAAGTAGCTTCCATGTTCACCGGCAACTTGTCGGCAAAATGAACGATGAGCTCGTTTTCTTTTTTTGTATCGGCAATAAAAATTTTCTCGTTCGCGCTTTCAATGTATCCCGTGTCACCTTCCTGTCCGCCACTTTCGGCATAGAAGGGAGTGCGATCGAAGACCAATTGGAAAAGCTCTTTGTTCTTCTGCTTCATCTTGCGGTACTTCACCACATTCACTTCCGATTCCAGGTGGTCGTAGCCGATGAACTCGGGTTTCTGGTCGTCGCCCACCAATACCCAATCGCCGGTTTCTTTTGCGGCGTCGGCTTTGGAGCGGCTCTTTTGTTTCTCCATCTCCACTTTGAAACCATCTTCGTCTACGGAAAAACCTCGCTCGCGCGCGATCAATGATGTGAGGTCGAGCGGAAATCCGAAGGTATCATATAGTTCGAAAGCTTGCGCGCCGGTAAGGGCATTGTTCACGAGTTCGCCTTCAATACTTTCAATGCGTTTCAATCCCTTCTCGAGTGTTCTCAGGAAAGCGTTCTCTTCTTCAAAGATTACTTTGCTCACATAGTCTTTTTGTGCTTCCAATTCCGTGAACACGTCTTTCAATTGATTCGACAACACGGGTAGCAACGAATAGAGGAAGGGTTCCTTAAAATTCAAAAAGGAATATCCATAGCGCACGGCCCTTCTCAGGATGCGGCGGATCACGTAGCCTGCACCGGTGTTAGAGGGAAGCTGACCATCGGCAATAGCAAAAGACACGGCGCGAATGTGATCGGCGATGACCCGCATGGCGATATCCGTTTTCTCACTACTGCCTTGACGTGGGTTGATCAGATAGGTCGTATCCTGGTAGGAAATATTCGATTGTTCGGAGATGAAACGGATGAGCGGCGTAAAGACATCGGTGTCGTAGTTCGAGCTCACAAGGTTAATGGCACGACACAACCGTTCGAAGCCCATGCCCGTATCCACGTTCTTGTTGGGAAGGGGCTTGAGCAGGGTTAGGTTGGAGCGCAGCTTTTCGCGGGCGGCTTTCTTGTCGGCTCCTTTATATTCGAGGTCGAACTTCAACATTTCGCCGCTGCCTCCCTTTTGGGGATTCCAATAGCGCTCGAATTCCATGAACACGAGGTTCCATATTTCAATCACCTGGGGATGATCGTTGTTGACCAGCTCCCGGCCGGGCACGGCCTTTCTTTCGGCATCCGAGCGCAGATCGACGTGGATCTCCGAGCAGGGTCCGCACGGCCCGAGGTCGGCCATCTCCCAGAAATTGTCCTTTTTGCTGCCTTGAATGATCCGGTCTTCGCTCACAAACGACCTCCAGAGGTCGAATGCCTCCTGGTCGAATCCCAGATTATCGTCTTTGTCGCCACCGAAAACGCTCACGTAGAGCCGGTCTTTGGGCAATTTGTATTCTACCGTCAGCAGTTCCCAGGCCCATTCGATGGCTTCTTTCTTAAAATAGTCGCCAAAAGACCAGTTTCCCAGCATTTCGAACATGGTGTGGTGGTAGGTATCGATCCCTACCTCTTCCAGGTCGTTGTGTTTTCCGCTCACTCTCAGGCACTTCTGGGTGTCGGCAATGCGCGGGCTCTTCGAAATCGCGTTCCCGAGAAAAAAGTCCTTGAATTGCACCATACCGGAGTTGGTGAAAAGCAAAGTAGGGTCGTTTTTCAGCACCAGAGGCGCCGAAGGCACGATGGTGTGGCCTTTGGAGGCGAAAAAATCTAAAAACTTCCGTCTGATCGAACCCGAGTCCATTACCTGTTATATGGTTTAAGAATTTTGAACGTTACGATTTTTACTATCTTAGCCCGCAAAAAAATACGGCAAGCCACAAAATTAAGCGCATATGACGGAGAATAAGCAGGTATCGAGGATTTTTTTATGGCTTGGATCACCTTTAAACGCTTAATGTTTTCCCGGACCTGATGTCGAACTTCAAGTATCATTACAATCCGAAAACCTGCCAATACGAACGCGCCCGCTGGGATGTGAAGGAGATTTTGTGGTATGTCGCCGGATTGGTTACACTGGGACTCGTGTTTTGCGGGGCTATGATCTTCGCCCACGATTCGCTCATCGAATCAGAAACCGAAAGGCTGCTACGAGCGGAGAACCACGTGCTGGAAAAACACAAACCTGTGCTCGAAGAACAACTGGCCACCGTGGAAGCCACCCTGGTCAACCTGAAAGAAGACGATAAAGCGCTATACACCAAGGTATTCAACAGCGACCTGCCACAATCGGAAACCTCCGCCTCCACCCTCACCAAAGAAAAAATTCTCCTCGCCGATGCCGCCGGCTTCAAGGACATGATGGAAATCCTGAAATCGAAGTCGGAAGCGCTGCGAAAAACCTCTGCTAAAAGCAATGCCTTTTTTGGCAACACTACCCACATCACCAAAGACCGGTTCGACATCATGGGCTCCATACCCTCTACGCAACCCGTAGCGAACACACAATTGGATCTGTTGGTGTCGGGCTTTGGCGAACGCATCAATCCCTTTCACAAAGGCAACTATAAACATCCCGGTGTTGACTTTGCAGCAGCGCGCGGCACGGAAGTGTCCGCCACGGCGAATGGCAGAGTCATCACGGTCAGCCGAACTACCCTGCAAGCCGGCTATGGCAACTACATCGACGTAGACCACGGCCACGGCTTCGTGACCCGTTATGCACACTTGGAAGAGATCAAGGTGCAGCGCGGACAAAACGTTTCGAAGGGCACCGTGATCGGCACCGTGGGCAGCAGCGGCGGCTCCACAGCGCCACACCTTCACTACGAAGTGATCCGTGATGGCGAACCCGTTGACCCTGCACGTTACCTGATGGAAGGATTGTCGAGCGAGCAACACATGAAGTTGCTAAAACTAAGTTCCAAACAAAACCAGTCACTGGACTAATGGGAAAAGTTAAATACCGATACAATCCGAAGACCTGTAAATACGAACCTTGGTATTTGAGAGGAAAAGCGCTGCAAGATCAAGCCGCTATCTTCATCGGATTGTCGCTCCTGCTGGGAGGACTCTTTTATTTTGGCTATACACGCAACTTCGATTCACTGGAAGAACAGTTGCTGAAAAAGAAGAACCTCACGTTAAAAGTAGAGTGGCAAATCCTGGAAGACCGCATTCAGGCGGCCACTGCCGAATTGAATACGCTGGTAGAACGCGACGACAAGAACTATCGCGTCATCCTCGACTCCAGTCCGCTGGCACCCGAGATGCGCGAAGGCGGTGCAGGGGGTAGCGAAAAATTCAGCACCGAAGGATTAAAAGATTTTCCTACCGTAATTTCCGACTACGCGATCCTGGAGAAACTGAGGGGCAAAGTCGAAGTGGAAGTGCAGTCTTACAAAGAACTGAATTCCATTCTCACTGAACGCCTGCAAATGTGGGCATCGCGCCCGGCGATACAGCCCATCAACAACAAACAGCTCGAGCGTCTGCACATGAGCTATGGCGCGCGCTTTCACCCGATCTACCATACCTTCAAGGACCACAAAGGCCTCGATTTTGCAGCCGCCAACGGCACGCCTGTATACGCCACGGGCGACGGCAAAGTGATCACGGTCCACTATTCCGCCTCCTATGGCAACGTGATCTATCTCAACCATGGTCACGATTATGAAACCCGCTATGCCCACCTTTCCCGTTTCGCCGTGAAGGAAGGCGACGTGGTGAAACGTGGTCACGTGATCGGGTATGTAGGCAATACCGGCACGTCGGTCTCCGATCACTTGCACTATGAGGTATTGTTCAAAGGCCAGCACGTAAATCCCATCAACTTCTTCCAGCGCGACCTCAATAACAAAGAGTACGAGCGCCTCATCGAAGCCGGCAGCACCGACGCCAGAGTGTTGGATTGATTTTCGGATAAATAATGTGCAGTCCATGAGGCCCTTGAATGAACGAGGGTACTTCCGGTCGTTTTTCGCTTGTAGCTTTATGAAATCTCCGTTTCTTTGTATTCCGTTCTACAAATCTTTCACATGCGCCTTTTATCCCTATTCGTTTTCGTATCAATCTCCACCGCACTGACCGCCCAGGTGGTAGACAGCACGGTGGTGGATAGCACCGCGGCTAAACCACCCGCACCCCGCGTGGTGAAAGACACCGTGACGCTGGTCGGCGTGGGCGACATTATGATGGGCACGAACTACCCGGAAAGCATGCTTCCCCCGGATGACGGTGCTTTCCTGATGAAAGACGTTGAGCCTTACCTGAACGATGCCGATGTCACGTTCGGCAACCTGGAAGGCACGTTGCTGGATGCCGGAGGAACCCCGAAAACCTGTCGCGATCCAAAAGTGTGTTATGTGTTCCGGACACCCGTCCGGTTTGTAAAGAATTTGAAGAGCGCAGGCTTCGACATGATGAGCCTGGCCAACAACCACGCCGGCGATTTTGGAGAAACGGGACGTCAAAGCACCATGAAAACCCTGAACGCCGAAGACATCAAGCATGCCGGTCAGGTAGTACAGAAATACGTGTTGTTTACGAAAGACAGCCTCACCTATGGCCTCGTAGCTTTCGCCCCCAACAGCGGCTGTGTGAACCTGAACGACCTGGAAGGTGCCAAACAATTGGTGGCACACCTTGATTCGATCTGCGACATCGTGATCGTGTCGTTTCACGGGGGCGCTGAGGGTGCACAATACCAAAACGTGCCCCGCACCCACGAGCTCTTCCACGGCGAGGACCGCGGCGACATCTATAAGTTCTCGCACACCCTGATCGACGCAGGCGCCGATGTGGTGTTTGGACACGGACCGCATGTTACGCGTGCCGTTGAGGTATACCATGAGCGGTTCATTGCCTATAGCATGGGTAATTTTTGCACCTACCGGGGCATTAACGTATCGGGGGTGAATGGCCTCGCCCCCATTATCAAGCTCTATACCGATGCGCATGGCAAGTTTTACAAGGGTAAAATCACACCCACCTATCAAACTTATGGCGGCGGCGTGAAAGTTGATCCTCAAAATCAGGTAATTAAGAGGATACAGGAGCTTACAAAAAAAGATTTTCCGGAATCAAAAATTCAGATTGCCGAGAATGGTTTAATTACTTACCTTGCTCAATAACATGGCGTATAAGGAAAAGGAAATCGAGAAACTTTACTACTCCATTGGAGAAGTTGCAGAAATGTTTAGCGTGGCTCCATCACTCATTCGTTTTTGGGAATCGGAGTTTGACCTCATTAAGCCGAAGAAGAACCGCAAAGGAAATCGTCAGTTTACTAAGGAGGACATCGATCATGTCCGGACGATTTACCACCTCGTAAAAGAAAAAGGCTTTACCCTGCAAGGTGCCAAAGAGATGCTGCGCAACGACACCCAGGCCGTGCGCGACAAAATGGAGTTTATGGACTCACTGAAAAAAGTTCGCAGCTTCCTGGTGGAGCTTCGTGAAAAATTGCATTGATCGTTTACTTCTACCCTTAACCACGATGTTCTAAACACGCGAAGAAAACCCTTCGCCCGTCTTTTGTTCGATCCTCCCTTATTTTTTTACCCGCATGGATCAGAACAGGCTGTCATTGCTCGCCCTTCACTTTATTCCCGGCATCGGAAATCACCTGGTCCGCCAGCTGATCAGCTATTGTGGCTCGGCTGAAAAGGTGTTCCGCACACCCCGCGGCAAGCTCTTGAAAATCCCGGGCGTAGGCATGGTCACGGCCGAGAGTATTCTCTATGGTCATCCTTTCACCCTCGCAGAAGCCGAGATTCTTCGCGCCGAAAAAGAACACGTGCAACTCATCTTCTTCACCGACAAGAACTATCCATCACGGCTAAAGCAGATCAACGATGCACCCTCCCTGCTCTATGCCCGCGGCAAGATCGATCTTGAAATACCCAAAACGGTTGGTATCATCGGCACGCGGAGGGCCACACCTTACGGCAAGCAATGCGTTGATGATCTGATGACAGCGTTGGTACCGCATGCACCCCTCATCGTAAGCGGGCTGGCCTATGGCATCGACATTCACGCTCACCGGCAGGCGTTGAAAAACAATCTGCCCACGGTGGGTGTCATGGGGAGCGGAATCGACGTGATCTACCCTTCCCTTCATATTGAAACGGCCCGTCGCATGGAAGCCAAAGGTGGCCTCATCACGGAAAATCCTTTTGGGACCCGGCCGGACGCGCATAATTTTCCGGCGCGCAACCGCATCATTGCCGGACTTTCAGACGCGCTCATTGTGGTGGAAGCTGCCGAAAAAGGTGGAGCCTTGATCACCGCCGAAATCGCCAACAGCTACAACAAAGATGTGTTTGCTTTTCCGGGGAATGTCGGTCAAAGTTATTCAGAAGGGTGCAACGTCCTCATCAAATCCAATAAGGCAAATCTGCTCACCAACGTGAAAGACCTGGAGTATCACATGAACTGGAGCGCCGGTGTGAAACCCCTGAAAAAGAGAATTCAATTCGATCTCGACGAATACGATGCAGACGAGCAGGAAGTATTAAAGCGGCTCCTGGAAAACAACCACCAACTCACCATCGACGAGATCAGTTGGCGGACAGCATTGCCGATCGGCAAACTGGCCTCTATTTTATTGGGGTTGGAATTGAAGAATATTGTAGCGGCGCTTCCCGGAAAGGTCTACAAGCTGCTGGTGGGATAACCTATTGTCCCTGGTCTTTCTGGTTACATTTTTCTTTGATCACCTCATAGGCTTTCAAATCGCCCAGCTCGCCGGCTTTGCTCAGGTCGAGGCAGCCGTTTTTCATGTCGCCGAACTCGATGCGCAGGATACCCCGCATATAGTAAGCATCCACATTCTTGGGATTGATCTGGATGATCTTGGAACAGTCGTTGATCGCATCTTCATAGGCTTGCAAAAACTGTTTGGCCTTGCCGCGGTTGAAGTACGCTTCGATGTAGTTTTCGTTGATGGTGATGGCCGACGTGAAATCGGCAATGGCGCCGTAATAATCCTGGAGCTTCATCTTCACATTGCCACGGGCAAAAAAAGCATCGGCAAATTTTGGATTCTTTTCGATGGCGGTGTTATAGTCCTTCATGGCGCCGTGGCGATCGTCGAAGTTGTCTTTGATGTTGCCGCGAATGAAGTATGCCGGAGCGTAGTTGGGGTCGGTATCGAGGGCTTTGTTCAGGTTCAACAGCGACTCCATGAACTCGTGTTTCTCATAAAGCTCACGGCCTTTTTGGGTAAGGTCCTTGGCATTCTGCGCGTGAGACAAGATCGAAACAAGCAACAAGCCAAAAAGAATAAAACCAGAGCGCTTCATAATATCGATTTTAAACAAAGTTAACAGATAAAGGTCAGGCCTCCGGCGAGAAGTAATATTTTCAATGCTTTGGGAATATTTCGTCCGCCATTTTCCATGCAGCGCTGAATTGGGTTGGATCAATGCCGGTGGCCACGCCTTTTTCTTCCAAATAGGCCAGGATAGTTTCTGTGGCCAGGTTGCCCACCAGGTCGTCGTTGGCCATAGGGCATCCGCCAAGGCCTTTGATGGCGCCGTCGAAACGGCGACAACCCGCCTCATAGGCGGCTTCGATCTTTTCGCGGGCCGCCTGCGGTGTAGAGTGAAGATGTACGCCTATTTCGGCTTGCGGATGGCGCGCCGACAGCGTGGTGAATAACGACCGGATGGCGGCCGGCGTGGACACGCCAATCGTATCCGCCAGGGACGTCACATCGGAGCCGAGGACCATCAACCGGTCCACAAATTGAGCGACACCATCGGCGTCATACGGATCACCATAGGGATTTCCAAAACCCATGCTGATGTAGGTCACCAATTTTTTACCCGACCGCAGACATATGTTCTTGATGGCTTCCAAAGTTTGTAAGGCTTCGGCAATGGACTTGTTGGTGTTGCGTTGCTGAAACGTTTCGGACATGGACAACGGGAAACCGAGATAGGTAATGCTTTCAAAAGTTGCGGCCTCTTCGGCACCCCGGGTATTGGCTACGATGGCCAGCAGCTTGGACGGCGCACCATCCCAATCCAGCCGATTCAATACGTCGGCCGTATCGCGCATTTGAGGGATCGCTTTTGGCGATACAAAGCTTCCCGCATCGATTGTGTCGAAGCCCACTTTCAGCAACTGGTTAATATAATTAACTTTCAACGTTGTGGGTATAAACGTGGACAGGCCTTGCATGGCATCGCGCGGACATTCGATCAGTTTCATAGGCGATTATGATTTTTTTTGGGGAAGCGGGGGAGAAAAAAGCCGGATTAAACATACAACCGAAAGCCGGTAACTCGCAATGAAAGGGAAATATTTACAACCGACGATGGCTAATGCGCTTCGTCCCCTATTTTTATAGTTTTTACCAGGAAAGAAAGATTAACCGTCTATTGAAACCACTCTACTACTAACCTTATGCCTCTACCGGAATTTAGCGGCGCCCTAGGTACAAAACGAGCCGCCCATCTGTTACGACGGGCAACGTTCGGGGCGACCAAACAGCAGATCGACGCCTTTGCCGCGTTGACCCCTGCACAAGCCATCACTTCCCTCTTCCGGCAATCACTACCCGACCCTGCCTTACCCATCGACCCCAAAACGGGTCAGGTATGGGTGCTGACGCCGGTAACGGATGCCAACAGCGACGACCTGGATAGTTTCCTCCGGAAATGGATCATCGGCCAGATGATCAGCGCCGGCATACCCTCCGGGATCTCGCTCGCTTACAGCGCCCGCGAAAAAATGGTGCATTTTCTGCACACGCATTTCACTACCATCATGTCGAAGGTGAGCAACAGCCGTTCGATCTACTACCAAAACCAACTGTTCCGAACGTTTGCCCTGGACGCCCTTAACGGCAACGCCGATATCAACTTCAAAAACCTTACCGTGAAGATCAGCGTCGACAACGCCATGTTGCGCGTGCTGGACGGCAACCTGAACGTGAAGGGAAGCGAAAACGAAAACTACGCCCGCGAGTTGCTGGAGCTCTACTCCATCGGCCGTGGCCTCGAAGGCACCCTGCCGCCAACGACCGAGCAAGGCGACTACGGTGTTTATAAAGAAGACGATGTGAAGGCCGCGGCCAAAGTGTTGTCGGGCTGGGATGTGGATGAAGATTTTGCCAACCTCGACCCGGACACCAACCTGCCCCGGGGAAAAGTGAAAGGCTCTCCTACCAATGCCTCGTCGCACGACAATACCGTGAAACAATTCAGCGTGCACTTCGGAAACGCAACGGTCCAACCCGACCCCACCCTGCTGAACGGCGGGAATGCTACCGAAGAAAGCGCCCTGGACGAAATCCGCCAGTGGATCGATCTGATTTATTCCAGTCCCCAAACCGCGAAGAACATTTGCTGGAAGATCTACCGCTTTTTTGTGTATGCACCGCATACGCCGGAAGAAAGCATCGCCATCGACGGCGCCATCATTGCCGAAATGGCCAATACGTTTGCGTCCGGCGGTTTTAAACTGCAACCCGTTATTGAGAATTTGTTGCGCAGCCAACATTTTTATGAAGCCACTTCCGGCACGGTGACGGACGATAACTTCGGAGGCATCATCAAGTCGCCGCTCGACCTGATCAGTCCTACGCTGCGCTTCTTCGACATCACGGTACCGGACATTACCTCTTCCACTACCGACTTTTATGCAGCCACCGGCGAGATCGAAACGCAAGTGACTACGCAGGCCATGAAATTCTATGAGCCTTCTGATATTGCCGGATACGAATCTTATTTCCAATTCCCCATCTATCACCGCTGGTGGATCACGCCGAACACATTGGCCAACCGCTACAACTTCATCCGCACGCTCATCACCAGCATGGAACAAGGTATGTTCAAAGTGAACGTCTACGATTTTGTAAAGAACAACATCCCGGGTGCCATCGCGGCTGATGCGAAATTGCTCACGATGGAGCTGGCCAAATATCTCCTTCCCGTAACCGATAACTTAACCTTCGACGATGCGACCGATGATACTTCCGGCCTGACCGCCAAGCGCCTCAACTATTTCAAGGAACGCTTCCTGCAAACTTTTGACGAAACCTATTGGACCACACGCTGGAACGCCAACGAACCGGACTTGCGTGACCAGTTGGAATACCTGTTCAACAGCATGCTGCAGTCGCCTGAATATCAACTTGCCTAAAAGACAAAAGACATGAACAAATCGAGAAGAGACTTTTTAAAGAAGCTTCCGTTGGCGATGAGCATACCGTTCGCGATCGGAGGCGTTCCCCTGCGGGTGTTAGGCGAAGGCAGTTCCCTGGCGCGCATGGCCGCCGCCAGCGGCAACGACCGCGTGCTGATCATTCTTCAATTAGCCGGTGGCAATGACGGATTGAATTGCCTTATCCCCGTTGAAAAATACGACGAGTACCATACCCGTCGCGCCAACATCGCCATCCCTGCAAAAAACAGCTTACGCAAATACATTCCCCTGGACAGCACGTTGCCGTCCGATGCACAGGTAGGCCTTCACCCCGACATGCTGGCCATGAAAGGCCTGTATGACCAGGGACGCGTCACCTTCGTGCAAGGCGTGTCCTATAAGAACAACAACGGCTCACACTTCCGCGGCCGCGACATCTGGTTTATGGGCGGATCGGCCGATGACTATTATCAGTCAGGTTGGGTAGGACGTTATCTGGAGGGAGAATTTGCTCCAAAGAAATATCCGCAAGATTTTCCCAATCCGGAAATGAAAGACCCGCTGGCCATCGAAATGGGCAACGACGTGTCGCTCATCTTTCACCAGCAAGGAAACATCCCCACATCCATCTCGATCAGCAGCCCGGAAGCATTCGCACAACTGGTGGGCGAACTGGAAGGCTTCGTCGACGAAGCCGTAGATCCACGCGGTTTGCCTCCCGATTATTTGAAAGGCTCTCCCTATTATAAAGAATTGGATTGGATCTTGAGCCTGGAAGATAAATCCAAGGATTACGCGCAACGGTTGGCCGAGGTGTATGAGGCCGGCGGCAAAACTTCCGTAACGTATCCGGAAAACTACCCCTTTAATGCGCCCAAGGGAAGCTTGAAAAATCCTCTGTCGGAACAATTGAGATTGGTTGCCCAGTTGCTCGCGGGTGGATGCCAAACCAAAGTATTCCTCGTGAAAGTAGGCGGTTTCGACACACATGCCGACCAGGTTGAAAAATACGATACCACCATGGGCGGCCATGCCGCATTGATGTATCACATCTCTACGGCCATGAGCGCGTTCCAGGAAGACCTGCGCTCGCGTGCCATGGAAGAGCGGGTGTTGAGCGTAACCACATCGGAATTCGGCCGGCGGATACAATCCAACGGAAGCTATGGTACCGACCACGGTACCGGTGGCCCGTTGTTTATTTTCGGACGCGGCGTCCAGCCTGGCGTGGTCGGTAAGGTGCCGGACTTGTCGAAAGGCAACGTCGATATGCAATACGACTACCGGCTCGTCTATGGGAACATCATGAAAGACTGGATGCTGGTGGACGACACCCGCCTCAACGAAATCTTCCCCGGCTTGATGACCTCCACCGGAACAACGGATGGTGTGACCTTCCAGACATTACCGCTGGCACAGCAGATCATCACCGGCACCGAAGGCTTCATCAGCGACCGGTTCTCGCTGGGAGAATGCTTCCCGAACCCCGCCAAAGACAAAACTTCCTTGTCGTTTACATTGAACAGCACCAACCAGGTGAATGTGGACCTGATGGACAACCAGGGAAAAGTAGTGAAGGCCATGGTGAATGGCGTATATGAACCGGGTGAGCATAAAGTTGATGTAGAGCTAACCGGTTTGCCGACCGGCCACTATATTTATCAGTTCAAAACCGGATTTTATAAAGAATCCAAGAAACTAGTTATCATAAAATAGACTTAAGACCCTTACCCGTGATGAAACGACGCTACCTGGTGCTGCTATTTTTTCTCATAGCCGCTACCGTCAACGCCCAGGAAAAAAAACGATCCGGTTCCGACAAAAAACGAAAATCGGCCGCCTACAACAAGAAGGCAAAAGAAGATGACAAATTTTTGGAAAAGCAATGGTGGCTCGGCTTCAAAGCCGGTCCCAATCTCTCGAAGGTATCGGTAGACAAAAGCTATGCGGTGGTCTCTCCCACCAATTACGATGCATCCAGCATCGGCAAAACCTACAAGAATTTCAGTCTGATGGGTTCACAAGCCACCCTCGAGGTGTCTTTCTACTTTAAAGGATTCCTGATAAGTTTCCAACCTACGTATCAGCGTAGCCGGTTTGAGTATAGCAATCAATTCAACTGGATGGATACCATCCCGGAGCATAACGTAGCGTTGAACTACCACCAGGAACAGAAACTAAGCTATGCCGTTCTGCCTTTGTTGGTAAAATACGATTTCCTTCATGGCCGCCTGCGACCTTATGTGCAGTTGGGCATTTATTCCGCGCTGCTGTTGGATGCCACCACCATTGTCACCGTGAGTGGCGTGGATCAGGCCAGTGGGGGTGCCAACGAATTCAAAAACGAACCGATCATTGTAGGTTCGAAAGATCTGTTTGCCAAATCGCATTGGGGTCTTCTGGGCGGCGTCGGATTGAATTATAACCTGGGCAATAACGTGCGTCTCAACTTCGATGTATCCTATAAGTATGGCATGAGCAACATCTCTTCCACCAAGAACCGGTACAGCAGCGACCGACTGTCGGGCGTGGGCGATGCAATGGACGACCTAACCCTGGACAACGTAGCCGTTACCCTAGGGTGTCTGTTCCCGTTGCGTTTCCTCTCCAGTGGTTTTAAAACATTAGATAAAAAATGATTTCTGTCATGCTAAAAAAATACTATTCGCTGCTGCTGTTTGTGTTGGGAGTATCTCTCTTTTCCGGGTGTTCGGAAAAATCCAACCCCGCATTCGATCAGCAGAATTTCGCCTCGATCTTTGACAACAGCAAGTTCGACGCCTCCTACTTCCCCATCGACATGCGCGAGACCCCCGACGGCGGCTACATCGTACTGGGCGGCCGACGTCTGAGTGAGAACTCCGATTTTGCCGGCATCTATCTGTTGAAAGCCGATCAGTACGGAAAATTTGTAAAAGAGATCGAAGTTCCGGCTTCTACCGGCGTTTATCCCGTGGGCAAGCTCGTGGAATATCAAACCAAGTATTATTTCTTCTGCATGGACGCACAAACCCTTCAGGCTCAGATCGCCAATGTGGATGCTTTGCTGGAAGCCGTAAGCGTTACTCCCGTGCAAGGAAACCTTACCTATCCGGCGGCAGCGTCGTTTGCCAACAACAACTTTATATTGCTCAGTTACAACAACAACGACAAGCAGTCGGTGATCTCCGTCTTGAATACAGACGGCGGCATCCTGAAAACTAAAGGCTACGACATCGGCGTAGGTTCCGACGACCAGATCATCACCGAGAAGTATGTCATCGAACATTACCTCCGCACCGGAAGGCAATGGCCGTTTGAGGCCGGAGTAATGGCCAATGGGTTGTACTATTTTAATGGATTCTATAACTACACATTTTCCCTCGTGTTCACCAACGCGGCATCAGACGATCCTTCGAATGTGGCTCAGGGACAGAGTGATAAAGGTGGCTTGAGCGGTGTCTCTTACCTGGGTGCCAACAAGTTTGCATTGTCGCGGTTCAGTTATGGCAATAATTATTTCCTGCCCGGCAAAGACATTCCTGGTGGCGACCCGGCGAGTTCTGACTTTGGTGGCTTCACCCTTCCCGAACTGGTGGCCGACGCCCCGGTGAAGATCCTGCAAGCCAAGACCGACACGAAGAATGCGTTGGTGTATGCCAGCAACACGAAGTCGAAGCAGATCGGTTTGTATTTCTATGAACAGGAAACAGGAACGTTTATCAGCAGTCGCTACCTGGGATTCTCCAACCCATACGAGATCTCCAGCCTCATTCAAACATCCGACGGCGGCCTGGCGGTGTGTGGCACCACCTATCTGGCGGGACGGTTTCCCCGTATCTGCATCTTTAAAATTTCTAAAGACGAGTTGAACGGACAGCTAAGCAAATAGCATCGCTGCTCGTCACCCATGCATTACCCCGGGGTAAAGGACCATCCTATATCCCGGGGTAATTACTTTTTTATACCTTGCCGGGGAATCTTTTGCGTATGAATGTCCAGGAAAACGTAGAGTTACTCGCTTACAACACCTTTGGGATCAAGGCCAAAGCAAAATATTTTACCGCGATCCGGTCCATCGCCGAAGCGCAGGTGTTGATCGCTTCCGATCTGTTCCGGAAAGAGAAGCATATCTTTTTAGGTGGCGGCAGCAATATTTTACTAACCAAAGATTACGATGGATTGGTCGTGAAGGTAGAACTTCAGGGCAAGGAGATCGTTCAGGAAGACGACGATACGGTGACGTTGAAAGTCGGCTCGGGCGAAAACTGGCATGCTTTCGTCATGCATTGTGTGGCGCAGGATTGGGGTGGCGTGGAGAACCTTTCCCTCATCCCGGGCACCGTCGGAGCCGCTCCGATGCAAAATATTGGTGCTTATGGGGTAGAAATAAAAAAAAATATTTTGGCTGTCGAAGGGGTGGAAATCGGCAGCGGAACGGTGACTTCGATGAGCAACGAAGCATGCCGTTTCGGGTATCGCGAAAGCGTCTTCAAGCATGAAGCAAAGGACAAGTTTTTAATCTCAAGTATTACTTTAACCCTCACCAAAAAAAATCACGCGTTCAACATCAGCTATGGTGCGATCGAAGAAACGTTGAAGCAAATGGGACGCGAAACGCTGTCGGTAAAAAACATTAGCGATGCAGTTATCCACATTCGTCAAAGCAAATTACCGGACCCTGCGCGCGTTGGAAATGCCGGAAGTTTTTTTAAAAATCCTTCAATACACGCTGATTTACACGATTTTTTAAAGAAGCGTTATCCTTCCCTCCCTTCTTTCCCATCGTCGGATAGCCTTGTAAAAATTCCTGCAGCATGGTTGATCGAGCAATGTGGATGGAAAGGAAAAACATTCGGAGCCATCGGTGTTCATCCGCTTCAACCCCTGGTGTTGGTGAACTATGGAGGTGGTGAAGGTGAAAAAATATGGCAACTCGCCATGGACATTCAAGGCAGTGTGAAAGAAAAATTCGACATCATTCTTCAACCCGAAGTGAATGTTTTATGAGCGATGAAGTGATGAAAATCCGATCGATCATGCATCACTTGCACATGAAAAAAAATCTCGCTCCGAAAAAATTTTTCGCAAAAAATTTTTGTGTGTAAATATTTTGTTATAACTTTTCGTATCGTTTAACAAAAAAATCAAAACGCTATGGCAAAAACAGCGAAGAAAACAGCTAAAAAAGCAGCCAAGAAAACTGCTAAGAAAGCTGCTAAGAAGAAGAAGTAATTAGGCAAGGCCTAAGGAAACTTTGCGAAGGGAAGTAAATTAGATTTACTTCCCTTTCGTTTTTTGTAGCGGTCGTGTCGCCATCAACGGCACTTCACTCTAATCGATCACGCCTCCTTCACCAACCCGCGCATCCTCCCACTCGCCCTCTTTTTAATTCCGTGGTGGCTTGAAACATGTCGCGATGCAGGCCGGGTGTTAAACTTTTGCTTGAACTCACCGCGTATTCATTCGGTTGCGTAAAATTTATAAATCAACTGCTTGTCTTCCCCGGCGAACGCGCGTAACTTACTCACATCAAAACACTTTAACCCACTGGTCATGGCAAAAACACCCGCTAAAACTCCGGCAAAGACGCCCGCAAAGAAAGCTTCCACTCCAGCCAAACCGAAGGCCGCCGCATCCAAAGCGGGCGTCGCCATCGACAAAGTTTGTGAAGAAGCGTTGAGTAAGTTGAAAGAACTCGGCATCGACACACAGCTTCAGGCCGATCTCGAATGGTGTCTGGGAAGTTATAAGGCCGACAAAAATCCTGCAGGTCTCTACGAAATGGCCAACCGCGCCCTGGTCGTCTTCAACAGCGAGAAAGCCAAGAAAACCAAAGGCGTTACCGTCAAACTTACGGGCGATCTCGAAAAAGCATTGAAGAGCCGGTAAACTACTAGCCTTGTTGGCCATCTTCACCAACAAGCTCACACAACCACCCTCCTTTTGTTGGCATTCGCCAACAACCTGTATCACTCGCCCCAATCTCTAAAGAATACCACGTCATACTTGGTGTCCCACCAACAAGTCTCCATCCTTACCCTCCCTTTTTTGTATCCGCACACCAGAAAGATTATCGGCACGCCATCGTCTCACCCTAAATCATGAGGGTAACGTTCGAAAGTTGTCCCTGATACCGGTCCACCTGCACACCAAACCGTTTTAAAAAGTCTACTCCCTCGTCCGAGGGTATCCCTTTATATTCGGCATACGACCGCAGGTAGATCACCCGCCGGATGCCCATCGAAAAAATAATACGGGAGCAGGCCAGGCACGGCGATAATGTAATATAGAGCGTAGCCCCGTCCACCGACGTCTTATTTTTTACGGCATAGAGAATGGCATTTTGTTCAGCGTGTATGGCCAGCGAGCATCCACCCTTCGAATCGCGGGGGCAGCCGGTCTCGGGCCATTGTTCGTCGCAGTTGTGGGTGCCAGAGGGCGGACCATTATAGCCGATGGAGATGATGCGCGTATCTTTGGTGAGCACGGCCCCTACGTGCCGCTTGATGCAGTGGGAACGCTTGGCCAGGTTCACGGCCAACTCCATATATATATCGTCGAATGCGGGGCGTGTCATAGGTGAAAATAAGTTTTTACAAAATCAGAATTCAGCATGGTTTATGCAAAGGAACACAAGGTTGTAGTCTAAATTACTATCTTTAAAACGCTATGTGGGGTAAACGACTTCTAATTTCCGCCATGTTCCTAGCCCTCCTGGCCCTGGTCACCACCCGGGCCCAGGAAACCGCCAAGCCTCGGCCCAGTCCAATGGCCGTGACCACGGTGAAATATAAGGACGCCTACATAAAGATCAACTATTCCCAACCCCTGAAACGAGGACGCGAGATTTTTGGAAACCTCGTGCCCTATGGTCAGGTCTGGCGCCTCGGCGCCAACGAGGCTACGGAGATCACCGCGACAAAAAATATTTCACTCAATGGCTTCCTGCTCAAAGCTGGCACCTATTCCATGTTCGCTATCCCTCAAAAAGATAAATGGACCATCATCATCAACAGCGAACTGGGTTTATGGGGCGCCTATAATTACAATTATAGGCTCGATGTACTCCGTTTCGATATCCCGGTTCAAACCACCACGGGCGCCGTTTACGAACCATTCACCCTGCAATTTGACCAGCGAAACGACGTGGCCGACCTTTTGATACTCTGGGATAGGATTAAACTTTCCATTCCTGTTAAGTTTATAAATTGATGAACATACGCGTAGTTACTGCCCTTCTATTATTATTCGTTGTCGCCGCCCCCTGCTTTGGCCAGGATACGTTGGAGCTTGACAAACGAAATGGATTCAAAGACATCCATTTAAATGCCCCCATCGATTCGGTGACGGGCTATAAACTCATCAAAGAATTCAAAGAGAAAGACGAATTCCCTGCCAAGCTCTATGAAGTGATCAATCCTTCGTACGAAAAGATCGGCGAAGTCAACGTGGACAAAATAGAGTTGAAGACCTACAAGGATCTGGTCTACGAAATCCGCGTACTCGCCGACAAAGATCCCCGCCTCATGAAAGCTTTGGAGTCACTCTACGGCAAGGCCGACTACGACATAAAAAACGAAACCTACTTCTGGAAATCCGATAAGCTCATCCTCAAGTTTCACGCTGCCGGCAAACACAAGCTGGAGATGCTCTACATTTGCTATGGCCTCCACAAGATGATGAAAGCCGACAAGGACAAAAAGGTAGACGACATTGCAAATGATTTTTAACTCTATAACTATGACCAGGATCCATAAACCCGTATTGTTCATCGCCGCTTTAACCTTGGGGGTTGGAGCCGCATTTGCCCAACCCAATCCAAAGGCCACGCCAGAGTCATCCGAAGTATGGGAACCTCAACCCAAGATCGTTACCCCCGGCGACAAGCCCAGTGACGCTCCCTCCGATGCCCTCGTGCTCTTCGATGGCAAAAGTCTCGACAACTGGGTGAGTATCGACGGTGGCGCGGCCAAGTGGCCTGTAAAGGACGGCGCCTTCACCGTGCTGCCCGGCGGCAAAGACATCAAAACCAAAAAAGAATTCGGCGACTTTCAATTGCATGTAGAATGGCATTCCCCTGCCGACGTGAAGCCCGAACAAACCAGCCAGGGCCGCGGCAACAGTGGTATCTTCCTGCAGGAACGCTATGAAGTGCAGGTGCTCGACAACTACAACAACAAGACCTATGCAAACGGCCAGGCCAGCTCTATATACAAGCAGCACATACCCATGGCCAACGCTTGCAAAAAACCTGGCGAATGGCAATACTATGATATCTATTTCACCGCGCCCCGTTTCGACAAAGACGGCCGCGTATTGCTCCCCGCCTATGTTACCGTGGTGCACAACGGCGTGCTGTCTCTCAACCACGTAGCCATCTGGGGCCCGACGGAATACATCGGCTGGCCTGTATACAAACCTTATGAAACCGGCTCGATCCGTCTGCAAGACCACGGCAATCCGGTGGCCTATCGGAACATCTGGATCCGCGAACTATAATATCCTTTGACCTGGGTTGGCCGACGCTTTGCAACATTCGGCCAGCCCAGGTTGTTATCTCGTGTAAAGTTTTAACTTTACATAGACCGACATTTTCTGCCATGAAAAAACTCCTCATACTCTCGCTGGCATCCCTCGCCCTCATCCACTGCAAATCCTCTAAGACCACTACCGCCACCACACTGGAAAACACACGCTGGAAACTGGCGGAGATGAATGGAACACCCGTCATCACACCCGACAATGGTAAGGATGTCTACTTCCTGTTGAGCAATAAAAAAATAGAAGGCTTTGCCGGATGCAATGCCATCACGGGCAGTTATACACTTGCCGGGGAAAAGATCACATTCACCACCGCCTCCACGCGCATGATGTGCGGGAAGGAGCAAATGGAAATAGAAGAATTTTATACCTACGCCCTCACGCACGCAGCCTCCTACAAGATCGATGGTAACAAACTGGAATTGTACGAAGCCGAGACCTCTTTAGCAGAGTTTCAGGCGGTGAAATAAAATACAGGTTGAACCGCAGAGACGCAAAGAGCGCAAAGTCACCGCAGAGAATTTCTTTGCGATAGCTTTGCGCTCTTTGCGTCTTTCTTGCTCGCCGAAGTTTTAGCGAAGGTGAGACGGTTAACCTTTCTTATATGATATCCGATAGATCACATTCGCCTGATCATCCGAAACCAACATCGATCCATCCGGCATTAAAAGAACATCCACAGGCCGCCCCCAAACTTTCTGCGATGCATCGTCCATCCAACCACTGGCAAACACTTCGTGTCCCGTGACTTTGTTGCCGTTCAACTTCACCAAACTCAGGTTATACCCGCTTTTCTTACTGCGGTTCCAGGAGCCGTGCTCAGCAACGATCAACTGATTTTTAAATGATGCCGGAAACATGCTGCCGGTATAGAACTTCAGCCCCAGCGGAGCCACATGCGGCCCAAGCTTATCGGCAGGCGCCGTAAACTCCGAACAAGGTCGCTTGTCGCCAAACTCCGGATCCTTAATACCGCCTTCGTGACAATACGGATACCCGAAATGCATTCCCGGCTTTGCCGCCAGGTTGAGTTCGCACGAGGGCACATCGTCGCCCAGCATATCGCGGCCGTTGTCCGTGAACCACAGTTCTTTGGTGACCGGGTGCCAGGTGAAGCCCACGCTATTGCGCACACCCTGCGCAAAGATCTCACGCCCCGAGCCATCCTTATTGAGGCGCGTAATGCTGGCGAAGATCTCGTCCTTCGATTCGCAGATGTTGCAGGGTGCGCCTACGGGCACATACAGCTTGCCATCGGGACCAAACGCAATGTATTTCCAACCATGATGGGTTTCTTTGGGATAGTCGTCTTTGATCACGACCGGTGCAGGCGGATTGTCAAGCTTGGATTCGATGGCGGGGAGCTTGGTGATGCGGCTCACCTCGGCCACATACAGATCGCCGTCGCGGAAAGCCACACCGTTGGGCATGTTCAGACCGCTGGCCACCACCCACTTCTTGTCGGCCTTGAAATCGCCGTCGGTGTCTTTGATGGCGTATACCTTGTCTTTATTTCTATTGCCCACGTAGATCACGCCCGCGGGGCTTATGGCCAGCGAACGGGCATCTTCCACTTCGGCATACACCTCGATCTTGAAGCCGGCAGGGAGCTTTATTTTGTCCAGGGGCAAGGTGGCCGCATAATCGGTCAGGGCCGGTGCGCTGGCATCGGCCTTGGATTCGGGTGGTCTCACCTCCGTGGAGTTGCCACAGGCCAGCATAACGACCAGCATGGCGGCGGGAATGGTTTTCAGGGTTATCATAGGTGGTTTTTTTCCGGTGAAAGTTGAAATTTAGAGCTTTCCGGTCTCATTAAACACCCTCTTTTATGAATGGTTTGGGCTGGACCTCGTGGTGTAAGTTTTAAAAATAGAAGGAGCCCAAATCCTGGCAATCCTTGATTATTTTTGCGCCATGATCTCAGTTTCCAACATTTCCTATTTTATCGGCGGCCGTGCCCTGTATGAGAACGCCAGCATGTTCATCAAACCCAAGGACAAGATCGGGCTCATCGGACTCAACGGCCGGGGAAAATCCACACTGCTGAAGATCATTAACGGCGAACTCAAGCTGGACGCCGGCTCGGTGAGCAAAAGCGGCGACTGCACCATCGGATTCCTCAACCAGGACCTGCTCTCCTACCAAACCGAAGACTCTATCCTCACCGTGGCCATGGGTGCCTTCAAAGAGGTGGTGGACATCGAACGGGAGATGGAGCACGTCATTAAAACCTTGGAAACCGAATATTCCGACGCCCTGGTGGAAAAGCTCTCCAAGCTCCAGGAAAAATACGACCACCTCGACGGCTATACCATCCAGTCCAAAGCCGAAGAAGTGCTGGAAGGGATCGGCTTTACCACCGCCGACCTCCACCGCCCCTTGAAACAATTTTCCGGCGGCTGGCGCATGCGCGTCATGCTATCCAAACTGCTCCTGGAAAAGCCGTCGCTGCTCATGCTCGATGAGCCCACCAACCACTTGGACCTTCCCTCCATCGAATGGGTGGAGAACTATCTGCGGAGCTATGAAGGCGCCGTTATGATCGTTTCGCACGACAGAACCTTCATCGACAACGTGGTGAGCAAGATCGTGGACGTCACGCAACAGCAGTTTATCACCTACGAAGGTAACTACAGCTTCTACCTGGAAGAAAAAGAGCTTCGTCAAGAGATCCAGCAAGGCGCGTACGAAAATCAGCAACAAAAAATAAAACAAACCGAACGCTTCATCGAACGCTTCCGCTCGAAAGCCACCAAGGCACGCCAGGTGCAGTCGCGCGTAAAAGCGCTGGAGCGGATGGACCTGGTCGAGGAAGTGGTGGACGACACCGCCGCCGTAAACTTCAAATTCAAATTCAACCAGCAGCCCGGCCGTTTCATCGTCACGCTAAAAGATGTGTCCAAGGCTTATGGCCCGCTGGAAATATTGAAACATACCTCCATCTCCATAGAACGGGGTGACAAGATCGCGTTGATCGGCGCCAACGGAAAAGGAAAGTCCACCCTGCTGCGCATCCTCTCCAGTACCGAGCCGGTAGACGGCGAACGGACCATGGGCTTCAACGTCATTCAAGCGTTTTTCGCCCAACACCAATTGGAGTCGCTCCATCTGGAGAACGAGATCCTGGAGGAGCTAAAACAGGCGGGCTCCGGCAAATCCGAGCAAGAGCTGCGCGGCGTGCTGGGATGTTTTCTTTTTTCGGATGAAGACGTGTTTAAAAAGATCAAAGTATTGTCGGGAGGAGAGAAATCGCGGGTAGCCCTGGCCAAAACCCTTATTTCCGAAGCCAACTTCCTGTTGTTGGATGAACCCACCAACCACTTGGATTTTATCTCCGAAAACATCCTTATCCAGGCGCTGCAACAATACCTGGGCAGCTTTGTGGTCGTGTCTCACAACCGTCACTTTGTTTCGCAGATCGCCAACAAGATCTGGTATATCGAAGACAAACAGATCAAAGAATACCCCGGAACCTACGACGAGTACGAATACTGGCGCAAAAAGAACGAAGCCAGCGGCTTGAAAAAAGTCGAGCCGCCCAAAGCACAAAAGAAAGCCGACGAACCCAAGCCAAAACAAACCCACACGCCCTCTGTCGATGCCAAGCTGAAAATGCTGGAGAAGGACCTAAGGAAAGCCGAAGACCTTGTCACCCAACTGGAAGGCCGCAAAGCATCCATCGAACAATCCCTGGCCACCCCCGAGGTGTTCAGCAACGTGGAGAAGCTAAAGAGCACGCAGGCCGATTTCAAAAAGGTGCAGGAAGACCTGGCCCAAGCCAACAAAAAATGGGAAGCCCTGGCCGAAGAGATCGACCAGATCAACGCGCAGTAGGCAGGTCTGATTTAGACACTTCCTCCTTCTTCCGCACCACCAGCGACGCCAGCATAGCAACGGCCAGGATAACCGCGATCACGATAAGGGACACGGTCACCGGGATCTCGAACCATTTGGTTAGACCCATTTTTGCTCCCACAAACACCAGGATGGCCGACAACCCGTACTTGAGGTAAACAAAATACTTTTCCACGCCCGCCACGACGAAATACAACGAGCGCAGCCCGAGTATAGCGAACACGTTAGACGTGTAAACGATGAACGGGTCGTTTGAAATGGAAAGGATGGCTGGGATGGAGTCCACGGCAAAAAGAAGATCGGTGGTCTCAATGAGGATCACCACCAGGAACAATGGCGTGGCCCAATACTTTCCTTTCCGGATGATAAAAAAGCGATCGCCTTTAAATTTCTTCGTGACCGGAAAGATTCTGCGCGCCAGCCGTAACAAGGGATTTCTCTCGGGTTGAATTTGCTCCTCGCCTTGTACCAGCATTCTTATACCCGTGAAAATGAGAAAGGCGCCAAAAACATAAATGAGCCATTCAAAACGATGAATGAGCCCGATGCCGGTCACGATAAAAATAACGCGCATCACCAGCGCCCCCAGGATACCCCAAAACAATACCTTGTGCTGATAGGCACGGGGCACATGGAAGTAGGAGAAAATGAGGATGATAACAAAGATGTTGTCTACGCTCAGCGATTTCTCGATGAGGTACCCCGTAAAAAATGCCAAGGCGCTCCCGCTGTCAAAGTACGCGTAAATAAAGAGGTTGAAAAGAAGGGCCAGCGAGATCCACACGCCGGTCCAGAAGAGCGCCTCGCGAATGGTTACCTCGCGTGATCTCCGGCGAAGAAAACCGAGATCGAGGACCAGCATCAGCAAAATAAAAGCATTAAACCCCGTCCACAGAAATACTGCATTCACCATACATAACACATTGAAAAGTAAGGCGCACCTAGCTTTCTGTGGGGGTCATGCGCAAGCTCAAGTTGCCGATAAACCCAATGAAAAACAACCGGTTAGCCTACCCGCCAAAAAAAATCCCCTGGCCGACGCTAGTGCCAGCCAAAGCCCATCTGCAAGACAAATCGTTGCATATCCTCCTGGACGGTATACCTTGGAAATTCAGCGGGAGCGAAGGACCATATTGGATTGTTATAATCGTAGCTATATTTATTTCGCTGGAATTTATAACCCATAGCAATATAGATCCGGAACCGGTCGGCCTTGATCCGGTAGCCCAGCATGGGATTGAGCATCTTCCCGCCACCATTTTCGACGCCAGAAGGTACACCCACTCTATCTTCTCCCGTGTAAAGGGCACGGCCATAGCCCCCGTTCATTTGGATAAAAAGGGCATCGTTCTTTATGCGGGCAAAATCAAATGACGCGCTGGCAAACATGGGAATGACTTTCCAATCGCCATACGCATCCAAGCCGGTTCCCAAACCCACCGCCAGGCGCCCCAGGCGAACGCCATGGGTTGTGGCAAATGAGAAAAATGTTTCTTTGTGATCTCCCACAAGACCTCCCAAAAGGAAATTGTTCCAGTACCGGATCTTTCTGCCGGCATGATCGACACTGTCGGTCTGCGCAACCGCCTGGCACGTCACGAGCAAAAACAGGAAAAAGAAAAGACGAGGTTTAGTCGACATGCGGGACTACTTCAATATGACTGAGCAACGTAATCTTGGAAGCATCAGAATAGTCATATTGATAGATGCCGCCCGTGCCGATCATCATCAGCACATCTTCGAACGGAATAACGTCGGTGGCGTTGATGTCTTTGTAGTGGGCCAGCAGGTGCTGATCGATGGCATTTATGTCGGATGCATCGAAGGCTTTGAGGCCGTCGTCACCGTCGCATATGAACAATGTGGTGTTGTCGATGCCGAGACCATGAGGATTCGTAAAGGGATAGGTCTTCAGCACCTGGGGTGAGGCAAGGTTTTTAATGTCGATCACTTCCAACTGATTGGTGAAGCCCTGACAGGCCGTTCCCGAGCGGAGGGTGACGTAGGCATACTGGCCGTCCACCACCACAGGGTCGCAACTCCGGACGTGCTCATAGGTGCTCACCTTCACCGGGGCCTCGGGCGTGGAGATGTCATAGATATGCATGCCCGCCGTGGACCCCACGAAAATATTCTTGTCGTATGGAAAAATGGTTTCGATTCCCCAAGCTACGTTCACCCGCGATTTGGCCACGGGACTGTTTTCCGTGGTCACGTCAATCACTTGCACATCGGGGCCGTCCAACATATAGAGATGGCCCGCGTTGATGGCAAACCGGTTCAAAGAACCGCCCACTCCAGGGCCAGAGCCGGTCCCCGGAGTGATAGCGGCCTTTGCATTAAAGTTCGACTGGGCATCGCTCGTTAAGGCGATACCCCGATCATAATATACTCCACCCCAGGGCTGCAAAACCGTTTCACAGTCCGGTTCGGATAAGTTCACCATTTTCTTTTGGGCCCAGTCGGTCACCACGCCGCTCGCATTGACAATGAAACCCAGGGAATTCACGTTGGCAAACACATTTTCCAGCCGGGCGGTCTCATGAATGTTGTTCAGGTCGCGGATGTCGAAAGCCACCAGGTCCACATAACTATCGGTATAGAGTGTATTGCCCTTCACCGCCAGGTCGAAGCTGCCGGGCACGCTCAAAAACTTCTGCGCCACCGGGTGGGCCGGGTCGGCGTTATTGATGATGTGGATGCCGTTGCCGGGTTCATTCACAAACAGGGTCTCTCCTTTGTAATAGATCTTCCCCACGCTTTCCAACGCCCTAGGTTCCTCCACGCGGACGCTTGTGCGCAGCTCAGCTAAAGGCGTGTAGACGGGTTCATAATAGGCATACTCGGTGGTCAGTTGACATTTGTCGGAGCAGCCTTCCAGCAGAACGCTGATCCCTAAGAGTACCGTCAAAAAAAGCAGGGCATACAGAGATACATGTATCCGTCGCTGCAGTCTGTTCTCTAGTGTATCCATATAACGGTGGGTTTTTGGGTTTACGTGTTAGACACAACCATCCGTTAAAAGGTTGGACAGGTTAGCGAAAAATGTAGCGGAACCGGAGGCCCACATCAAAGGTGAGCGGCGTGGATTGAATGCCGATGTCGGACTTGTAAACGGAGTTGATGGGATAACGCAATCCCGGGTTCAAAGCAAGCCTATAACGTTGTCCGAATTTGTAACTCAATTCTGTTCCCATTAGACCGCTAAAATTCACCGACCGATACGGCGAATCGTCCCCTCTTCCCTGGGTTGTCTTATCTAAACTGCCACCCTCGGGAGTTATTGTATTCTGGAGGAACAAATCCGTCGACAATCCTGCGTTCAGCTGCAGTCCGAATTTCCGGTTGATCACCAGATAGCCTGCCTGCACCGGCACACTCACAAACTGAACGTTGTTGTTCACCGAATACGGGAAGGTGCCCGCGTTCTTGTTCCTGGCGTTTGCATCCGCCGACTGCGACTGTTGGGTGATGTCACCATACGACGCATTGATAGACTCCGCCTTGAGCGACTGAAAATTGTCGGAAACCACGACGCTGTTAGCGGTATAGTTAGACGATTGTGTTAGGTAGTTCACCCCACCTTGTATCAGCCACCGTTTCGAAAGTTTTGCTCCCATGCTCACGCCAACGGAATACGCGACACCCGAAGCTTTCGCCTGCTTATCGGCAACGTTGCTGCCATTGGAAGCTGGGCTATTGGATGCAGCTAAGCTTGCAGAGGTACTAGATGAAACACTGCTGTTGAGTGAGTTAAATCCCCCCGCAGCAAAGCCCAACGATGTCCACAATTTCTCCGACTGCTGTTGCTTTTCCTTCTTGTCCTCTTTCGCATAGGCTTCCTCCTTCAATTTCAGTTCTCGCAACATCTTCTCACCCGGATCGATTTGATTGTCTGGGAGTTTTAGTTTAGGAGAATTCATTTTATAGAACGGTGGCAGGTTCCTTTCGTTAAACACGAACGGCTTGTAGCCATTCAATGCCACTCCCGATGCGACCAAAGCCTGATTCTGTTCGGAGGAAACGTCGCTTTCTGCGATTTTTTGAGAAGCTGAATTATCTATCGTTACATTCTTATAATCAAATATTTGAGTTGTTCCAAGTAAAGCTAAAGATGAAGACTTATCGGAAGATACAGTATTTTCTCCTGTAGTTCTGGAGTCATTTGCCTTCGACCCGGCCACCCCGGTTTTGGGATCACCAACGCCGTGATTTGTTTTTTGAGATGCGTCTACACTTGCCAAACCTGGCTGAGCCAATTGAACCGATTCGGATGCTGTCTGATCTTTATCGTTGATTGTCTGTGACTTAACCACTGCTTGGTGTTCTCGGATTTCCTTTTTTGCGGGTGTATTCTTTTTGGCTTGAGCGATCAACACATCCCCGTCGCGTGAGGTTTCCGACGTAAATGCCGCATCGCGTTCTTCAGCTGCAGTTAGCGGGCCATTCCCGTTTTCATTGCCTAATTCTGAGATATTCTTTTGATTATCAGATATTTCAACCGATTCACTTATAGTTTTATCAGAAGACATCTTTTCTTCTGTGCCGGAAGGCCTCTGTGTGGTGTTGATGGACAGATCATTGCCCCCTACCCCGGATTCATTCTTTGTTACGGTATAATAGCCGAGACCTGCCATACACATGGCGAAAGCAACCGAGGCGGCTGCCACCAGTTTATAGAAGACGATTCTGCGGCGCATCTTGTCGCCCTCGGCGCGCTCCAGGTCCAGCTCGATGTTCGTCCATACCGTTTCGGTCGGACTCGCCTCGGCGCCCGAAAATGCGTCTTTCACGGCATCCTCAAATTTTCGCCTCTCCATATCGTTCATAGTACGTTGATTCCTTTAATAACTTGGCCTGCAGCAGACTCTTGGCCCGGGCAAACTGCGACTTCGATGTTCCCTCCGATATCCCCAATGACGCTGCAATTTCTTTATGGCTATAGCCCTCGATGGCAAAGAGGTTGAACACGATCTGGCATCCCTGCGGCAGGGCTTGGATCATCTCCAGCAACTGGGTAAAGTGGATCCCGGAAATGCTCATTTCTTCTTCGGGCAGGTTGATCTCCGCCACGTCTACCATGGGATAGAGGTATAGTTTTTTGCGCTGAACATTTAGGGCCGTGTTCACCATAATGCGCGTGATCCAGGTCTCCAGTTTTGCTTCCTGGCGGAAGTCCTTTATGCCCTGAAATACTTTTACAAACCCCTCCTGCAGGATGTCTTCCGCTTCGGCTGTTGTTTTCGAATAACGGAGGCATACCACCAGCATTTTTCGGCAATAGCGGTCATACAAAGCCTTTTGGAAAGCCCTGTTGCTTTTGCGACATCCCTCAATGAGTTCCTGTTCGCTGAGCATGTACTCTATCGTTCCGCCATTTTACACATTAGACACCCGCATTAACGGAAAAGTTGGAAATAGTTATCTTTAACGCCAATGAAGTATAGCTATCTTTTCCTGCTGTGCGCCAGCCTGACGGCCTGCACACCCATCTCACAAAGTTCGTCGAATTCCACCGGTAATGCTAAAGTACTGAGGCTGTTGGATTTTGCCTATGAACCCCAGATCAAAACCATACAATTGGGCTCCGACGGCGCCCCCAATGCGCCCGCGGTGACGGCGCTCGGGCAATGGAACCTGCTGCTTCAATTCGACGACCTGCGCCCCGAACGAGACACCTACTACGTAAAGTTCGTCCACTGCAACCATGATTGGACCAAATCCGACCTGCAGGACCTGGATTTTATGACCAGCTACAACGAGTTCCCCATCAACAACACCGAATTCTCGGTCGATACCCACATTCCTTTTGTGCACTATTGGGTGGGTCTGCCCGGGGTGAAGATCCCCGGTAACTATGTGGCGGTCGTTTACCGCGGGAGTGATAAAAGCGATATCGTGCTGACCAAGCGCTTCCTGGTGTTTGATTCGCAGGTGAGCTTCACCAGCAACGGCAACCTGCTGGGTCCGGGCACACTGGCCAACCTGAACCAGCAGCTCAACTTCAGCATCAACTATCAAAACCTGGACATCAATAACCCACTGATCGACGTGCACGTGAACGTCCGTCAGAACCAGCGGTGGGACAATATGGCCAGTGACATCAAGCCCAGCTTCGTCCATGAAATCGAAAAAGAACTGGAATACCGCTTCTTTGACGAGTCCAAGATGTTCCGGGGCGGCAACGAGTTCCGGTTTTTCGACCTGCGCTCGCTCAACTATCCCGGCCGGAACGTCGCCTATGTGGACAAGAAACAAAAACCTTTCGATGCCTTCGTCGCCAAAGACAAAAGCCGCAACGGCGAAGCCTACGCGCAATACAACGACCTCGACGGCGCCTTCAACATCGACAACCTGGACTACAACAAGGAGCTGGCCTATTCCAACTATGTGAATGTGAATTTCTCGTTGTCCAGCCCACCCGTGAGCGGTGATGTGTACGTGACCGGGGCCTTCAACTACTGGAATCTAAACCAGGACAACAAGATGCACTACGACTCGGCCAAGAGCCAATATTCAGCCCGCATTTTGTTAAAGCAAGGCTGGTATGACTATCAATATCTTGTGAAGTCACCCACGTTGCCCCCCTATTATTTTGAAGGCAGCCATTTTGAAACGGAGAATTATTACGAGATCCTGGTGTATTACAGACCCTTCCAGCCTCGCGCGGACCTGTTGATCGGTTATATACGGTTGGATAAGAACCCGCGCTAGGCGTAGTTCACGTCGTGCTGGGGCGCACGGTGGATGGAGTCGTTGTTGGCCACGTCCAGCATGCCAAAGCCTTTGTGGGTGAAATAGCCCAATCCATTTTCATAGATGAACTGCTGCACTTCTTTGGCGGCGTATAGCGTGAACGGGAACGTGTAGCCACGCACTTCAAACTTGACGTCGTTGTCGTATAACGGATAAATACGGGCAAATTTCTTGTGTGAGGCCTGGATGCGTTGAATGTAGTCGTGGTCGGCCACGATCTGGAATTTATAGAACGAGGCCAGTTGCTCGGCGGTGTACTTGCCGGTGGCTTCCATCCGCGAAAGCGTGGCATCATAGAGCAGATCGGAAAACTCATCGCTTTCGGGCGACACGAATTTCTTGCCGCTTTCGTCATTGAAGGTGGCCGGGATCACCACGATGGGTGAAATGCAGAGGAAACGCGATTCGTCCGTGATCGTTACGGGTTCCTCCTCTTCTACCGATTCGGGCACCAGGTGCATGTTGCCGACAATCACTTCCTTTTGTTCAAAAAGACGGGCCAGGAAATAGTCCATAAACGTCTTGTCGGAGCACGCAAATACGAGTGTGACCTTGGCGGAGAAATAGTGAAGCCCTTTGCGGCTCACTTTGGTCTGACCTTTCAGTCCGGAGAAGTTATACTGGTTGAATTCCACATAGCTTTTCTCGGGCCCGAATATGAGCAGTCCTTTGATTACTTGCGCCAGCAAGTATTGATGGTGAAATGGAACGTAAGCACCCCTGTTTTTCAGCGAAAAAATAATTCTGGTTCTCAAACCCAAAAAAGTTAAATGGGGTTAAAAAATTACCGTAGCAAAAAGCCTGCTTAATACTGAATATGAGCAGTTTATAAAACTAAGAAAAAAACAGAAAGGTTCTAATGAATTTTACGGGAAAACTTTACACGTTGAAACGGAAGTGCATAATGTCGCCATCCGCCACCACGTATTCCTTGCCTTCAACGGACATTTTACCGGCCTCTTTACAGGCCTGTTCAGTCTTATATTTCTGATAATCAGCCAATTTAATGACTTCTGCGCGGATAAAGCCCTTTTCAAAGTCGGTGTGGATCACTCCCGCTGCCTGGGGGGCCTTCCAGCCCTTTTGAATGGTCCAGGCCCGCACTTCTTTTTCGCCGGCGGTGAAATATGTGATAAGATCCAATAAATGGTACGAGGCCCGGAGGAGCTTATTGAGGCCGGATTCGGTCAGGCCATACTCCTGGAGGAACACTTCGCGATCTTCCTGGCTTTCCAACTCGGCAATCTGCGCTTCGATGGCGGCACTGATCACCACCACCTCGGCATTTTCGTGCTGGACGTGGGCTTTGAGCGCGTCAACGTGTTTGTTGCCGGTGTGGATGGAGTCTTCTTCAACGTTGGCCACATAAATCACTGGCTTGGCGGTGAGTAGCTGCAGGTCGGCCACGGCCGCTTTATCCTCTTCACTCACCTGGACAGCCCGGGCGTTCTTGCCGGCCAGCAGGGTCTCTTTGTATTGCTGGAGAACGGCCAACTCTTTCTTCATTTTCACGTCGCCGCTTTTGGCAGCGCGTTCAACCCGGGAGAGTTTCTTTTCGATGGATTCAAGGTCTTTCAGTTGCAGCTCGGTGTCGATGATCTCCTTGTCGGAAACGGGATCGACGCGGCCGTCAACGTGGACGATATTGTCGTTTTCGAAACAGCGGATCACGTGTACGATGGCATTCACCTCGCGGATGTTGGCCAGGAACTGGTTACCCAGCCCCTCTCCTTTGCTGGCGCCCTTCACCAAGCCGGCGATGTCCACAAACTCGATGGTCGTGGGCAGGACCCGTTGGGGGTTCACCAGGTCTTCCAGGATCTTCAGCCGGGGGTCCGGCACGCTGATAATGCCCACGTTGGGCTCTATGGTGCAGAAGGGAAAATTGGCGGCTTCCGCCTTATTGTTGGAAATGGAATTGAACAGGGTCGATTTTCCAACGTTTGGCAATCCTACTATTCCGCACTGAAGTCCCATAAAAAGTCTGTTTCGATAAATTTCAGGCCGCAAATATAACTGCCTGGCGCATACCGGGACACCCCGGGCCCGATTAAATCCTACTAGCCTGCCGGCGGCGCTAAAATGCGGAAAAGAAGGTTCGACCCAGAAATCCCTAAAAGCCCTAAAACAAAGAAGCCCCCGATTGCTCAGGGGCTCCTATGGATTTAGATTAGGTAGGTATGTGTCATTCAGAAGGTTTTAGTCCCACTTGAGTTCTGTATCCAGACCGGGTGTTTTTGCCGTGGTCGTTTCGGCTTCGGCCTCTTCGCGTTCGTGCACGTGGTCGAACTGGGTGAAATCCACGTTTGGCATCAGTTCGTGCTTCACGTGGTTCACGGTATTGTTCAACGCCTCTACGAATTTATTGAAGTCTTCTTTATACAAGAAAATCTTGTGCTTCTCATACGTAAATCCATCTTCCTTGAAACGCTTCTTACTTTCCGTGATGGTCAGGTAGTAGTCGTTGGAACGGGTAGCCTTAACATCGAAAAAGTAAGTTCTCTTACCGGCTTTTACTTTCGCTGAGTAAATTTCATCCCTGCCGTTTGTCTTATTTTCTTCCACAATCCTTCAATTTTTAGGGTTAGATTTAAGTTTGGTTTAGTCTAAGGTAGTATTTTGAAAAATCATTGCAAACAACCGATTTAATATTTTAAAACGGTTTTGTGCGTTTAACCATCCATTTGACCGTTAACGTACAATAGGGCAGGAATGTAAAAACAGCTTTTTAAAACGATTGTGAAGATAGATCAGCAGGACGTAAAGCAGCACGCAAGCCTGGAATTGCTTGCCCGTCAACTAGTTGAAGGGTTCATTACCGGGCTCCACAAGTCCCCCTACCACGGGTTTTCCGTGGAGTTTGCCGAGCACAGGCTCTACAACGAGGGGGAGAGCACTCGCCATCTGGACTGGAAAGTTTATGCCCGGACGGACAAACTTTTTACAAAAAGATATGAGGAGGAGACCAATTTACGGTGTCTTATCGCCATCGACACCTCTTCCTCCATGCTTTACCCCGTGGCTACGAAGGCCAAAATCCGGTTTGCCAAGTACGCCGCGGCGGCCCTGAGCTATCTGCTCCACCGGCAACGGGATGCCGTGGGATTGTGCCTGTTTTCCGACGCCATCAAGACCCTGACGCCCGTAAAGTCGTCTGCGACCCACCTTACAAAAATCCTGGGCCAGCTCAACGACATCGATGAAACGCCCGTAAAGGAGCTGCAAAAAAGCAACGTGGCCGGCGTACTACACGAGCTGGCGGAGAAGATCCACAAACGCTCCCTGGTGGTGATCTTCAGCGACATGTTCGACAGCGCCGAAGACACCGACGACCTTTTCAAAGCCCTCCAGCACCTCAAGCACAACAAGCACGAGGTGATCGTCTTTCACGTGATGGACAACCAGACGGAGTTACACTTCAATTTCGAGGACCGTCCCATGGAATTCATCGACCTGGAGAGTGGCGATAAACTGAAGCTAAACCCGGGTGAGGTAAAACTGAATTATAAAACGGAGGCTACGCGTTTTTACAACGCACTGAAAATGCGCTGCAATCAATACAAGATCGACTTCATCGAAGCCGACGTGCAGAGCGACTACAACACCATTTTGCAGACCTATCTGATCAAGCGGGAAAAAATGCGTTGATCGGTCCTTTAAAATAAAAGGCGCAAGATCGAAGCTTCACGCTCAGTTCTTGCGCCTTCTTCTATAGCCTTGCCGTCTCGACAAGCGCCTTCGAAGATATTTAAGATCTCAAATTATTCTTGCTCTACTTCCTGGTGCAACCAGGCCTTTTTGGCGAGCAGCTCTTCTTTCACTTCCACCATGTCAGGATCGGGCACGCAGCAATCTACCGGGCAAACGGCCGCGCATTGAGGTTCTTCGTGAAAGCCCGAACATTCGGTACACTTTCCCGATACGATATAATAAAATTCATCGGAAACCGGGGCTTGTGCAGTTTTTGCATCGATCGCCGAACCGTCTTCCAATTCTACTGTTTCCAATTTTGTGCCCCCGGCCCAGTTCCATTCCCGGCCGCCTTCATAGATAGCTGTGTTGGGGCATTCCGGTTCACATGCACCGCAGTTGATGCACTCGTCCGTAATCATTATTGCCATGCTTTTTCTATTTTTGACCCGTTATTCATACAAAAGTACACCAAACATTTCTTAAAACGGACTCGTCGCCGCAAAAGTTTACTACATATGAAAGTTGATGAAAGATTAAACGCCTTTGGTGAATTGGGCCAAATGCTGCGGGAAATGGGTGACGATGCGCTTCAATCGTTAGCGTGGAAAACCCGTAATGAGAATTCGTGGTTTACCGAGGATTCTGTACGAATGGCCGTTAGTGGAGTGGCCAAATTTCTTTCTCCAGAAAGCCTCCGCCGGTGGACTTCGGCGTACGATCTGGAGCCCGTTGTTTCCAAAAAGATCGCCGTGGTGATGGCGGGCAACATCCCGTTGGTAGGCTTTCACGATTTTTTATGTGTGCTCATCGCCGGCCATTCCATCCTCATCAAGCGCAGCTCGAAAGACAGCGCCCTCATCCAATTTGTCGTGGACAAACTTGTTGAGATCGAGCCACGGTTTGCTGAACGGATCGCATTCTCTGAACAGTTGAAGGGCTTTGACGCCATCATCGCCACGGGCAGCGACAATGCTTCGCGCTATTTTGAATATTACTTTAGCAAATACCCACACATCATCCGCAAGAACCGGACCTCGGTGGCGGTGTTGGACGGCACCGAGTCGGACGATGATGTCAATCGCCTGGGCATCGACGTATTCAGTTATTTTGGTTTAGGGTGCCGCAACGTCTCGAAGCTTTTCGTGCCCGCCGGATATCCCCTCGCCAATGTGCTCCGGCCCTGGGAATCTTTCCGGGAGATCGTCAACCATCATAAGTACGCCAACAACTACGACTACCAGAAGTCCGTACTGCTGGTTTCGCAGACGTCATTCCTCGACAACGGTTCGGTTATCCTCCAGGAAAATCAAAAGCTGGTCTCCCCTATCTCCGTTGTTTACTATGAATACTACGAGAGCGTTGCCGCCCTTCGTTTGTTGCTGGAGCAATCGAAAGACAAGATCCAGTGTGTGGTGGGCGATTCGAAAGAGGCTAAAATAAAATTTGGTCAGTCACAGTTTCCGGAAGTCGGAGACTATGCTGACCAAATTGATACGTTACAGTTTCTGCTCGCGCTTCCTTAAGGCTTCGTGCCTCTCAACACTTCCACCCATCCGGTGAAGGTTGCGCCGCCATCCAATTGCAGGCGGTAGAAGTATATACCATCGGATGCTTCTTTCGCATCCCAGAAATTTCCTTCGTGGTAATCCGTCGACTTGAACACCTCATTACCCCAGCGGTTGCTGATGATCAGGGTGTGTTTGCCACCGACAGGCAAGTTCAACACTTCAAACAGATCGTTGACGGCGTCGTCGTTCGGCGTGAAGATGTTGGGGACGTAGACACTGGGATCGAGGTCGATCTGGATCTGCACAATCTTGGGATTACAATTCGAATCGTCCTCCACGGTGATCGTGTAGATGCCCGGTGACAGGTAGTCAAAGGATTCCGAGAACTTCTTCTGCGGGTTCAATGAAACGGGCTGCGAGTCGATGACTGTACCTCCGTTCTCGTCGGTTATGGTGACGTTATAGTACAGCTGATTGTCGGCAGAAAGGAAAGGCGTTCCCCCGATGATGTTGTCGATCACGATGCTACCGGTCCGCTTCGGATTCGGGAACGAAGGTTTCGACGTTACCGTGAGATCCAGTCGTTGACTGATGACCTGCAGTTTGTCCGCGGAGGTGATCGTACAATTGGTTTGCTCCTGCACGATGACGAAGCGATATGTATTTCCATATCCCGTCAGGAACGAGTGCTCCGTCGGCGTATAGTGAAACGTTGCGGTCGTGGCATTGGCGCTCACGACGAGTTGGTCGATCTGGAAGAAAGGATCGGCATTGTCATACACCTGGATCACCATGGGTTTGCCCGGCTCGCCGCTGATATTGGAGATGGTGATGTCCGGTGTTGAGCAGCTCTGTATGATCTCGAAATCGCCAATCTGATACGGGCCATCCACCGCAACAGGATTGACGGTGCGGGTGGGGCAAGGGCTCGTGGCTGACTTCACATAGAAGTAGTAGTTCCCCCTGGGCAGTTGATCGAACTTCACGTTGGGCAACACCAGCGTGTTGTAGTCCACAAACTGATCGTCGGCCGGTACGTTGAGGGGATCCGCGCTGACGGCCACTTGGTAGATGCCATCCGGTTGCGAAACCTTAAACAAGATCGTACCACTCTTACCACCGTTCGAACAATCGGCATTGGTCACGGCAAGCGGCGGTATCGTCAGCGTCAGACCGGGAGCTTTGATCTGGATCGCACTGGGATACGTGGTCACACAGTCGCCGTTGTCTATGATGTCTACATAATAGTCGCCTTTGCCAAGATCCGAATAGGATTTTGCGCCGGACGCTACGTCTTCGTAGTCAAACAAAACTTCGGTATCTCCTAAAGAACTGGTCAATCTTCTCAACCGGATTTTCAAGGCGCCCGATGTTGTATTTCCACCGCTGATGCCGGTGACGTTTATGACGCCATCGCTGCCATTACACGTCGTTACGTCGGTCGTGCTGACGGTCATGTTCACCTTCGGGAAGAGATGTTTGATCCTCACCATCGCCGTATCGGGGCAAGTGAAGTTCAGGTTGTCGTCTACTTTCAGGATAATATAATCGGTGTCATCTGCGGGAAGTCCATCGGGCAGCGGAGCGCCTGGCGTGAACGTCTGGGCACTGGACTCTTGTCCTTTGTACACATACTTATACCAGTATTGTCCGGTCAGCGATCCGTCAACGGTAAGCATCACGTTTCCATCTGTTCCACCGAAGCAGCTGACGTTGCTGATCACTTGTTTGTCGAGGATGTGTACTTGTGTTTTCAGATCCAGGAAGAAATCAACAGGACCGCACGCTTTGCCATTGCCTTCGTCAATCACCGTGTAGGTGTACAAACCTGACTTGAGGTCGCTGAAGAGCACTGTTCCGTTCGTGAACTTGGTTTGCGTGGTGGGCGGTGTAACACCCTTGTAGACCCATATCACGCGGAAAGTTGTCGGCGTGGCGTCTGCCCGCTGGATACTGAACGACACTTCGCCGGCATCGCGGTCGCTACACGTCGGTTGTGTGGTGATGGTCGGAATGATCGCGCTGAAGTTAGCACAATCGGATCCGGTTCCTCCGCAGGTGACGTCATTAGCAGCTTTCACCTGGATCGAGATCGCTCCAGAAACCGGGCCGCAGCCTGTTGACACGTACTGCACCGTGACGGAAACTGTTGTTCCCGCCAATGTAGATGGATCAAAGCTGGTTCCCGTAACGCCCGGACCGGTGAAGGTAAAGGTACCTCCTGCGGGTGTACCCGTTACCAATGACAACAGGTTTACAGATCCAGCATTAGGACATACGGAGGTATTGTTTGTCGTAAGGGTTGCATTGGGCGATACGTTGATCGTGAATTGCTTCGAGGCAGCGGCGCATGCGCCGGCGAGCGAGTAGTTCACCGTGATCAACTGGTTACCCGTGAGACCGGTTGGATCGAAGTTGTCGCCTGTAATTCCGGCTGAGCCCGTGAATACAAAGTCACCACCGGCCGGTACAGCACTTACTAACGTATTCAGATCGACGATACCACCTCCCTGACACATTGCTACCACTGCCGCAGGCACGGTGATCGTCGATGTGTTGGTTACCGTCAGTGTCAGTATTTTCGAAGTGGCCGAGCAGGTTCCGATCGAATAGTCAACGGTGATCGGGATAGGACCACTTAGGCCAGTAGGGTCAAAGTTGTTTCCTGCAATGTTGGGATGGCCTGAGAAGGTAAATGTACCTCCCGTTGGCGAAGCCGTGACATAGTTTCTAAGATCCACAGCGCCATTGGCTTCGCAGATCGAAGAATCGGTCTTATTGATCGTTGCTCCGTTCACAACATTTACCGCTACGATAGCGGGAAGTCCTTCGCCGCAGCCGTATACCGATGTTACATAATAATTCGTCGTTCCTACTACTGTTACATTCAGTTGGCCGGTACCTGTGCCCAGTGTCGGGGTAAAGTTGGTACCGGTTCCTACCAGGTTTGTACGGGCTGCATCGCTGTACCAGTTAAAGCCGGTAACCGTCAGATCGGGGGAAGACGCCGTCAACGTGGGCGCTGTAGGCGAGTTGACACATACCGATACCGACGCACTGGCTACATCGGGAGGCGGCGCCAGTTTATACTTAAAGGAAACATGGGCAATACTGGTATTTTCAAAATACTCGATCACAATGTCGTGGGTGCCATCCGCACTAAAGCAGACTGTTCCGGGAAACTCAAGATAGCTGTGGGTGCCAAAATTTCCAGACACAAGCGCTCCATCGATCAACAACCTCACACCATCGTCACCACCCACGGTGAACGTATAATTTCCTTGCGTGAAGAATTTTCTCATCTTGAAGCGGATGCTAAAATGCTCATCGAAAGATCCGCAGACATTAGGTCCAACAACCGGCGAGGTGGACAAGTCCATATTGAACGTATCCGAAGGCACATGGTAGTAATTTGTACCTACGGGATTCAGATTCAAAATATCTGCCTGATCGATATAGCCTCTGTATTTGCCCGTCGCAAAATCAATGGTTGTCGGCGCGGAGCTGTCGTCATAAACGTAACCCAGCCAAGTGTCATTGCCAAACGTAACCTGGTCGCCAGGGATCGGGCCGATCGTGATGGTCACATTGTCTGACGCAGCCGGGCAAGGTCCTGTAGGATTGTTGGTGGTCAGCGTGAGTGTCACCGTTCCCGCTGTTCTTTCTGCAAGGCTTGGCGTATAGATCGCGTTCAAGTCATTTGCGTTCGGGGTGAATGTACCCGTGCCGCCTGTCCAGGTAGCCGACGTTGCCGCGCCTCCTATCACACCATTCAAAGTTACCGATGCTGCGCCGCAGATGTTTAGCGGACCGCCTGCGTCGACAGTAGCGACAGGGTTAACGGTGATGGTCACATTGTCGGTCACACCAGAGCACGTTCCGGTAGCCGTAGCCGTCAGCACCACCGTGCCAGCAGCGACATCGTTGACACCTGGCGTATACGTTGAGCTCGGGTCAGTGTCGTCGCTAAAGGTACCATCACCGGCGGTGGTCCATTTCAAACCAGTAGCCGATCCGGAGAAAGTTCCTGACAGTGTTATTGCCGTCGCTGCACAAGTGATTTGAGGCGAGCCTGCATCTACAGTGGCCGCGGGATTGATGGTAATGATCACATTGTCTGCAGCCGCTGCGCAAGGTCCACCCGTTGTGATGGTGAGCGATACGGTGGTGGCCACAATGTCGTTGGGGCCAGGGGTGTAGACCGCGTTCGCGAGATTTGCATTGTTAAAGGTTCCATCGCCTGCGGTCGTCCACGTGATGCCAGAGGCACCTGAGAATGTTCCTGCAAGCGTGGCGCTATTGCCGGCGCAAATGGTCTGAACCGGACCGGCATCTACCGTAGCGCCCGAACTGATGGTGATGACCACATTGTCGGTGGCCGCCAAACAAGGACCGGCTCCATCCGGATCGTCCGTAGTCAGGGTCAAGGTAACCGAACCTGCAGTAGCTTCCGGTAAAGAAGGTGTATAAACTGCGCCCAGGTCGTTGGCATTCGGGTTAAATGATCCGCTGCCGCCACTCCACGTTGCCGTGGTGGCTGCACCGCCAATCGATCCGGCCAATGTTACGGTGCTACCGGCACAAATGATCTGTGCAGGTCCGGCATCCGCCGTAGCTGCGGGATTTACAATGACAGAGACCGTGCCTCCAAGCGATGTGGCCGGACAGCTATTGGCATCCGTCAACGCCGTTACCTGATAGATACCTACCGCAGCAGCGGTAATGGTAAAGCTCATACCCGGGTGATTGGAAACAGTTACAGGAGTAGAGCCATCCGTATAGGTAAAGTCGAACGGCGGCGTTCCTGTGAAGGTGAAGGTGACATCGGGCAAGGTGCTTCCGCTACAAACGGTTCCTCCCCCGCCGACTACTACGGTCGGCAAAGCATTCACGACTACCGTCACAGGCGTGCCAAAAGTCGCACCAGGGCAAGCACCAGCATCGGCCAGGGCCGTGATGGAATAGGTTCCGGCAGGTGCGTTGTTTATCGTGAAAGTTGATGCATTATGATTCGTTATGGTTACCGGTGTTGTTCCATCGGTGTAGGTGAATGTGTAGGGTGCCGTTCCCGTGAAGGTGAAGATGACATCAGGCAACGTAGCGCCGGCACAAACCGTGCCTCCTCCGCTAATGACTACACTCGGCGCCGAGTTGACAATCACGGAGACGCTCGAGGTCAGATTGCTGGCCGCGCATCCGGTGTTGTCCGTGAGCGCTGTCACCTGGTATGTTCCTGCAGCAGCACCTGTGATCGTGAACGTTGTCGAAAGGTGGTTAGACACGCTGATCGGCGTGACACCATCGGTATACGTAAAATTGAAAGGCGCTGTGCCGGTAAAGGTGAACGTTACATTCGGGAGCGTGCCCCCTGAACAGATGCTTCCACCGCCCGTTACTGCAACCGTAGGTGCCGGCTTGGTCACCACCGTGACAGGCGCTCCCAGGCTCGTGGCCGGACAGCTCGTCGCGTCGTCTAATGCCGTGATCGTATACGTGCCGGCCGCCGCTCCGGTTAACGTGAAGGTTGTGCTCAGATGGTTCGTCACCGTTATGGGTGTAGTGCCATCGTTGTAAGTAAAGGTGAAGGGTGCCGTGCCGGTGAAGGTGAACGTCACATCCGGCAGTGTTGAACCGGAACAAACCGTGCCGCCGCCAGCAATGGTCGCCGTGGGTCGCGGGTTTACGGTGATCACTGCGGAACCGGTGATCGCTGCATTCGGTGCTGTTACACTACACGATGTGGCGACATTGGTAACGCTTACAATCGTATAGGTTGCTGTTGCCGCGGGGCTTACGTTTACGGTGGCCCCGTTGGCGATGCCGTTGGCGTTGAAGGTCGTTACACCGTCGGTATAGACCACGTTATAGGTTCCGGTTGCCGGGAGGGTAAACGTAAGCGCTGTGTTTGTGCCTGCGCAAATGGTCGCTGTGCCGCTGATGGCGGCCGTGGGCAATGTTCCAACATTCACTACGGCACTGCCGGTCAGGTTTGCGCTCGGCGCTGTTACCGAACACGTGGTTGCCGGGTTGGTAACGCTTACCAATGTGTATGTCGTGCTTACTGCGGGGTTGACAACCACGGTGGCGCCGTTGCTTATGCCATTCAGCGGAAAGGTGGTTGTGCCGTCTGTGTATACAACGTTAAATGTACCCGGTGTAGGAAGCGTAAATGTCAAGGTCACTGGCGCTCCGGAGCAAATCGCTCCGCTTCCGGAAATGGATGCCGTGGGTAGCGGATTCACGATCACTGCTACGGATCCGCCTAAGCTGGTGGCGGTACAAGTCGTGTTGTCTGCCAGCGCTGTGACGCTATAAGTTCCTGCTGCTGCATTGGTGATGGTGAAGGTTGTGCTCGGGTGGCCGGTCACCGTCACCGGGGTTGTACCGTCGGTGTAGGTGAACGTAAAGGGAGCTGTACCCGTGAAGGTAAATGTCACGCTCGGCAACGTTGCGCCGGAGCAAATCGTGCCGCCACCTGAAACAACTGCCGTCGGTCTTGGATTGACAATCACACTTACTGGCGTGCCGAAGCTGGTCGCTGGACAGCCTCCGGCATCGGTCAGCGCAGTGATGGAGTAGTTTCCGGGTCCTGCGTTGTTGATCGTGAAGGTTGTCGAGGGATGATTGGTTACGGTGATCGGGGTAACGCCATCGGTATACGTGAACGTAAATGGCGCAGTGCCCGTGAAGGTAAAGACTACATTCGGCAGTGCACTGCCCGCACAGATTGAGCCGCCGCCTGAAATAGCTGCGGTCGGTACAGGTTTCACTACTACCGCAACGGACCCGCCTAAGCTGGTGGCGGTACACGTCGTGTTGTCCGTCAGCGCAGTGACGCTATAGGTTCCGGCTGCTGCATTGGTGATGGTGAAGGTTGTGCTCGGGTGGCCGGTCACCGTCACCGGGGTTGTGCCGTCGGTGTAGGTGAACGTAAAGGGAGCTGTACCTGTGAAGGTAAATGTCACACTCGGCAACGTTGCGCCTGCGCAAATCGTGCCACCGCCGGAAACAACTGCCGTCGGTCTTGGATTGACAATCACACTTACCGGTGTGCCGAAGCTTGTCGCAGGACAGCCTCCGGCATCGGTCAGCGCAGTTATGGAATAGTTTCCGGGTCCTGCGTTGTTGATCGTGAAGGTTGTCGAGGGATGATTGGTTACGGTGATCGGGGTAACGCCATCGGTATACGTGAATGTAAATGGCGCAGTGCCCGTGAATGTAAAGACTACATTCGGCAGTGCACTACCCGCACAGATTGAGCCGCCGCCTGAAATGGCTGCGGTCGGTACAGGTTTCACCACTACCGCTACGGACCCGCCTAAGCTGGTAGCACTACAAGTACCCGCATCTGTCAGTGCAGTGACGCTATAAGTGCCGGCCGGAGCATTGTTGATGGTGAAGGTTGTGCTCGGGTGATTGGTCATCGTGATCGGCGCACCTCCATTGTTATACGTGAAGGTGAATGGCGCGGTACCGGTGAACGTGAAGATGACGTTCGGCAACGTGCCTCCTGCGCAAATCGTGCCGCCGCCGGAAACAACGGCGGTCGGTCTGGTATTGACAATAACGCTTACCGGTGTGCCCAGACTGGTGGCCACACAAGTTTTGCTATCCGTCAATGCGGTGATAGTATACGTGCCTGCTGCCGCGTTGGTGATCGTGAACGTATTCGAAGGGTGATTGGTCACCGTGATCGGCGCACCTCCATTATTATAGGTGAAGGTGTACGGCGCAGTGCCTGTGAATGTGAAGATCACATTCGGCAGCGGACTTCCCGTGCAAACCGTGCCACCACCTGTAATGGTTGCTGTCGGCAAGGGGTTCACCACAACGGCTACCGAGCCGCCTAAACTGGTAGCACTACAAGTACCCGCGTCTGTCAGTGCAGTGACGCTATAAGTGCCAGCCGGAGCATTATTGATGGTGAAGGTTGTGGTCGGGTGATTGGTCACCGTGATCGGTGCACCTCCATTGTTATACGTGAAGGTGAATGGCGCGGTGCCTGTGAACGTGAAGATTACGTTCGGCAACGTGCCTCCTGCGCAAATCGTACCGCCACCGGAAACAACGGCTGTCGGTCTGGTATTGACAATAACGCTTACCGGTGTGCCCAGGCTAGTGGCCACGCAAGTTTTGCTATCCGTCAATGCGGTGATAGTATATGTACCTGCTGCCGCGTTGGTGATCGTGAACGTATTCGAAGGGTGATTGGTCACCGTGATCGGCGCACCTCCATTATTATAGGTGAAGGTATACGGTGCTGTGCCTGTGAATGTGAAAACCACATTCGGCAGCGGACTTCCCGTACAAACCGTGCCACCACCTGTAATGGTTGCTGTCGGCAAGGGGTTCACCACTACGGCCACTGATCCACCCAAGCTGGTTGCATTACATGTACTGGCATCCGTCAAAGACGTGATGCTATAAGTACCCGCAGCCGCATTGTTGATGGTGAAGGTCGTGGTCGGGTGATTGGTCACCGTGACCGGCGCACCTCCATTGTTATACGTGAAGGTGAATGGTGCGGTACCGGTGAACGTGAAGATTACGTTCGGCAACGTGCCTCCTGCGCAAATCGTG
>DATDAV010000086.1:0-6975 GCA_036525235.1 Chryseolinea sp. | reverse complement strand
CCTTGGGACTCGGCACGGGGTGATTCCCCAGCAATCGATGAACACCACCGGTGTCGAGCCTTAAAGGGATGCCGGACCATGAGATATCGAACAAACTCCGCCCAGGTCTGTCAGCTCTGCACGCTCACAATACCACTCCAGCTTTGTCAATATTTGAACCCTGACCCTGGATCAGCGCGCTTCTCTGCTCCTCTTCACTCGCCTGTGCCATAAAAGAGCGGGGATGATCCGTTGTTTTTGGGTTTCAACTCATCGACTCGACTGAGAATGACAGGATTACTCATCTTGGTTTCCCCCTGTTCAGGCTGCGAGAGCAATTTTTTAAAGTCAAGCGAGTCCGCATACTTCTTCAATTCCTCGTCTCTCAAGTTCTTCGTTCGGATTTCGAGCAAATACCGGTCCTTAATAAGGATGTTGAGAACAATCGTCGTGGCATCTATCTGCAATCTACGTGCCGGAAAACTAGAAACGCTGAAATAAACGGCATTGTTGGGCGACGTCCCGTCTTTTCTGGGTGTTACTATGGATCTAAAATTGTTCCGATAGCCGGTATCGGTAAGGTAGACATTCATCGTGGCAAGCTCGGGAGACGGGGAGGGTCCATCCGGAATATTCGCCAGCGGCGCTTGCTTAAAATCACGCTGTGCAACGGTGGTTATCCAGCCCCCGGTGAGGTTATCCACGGCAAAAGAACTTGTCACCGTCCATCCCAACGGCGCAGCAGGCATACAGGTGAGGAGTTTCGCGGGCTTCAACGGCAAAATCGGCGCACCGACTCGGCCTGTCGCCAATTGCGCATCGGCACCGCACGCACATAGCATAACAAAAGCGGCGATTATATGTCGTTTCATGGGTTTACTCCGTGATATATCGAAACATGATAGGCTTGTAGGTCATGTGCGCACGAGCGGGATTAAAAGCGCTTCTTAGATCGCAACTAGAAAAACCAAGTGGTTTGGAAGTCAGGCTGTCCCAGTACCATCCCGGCAAAGGCATTACCCCGACACTAGCCCGCGGAGCATTGGGATCATCGGGACCGTCAAATCGAGCCCACTGCGCATTTGTTCCTGGCACCCTCGAGGTGGGCGCCCCATAGCTACTGATGGTAAGGGCAGCCCAAGGCAACCCAAGTGGAGCCGGATTGTTAGGGGTTGTATCGGTGGATTTTCGGTCATAAGCACCACTGTCGTTGACATGCCCATTTCCCGGCACTCCATCCACACCCGTCCACACACTGCGCTCGATGGCCGCCTCGAAGCGTTTTTCTCCGTTCACCGTCACAGTGTCTCCGGGCTCGTATGCAGCGAGATTTGAATTTCCCGCGCCTTTGGTCAGCCGAATTGCTTGTGCCGTTCCCCAGAGGCGAAAGGTATTCGATTGAGTGGTGATTAGATTGGCCAGGTTGCGAATAAGAGCCATTCTTTCCCAGTCGGTACCCAATTTACCCCCTGGTGTATTCAGGCCATCGGCGATGCCTTCCACCTCACACAACTCCCCGACATAATCGTATTTTCCTTCTGCCCCAAAGTCCTTTCCAGAAAGCTTGTGATTCACGATGTTATCGACCAAATCCGTCAAATTCGCATCCGGCACTACATTCTTAAACAGCGCCTCCAGCGGAAGTATCCGCTTTAATCCAAAGTTCGGATACATCTGAGCATTAATATTGATCTTACCCATCGTGCTGTGGAGGTAACTGTACGGCGCAAAAGAGGGTTGATACATATCAGCGAACATCGGAGCCAGGACGTCTAACAGCAGCCAGTCTGGGAGTTGGTCTTTGTTAGCGCTAGGACCGAACTTCAGAGTCGAATTAACCACGCCCCTCTGCATGCCGCTAGGAACACAAGAAAGAAAGCCAATGCTGGGTCGCGGTGAGTTTTTGTAGAACCCACCGCCAATGTTTCCCCCGTGAAAGTCGAAATAGGCATAACTGTCCGACTCGAAGGTATTCGTGTTCAGGTTACCCAACGTGTCAGCGACAAGGGCTGTGGAGGTGGTGGTGTCAGGGAAAGGCTTCCAAGCAGGCTGCGGCTTCCACAAAGGACTGCCATTTTGATCATGCGTGTTACCACCCAGCCGGGGATCTGCAATCTCCAAGCTTCGCGTAAACCTTCCGCCTGTAGATGCAACCGCGCTAAGATCAATCTTAAAATCCCACGAAAGAGAGCCCTGCTGACCCGCCGGCGGTTTGATTGCATCTTCTTTGTTATTCACATTGTCCCAAACAGGGATTATTTGCCAGAATAACCCCCTGCTGCTATCGCCATTATGCAACGCAATTCTAGCCTTGGCCTGAATACGGGCGCTCCCAGTGCCATTGAATTTTTGAACAGTTTTGGGAATGGTGAGAGGACTCGTAATTTTCTGTTCTAGCTGCATCACGGTTCCGGTGGAAACATAGATAGCCCTTCCGCCTGCTGAGGCTGACGCCGGAGTAGTCATACACCGCAAATAGCGATCGACGGGTAGATAGGTAACAGGCGAGCCCGAGATGGGAGGCGTTGGAAAGCCACCCAGCAATGCACCTGACCAAGGGAATTTTGAACTACCGCTCGCCTGGCTGTTTTGCCCGGCAAATGCGGTGCCATAGCCATCCGACTCCCCTCCATCACCATCGCACGGAGTACCTGTTGCCCCTTGGATGAGCGGGGGTATGGCCGCACCGGCAGGATCACTGGCCTCTGAAACAGTATAAAAAAAATGAGTTAACAGAAAGTTAATACTATTGTTGTTTGGCCAAAAAGTACCGGGCGCGCATCGTTTTCCGATATACAACTCTAACTCCATGGAAAATTTCAGGTAAAACCCTTTACTTCGATCATAGTTAACCTGATCGACAGGAACCACATCGACAATCAAGGCAACCTCACTCAAGTAGGGCTTAGGTCCGAACGGCATAATCGCCTTCCCGCTGAGCTTTCCAATGCGAAGATTGAGATTGGGATCCGGCCTAACGGATGTATCCGCGTGATTAGTGAGCCAGTCACGATCGGGGTTCCTCCTTCCCGCAGCATCGGCACCCACAACATTCGTCGTCGTATAGAAGGTTTGCGCCATCAGATCTGGCGGCCAAGTGCCAGCGTCCAAACCTTTATATGTTTCTACATTAGCCGCATAATTTCCCAAGGAGACGATATTCCAAGCAACTTGGTCAGCTTCACGGCGACCAACATCATCAGTAGGAGCGCTAGCCGCATCATTTCCGCCCCATTTTGCAACAAAGCTTGTTGGAGGCATTCCAGGCCAATCCTTCCGGGCGAGCAGATCGGAGAGATAGTCTCCCACCATTTGAACGGCTTTCAGGTCCGAATAGTAAGTCGGGCCCCCACCGTTGTAGAGCGCCTTGTTTTCAAATCCATGAAAATACATGGGGCCAAGGGGATCAATGTCCGGCGTCTGATAGAAGGCTAGCTCCGTGCCCGATAAGTTATAGGCAGAGGTATCCGGGACTTCGGTTGATGTCGGACTGGCTCGCGTTGATCCGATGCGTGCTTCCATCATCATTCGGGGTTTTCCGAAGACGTTAAATTCAGGCGCGCGGCTATAGGCACTAAGGTTGAATTTGTTGGCCTTGTAAAAATCATTTCGGATTTGGTCTTTTTCTTCCTCGGGCAAATTGGAAGGAGGAGAAACAAACTGCTTGATTTGCTCGGGCGACTTCAAGAGCTGCCAGTTTTGTGTGGATTCCGCCGCGGTAAACTGTTGTTTGTTGAGAACCCAATCAGCCAACGCCTTTCTATCCAGCAACCCAGGTTTGGGGAGATCGTTTGAACCGATCGGTGCCGGATCGGAAAGACTTCGCGGAAGAATATCAATGTTGACTGCGCTCGGATGCCAAAGCGGATAGTATCGCCGCTTATCAGCAGCCGGCGCCGGACTGGTGATATTGGAGCCAACCTCATTGGCGTTTTGATTACTAGCGGGGTAGCTACTATCTCCCGGTTTTGGCTGGAAGAAAAAGGGGTAGCTCACCCCGTCCGATCCCGTCTTTTGATATGAATCTCCCACGAGGCTATTAAAGCCAACGTCTTCCTTAAAAGTTGAGATTCCAAACCAAGTTTTTTCGTTATCCACTGTTCGATCCAAAGGATTGTTACGAACCAGATAATTCCTGGTCGGACTTGTGCCAGGGATATCGCTCAGGATGGTTGCAGGCTTCCCATACGCCGTATTGATGTTAATTCGGGCGTTTTCGTCATCCATCCAGAAGGCGTATCGGCCGACAATGGGATTGTCAGGACCCGCATCGGCTGTTGGGTCCTGCGGCACATAGACCCAGCTCGCGTTAACCGGCTCTCCTGTCGGTATGATTGGATAGTCTGCCGATCCGGAGGGACTTGCATTCAGATTTGCGAAGTCGGTGGTGGGAGCGACAGCAGGATCTCCCATATTGGTGCTAAGCGGAATTTCTACCGGTTCTGTCCCGTTGAACTTCGTCAAGAGGCCCGGATTGACAATCCAGTTTTGCGGCACACCCGCCTCCCCCGGCGGGATGGGCTGAGGGATATTTGTATCGAGCAAAGCGATCGCGTGCTCAATTGCATTCTGAGCGATGATTTCCGCACGGCCATTATTCGCCATCGCGCCGGAAGCCTGGCGCTCGAGGCGCATACTCACGGTAAAACCAACGACCAAAATCGTCGCGATCACGACGCAAATCAGGCCGATGACCAGAGCCATGCCATTGCGTTGACGGAATGTGGATTTCATAGTGTTAGTTGGCTCGATTCGTCAGGCGGACCGTGGTGGAAAAGACCTGCGCCGTCGTGATGTTGCTGGCCGAAAGCGTGTTCATAAACTGGGTGACCGCGGTCGGAACCTCGTCGGGACTGCTGATCTCAGGCATCGTGGTCGGAATCGACGAACCCTGGCGCAGCAACGTCTGGGAGTCCACGGTTACAATAGTAATTTCTACCGAATCCGGCAGGCGATTTGCAGGAACGGTGGAATTCATGTCCGTGTATTTAAAACTGTTCGGCGTACCCGGTGTCGCGGGATTGAAACCGGCCACAGAGTTATACTTCAAGGGACTTGCCCCGCTATAACTGCCCGCATTCTTCAACCAGGGAATGGGATCTCGATTCGCGTCCAGGCAGCGAATCCACAAGGCAATGACACCGTCAGAAAGGGCCGTCGTGACCGCTTGGAATTGATCAGCGGTGAGGTGCGCTAACCAGGGAACCTCCGTGACGGGCAGCCAGCGGGTTTCCGCCGTATAACCGGCCCCCGTATACACAGTCGGGCCGTCGAAAATAAAATATTCTGGAGTTGGGCTGGGGCTGGGGTTCGCTGAAGCGGCATCACGCGCGAAATGAAAACGCTGCAATTGATATTCCGGCGGTGATTTCGTGGTATTGCGCGTAAGGAAATACCCGTATTCCGCGACGTTTCCGTAGCTATTTCCGTTGAACGGCGCCTGCCAGAAAAGGCTGTCGGAATTGGGAACCTGCGAATAACCGGAAGAAAGAAGCGCATCCAGGTTTTGCGCCCCAATCGTCCCCGGATTTTGCACGAATTGCAGGTGGTTGGAAATGAGCGCGGGCGAGAGCTCGCGCGAGATCATTTCGAGGATCGCCCGTCCGTTTTGAAAATTTTCGACACGCTGGCGGCCCGAGAGCCAGGCCTTGTTGACGGCGCCCACCATCGAACTTAGCAGCACCACGACGATCGACAGGATGGCGACGCTAACCATCATCTCCGGGAGCGTAAATGCGCGGGTTTCGACACACGGGAAACGGAACGTCCCACGCCGAATGTTTTTTCCTTTCGGGGCGGGACGCCCCGACTCCTTGTGCAGCAGCGTGGTCATGGCGTCGTGCGAACTAGAAAGCTGTATTTTATCTCATTTGGCCCATTTGCCGGCAGCTTCCCGTCGGCGGTATTGACCGGCCAGCCAATGACAACGGCTGCTCCCTTCAAGCGCGTCGATGCGCCATTGGCGGGGTCCTGCCCGTCCGGATCCGTGTTGGCTGGGTAGGAATTGAGCGACCCCAGAGTAATATCCGCCCGATACAAAGCGTTGGTAAAATCCGGTGGAGCCGTATCCTTCCCCAGATAACGGCCATCCCCATCGTACCACAGCGTTGCTTTCGTCGCATTCGACGGCAATGAGCCAACATGCGTCACGGCATCCTGCGCCATCAGGCTGGCGCGCGTATCATCGACCGCATCACGTGACGCTTTCAGAGCGACAGGAATCAGGCCTAGAATGGCCAGCATCGCGAAGGCCACCAGGGCAATCGCAGCCGTCACCTCAATCAGCGAAAAACCAGCCTCTAACCTTAATCGGTTCCGTTCCGTTTTCACCACGAGGACGCCGGGACGCCAGGCCAGGCTGAAACGTGAATGGAACCGAGCAAAGCGAGATGGCTGCTCCATGTTTCTCGACTCTCGAAGCAGGAACTTGATGAAAAGTGATCGGAAAAAAGAAGTTGTTGGCGATTTGGCGGCGATTTCCAACGGAATCGCTGCGGTTATCGCCGGGCCGTCCCGGCCGGTGGCGGAACGCGGTTCCCAGCCCATGATTCGGGCCCGCGTTCCCGCCCTGCCATGCATGGTAGGCTGACGGCTGGCGCTGGTGCGTTGGTTGGTTGGTAAGTAAAAAGGAATGGTGCCCCTCCTGCCCGTGACGACGCAGTTCGAGGTCACCGCCAGGACGCCACGACGCCAGGCAGGAAAGGGATCGTTTGCAGGCAAAATGCTCTCTCCCATTGGGTGGGCGCCTTTTTCAGAAGAACTTTCAAGTCGCCGTTCCCTGGCGGCTTCGCCTGACTCAGAACTCGTGCGCGGCGAGTCGCGGGTCGCACTCGACGAAATCGGCGGCGAGCCGATGAAACCGGTCTTTCGGGAGAAGAACATGGAACTGGGAAAGTGGTGTGGCAATCACACTGTTCGCCAGGATCAGGTTGTCAACGGGCTGATTCAAATTTCCCTTGGAAACGTCAATACTGAATCCACGTCAGAATCCTGAAA
>DATDAV010000085.1:0-12212 GCA_036525235.1 Chryseolinea sp. | reverse complement strand
TTCTTTTAGATGACCTTACGGTGAAGTAGCCCTGCTACTTCCGCAACACCCCTCGGGGTAGCCAGTCCGCTGCAGCGGCCTGGCTTTTTTGTTTTCCACGGTGCTAGCGGAAAAATTCCCGGGCGGAAATCAACTGTTTTCCAAGGCGGAAAAATAAAATTATCCGACTGTGTTTAAGATGAAATGCCACTGATCTTAACGCATGATCAGTCGGATCTCGAGTTAAAATAAGTCTGATTTTAAGTTAAGATCAGTCGGATTTCGATTGCGCGGAATAACGGTTGTCATATTACATGCGAACCCTCCATCTCGTAAATCTCGATGTTTTGCTCTGACACATTATACCGGGCGATTAACTTGCCACAGGCGACGGCATGTTCGAACCATGGCTTTTGGAAATGCTTCTGGATCTCGACGGGCTGTCGCGGATTGGACACGTCGAAGAACGAGCCCCCGCGTTCGGAGCCGACGAACATCGTTTGCTTGAACCCTTTGATCTTGGGAAGGCCCGCCGTTCGGATGTAGTTCATCTGGGGCCGAATGGCCTGAATCGCCTCTGATATACGGTCAGCTGCAACGCTACCTTCTTCTTTGTGATTGTCACAGGTGCAGCTTGCTGTGGCCATATGAAACATGGTGGGCATATTGGGAGTGGTCACGTTCCATTGATATTCGTGGCCGTCGGCCGAATAGGTTAGCAGGATATTTTTTCCATCGCGCGCGAGCGACACGCCGGTCAATGTTTTTGGGGTGGCGATAACGCTCTTACGTGTGAAGAGGAACTGTTCAACAAACATCGGCGCGGCCAGTGCCCGGTCCGTTTCCGGTCCTTCCCAGGCGAGCGTGAGGACAGTGGGTGCCAAGGCGCCTTCAAAAAGCACGGTCATGTGGACCGCGCCTTTGGCCGAAGGTTGCGCCCACATCACGGTCTCCCCGTCGCTGTTCTTGATCGTGAGGCGCGTGCGGGCATCCAGGTCCGAGGCCACCACTTGCCAAACGTGCAACTGCTCGCGCCACTCGGGCCGGGGGTCGGTAAACCACTTGAGCTCGCGCGAAGGCATCGTGATCGCGTCGCGAACGATCGCGCACATCCTGTTAGACGAGGCCAGCAGCTTGTTGAGGTGAATGCTTTCTTCTGGCGTTATCGACTGGGGTGTGTTAACGATGGTGATGTAGCGCACACCGTCGGATGTGAACAGGTGAATGCGACACGGGTAAGGATGCGCCACATAGTCTGGCTTAAAATGCGGTCTGATATCGATCAGGATCGTGGCCAGCAGGCCGTAGTATATCGTCACCTCAAATTCGCCGAGCGGGTCGTCCACGATCATTTTCTTTGGGTCTGCATCGACGAGCACCTGGCCCTGAATGGAAAGTGCGATCTGTGCTTTGTTGTCGATGAAAAATCCGCCTTTGCAATTGCCGCTCAGCGTCCAGCCGAATTCGGCCACATTGATGTCAAGAATTTTGCCGCGCGGCGCCACGGCCGGAAAGCTCAGCCCCCCGCCAAACACAGGACCGCGTGCCATCCCACTCACACGCCGGAGGTGCATGCGGCTGAAGACGCCTGGCAAAAGCAGGTTAAGATGTTCATCGCACTCATAGGTTTCGTCGTTCAGCTTTTTACAGTTGCTTCCCAACTTTTTGGTGAGGTCGTCCATGTTGCTGGCCGGGTTGTTCAGGACTGCGATGGTGGCGGGAATGAGCACGATGGCACCCAGCGCGAGGCCGGCCATGTATTCGAGTACATTGATCTTGTCGTCGTCCAGCAACACACCGCCCATGAAGGGCCAGAACAAGGTCATCAAAGTCGTGCAGCCGATATCTTCCAGGATGTTGGACGTGCTAACGTCGAAATAAAACCCAGTCCGCAACACATTTTCCATCGGCAAATGCGTGTTCGGATCATCGGGCACCAGCAGGCGCACATTGATGTCGACATTGATGTCTAGGTCCAGGTCCACGCAGGCATCCACCGCTTCGCCACCCAGATTGATGAAGACACCGGGCAGCGATGGGTTCCATGCTACCGAAGGGCCGCTTTCCAATTTGAATTTCCCCGAGCCTCCCAGACCGGCCATAATTTTGGTGCGGACGTCGTTCACCAGCAAGCGAGCATCCAACATCATGGCCCAACCTTCGTATTGTTGCAGTATTCGCTCGGGGTCGTTCCGGAAAAAATCGGGATTGAGATCCTCGTAATTGTATTCGTCGAACAAGATGCGAAGGGCAACGAAATACCCTTCGGTGTCGCAGGTGATGCCGGCCTCCAACGCCATGACCGGACGCTTGAGCACATCCGCCACCGGAGACAGGTTGACAAACACAGGGGCGAGGTAAAACTTCTCACGAATGGACTTGTCGATATCGCCTTTGACGGCGATTGACAATATGTCGGTCAGCAAGCCAAAGTCTGTGTACGCATATTCGCACTTTAGAAAGAGCGGCCCGCCCTTGCCCAAAAACGCGACTTGCGGCGACAGTGTAACATTGAAGATGGGGAATATAGGGGGTAGCACTTCAGCAGGACTGGCATTGGGGCCGTTTGCCTCCAGGTCGGTCTCTTTCACGATCTGGATCACTACGGCTTGCTTTACCTGGAGATGCGGTACAGTTACCTGCGCAAAGTTGTGCGGGAAGCTGACGACCAGGCTGGGATTGCTCTCGCGTTGAACGGAAGTGCTATCAGCAATGTCCACGCGATCGACCACGTACCACACCGTGGCACCGTTGACATCGCGCGGAAAGCGCTGGTTGACCATTAGCGGTATGCCTTTAAGACGATTTCGGACGCTCTGTCCAAAAGCATCGGCGGAGAGTTGAAGTTCGACAAACATATTTGGAAGGGGGTTTTCATGATGGTTCTATTTTTTCTCAGGCGCACGGTGTTGTGCCACAGATTGCCCGCGACGATTGATACGTTCCCAAAGTATCGTGATAGCAGCTTTATAGCGCTTGGCCGACCAGCAGAATTTCCTGTAGCTCCTTAACCATCGCTGCCGCCATGAACATGCAGTGAAGTTAATGCAACCCCTCGCTGATGACAATACCCTTTTTGGGGTACCTATTTTAAAGGGTATGAAAGCGGATCTTAGTGGCAACATCACCTCAGAACATCTCGTCGCGCATACACCAAACCTTGCTATTTTTTAAATTTGTCATGCTGTGCCGACGCCTTTCAAGACCTCTGTCGCCGCGGTTTGCCTGTAACGGTTGCTCGAGCAATTGGAGTCTTCCAAATCGACGGATTCTGTTGGTATCTTCATAAAAAATAAGATCCATCCCCGTGTAACCATTCCAACAATGGCAAGTTTTGTTTTCAACTAACCTTCCGCCAAATGTTACAGCACAGCTTAACCCTTATCTTTCGGAGTTTTAAGAAGTATTATGGCACGTTCTGCATCAATTTGATTGGTCTCTCCACCGGACTCACTGCGGCCCTGTTCATCTACCTCTGGGTAAACGATGAGCTTACGGTTGACAAGTTTCATGAAAAAGACCGTCAACTTTTCCAGGTAATGAAAAACACGCCCACCGCGTCCGGAATTTTTACGATGGACGGCACACCGGCACGATTGGCCGAGGCGTTGGCGAAAGAAATGCCGGAGGTAGAGTATGCCGCGGCCGTTACGAACTCGGACTGGTCTTCGGGGAAGGGCCTGATCTCATACGACGGCACACGGCTCAATGCGGAGGGCCAGTTTGTGAGCAAGGATTATTTCAATGTGTTCTCCTATAGTTTTATTCAAGGAGATAAGAAAACAGCCCTATCGGATAAGTATAATATTATCCTTTCCGAAGACTTGGCAATGAAGCTATTCAATACAACGGCGGATGTGGTCGGCAAGATCGTTGAATGGAAGCATGAAGGACTCGATGGCCTCTTTACCGTCTCCGGAATCTATAAACAACTTCCCCCGAATGCATCCATAAAGGCCGACGTCTTACTCGACTTTGAATTGTTCCTCGAGAAAAATCCCAAGCTGGAAGACTGGCGCAATAGCGATCCCAGCACTTACCTGGTATTGAGAAAAGATACCGATGTCGATCAGTTCAATACAAAAATTTCCGGGTTCATAAAAAGCAAGAATGAAAATTCAGAGGCAGTCATTTTCCTTCAGCGCTATTCCGAAAAATACCTTCACAACCGGTATGAGAATGGGGAACCAGCAGGGGGACGAATGGCTTACGTGACGTTATTTTCCATTGTTGCCTTGTTCATCCTGCTCAATGCCTGTATAAATTTCATGAACTTGTCTACGGCCAAAGCAATGAGGCGATTTAAAGAAGTCGGCGTAAGGAAAGTGATGGGAGCAAAACGAAGGACGCTGGTCTTTCAATTTCTCCTGGAATCGATGTTGATGACTTCACTAGCTTTTGTCGTAGCTGTTGTCCTGATAAAATTGCTTCTCCCTTGGTTTAATGAACTTACAGCAAAACAACTCTCCTTTAGTTTTGATCCGAGGCTGATCATAGGAGCTCTGGGGATAGCGATTCTCACGGGAGTAGTTTCAGGCAGCTATCCTTCACTTTACCTGTCAAATTTCAATCCGGTGGCTGCGCTAAAAGGGAAGCTGAACTCACGCATCGGGGAGCTTTGGACGAGAAAAGGATTGGTGCTTTTTCAATCCATGATATCGGTCATTTTGATCATCTCCACCTGGATCGTGTACAAGCAAATTGAATTGGTGCAGACCAAGAACCTCGGGTATGAGCGCGACAATATTGTCTATTTTGAGATGGGCGCCAATGATGCCATCAAAGATAACAAGGCGTTTGAAGCCGATCTTGAATTGCGCTTGCAGGAAGTGAAAAAAATACCTGGCGTCTTAAACGCCTCTAACTTCAGGCATAGCATCACCAACCGCCAAGGCGGAACCACCGATGTCAGTTGGGAGGGGAAGGATGCAGACCACTTAATCGAGTTTACAGACCTGGCGGGTGGATACGATTTTATTGAGACGCTTGGCATTGAAATGAAAGAGGGACGTTCCTATTCAAGAGACTTTGCTTCGGAAGAATCAAAAGTGGTTCTGAATGAGAAGGCCGTAGAAGTAATGGGACTGAAAAATCCTGTTGGCAAAGTGATCAGGATCTGGAATGAAGACCAGGAAATTATAGGCGTGACAAAAAACTTCCATTTCCAATCTCTTTATGAGGAAATCAAGCCGCTCTTTTTTGATTTAAGTTTGAATAAAAGGGTTTCTAAAATTATGGTCAAAATTAAAGCGGGGAGCGAACAGGAAACGCTTGAACGGCTTCGCAGGCTCTACGAGGTGCACCATCCGGGGGTTGCCTTTGAATATTCGTTCCTGGACAGTGACTACCAGTCGCTCTACGAATCTGAAAATAGGGTGGCCGCGCTGTCCAAATATTTTGCTGGCATCTCTATCGTCATTTCGTGTCTCGGCTTGTTTGGATTAGCTGTATTTACGGCAGAGAGAAAGAAAAAGGAAATCGGGATCAGGAAGGTATTGGGATCAAGTGTATTGAGAATAGTTTATCTTCTGTCGGGCGAGTTTTTTAAAACGGTCTTCGTATCCCTTCTCATCGCCTTCCCCATTAGTTATATCCTGACCAGGAAATGGCTTGACAGCTTTGCATATAAGATAGAGTTGACATGGTGGCATTTTGTAGGAACAGGAATTTTAGTGCTTTTAGTGACGGGGTTAACGGTGGGGGCGCAAGCCGTTAAAGCTGCTTTGGCTAATCCAACAAAGTCATTAAAAGATGAATAAGGTTTAAAAGTTAACGCTCGGCTGTTCTAGGTAAACGGATAGTGGATCAATATTGCGCTTGCAGCCATTCTGGCAAGCGTGGGTGGATCGTCATCCAAAACAGCCATATCCCCGGCTATAATACAATGAGATGGTGATGGGCCATTATAAATGATCAAGTAAGGTGGGCAGGCATTTATCGCATCGGAAAGAAATTGTACCGTAGCCATTTTCCTTTTATTACTCCAATAATCATTGCCAATGGGCTCAGTTAAGAATGACTTAAGATCTACAGAAACACCATCCTCAAATTGGCCGCTTTGATCTTTTTCGTGGACGAAAGGCTTCGCGGGAAATGGTTTGATTCTCTTTAATCCACTCCTTCTTGATTCGCCGAACCATAGCTTCGCCGTTTGGTATTCTGTCTCCAATTTTATATTTCATGCAAACAACGTTAAATATTGGCTAAATAAGCTCCATCAGTGTCGGAGCCTCCGTTGGATCTGTGAACTTTGTCTTGTTTAATAGTTTCCCGTCTTTGATAGCGGAAAACTGAATCGAACCCTCAATATCAAAGTGAAAGTATGCCTCAATACCCGCCACCTGATACTCTATACCCACGCCTCCGCTTCGCGTGGGAGCGATAAAATAGGGTAGCCGTTTTGCTTTTTCGTAGACGGCTGTCAACACGGCGATGGCGCAGACAATCTCCCGCTGTGCCACTGGCATTAAGTCTTCGTCTTCCTCCAAATCAATGAAAGATTGTATCTTCTTGATGTGCTTGCCCAGATCGTTCTGCAAAAAATCGCTTTCGCTTGGTGGTAGCATTTCAGTACTATTATGTTTCATAGCCCTTCGGTTTTAGGTGTCCTATTAAAAACAACGCCAATACTTGTCTTAAACGTGGAAGGGTCTGCCTTGCCTCTGTCGGCAAGAATCAACTCAATTTACGGGTATGGAGAATTCCTTGCTGACGTCTACTGGTTCTTTCACAAAGGAACAACCATCCGACGCGAGTTCATTCCTTCCCCAATTTCTTCAATTAATTCGTAAAATTCAATCTCTATTTCAAGGTCGCATTTCGGTCATCAGAAATTTGCGCCAACTACGTATAGGAGCAGGGTTGTCACATATTTAATCCAGGTAAAGAAAAGAGCTAGAAGATTATTATTTTATACGGTGATCTAGCCTCCATTGCCCAGATTGTTCCTTCCTCACGTTGACTGTTTTCAAAACCCGTTCTCATTGAGCCACGCCAACGAATACTCAGCAACATCCTTCCATCCATGATCCACAATCAGCGAATGTCCGCGACCTTCAAAGAGTTTGAATTCCGTCTTGACCGATGCGGGGTATTTTTTAAGGGACGCCTGGCCCAGTATAGGCGGCGCGATATGATCCTTCTCTCCGCCGGTAATCAGTAACGGACCGCGTGAAGTATTTGTGGTGTCGACCTCCGTTTCGTTACCGGCTAAGCTGGCGGTGGCGGCCTGGAAGAGCGGGCGACACGGCGCGGGAATGGTCCAGCGGTCGTAAAGTTCTTTGGCTTCCTGTTCGGGCACGGCATTGGCAAAGCCGTAGGTGAACTGGCCAAAGGTGAGCGACTTTGCCTTTTTAAAATTGAAGGGATTGCCCAGCACGGGGAACGATGCCCTCAGCGCTGAGAAAGGTAATTGGCGCACGCCTTTCATCGGTGCGGGATCTATGGCAATTGCCGCCGCCGCGATGCCGCGACCCAATAACACCTGCGCCAGAAGTCCCCCGAAAGAATGGCCGATAACAATGGGCGATGGTTCCCCCAGCTTGGCGATCACTTTCGCATAGTTGTCAGCAATCTCCTTAACCCCGTGGTTGGCGATCATCTGTGGGTTGGCGCGGCAGGCTTTTACGGTGTCGGAGTCGCCCGGCCAGGGGGGACTCAGGGGGGTATAGCCGTGCGCTTTGAAGAAGTCCATCCAAGGTTGCCACGAACTGGAGTGGATCCAAAGTCCATGAATGAATACGATGGGTCTTTTTGCCATAAGCGGATTGGTTTGGGATGACTAGGGAATACAACAAGATAATCAATAGTTATCATTTTCGCTCCAAATCAGATTAGTCCTTAAAGGCCTTTGGATTCCGATTACAGAGAAGATACCCCTCGCGTTGATGGAAAAACAAAACCGGAAGAACCAAAAGAATCGAAGTTCCTCCCATTTCAAATACTTCACACAAAAGATTGCCGCGTGCTGTCTCAGAAATTCTTCGAAGAGGGAAGAGACCAATCGAGTGTAGATCCTTGTCGGATAGGATGCTTCTTCGAAAGCCCGCGATACATCATCGAATTTATGATTATCTTAGAATGTGTAAGTTTTATCCGAATGCATATGCATCACACCGTTGTACAAATATCCGGAAAGCATTTTGTCCACATCACGCTTTGGTTCTTGTTCTTGGCCGTTAGCACAGGTTCCAGCGCACAGTCGGTTTTCATCACGCGAACGGGTGTGAAATATCACGAGGGGTCGTGCGAGCACTTGCATTCCAGTAAGATTCCCATCACGCTCAGCGAGGCCCTGAAGCGTGGCTATACATTCTGCAACATTTGTCGTCCCAACGCCCAGGTGTCGCCGGCCGCAGATATTCCGGAAAATGCTAAAACAAAAACGGACTCTACAGCGAACGAAGAACAGGTATCGGCACCATGCTCCGCCATGACCAAAGCCGGCACGCGCTGCAAACGCGCCGCCACTTCGAATGGGCGATGCTGGCAACATCAGTGACATCTTCGCCAAGGGGAATCGCTCGACTGTAAACAAAATGTTGACATGCTTTTGACGTTCCTGCACGGCCTGAATCAACCACAACGCTATATTATGCGTTAGCGACAACTATGTACGAACCCCTCTTCGACTACCTGGAACAACGTTTTCCCTTGTCGGATGACGACAAAGCGGCCATCGCCTCGGTGGTGTCGCACAGAACCCTGAAGAAAGGCGAATTCTTGTTGCGCGAGGGCGATACGGCGCGCGTGGGCGCTTTTGTGGCGAAGGGCTTTTTGAGGAGTTATGTCATCGACAATAAAGGCAAGGAACATATCATACAATTTGCTCCCGAGAATTGGTGGGTGAGCGACAAGTCGGGTATGAATCCGGATACGACCGCCAGTTTTTTTATCGACGCCATCGAAGAATCCGAGGTGTTGTTGATGGACCTCACCGGACATCTCACGCTTATGGACAAGGTTCCCGGGTACGCCAAGTCCTTCCAGGCCGGCATACAAAAGCGCGCCACCGCCAAAGACACCCGCATCATCAATTCACTCACTGCCACCGCCGAAGAGCGCTACGACGATTTTATAAAGACCTACCCTTCCATTGCCGCACGCGTGCCACAACATATGCTGGCCAGCTACCTGGGCATTACACCGGAAACCCTCAGCCGCATACGCAAGCTTCAGTCGCGCAAGCGCTAACCTTCACTTCTCGCGATCTTGATATAGATCAATGCCGGCGCTCTGACGCGCCGATACTTTTGTTCAAAAAATAACACAGTATGAACAAAAGAAAAAAAATTCTCTCCTGGACGCCATCCGTTTTGATGGCGGTGATCATTGGCGGTGGCGCAATCATGAAACTGGCCGCGGCTCCATTTTTGGTAAGCCTGTTTGCACAAAACGGGCTTCTCTCCTACCTGCCCTGGCTTGGCGTGGCCGAGTTGTTGTTTATGGCGCTCTTTCTATTCAGCCGTTCCATGAACATCGGTTTTCTTTTACTGACCGGATATTTCGGCGGCGCCATGGCCGTTGAGCTGTCGCATGGAACGTTGCCGTTTGCTCCGGGGATTATTCTTAGCGGGGTTTGGGTAGCCGCGTATGCTCGCCATGCATCCATTTTCCGGTCCCATGTTAGTCATGATGTTGAATCTTTAACCGGCGCTGCACAATGAAGATCAACATGGGATATATGAAAAACCTGGCACAACAGGTCGACGCTGCCCCGGCTGGCTGGTTCAAAAAATGGTTTGACTCCTCGTTCTACCACCAGCTCTATGCCCACCGCAGCCAAAAAGAAGCGGCGGATTTTATAGACGAATTGTTAGACAAGCTCCAGCCTGAACCGGCTGCGCGCATGCTCGACCTCGGCTGTGGTGCGGGGCGTCATGCCAAGTTTCTGGCGTCGAAAGGGTTCACCGTCACCGGGCTTGACCTGGCGGGGTCCAGCATCCAGGCGGCGCGGCAATATGAGACCCCCCATCTCCAATTCTATCGCCACGACATGCGCGTGCCCTTTGGCATGAACCACTTCGACTACGTTTTCAACTTCTTTACCAGCTTTGGCTACTTCGACACGGCCGCCGAGAACCACGACGTGATCCGCAACATCGCCAACACCCTGAAACCCGGTGGCATATTGGTGATGGACTACCTGAACGTGGCCTACTCCGAAACGCACCTCGTGCCTCGCGAGGAAAAAGAGATCGACGGTGTCGCCTATCATATCAGCCGGCATGCTGACGAGCACCATTTTTATAAAAAAATTGTGATCGACAACCTTCAGGCAGACGGGCCTTTCGAATACACCGAACGAGTGGCCAAACTTTCGCTGAAAGATTTTCAAGATCTGTTTGAAGCGCATGGTTTGACCTTGCTCACTGTCTTCGGCGACTACCAATTGAACGACTACGATGTCGCCACATCACCCCGGTTGATCCTTCACGCTCAAAAGAAAACGAAATGAACACTACAGAAAAACAAAATATCATAAGCCGTCGCAAACTCATCAGCACGCTGGGCATGGCTTGTTTCATCCTGCCACCCGCTTATTCATTTATCAATCAACCCCAGCCAAACCATGGAGCACCCGGCACAAGTGGTATGAAGACCATTGGCATATTGGGTGGCCTGGGGCCTCAAGCCACGCTCGACCTGGAGGCACAGATCCATCTTGCCTCGCAAAAATTGATTCCACCCCAGATCAACAGCGGCTACCCTCCCCTGGTGGTGGCCTATCACCGCCGTCCTCCTTTCGTGGTCAAGGGCGACACCCTTGTGTTCCCGCTCCGGCCCGATCCCGAACTGCTGGAACTTGCCAAGCGACTTGGTGCAATGGCGGACTTTATTATTATCCCCTCCAATGGTGCACACCTGGTGCAAAAGGAGATTGAACAAGCTTCAGGGAGAAAAGTGTTGAGCATGATCGACATTACATTGGAAGAGGTGACGAGACGGAAATGGCGCACGGTGGGTGTGGCGGGATTTAAAAATGCCATGGTCTATATCCAAAAGTTTAGCGCGTTGGGATTGGTCCCCGCGACGATCGATGAAGCGCTGCAACTGAAGCTCGATGCTTGCATCATGCGGGTCATGGAAGGACGCGACACGGCCGAAGATCATGCCATTGCCCTTGAGGTGGTGTATCAATTGCGCAACCAAAATGTAGATGGCATCATCCCCGGGTGCACAGAGATCCCACTATTGTTAAAAGAAAATCTTGACGACATCGGTTTTGTTCATCCCATTCAATTGCTGGCCGAAGCTGCGGTGAAGCAGGCAATGGTATGATATAACAAACAGGCTTACACAAAAAAAAGAGGTTGCGTTTCCGCAACCTCCCCGGGAAATTATCCCACCCAAACAATATGAAAAAAAACTAATGTACGTCCCAGAATATTTTGGTATCGCGGGTGTCTTTCGATTGCACCGCCTCGTAGTTTGTGGCGTTGTAAACTTTCTCGGCATCGGGATACACCAGGCGGGCCGGAGGGTTGACCGAGCCCGGTGTGCCGGGGTCGGGCACAAACGTGAGTTGGGGGTATTTTGTCCTTCTCAATTCTGACCAGCCTTGGATGGACTGCATGAACCCAAAGTTCACCCATTTTTGTGTCCATATCTTGGCCAGTTTTTCATCGGTCGTTCCGGTGTAGGCCACGGTGGAACCCGCCAGAAAGTCGGAGACTTCCGTTGCTGTCAGGTCGTCTTCAGCGGGCACACCTCTGAAGTCTGCTCCGACTTTGTTGAGGTAGAAATCAAACTCAACGGCTTGCTTCACGGCCTTTTCATAGGCATCCTGGGCCTGCGCCGTGCTTCCCCAGCGTTCGAAGGCTTCGGCCTTGATAAAGTTCACTTCAGCGGCAGTGATCACGATGCCGGGGAATTTCGTGTTGAACATGAACGTGGTCGAATCGAGCACGGCGTATTTGCCATCCGCGATATTGCTTTCCTGCTCGGTGGAGGGAATGTTCGCTGGCATGCTGTAGTAGTCTGCATTCGGCACCTTGGTCTTGGTATTGATGTTCTTGTCAAACAGCACACGAATGCGGGGATCTTTAGCGGGTCTTAAAACATTTTCCATCAGGTATTCCGGGGCCAGGTGTGACTCCAGTTCCGTGACGGCGTTGCGCATATAATCCGTATAGGTCGTCAACGGCGACAGCAAGACGTTGTTGGTACTTTCGTCTACCAACGGATAGTCGCCCGGTGCATTCAGCATTTCTAATATATCGGTCTTGGCTTTT
>DATDAV010000084.1:0-1149 GCA_036525235.1 Chryseolinea sp. | reverse complement strand
GAGTCAAACGCATCAGACTCCTGTATCAACTTTCCATCCACGTATAATTTCAGTTTGCCACCCGCGCGGATTGCCGTGATGTGCTTCCATCCTGAGCCCAGATCTTCATGATACGATACATTTTTACCGGCTTCCATGGCGAACACCTTTCCTCTTATATCCGCCGGCGCGTCCAGTGCAGAGCTTGTACAGCTGCCGATGCCGGCAAAGAGCTTTCCGTTGTATACCGTCATGCTGGTAACGCGAGTCCAGGCATTGACTTGTTCATTCGTGGGATTCCCTCCATTTTCAATAGGGGGCACGGGTGTCCATCCCTCCGGCGAGTAAAATTCTTTAATCACGGTCCAGGTCGAGTCGCTTTCGTGGCGCGAGACAGTCGCGCGGGGAATCGATCCGCCATATAATTTTCCATTGTACACAACCAGTGCATTCACTTCCGTCCCATCGCGGCCAACACGACCGAAAACTTTCCACCGCTCGCCCCCAAGATATCTTGAAACTTTAGCCAGTGGCCAGGTACCCGCGATCAGGTCGCCCTGATACACCGTAAGGGAATGGGTTTGCAGGGTGCTCTCCGGTTCAGACGGGATACCCGCATACATCCATTGCTGACCCTCAAATGCATATGCGCTGGGAAACGCAACAAAAAGTTTGTCGCGGTAAACTCGGGAAGAATGAGGAAAACATTTCCTAGGGCCTTCGGTAGGAAACTTACCAGATAGCTTCCATACCTTGCCTGTATCCTGTGTAAACATTGCCTGCGTGTTGGGGCCACCTCCTGCAAACAACTTTCCGTTGTAACTGGCCATATTCGTCAATGTCCTGTTGTCGCCGAGCGGTCCACTGACTTCTTCCCAGCTTGTGCCTCCCATGTACCTGTAAACACGTCCGGGATCATATCTGCCGGGTTGATTTACGCGCGTCCAGTCGTATGAGCTGGTTGCAGCATACAACTCGCCATTGTGAACGATCAGTGGAAGTACTCCTTCGGTTTTTTCATTTCCAACACGGCCACAATCCGTCCATTGCTGTCCGCCTTCATAGCGGAATACATGGGCCCAATCTTTCTGATCCTTTGCGCCAGCGATCGCCGCATACAATTTCCCCTTATAAACGGTGAGTGAATTGCTGACATAGTTGCTGGTGAGG
>DATDAV010000083.1:0-2576 GCA_036525235.1 Chryseolinea sp. | reverse complement strand
TGTGGTTCGACCATCCAGCCATCAATGATCTTGAGTTCTACAAGACGAAAGAGTGTAAGTCTGAAGATAAAATCAACATCAAATTCGAATCGCCTTTCGACTTAACTCAAGGTGAATTGCCGAAATCGATTTACGTGCGTGTTGAGAACGAAGACACGAACGCCCTTTCAGAAACCACGGGCGATTTGCGACTATTTTTAACGAAAAGCTCACCGTCGGAAATTTTGGCGGAAACCAAACTCCCTTTGACAGTCGTTCGAAGCTTTGGGGCAGCGCATTTCTTCAACGCCGCACGCGACTACATTTTTGAAAATAACACGAAGGTCTTTATCCGCGATCACGGGTATCCCTTCGGCCCTAATCCTTCCATCGTGTTCCGACTATGTGTAATGCGAGAAGAAGCAACAAATCTCATTCCCTACGACGCATATACCGCTGATAAAAAAGGCGTGGAAGCCGCAGCATCTGCAATGGGTGGACCGACCGTTGCAATCAATGGAAACCAATGTTTCTTTGAGATTGGATTAGATGAAAGCGATGCGGGCGATTTGCCTCAGATGCTCGGAAATATTGCTGATTCATGTCATGGGCGCTTGATTCGAAATTCACTTTTGGCGCCTATTTCGTCGGACAACTATTATACAACCACCGATCCTGCCCCTGGCAGTCCGCTAGCCGGACCAGATCCCATCCCCGAGACCGGTGAACCGGGAGGGAAGTTTGTTGTTAAGTCGAGCACGTCCTGGAATTTTGCCGCTGGAAGGGCTTCAGGAGCTAACGCTTTGGGTGGGCTATCCACCTACTATGCAAGTCCAGAAAGGGCAGACAAAGCACATCAGATGATCGGTTTTGCAAAAGGAACGGAAACAGGTAAAGGCTGTGTTTTCACCGCCACAGAAATAAAAGGCGTTGGAGCAGCTACGACATTCAAGAGTGGAGCAAGTTCTTCAGGAGTAGAAGCCCTAACTCCTTCCGCTGACGCAGGGGCTATCAAACTGTTTATTTTGGATAGTGGGGCGGGCTCTCTCGGTCTTATGCACATCGACCCATCGGGAACTTTGAGAAGTGCGTATATCGGTCGAAAAAGCAAATTCGGCTTCCCTTACTATGTCGCCGACTATCTCGGATTTACATCAACAGCACCTCGGCCATGATTTTCAAATTTGCTCGAATTGGATTGCTGCTTGTTGCCTTGGTGGCAAGTGGATGCGGCAAACGCAATACGCCGGTAGAGGAGCACAAGGAAAGTGCTACGCCCTCTGCAACTTCCACTCCGACACCAAAGGCCACTCCCACGCTTACTCCATCTACACCAAAACATCAGAATTTGCGGGAGGAGGATGCATCCGCGCGAACTTTAAGAGAAAGAAGAGAAGACATTCTTTCGGAAATCAAATCTCTTACTGGAAGTGCCAGAGGCGATTTAACACCGCAAGAATGGCAGAAGGTTAAAGAAAAATACTGGCGTCCTAGATTCAATAATCCCCTCATTTATGGGAGCCAGTCATCAGTTAACGATTTGATGAAAAACAACTCCTCCAAGGAGCCTCTCATCGAGCAACTTGCTACAGGGAATTTTACGAGTGTGGGCGACAGAGACGAACAGAAGTCGTTGGCCGCATTTCATCTCCTAGGAATGCTGACAGCGGCAGCAGGAGGGCGCACGCTACCCAACGCGCTCGTCGGCCGCCTGAATCAACCACCAACGAAGGGTGACCTCTATTTTTATGAAATTTTTAGTGATGCGTTCGTTGAAGTTGGAGAACGCGAACGGTTAGCGCCATCCGAAGTTGAAGCCTGGAAAAATGTAGCTACTGCCACAAACCCGATTTATCGCCTTCTTGCGTTGAAAACCTTTCCTCAAGTGGCAGCCGACTCATCTCAAAAGATCGAGCTCTACAAATCATACTTGGGAGAAACTGATCCTGCTATTTTGGGAGCGGTCATTGATCTATCAGTTCAAACCACGGACCCCGCAGCTAGCGAGTTCCTCGCTGGCTTGAAGTCGAATCCGAACGTTACTGGCAATCCTGAGATGAGGCAGAAAATTGAACGCTCTATTGAATGGTTGAAAACCCTTCCTCCTAAAACGCCGAACGATCAGTGAGAACTACAATTGGCCGGATAGCCTTTTTGGCTTTTGCGTTCGTGCTGCTGGCAGCGGCAACCTCATTCTTCCTGAATTTCGTCGGCGACGGAATTGATGCACGAATGATGGCGTTTCAAAGCGCGCCGATCGAAGGTCATGATTACTGGTGGTGGCGTTATTTTCGAGAAAGCCTTCCGGGAAATTTTCCGGTGATTGGTGCTCTCATTGCGCTCTGGATTTTTTGGGCATGGGCCTGCGTGGCAACAATCAGAAAGGCGTATCCCAAATCCCGGTGACGCGCATTGAGCGCGCCTCGTCTCTCCCTTTGAAATCAGGTGCGGGGAGTTTTACCTTTTTCATGCACGGTCAGGAATGCTTCCGCCATCTCGATGATCCGTTGTTGTTGGCGACGGGGTAGCTTGGAGACTCGCTCGAAAACCTGACCCAATCGTCCGCCTGCGGGCTGCGCCCGCTTGGTCTTTGACTC
>DATDAV010000082.1:0-2347 GCA_036525235.1 Chryseolinea sp. | reverse complement strand
CCCGACAATATCACTGAGGAGCTGGTGGCGGCCCTTTCGGGCTCGAAATCCTATGAGTTCAAAGCCCTTTTCACCGTCATTCATGCGGCTCTTCGGGCTCGGAATGCCGCCAGCGGCGGCGAGGAAATGTTGCGGCTGCGCGCTTACGATAAACTCCAGAACCTCGTGCGACAGGGCCAGGTCAAGAAAACCGGCAAAAAATACAAGGGCGTCGCCAATGCCCTGCTCCTTCTGAGCGAGAGTCTGAAGGAGTTCCGGAAGAACGGTCCGTCCTTTTCCCATAGGCCGTCGCTCGCTCGCTAATGATTACTGCATTTTAGGACAGTCCCTTCACGATCTGAAGGTATTGCTTCAAGCAACCCGACGAATTATTTGACTTTCCAGACCGCCCAAGACTCGGCGGTCAAGCGCCGTCGTAGAGGAAGGAAAATCACGCCTCCGTGAGGGAGCCTTCTAATCTGTTCTGGAAGCATGTGAACCTCTACGCCTCTACGGGGCCTACAGCTTCCTGGATATCGGCGATGGGGTCGACCTCCAGGAATTGGTCAATCTCTTGGAGGCGGCCCGCGGTAGGGACGCCGCGGCGCCGGACTGAGGCCGCTATTTTTTTACACAAATTGACTTTTCGCCGTTTTAGTCAAAAACACTCGTCTTCAAATATTCGTCTCAGCTGATCCCGCCTAACGACCCGGAGAGGATCAGTCTGTGCATGCTTGTTAGGGGTCTATTTGGGGTTCGGGTTTGGCCACGAGCAAACGCTGAGACCCAGTGGACAAAAACTGGAGGGGTCAGGGAGTTGTTGAGTTCACTTATCAGCCAGGAAAGGATCGAGCGTTTTGACGGCGAGGCTGTGGAAGGGGAGCTTTTGGTAAAAAGCCCGCTGCCCAATTCGTCGTTTTACCACGATGATTTCGAACTTAGCCTCTTGACACACCTCTCGCGAGTCTTTCAGAGTTGACGACAGGTTTCTCCCCGTTCACCGAGCGGACTAGCGCCCACTTTTTTATGCTCTCCTTATACTTGTTTCCCTTTACGAGAGGTTCCCTTCATGAATAGCCCAAACCCTTACCAAGCTAAGCCTTCTGTCTTAATCGATCACCCTGAGTGGAGCAAGAACGCCACGATCTACCAGATCAACACCCGACAGTTTACTGACGAAGGCACGTTCAGGGCGGCCGAAAGACATCTGCCCAGGCTGAAGGACTTGGGCGTTGTCATCTTGTGGTTGATGCCCGTCAACGAAATTGGTGAAAAAGGCCGCAAAGGCACGTTGGGGAGCCCCTATGCAGTTAAGGATTATTACAGGGTGAATCCTGAATTTGGAACGTTGGACGACCTGAAGCATTTCGTGAATGCCGCTCATGAGGCCGGCATGTACGTCATCCTTGACTGGGTGGCGAATCACACGGCCTGGGATAATCCACTAGTGAGCGAACACCCTGAATGGTACGCACGCGATTGGAAGGGCGATTTTTGCCCCACCCCCTGGTGGGACTGGGTCGACATCATTGACCTTGACTATCAGCATGAGGCTCTTCGAAAGTACATGACAGACGCCATGAAATACTGGGTGTCCGAAGTGGATATTGATGGATACCGCTGTGATGTAGCAGGCTTTGTCCCGACCGATTTCTGGAACAATGTGCGCAAGGAACTCGACGCCATTAAACCCGTCTTCATGTTGGCCGAGTGGGAGGCTCGAGATCTGCACTCGGAAGCTTTCGATATGACTTACGCTTGGAGCTGGAATGAAGCCGTACACATGATCGCAATGGGCAAAGCGGACCTGGATAGGCTGCGCGCATACTACGCTTGGAACGATAAGGCCTATCCCGCCGACATCATGCGAATGACTTTCGTGAGTAATCACGATAAGAATGCCTGGGAAGGAACCGAATTCGAGCAATTTGGCGACGCCCTCGAAGCGGCGATTGTCTTGTCTGTTGTGGGCGAAGGAATGCCGTTGATCTACAACGGGCAAGAGGCGGAGAGCACCAAACGCCTTCAATTCTTTGAGAGAGATCCGATTCAATGGAAAGAGCATCGCCTCGGCGAGTTCTACAAAGAGCTGTTTGCTTTAAAGAGAGAGAATACCGCCCTGTGGAATGCCAAGTGGGGAGCCAGGATGATCAACGTGCCGAATACGGTCCCGCACAGGATACTAAGCTTTGTTCGACAGAACGAACGAGATAAGGTTTTTGCCGTGTTTAACTTCTCCAACACAGCGCAAACCGTTACATTCGATGAAACCCTATACCATGGAATGTACACGGACCTGTTCGCCAAAGAGCCTGTTGAACTGCCAGGCTCCACTGAACTGACCTTGGAGCCGTGGGCGTATCGAGTT
>DATDAV010000081.1:0-88412 GCA_036525235.1 Chryseolinea sp. | reverse complement strand
CGCCATCGGCAAAATTGGTCGTGACGATACACGACATGATTCCCTTTTTTTATCCGCAGAAATATAGCCGCCTCCGGGGCATATTGGTAAAAGTAGTAAGCCAGTACGCAGCAAAAGCGGCGCACCGGGTCATCACCGTTTCGGAGAACTCAAAAAAGGATATCGTCAACATTGCGAAGATCGATCCGGGCAAGGTGACCATTGTCTACAATTTCATTCCCGCCCCTTCGCTGTTGTCCAATACGAAGGATGAAAACTTTTTTCTTTGCATATCTACCCTGGAGCCTGGCAAGAACGTAGAGAATACGATTCGCGGATTTGCCCGGTTTCTGGAAAAGTATAGACAACCCATACGATTTTATTGGGCCGGCCGGATCGGCTGGGTCTACACCCAGGCAGACCTGGACAACGTGGTGCGATCGGAGAAACTGGAGGGATCTTTTATTTTCTCAGGCTACCTGGATGAAACAAAAAAACAGGAGTTGCTCACCAACTGCACCGCCATCGTTTACCTCAGCCACTACGAAGGCTTTGGATTGCCCGTGCTGGAAGGCATGATGTATAACAAACCCGCCGTGGTATCGAACAATTCTTCGTTGCCCGAAGTGGTAGGCAAGGCTGGTGTGTTGTGCGACCCGTTAGACACAGAATCCATTGCCGACGCCATGCAACAAGTGATCGTGAAACGAGCGGAACTGACGCGGGCCATTCCGAATCAACTCGATACATTTTCGTCAGCAGAGCAGCTGAAAACATTTAAAGGAACCGTGAGCAAATTGCTTTGGCCCGATAAACAGAACGCGTGAAGGATGGAAATAAATAACAAACCGAAGTGGAGAATATACAATGCCTATTTACTGGAATACAGTATCTACGCATTTGTGATCACCTATCTGTACACCATCCGGTTGTCCAATGCCGTTGCGCTGGTCATGTTTTTCTTTGCGCTGCTCTCCAATCCTTTACAGGACAAATGGTCAAAACTGAAGTCCCGGAAGGAATTGCTGCTGCATCCGCTCTACTTCATTTTGATCTGCATAGGCGTGCTATACAGCACAGACAGGCAGTATGGCGTTTCATTCATCGACCGTTCGATCCCGTTTTTTCTAATGTCTGCACTGTTGGGAACAAGTGAGTTCGATGAAAAGAAAATCGTACCGCGCATTTCCCTGATTTTTGTCCTGAACATCGTTGTTGCTGCGATGTATTGCCTGTTGCAAAATGTGATCTTCTTTCAGGAGAACCACCTCGACTTCAAACACTTTTTTGATTGGGAATATGCCTACGAGCACCTTTCCGATATGATTGGTCTTCACCCGACCTACTTTTCCATCGCGGTGTTGGTCGCCATCATTATTTTGATTGCACTGCCCGGGATAACCAGGCTTTGGCAAAAAATTGTCAGGGTGCTGCTGGTCATGTTCTTGTCGTTTTTTATTATCCTCCTGGGATCGAAGATCTGCATCGTGATCCTTTTCGTGTACAGCAATGTGGCGCTGCTGGTTTACCTGAAGCGCAAAAAGAATCTCAAGGCAATTTTGTTTTACGTTCTTACGAACGTGGCCTTGTTCACGATTGCCTTCAATACGCACGTGATCTATTGGCGCTTTGTGATGACCTATAAAACGATCGTGAATACGTTCAACGGGAGCGGCCAGTTGGAATATAGATTCACGCACTGGAAATGCGCTGCATACGCCGTGAGCCAAAAACCCATTTGGGGGTGGGGTACGGCCGATTCCAGCATACCGCTCAACGAATGCTACAGGGCAACGCATATGACCGAGCTTTTGGACTACAATGCTCATAACCAATATTTGGATACGTGGGTCAAACTAGGATTGCCGGGACTGGGCATTGTGTTTTTATGCCTGGCCTTACCATTTTATGTGGCCGTGCGAAGAGGAGATTATGCCATGGCGGCCATTTTCAGCGTTTACCTTGTGGTAGCATTGACAGAATGCATCTTTACGGTGCAAAAAGGGATTTTGCTTCACAGTTTTATAACTTCAATTTATTTCGGCCATATTTGCATTTTGGCAAAAAAAAGAGACCCATCGTCACCGCTATGATTGATAAAATCCAGGTAGCCAATATTCCCGTCAACTTGTTCACGGTTCCGACGCTGCATGAGACCGTAAGAGAGGTTGTCAGGAATCAGGATCGGCGGATTTTTCTTCACGCCAATGCTCGCCTATTGGAGCTTGCCAACACAAAAGAAAAATGGCTCGTCGATTTTTTTAATGAGCCGAAAAACTATGTGATGTGCGATGGTTCCGGAATTCAACTGGCCGCCAAATTGACCGGACAGACCATCCCGGAAAAGATTCCGTACAACATCTGGATCTGGAGCTTTGCTAAATTTCTGGAGCACGAAAAGATCACGCTCTTTTTGCTGGGCGCCGATGAAAAGACAATCGCCTCCGCAAAAACAGAATTGGAGCGGCATGCCAAAGACATTCGCGTGGTGGGAATCTCTCACGGCTATTTCAGCAAAGAAAAAGACTCGCCGGAGAACACCAAAGTTATAGAGTTCATCAACCGCTGCAAACCCGATGTTTTGCTGGTAGGATTCGGAATGCCGATCCAGGAGCGATGGATAAAAGAAAACGTTGATGCATTGAATGTCCGGTGTATATTTTCCTGTGGCGGCGCTTTTGATTTCATTTCCGGAAACAAACCGGTGGCGCCGAAATTTATCCGCATGATCCACATGGAATGGCTCTTTCGGTTTATGCTCGACCCGGTCCGATTGTTCAGCAGAGTGAGCATCAGTTTCCTGCGATTTGGAAAGGTACTCTTCAAAGAGGTAATTGGAAAAAATCGAAACAATACGCCCCTTCCGCTGAAATAACGTCCGCTGAATTACTTCATATTTCCAATGAAAGCCGGATCGCCCAGGGCAGGGTTATCCAAGAGAGAACAACTTCACGTTTTTTTTCAGCACGCCTTTCTTATAAAGATCCAAGGATAGCGTTTACAAATTTGCTATTTTTAGCCTCAGTGGCTGTAGAACTTGCCCCCGCGATTTCGCCATTCATCATCTCCCTATTCTCGTTCCTTTGATTATTCCATTTTTCAAAAAATAACTGGACGATACTTCCAATGAATTTTTTTTTCTCTCCATGGATCAATCTGCAGCATCGACGCAGCGTTAGCCCTGCGACGGAATGCATTAACCGGGCGGTGTTATGAAATTGTCTTTAACCGCATCACTCGTCATCTATAACAACGATCCCGGAACGTTGGCGAACACCCTAACTAGTTTTCTAAGCACAACACTTCCCGGTTACATCATTCTTATCGACAATTCAGCGAAGCCAACCGCGAAGGACCTGATAACTGATGACCGGTGCCACTATATTTTTAACAATGCCAACGTTGGATTCGGAGCGGCACACAATATCGGCATGAAGCGGATCCTGGAGGAAGCGAAATATCATGTGATCCTGAATCCCGATGTCACCTTCGAGGCGGGGTCGTTGGAGAAGCTGTACGATTACATGGAGCGCAATCCTGACATTGGCCTGCTGTTGCCCCGTGTGTCGGATTTTCAGGGCGAACCAAAATTTCTCTGCAAAAGGCTTCCTGCCCCCCTCGACCTTTTGATCCGAAGGTTCGGGGCAAAATTTCTGCAAGCGATATTCGAAAAGAGGTTGATGCGCTACGAAATGCGCGATAAAGATTACAGCCGTCCCTTTGAGGCACCCTATCTGTCCGGATGCTTTATGTTTTTTCGCGTCGAAGCCCTAAAAAAAGCCGGCCTTTTCGACGAACGCTTCTTTTTGTACATGGAGGATGTGGACCTCTCACGAAGAGTCCATCGGCATTTCAAAACCGTGTATTATCCGGAGGTCCATATCCGTCATGGGCACGCCCGCGAATCCTACCGCTTCAACCGGCTCCTGTTTGCTCACATCAGATCCGCCATCCGCTACTTCAATAAATGGGGGTGGTTTTTTGATGCCGAGCGGAGGGAAGTGAACCGGCACCTCTAGAAACCCGCCAGAATTGGCTCGGATTCTAGCCGAATTCTTTCAATTCCTTCCAAATTCACTATTTTTACCCACTTTTGAATTTCCTATGGCTGTAGAGCTTGCCGCTGCGATCACATCGTTCGTTATCTCCTTTCTCATCGTTCCGGTGATTATCAAATACTCGCTGCGGAAGAACCTCGTAGACGTCCCCGGCCGCCGCAAAATCCATAAAAAGGTTACCCCGTCCATGGGCGGAATCGCCATCTTCATCGGCTTTTTTATCTCCTCCCTCATTTGGATCGACATCCAGGGCTGGGGCAATATCAAATTCATCCTCGTCGCCCTGTTCGTCATCTTTTTTATCGGCGTGCGCGACGACTTAGTTCCCCTCAGACCCCTCATCAAGCTCATGGGGCAGGTCATGGCAGCCTCACTGGTCATTTTCCTGTTCGATTTGCGCATCCGCACATTCTACGGCCTGTTCGGGGTCAATGAGCTGCCTACGCTGGTCAGCTACGCGGTCACCTATTTCACCATCATCGTCATCACCAATTCGTTCAACCTCATCGACGGGCTCGACGGGTTGGCGGGGACCATTGCCATTGTGGCGCTGCTTTCCTTTGGTGTATGGTTCTTTTTGGTGGGCGAAGACATCTTTTCCATCCTTTCCTTTGCCATGCTGGGCGCCATCTTCGCGTTCCTCATTTTCAATTGGGAGCCGTCGGAGGTGTTCATGGGCGACACCGGGGCCCTGGTGATCGGCATGATGCTGGCCATCCTGGTCATCCATTTTATCGACGTCAACTATGCCCTGCCGGTCATGGCCCCCTACAAGTTCAATGGCTCCGTGGGATCGGCAGCATGTTTCATTATCATTCCCCTGGTCGATACGCTGCGCATCGTGATCCTGCGGCTCTCCAAGGGACAATCGCCTTTCAAGCCCGACAAAAGCCATATCCATCATGCCATCATGCGGTTGGGCATGACCCATAGCCAGACGACGCTCATCCTGGGCGGTGTTCAGCTATTGTACATCTCGTTGGCCATCGCCTTCAATCAGCTGTCGGACATGTATGTGCTGTCGGGGTTGGTAATTTTGTCGTTTTTGTTGAGCGTCACGCTGGACCGGCTCATCATCAACAAACTGTCGGATTAGGTCGGACCGTGACCAGGGCGATTGACAAATGCCCGTGTAAAACCGTATTTTTGGAGCTTTATAGAGTGTTTCATGGAAGAAAGAATTCAAAGCCTGCTCAATGAAGTGAATGCCTACGCCGCCGGCGACAAAGCCGCGTTGGAGGCTTTCCGGATGCGCTATGTGAGCAAGAAAGGTGCTGTGAGCGAGCTGTTCGAGGAGCTGAAACAGGTGCCCGTTGAACAAAAGAAAACGCTGGGCAAAGTGCTCAATCAACTGAAGCAGACGGCCGAGGCCCGGCTTCTGGAATTGACCGAACAATTGGAATCGGCCCCGGTGTCGAGCGCCGGGATCGACCTCTCGTTGCCGCCCATCCCAAACCAACTGGGCAACCTCCACCCCCTGTCGCTCACCCGCTATCGCATCATCGAGATTTTCGAGCGCCTGGGTTTCAACGTGGCCGACGGCCCGGAAATCGAAGACGACTTTCACAACTTCTCGGCACTCAACTTCCCCGAGAACCACCCCGCCCGCGAAATGCAGGACACATTTTTTATCGAAAAGAAAAGTGCCGGCAGCCAGCAGGATATTTTGTTGCGCACCCACACGTCGAACGTGCAGATCCGCATGATGGAAAATCAGAAGCCTCCCATCCGGGCCATCATGCCGGGAAGGGTATACCGCAATGAGGCGATTTCAGCTCGTGCGCATTGCTTCTTCCACCAAGTGGAAGGCTTGTATGTGGACAAGAACGTGGGCTTTGCCGACCTCAAGCAAACGCTCTATCATTTTGCCAAGGAAATGTATGGCAAGGACTCGAAGATTCGTTTCCGGCCGTCGTATTTCCCGTTCACGGAGCCGAGTGCTGAGATCGACATCTCGTGCCTCATCTGCAAGGGCGTGGGCTGCAACGTATGCAAGCACACCGGTTGGGTAGAGATCGCCGGCTCCGGCATGGTGCATCCCAACGTGCTGCGCAATTGCAACATCGACCCTGAAGAATACACCGGCTTTGCCTTCGGCATGGGCATCGAGCGTGTGACGATGCTTCGCTACCAAATTAACGACCTGCGGTTGTTCTCGGAAAACGACGTTCGTTTCCTGCGGCAGTTTCAACCGGTGGTATAAAAAAATAAAATGGTTGAGTCCATAAAAAATGTGGCCATAATCGGCGCCGGCACCATGGGCCAGGGCATTGCCCAGGTCTGTGCACTGGCGGGTTACCCGGTCATGCTCTATGACACCCAACCCGAAATAACAAAGACCGCCATCGCCAATATCCGCAAGCGGATGGAAACGGCCGTGGAGAAGGGCAAACTGTCGGCAAGTCTGAAAGATGAAGCACTGACGCGTATCGTGGCCGTTGGTGACTTCCGCCAACTCCAGGTGGATCTGGCCATCGAGACCGTGGTAGAGAAGCTGGACGTGAAACAAATGCTCGTGGCCGAACTGGAAAAACTCAACGCCATCGACTGCATCCTGGTGAGCAACACGTCGTCTTTTCCCATCACGCAGATCGCGTCGGTGATGAAGCACAAGAATCGTTTTGCGGGACTTCATTTTTTTAATCCCGCGCCGGTGATGAAGCTGGTGGAAATTATTCGCGGTGCGGCCACCAACGATCATACGATCAAGGTGCTGGAAGCGTTTGTAGAGAGCCTCTCGAAGATTTCGGTGATGGCCACCGATTCGCCGGGATTTATTGTGAACCGGATCGCCCGGTTATTTTACGCCGAATCCCTCAAGATCGTGGAAGACGGCGTTTCGGATTATGAGACGGTTGACCGATTGCTGAAAGAGAGCGGGTTCAAGATGGGACCGTTTCAATTGATGGACCTCATTGGGGTGGACACCAACTTTGCGGTGACCACCAGCATGTATAACGCGTTTCATCACGAACCCAAGTTCAGACCCAGCCGTCTCCAACAACAGAAAGTGGATGCAGGACAACACGGACGTAAAAGTGGTAAAGGTTTCTATGAATATCCTCAAACAGAACAATAATGCATGGCCCACCCGTTGGGCTGTCGTTTTTCTTTTTTTATTTTTAAACTGCTCGCCCGACCAGACCGACGACGCCATCCCATACCAACCCTTCCCCGACATTGTGATGAACCTCAACTTGCCGGAGAACACGGCGCTGCGGTCGAAAGGAGGGTATCGCTACATCAGTGGCGGCATTCGCGGCATCATCCTCTACAACGACGGATCGAATGTGTATTATGCCTACGAGCGCAATTGCTCCTTCCACCCCAACGAGGCGTGCGCCACGGTGGACGTAGACGTGTCGACGCTCTTCATGATCGACCCCTGCTGCAATTCACAATTTGATTTTTCGACGGGAAATCCACGGGGAGGAGCAGCGTGGAGACCGCTCAGAAAATACCGCACCATGCTGGTCGCCAATACGCTCACCATTACCGATGAGATCGTAGATCAATAGGATCAGAAGATTTTTTAGAGTGCTTAAGCATGAAACGAATCGCTGGTCATGGCCAGGTATTCGTTTCATGCAGTGGAAAATACGCAAGTTTACGCCGAATTCCGGGCCGCGTTAATAATACCAAACATACACCGCACCACCAGCGACCGGTATTGTTTTTCAAAAGGCTTATCCGCAGCCTCCATATTGCGCAGCTGCTGCAACGCGAATTGCTGAATGGTGATCAGCGGCAATACAATGCGCTCGCGCAGTTTTACGGAATCGCGGTTCGTGGGGGTGTTGTCCATCAACTCCGGAAGTCCCGACACTTCCAGGATCATCTGGACGGAGAGCTTGTATTCGGCATGCATCTTTTTCCAGAACTCGCTAAATTCTTTGTCCTTGGCCAGGTAGGCCGTGGCGGGATAATACGTTTTGGTGAGCGACATCATACTGTTGCTCAACAGCGTGCGGAAAAATAACGACTCGTTGAAAAGATTTTTCAGCTCGCGAAACTTGCCTTGCTTCTTCAATTCTTTCAGCGCACTGCCCACGCCATAAAAGCCGGGTATGTTTTGCTTCATCTGCGCCCAGGATCCCACAAAAGGAATGGCGCGCAAGTCCTCGAACTTCAAACTTCCGGAATTGCGTTTCACGGGACGCGACCCGATGTTGATGTCGCCAAAGAAGGAGAGCGGCGTGATCTTTTCCAGGTAAGGAACAAACTTGGGATGCTTCTTCAGGTCGAGATAGGCCTTGTGGCCTTCTTCTGCCAGGGCATTCATGAGACCGATCTCGTCTTCTTTGAACTGGTGTTTCTTTTTGAACACGGAGTTCTCGATGCCGGCCGACAAAAGCTGCTCGATGTTGTAGGCACACGAAACCGGCTTGCCAAAATTCGAGCTGATGGTTTGTCCTTGAATGGTGATCTGCACTTCCTTGTCTTCAATGGTGTCGCCCAGCGACGCATAGAAGTCGTGGGTGTTGCCACCGCCGCGGGCGGGCGGGCCACCGCGGCCGTCGAAGAACACGGCGGTGAAGCCGTTGTCGCGCGTGATGCGTGTGAGGTTTTCCTTGGCCTGGAAGATGGACCAGTTGGCGCGCAGGTAGCCGCCGTCTTTGGTGCCATCGGAGAAGCCCAGCATAATGGTTTGCTTGCCGCCGCGACGCTTGAGGTGCTCGCGGTAGGCTTCCACACTATAGAGTTTGGCCATGATGCCCGGGGCATGGGTCAGGTCTTCAATGGTCTCGAACAGGGGCACAATGTCGAGGGCCAGCTCGTCGTCCTTGCCCAGGATCAGCTTGGCCAGTTGATAGACACGGATCACGTCCAGCGACGATTGGCAGTTGCTGATCACGTAGCGATGACAGCCCTCCACGCCATTGTCTTCCTGGATCTGACCGATGATGTCGATGCTTTCGATGAGTTCGCTGACAAACGTGTCCTCGAACTTCATGGAGGTGGGCTTGAAGGAGAGGCCGAGCAGCGTCTCGATCTTCTCTTCTTCCGACAGCTTGTCGAAGTTTTTGAGGGCTTTGTTTTTTGATTTCAGTTTTTCGAAAATCGCCTCCCATGCGTAGGCGTGCTTGCGGCTGTCCTGGCGGATGTCCATGCTGGCGAAATAGAAGCCGAAGATCCTCACCTTCAGAATGAAGTCGTCGAGCAGGTTCAGGAACAGTCCTTTGTGGTCGCGGATCAGCACCTCGCGGACTTCGAACAGGTCGTTCAGCAACTCGTCGGGATGGCTATAGATCTCTCCCCCGAACCCACCGCCAAAGGCCATGGGATATATTTTGCGCTCGGCACGGGCAATGATGTGGTCAAGGCCTTTGAACGTGAGGCGGCGCTTCAGGAAACGGATGTCGCGGTAGTAGCACTTCAACAGGGTTTGTTGCAGGTTTTGGGCCACCTTCACGGTGATCTCGTGGGTCACGAACGGGTTGCCATCGCGGTCGCCGCCGGGCCAGAAGCCGATCTTGATCAGGTCGTAGTTGGTCCATTCCTCCAGTTTCATGTTCAGCCCGGTCATCAGTTTGGTGATGATCTCGGGGATGACGTTGTAAAAAACATTTTCCAGGAACCACGACAAGCTCACCGCCTCGTCGAAGGGCGTGGGCTTTTCTTTGTTGATGAAAGCCGTCTTTCCCAGTTGGCGGAGCAACAGGTTGATGTGCTCCAGGCGGTTTTCGTGGATGGCCTGTTCCAGGTCGTTGAGGATGGCCAGCACGTTGCCGGGGTAGAACTGGGTGGGGTGGGCCGTGAGCACGATGCGTACGCTGAAATCCTCCAGTCGTTTTTTCAAATCATCGAGGAGGTTTTCGGCGGAGGCGCGGACCAGCAGTTCCGAAACGCTTCCCTTGCCCCTCAGGTCATTGATTTCCGCGAAAGCGGAATCTTCCACGGAGTCGAACAACACCACCTGGCGCTCGATGTATTGAATGAAATTGAACAACAGGTTGAACTGCTCTTCGCGGGTAGCCTGGGGTGTATAGTTGGCGAAAAATTTCTTGATGATGGTCTTCGGATCCTTCCCTTTCTCATAGTCGCTTTCGCAGGATTGCTGCAGCAGGGGGAGTAAGGTCCCGGTACGATAAATGCCCGTGTAGGGAAGATTGAGAAAAAGGCTGTTATACATGTGATAACGTGTGGAAACAGCCTCGTTGAATTGACTTGCCATGGGTTTGATTTGAACGCTAACAAAGTTATCAAATCCTCCCTAGGCCGGCGCCGGCCTTTTATGAATTGCAGATTTTATTTTCGAAAACGTTTACGGGATAAGAAAGCCAAAGCATTTTTGAGTACATGCATATGCGGAACCCTGCCCGTGTGTGATGTTTCAAGGGTCGATAAATAAAAAAAGCAGAAGCCGTTGAATATAGCTCCTGCTTTCGTGATCGGTCTCGGGGATTGGTCGTTACGGCATCACTTCGCCGCTAATGTTCAACACCACGGCGCCGCCGCCCGTGTTGGCATTCACGGTGATCGTTTTGTTGAACACTCCGGCCCGGGCTGCGTTATAGGTGGCCTTCACAAATCCCTGCCCTCCGGGGCCGATGGGTTCCTTGCTATACTCGGCCACCGTGCAGCCGCACGACGCCTGCACCGATGCAATGACCAGGGCGTCCGAGCCGGTGTTGGTGAATTTGAACTCGTGGGTCACCGGCTTGTTCAGCGCGATCTTGCCAAAGTCAAAGGAGGTGACATTCCAGTTGAACGCCGCTACTTTGCCGGCTACCACCGAAGTGGACAGGGCGGCGGCAGTGGGTGTGGATTGGGCCAACAGGGCGGTGGCACAGAGGCAAAAGAAGAAGCCTATCATACATTTTTTCATAGGTAAAAAGTTTTTGGTTTTAAAATAGATCACAAAATGGTGGTGGACGATATCGTGCCAAAACCCCGCCGGCTGCGCATTACAGGCGGTGTCGGGGTCACTTCCCTCCCCCATCAACAACACAAAGCTCAGGAATGCCGTAAACAACCTTTGTTAACGGGTTTCTAAATTTTGTTAACGACTTGTTAATGTTTTTTAGCCCCTTCGGGCATTATCGTAACTTTAGCTTGTGAAAAGTTCAACCATCCGTCTGGTCGTCATCCTGGCAGCACTCTGCATCGTGGGCATCACCATCACGCAGATCTATTGGGTGCGCCGTGCCTTCGATTTGAAGGAAGCCGAATTTGAGCGCACGGTGAACACGGCGCTCTACAACGTGGCGCAGCAGATCTATGAAATCAACAAGACGCCATCGCCGGCCAACAACCCCGTGAAACAACTGTCGACCAACTATTTTGTGGTGATGGTGAACAGCGAGATCGACGCGGGCATTTTGGAATTTTTGTTGCGCAATGAATTTGAAAAACGCGGCATTGTGGCCGACTTCGAATATGGCGTCTACGATTGCTCCAGCGAGCGCATGGTCTATGGAGACTATGTTCCCATGCAGACGGCCAAAGAAAAAATCACCAGCAAAAGACTCCCGCAGTGGGCCAATGCAGGCTATCACTTTGGGGTGCAATTTCCGAACCGTGCGGCGCACATCACCAATCAAATGGGCATCTGGTCGTTCTCGTCGGTGGTGTTGTTGCTGGTGATCGTGTTCTTCGCCTACACCTTGTTCGTGATCCTGAAACAGAAAAGGCTCTCCGAAATTCAGAAGGATTTCATCAACAACATGACGCACGAATTCAAGACGCCGATCGCTACCATAGCCGTGTCCACGGAAGTGTTGAAAGATCCGCAGATCGTGAACCAGCCCGAGCGCCTGTTGAACTACACCACCATCATCGAAAAAGAAAACCTCCGCCTGAAACAACAGGTGGAGCGCGTGCTGCAAATGGCCCGCCTCGATAAAGAAGACATCGGTTTGCGAAAAGAGCGTGTGGATGTACACCATCTCATTGAAGACTCCATCCGGCACTCAGCGCTGCCGTTGCAGGAACGCGAAGGCTGTGTGGCATTTGAGTTCAATGCCCGCCAACACGAAATGGAAGGCGACAAGCTTCACCTCACCAACGTATTCAATAATTTGGTCGACAATGCCATCAAGTATTGCAAGACCATCCCGAAAATACTAATCCGCACCACCAACGACGCCCGCGGCTTGCTGGTGGAGGTGCACGACAACGGCATTGGCATCGGCCCTGAAAATCAAAAGCGGGTCTTTCAGAAATTCTACCGTGTGCCCACCGGCAACGTACACGACGTGAAAGGATTTGGACTGGGATTGAGCTATGTGAAGACCGTGGTGGAGGCCCACAAAGGCGGCGTGACGCTGCAAAGCGAGTTGGGTGGCGGAAGCGTATTCAAGATCTATTTGCCGTTTGCCTGAGCAGAAAACACAACCGGATGAGTGAAAGCAAAAAAATACTATTGGTAGAAGACGACCCCAACCTTGGTTTTGTCATCAAAGACAACCTGAGCATCAAGGGCTACGACGTCACGCTATGCAAAGACGGCGAAGAAGGCGAGCGCAGCTTCTTCGAACATCCCTACAACCTTTGCATTTTCGATGTCATGCTTCCGCGCAAGGATGGCTTTTCGCTGGCCCGCAGCGTGCGTTCAAAAAATAAAAGCATCCCCATCCTCTTCCTCACCGCCAAGTCGATGATGGACGACAAGCTGGAAGGCTTCCAAGCCGGCGCCGACGACTACATCACCAAACCGTTCAGCCTCGAGGAACTGTTTTGCCGCATTGAGGTTTTCATGCGCCGCGGTGCTGTGCAGCCGGGCAGCGACGAGAAACGATTTTTCCTGGGCAACTTCGAATTCGATTTCTCGAACCTCACCCTCAAAAATCATCAGACCGAAAAAACACTGACCCAAAAAGAAGCCGACGTGCTCCGGCTCCTCTACCTGAACCGCGAGCGCGTGCTGAAGCGCGAAGAGATCCTGAAACAAGTGTGGGGCGACGACGACTATTTTATGGGCCGCAGCCTCGACGTGTTCATTTCAAAACTCCGGAAATATTTAAAAGACGATCCCACCGTACAAATCGTGAACTATCACGGCGTGGGATTCAAGCTGGAAGCATAATAATAAAGGGGCTCGATTGGATCACCAAGACATCCTTCACCAAATAAAAAAGCCCACCGCCTGTTGAAGACGGTGGGCTTTTTCTATAGAAGCAAATGCTTATTGAAGTTTTCTCAAGTTGCTGTTCCCTTTACTGTAGGAGAAGTAAATGACCAACCCAAGGATCATCCAACCGCCTGCCGCTAACAAGGTTTCCTGTGGGAGGGAGAAGATCATTGCCGAACAGATAAGAATACCCAGAATCGGAACGAGCGGTACCAGGGGCGTTGTGAACGGACGCACAGCCTCCGGATTTTTTCTACGCATCACCCAGACACCCGCACACACCATGACGAAGGCGAACAAGGTTCCAATGCTCGTCAAGTCACCCGCCACTTTGCCGGGGATGAATGCGGCGAACAGGCCTACAAATACAAACAAGATCATATTGGATTTGTAGGGCGTTCTGAATTTAGGATGCACTTCGGCAAACACTTTGGGAATAAGTCCGTCGTTGGCCATCGAGTAGAACACACGGGATTGACCCATCAACATCACGAGGATCACGGAAGAAAATCCAGCGAGGATCGCCACAGAGATCAACGTTGCCAGCCAGCTATAGCCGGGCATGTAGTGTTGAATGGCATAGGCCACAGACGCTTCTTTGCCCACGGTCTTGAATTCTTCCCAGTTGGCAATGCCGGTCAGCACGCGCGAGAAGAGAATATACAACAGGGTACAAACGATGAGCGAGCCCAAAATACCGATGGGCATGTCGCGCTTCGGATTTTTAGCTTCCTGTGCGGCAGTAGATACAGCATCAAAACCGATGAAAGCAAAAAACACGATAGCCGAGCCTCCCAGCACACCCCCCCAACCGTGACGGTTGAAAGCTTCATGGCCCGGTGCATTTTCAGGAATAAGAAATGGCGTATAGTTGTCGGGGTTGATGAATTGCCAGCCCAGCGCAATAAAGATCAAGACAATAGACACTTTCACAAACACGATGATGGCATTGACCATCGCCGATTCTTTTGTGCCTTTGATGAGGATGAGGGTCAGGATGAGCAGGATCAGCAACGCCGGCAAATTGATGATACCGGAAACGCCATCGATCGACTGCTCCATCGGCGAGTGGCACCATTGATAGGGTATGGTCCCCCCTAAAAGATTGTTGAGGTACTCGCTCCACGCAATGGAAACGGTGGCGGCTGCCAGCGCGTATTCCAACACCAGGGCCCACCCGATGATCCAGGCGATGAATTCGCCCATGGTCACATAAGCATAGGTGTAGGCGCTTCCGGCCACGGGGATCATGGAAGCAAATTCGGCATAGCACAGGCCGGCAAAGGCACAACCCACGGCCGCAATGATAAATGAAACAACTACTGCTGGACCGGCAGCCTCGCCCGCCGCCGCGGCCGTTCGCACAAACAAACCGGCGCCGATAATGGCGCCAATGCCCAGGGCGATCAGGTTGCCCGCACCCAGGGTGCGCTTAAGCCCCTTTTCGGAGTCGCCCGTCTGCATGAGCTGTGCTAAAGGCTTTTTGATAAACAAACTCATTGTTATTCTTCTTAAGGTTAGGTGAAATTTTAAGTGCCTAAAAGTAAGAAGAATAATGTATTTGGCTAACGCTTATTAGTTTTCACGGAATAAAATTCTTCCGCAACCGAAAGGCAGCGATCTAAAAAAAGGGGAATAAAAAGGGTCGGGGGATTTCAGACCTGTGGCGAATCCGTGGGCTTCTCCACGGTTTCTTGCGGGGGTTCTTCGTTCACAGGCGGGATGGCGGCTGCGGGCTCCTCGTGTGCCTCCACCGTTTCACCGTGTTCGCCGTGGAAGCGCTCGCCAAAATAGCGGCGCTGGAAAATGAGGATGATCACCACCCCGACAAAAATGGAAGAGTCGGCGATGTTGAACACGGGGCTGAAGAAAAGGAAATAATCTCCCCCCACATAGGGCACCCAATTGGGCCAGGTATAGTCGAACAAGGGGAAGAACAACATATCGATCACCTGCCCGTGAAACCAGGGCGTAGGAGAGTTTGCAGGGTGGTTGTTGAGGAACACGCCATAAAACGTGCTGTCGATCACATTGCCCACGGCACCGCCCAGGATCAACGCCATGCACCAAAGAAAGCCTTCGCTCGATCCTCTCCTGGCCATCTTCACGAGGTAGTAGCCAATGCCGCCCATAGCCGCGATGCGGAAAACGGTCAATGCCAATTTGCCAAACTCGTTGTGCCAGCGGATGCCAAATGCCATACCCGGGTTAAGCAAGTAATGTAGTTTGAATCCGTACTGCTCGTTGCCGACCACCGTGATCTCCTGGTGCAAATACATCAGGTTATGCACCAACAACTTTGAGGCTTGGTCCACGATGATAACAGCCAGGGCAAGCAGGAAATATTTGTAAATCTTCATGATCAGCGTTGTGTTCCCGCGTTGATGGCCATGCGCGGGGGTGTTCCGTTAGTTGTTGTTTACTTTAATTTTCACTCTCAGCACCACGTCGTCCATGTCCACATCAACGGCATCGTCCACGGAGGCTTTGATGTCGAGGGTGGTGGCCTGGGTTTCGGTTTGGATGTAGCTGCTGAATTCTTTCAGCGCGGCATTCACGGCGTCGTCGGAAGGTTGCACTTCGATGGTGATCTTGTCGAGCACTTCCAGGCCGGTTTCTTTGCGCAGGTTTTGGATGCGGTTCACGAAATCGCGAGCGATGCCTTCCTTCTTCAATTCTTCGGTGATGGTGATGTCGAGCGCAACGGTGAGCTCGTTCTCCGTGGCCACCGCCCAGCCGGGGATGTCTTCGGAAGTGACGAGCACATCTTCCAGCACCAGGTCGTAGCCGCCCTTGGAAAGCGTGCCCTTCCGTTCGATCTGCTGAATGTCTTCTTTGGTGAAGGTGTTCACCACGGCGGCAACGTCCTTCATCTTCGGACCATATTGTTTACCCAGTTTGGCAAAGTTGGGCTTCACCTTCTTCACCAACACACCGGACGTGTCGTCGATATACTGGATGTATTTCACGTTCACCTCGGCCAGGATGATTTCCTCTACCGACTTGATGCGCGCGGCAAACGATTCGTCCAGCGCGGGCAGGAGGATTTTTTCCAGCGGAGTCCTTACTTTGATCTTGCTGTTCTTGCGGATGGAATGCACCAGCGAACAAATGCGCTGTGCATAGTCCATGGATTTCTCCAACGCGGTGTCTATGCGGCTGGGTACGGCCTGGGTGAGGTCGGTCAGGTGGGCAGAGATATGACGGAACGGCGAATGCGAGGCGATGGCGCGTTCGCGGATGCTGTCGGTCAGGTTTTTATATAACCACTCGGCATAGAACGGTGCGATCGGCGCCATGAGTTGTGCCGTCACCGTAAGGCATTCGTACAGCGTTTCATAGGCCGCTTTTTTATCGCGCGACATTTCCCCTTTCCAGAAACGCTTCCGGTTCAGGCGCACATACCAGTTGGAGAGGTGATCGTTCACAAACTCCTGGATGGCGCGGGCCGCGCGGGTGGGTTCGTATTCGTCGTAGGCCTTGGTCACTTCGATGATGAGCGACTGCAGCTTGGAAATGATCCAACGATCCAGGTTGTTCAACTGGTCGTAGGGAACATTGTTCAGTTCTTCTTTTTCAAATTCGTCGATGTTGGCATACAGCGCGAAGAAGGAATAGGTGTTTTGCAACGTGCCAAAGAAACGGCGCTGCACTTCCACGATGCCCTCGAAGTCGAACTTGAGGTTGTCCCACGGCGGCGCGTTCTCGATCATGTACCAGCGTACAAGGTCGGGACCGTATTGCGCGAGCGCTTCAAACGGATTCACTACGTTGCCTTTGCGCTTCGACATTTTGTTGCCGTTCTTGTCGAGCACCAGGCCGTTGGAGATCACATTTTTAAAAGCGACGCTGTCGCACAACATGACGGCGATCGCGTGCAAAGTAAAGAACCATCCGCGCGTTTGATCTACGCCTTCGGCGATAAAATCGGCGGGATAGTTTTTGTCAAAGATGTCTTTGTTCTCGAAAGGATAGTGCCATTGCGCATAGGGCATGGCGCCGGAATCGAACCACACGTCGATGAGGTCGGCCTCGCGATACATGGGTTGCCCCGAAGCGCTCACCAACACCACATCGTCGACATACGGACGGTGGAGATCAAAATCCTGTGGCAGCTCGGCTTTCATCAAGCCTGCCTTCACCGACTTGGCTACTTCCTGATTCAATTCTTCGAGCGAGCCGATGCAGATTTCTTCCTTGTTGTCTTTCGTGCGCCAGATGGGCAGCGGCGTGCCCCAGTAGCGCGACCGTGACAAATTCCAGTCTACCAGGTTTTCGAGCCAGTTGCCAAAGCGGCCTGTGCCCGTGGACTCGGGTTTCCAGTTGATGGTCTTGTTCAACTCCACCATGCGGTCTTTCAGCGCGGTGGTCTTGATGAACCAGGCGTCCAGGGGATAATACAACACGGGTTTGTCTGTGCGCCACGAGTGCGGATAGGTGTGTTCGTATTTCTCTACCTTGAAAGCTTTGTTCTCTTCTTTCAGGATGATGGAGATGATGACGTCCGTGGTTTTGTAGTCGGGGTTCGTCTCATCTTCATCGGTATAATTCTTTACATAAAAATCATCGACGCCGAGCGGCTTGTGGGTCTTGATGTGATATTTCGCCACGCCTTCCTTCAGCCTTTCGCCGATCACGGAAATGAATTTTCCTTTTTTATCTACGGTGGGCACTTCATTGTCGCCTTCGTCTTTCACGGTCAGGGGAGGGATGCCGTTTTGTTTGGATACGCGAAAGTCGTCCGCACCAAACGTAGGCGAGGAGTGCACGATACCGGTACCATCTTCCGTAGTAACAAAATCACCAGCAACCACTTTGAACGCCTTGTCGGCATCATACAGCGGTTGCACATACGGCATGAGTTGATCGTAGGCCAGGCCCACCAACTGCGCGCCGGTAAATTCCTGCACGACTTTGTAGGGGATCGCCTTATCGCCGGATTTGTATGTGTCGAGCGACAGGTCTTTGTTCTTTTCTGGAAAATATTTGCCCAGCAGATCTTTGGCCAACACCACGCTCACGGGTTTGAACGTGTAGGGGTTAAACGTATCCACCTGCACATAGCGGATTTTTTCTCCGACCACCAGCGCGGTGTTCGAAGGCAATGTCCACGGTGTGGTCGTCCAGGCTAACAGGGACACTTCACGCGTGGTGGCCTTGCGCAAAAATTCCGATGCGTTGTCGGCCTTCAGGGTGAACTGGGCCACGATAGAGGTGTCTTTCACTTCCTTGTAGCAGCCGGGCTGGTTAAGCTCATGCGAGCTGAGACCAGTTCCGTCGGAAGGTGAGTAAGGTTGGATGGTGTAGCCTTTGTAGAGCAGGCCCTTGTTGTAGAACTGCTTCAGGATCCACCACAGCGATTCGATGTATTCTCTTTCGTAGGTGATGTAGGGATGGTCCAGGTCGACCCAGTAGCCCATTTTCAGGGTGAGGTCGTCCCATTGATCCTTGTACATCATGACCGTCTCACGGCACTTCTTGTTGTAGTCTTCGATGGAGATCTTGCGGCCGATGTCGTCTTTGGTGATGCCCAGTTGTTTTTCCACCTGCAGCTCCACGGGCAGGCCGTGGGTGTCCCAGCCGCCTTTGCGCTTCACCTGGAAACCTTGCAGGGTCTTGTAGCGGCAGAAAATGTCTTTTACGGTGCGGGCCATCACGTGGTGAATGCCGGGCGTGCCGTTGGCCGACGGCGGGCCTTCATAAAACGTGAAAGAGGGCGCCCCTTCGCGGTTGCTGACCGATTTTTCGAAAATCTTTTCTTTTTTCCAGAAATCAAGGACTTCTGCTGCCACCTGGGCAAAATTCAACGCTTTATATTCCTTGTAGGGGCCGGCCATTCTGATAAATACGGTAAAATTGAGGTTTTCTGCTTTTTATAGCCCGCAAAGATATTTGTTTTTAGTAAAGAGTCCACAGACAAAAACCTGTGCGGTTCCGGGCTTTTTTAGGTGCAGGGGGAGGCAAATTTTGCCCTGTGGCGCACCTATTCTGCGGCCGAATGCCGGTTGTGGATTTTGATCTTGCTGAGGTCGATCTCCTCGTCCTCGTGCTCGCCATAGAAGCTGGAATCGAACTCTTCGATCAGGTCGCCCTTTTTGCGTTTCGGCTTGTCGAAGGTCATGATCAGCGCGGGAAGCAGGATCAGGTTGGTGAACATGGAGATCACCAGCGTAATGGACGTGAGTATTCCCAGCGCAATCGTTCCACCAAACGATGAAAAGGCAAAAATGATAAACCCGGCAAAGAGCACCACCGACGTGTACATAATGCTTTTGCCGGTTTCCATAATGCTATCGCTCACCGCCTTGGCGATAAAGAAATTGTTGGCCAGGATTTCCTGCCGGTACTTGGCCAGGAAACGGATGGAGTTGTCCACGGAAATACCGAACGTGATGCTAAAGATCAACGCCGTGCTGGCCTTGAGTGGAATATGAAAAAAGCCCATCAATCCGGCGGTGATGAGCAACGCCAGCAGGTTTGGGATGAGCGAGATGATGATCATGCGCACGTTGGCGAATAGCATCGCCATCGAGAGTGTGATGAGGATAAAGGCCAGCAAAAGGCTTTCTTGTAAGTTGGCCACGAGGAATTTATTTCCCTTGATGAAGATTTTTGATGTGCCGGTAATGGTCGAGATCACGGAATCTTTTGCGGTAGAAGTAAAGATAGCTTTCATGCGCGGCTCGATGACCTGGTGCACAAGCGAATCCAGCCGGGTGGACCCGATGTCGGCGATCTGGCAGGAGATGCGCATTTTACTGAACGTGGAATCCACAAATGATTTGTAGAGACCGGTACTATCGGTTTGTCCTTTCATATATGACAAAATGAAGGGAGCCTCGCCTTGACTGGGCATGCTGTATCGCGCGGGATTGTTTTCGTAGAATGCCTGCTTCGCCGCTTTAACAAAGCTGAGAACGGATATAGGGGGCGATACGCCCGGGATTGAATCCAAGAACGCGTCGAATTTGTCTACTTTTTGAAGATTTTTTATGTTCGTCAAGATCGGCCTTCTCCTTTTTGTCTTGAATTCCAGCATAATCTCCAGCGGCATGATGCCGCTGAAGTTCGCTTCGAAGAATTTCAGATCTTTCTTTACCTGGCTTTGTTCCGGCACGTCATCGACCATGAACGCTACCGACCGGAGTTTTGAAATGCCATAGAGTGACAGCAAGGCTACGGCGAGCGAAACGCCATAGATGGCCAGCCGGCGACGGTGTACCAGGCCGTCGACCACTTTCAAAAAGCCACCCATCATCTTAAAATCGAGATGGCGCAAATGTTTAGGCGACGGCACAGGCAACCAGTACAAAATGCTGGGGATCATGACCAGGCTCACAAAGAACAAGGCCAGGATGTTGAGGCCCGCCACAATGCCGAACTCGCGCAGAATAATAATGTCCGTAGAAAGCAGTGTCAGAAACCCGATCGCTACCGTAAGATTGGTAAGGAACATCGCCAATCCCATTTTGCGCACGACGATGGTGATGGCCTCCATCTTATTTTTTGTGCGGGCAAATTCCAGGTGGTATTTGTTGAGCAGATAAATGGCATTGGTCACACCGATGGTCACGATCACAGGGGGTATCAATCCGCTCAGCAACGTGATCTTAAACCCGAACATGGCCAGCGTGCCCAACGTCCAGACCACCATAATACCGATGATGATCATGGAGAACAGCACGGCACGGAACGAACGGAAGAACACGAACATGATCAGTCCTGTCACAATCGCGGAAGCGAGGAGGAAAATATTCATCTCGCGTTTCAGGGCCTTGGCCACCACGGTGCGGATAAACGGTAGCCCGGCATAGCGAAGCTGGATATGCGTTTTGTCCTCAAATTTCTTTCCTGTTTCCTGGAGCGTCTGCGTCATGCCTTCGCGCTTCACGGAGTTCATCACCTCTTTCTTTACCGACACCAGCATCATGGTGGCGCCGTTGGAGGCATTCACCAATTGGCCTTCGTAGAGTTTTTGATTGGAGGCCAGTGTGAGCAGGCTGTCGAGATCTTTTTGTGAAGCAATGGTGTCGTTGAAAATATCAGCAAGAAAGAATTTTTTATGTACGGTGTCCTTTAGGATCATCTTCAGCACCGGGAGCGCCAGCACGTTGGTGACACCGTTGATTTTTTTTACGTCTTTGATGAGGGCGCGGTAGGCGTTGAAATTGTCGAGCTTGTAGACGGCGCTGTCTTTCATGCCCACAGCAATGATGTTGGCGTCTTCGCCAAACTGGGCTTTGAAATTGTCCAGGTAGATCTGGTCGGGATCGTTGGGGGGAACGGTGCGGGCAAATTCATAGCTCATCTCGACCCGTGAGGCATAGTAGCCCATGACGATGGTGATGGCGCCGATAATGATGCTCAGTAATAGCCTGTTTTTGATGATGGCTTCCGCAACTTTATTCCACATGATGAACGCGTCTGGTTAAGAATGCATACGCCCAGGGGACGGCGCAATTTTCGGTCCAAAGCTAAGGATTTTTGGGGTTTTAAAGGGGTGGAATGTGTTTAACCGCGGAGACCCTCCTTCGCTGAAGCTTCGGCGGGCAGGCAGCAAAGTAGGCGTAAAGGGCCGTCAATATAAAACAGAATTAAAGCCGTTTTAGGCCATTCCTTTGATCTTCCGGTAGAGGGATAACGCATGCCTATCGGTCATGCCGGAAACAAAGTCGGTGATGAGCCGCAGCATGCCATAGACCTGGCCGGGCTGGCGCTCAATATCGCTGCGGATATCCTCCGGGAGCAGGAGTTGGAGGTTCTGATATTTTCGTGACTTCGTGCCGTTCATCAAATACCAACCTGCGGTGGTAAATTCCTGTAAAAGTCCGGGCAACACCTCGTGTCCTGCGGCTTCGATCTCCACCACGGTCCGGGCGCGGTAGATCTTTTCAACGGAAATTTTGATGATCTCTTTCAGCGCATCGCGCGAAGGACAATGATCGGCCAGCGCCTGGTCAAATTTGCCCGCCAGTATAGCGTCTTCGTTGGCCAGGAAAAGCGACGAGCACTCGTCCATCAGGTCGCCGATGGCGAGGGCACGCAGGTAGCCGATTTTTTCCGGCAGGCTGTGGAGGTGGTCCAGCTTGCCGAGCTTGGTTTTGTTTTTGGTGATCAACCCCTCGAACAATCCCCGCGCCTCTTCATAACTGACCAGCCCAAGGCTACATCCGTCTTCCAGGTCGATGATGCTGTAGCAAATATCGTCGGCCGCTTCCACGAGGAACGCGAGCGGGTGGCGCACAAACGCGCAGTCGGCTGCAGGGATCAGTTCCAACGTCTGGCCCACTTCGCGGAAGATCTCTTTTTCGCTTTCGAAGAACCCGAATTTCTTTTGGCTTCTCAGCGTCTTGTCGCGTTTCGGAAACCAGGCCGGGCAAGGATACTTGGTGAAGGCGCCCAGCGTGGCGAACGTGAGCTTGAGGCCGTATTGATTTTTATTGAGGATGCGAAAGCCCTGGGCATTCCCCTCAAAGCGGGTGAGGTCGCCCCACTCGGCTTCGCTCACTTTGTCTTTGAAAAATTGTCCCTGCGGGTGGTGAATAAAAAAATCGGAAAGAGCATCCTCGCCGGCATGACCGAACGGAGGATTGCCCAGGTCGTGCGCCAGTGACGCGGCGGCCACAATGGCGCCGAAATCGAAAAGAGAATGCGATGCCTTCAATTCCGGGTGACGCTGCAAAATGATCTCGCCCACCCGTTTCCCCAACGACCGGCCTACACTGGAAACTTCCAGGCTGTGGGTGAGGCGCGTGTGCACAAAGTCGTGTTCGGGCAGCGGGTGCACCTGCGTTTTGTCCTGCAGCCGCCGGAAGGGGTGCGAGAAAATGATGCGGTCATAGTCCTGCTCAAACGCGCTGCGCGAGGGCTCGGTGTTGGCCACCGGCTTTTGGCCCGTGCGTTGAGAGGAGAGTAGTTGATGCCAGATCATGAATGACGATGTTGGTCGCAGTTGTGTTGGAACCGGGTATAAAAATCAGCGGGCAACCGCAACATGTATCGCGATAGCCCGCACAAAGATATTATTTCCCATCAAAAGCCCGAGAAATCGCAGGCCTGGGATGGAAAGGATCTGTTATTCTTTCAAAACAAAATCAATACACATTACCGCCGCCAGGATGAGCTGCCGCAGTGGGTGGTTGGCCGGCACGTCGGGCTTGATCTGCAACACATAGTTGTCGGCCGACGTGAAAAACTCCTTGCCAAAGCCTGCCCATTTTTTGGTGACGTAGGCAAACTCCCGGTTGTCGCCGGCAACGAATTTGAAATCCCAGCTGGTCCACTTGCCCTTCAGCGTGCAAAGCACCTGGTCGTTGGCGTCCAGCACGTCGAACTTGCCGCCGATGCTGAAAAACTTTTGCTTGAACTTGCCCACCAGGTTGCCGCTCTCGTCCAGCACTTCCACGGTGGAAATAAAGAACGACGTGCCGCGGCGCACCGAGATCACTTTTTCGCCCGCGGGCGTGCGGACCTCGATGTCGAAGGGGGTCATGCGCTTGTAGTCGGTGAAGCGAAAGAACTTCGTGAAAAAGCCGAGGTTGTCTTCACGACACTCCAGGATGATCTGATTGGACTCCGGATCGTAGATGTCGAAATTGTTGGCTGCTTTAAAAATGCCAGTGTGCTCCTTCACAAAGAAGAGCTCTCTGTTCAATACAGGATTCATAAAATATTGAGGGATTGGTTAAGGATTCGAGGGAGTCGGAGGGGGTGATTTATAAAGAACAGGCCATCGTTTACCGATGGCCTGTTGTATGGACTAGATCTTTCTAAGCAAGTTATTGATGGAGCAAGCGTCGACCAGTTGGGCTTTTACATCGGAAATTTTTACCCGCTCCTGCTTCATGGTGTCGCGGTCGCGGATGGTAACGGTGTTGTCTTCCAATGTTTGATGATCCACGGTGACGCAATACGGTGTGCCAATGGCATCCTGTCTTCTGTAGCGTTTGCCGATGGCATCTTTTTCTTCGTAGAAACAACGCAGATCGAACTTCAACTCGTTCATGATCTCCATCGCCTTTTCAGGAAGGCCGTCCTTCTTCATCAGAGGTAGGATGGCTACTTTATGCGGGGCCAGCGGGGCCGGGATTCTCAACACCACCCGCTCGCTGCCGTCTTCCAGTTTTTCTTCCGTATACGTCTTGGAAAGAACAGACAGGAACATGCGGTCGAGGCCTACCGAGGTTTCAACAACATAAGGGATATAGTTCTGATTTTCTTCCGAATCGAAGTACTGCAATTTCTTGCCCGAGAACTTCTCGTGATTTTTCAAATCGAAATCCGTGCGCGAGTGAATGCCTTCCAATTCTTTGAAGCCTATCGGGAAGTTGAACTGGATGTCGCACGCCGCGTTGGCGTAGTGGGCCAGGTTGAGGTGATCGTGGAAGCGATAGTTTTCGGCGCCCAGGCCAAGCGTTTGATGCCAGCGCATTCTTTTTTCTTTCCAGTATTCATACCACTTCATTTCTTCACCGGGCTTGACAAAGAATTGCATCTCCATCTGCTCAAATTCGCGCATGCGGAAAATGAACTGACGTGCCACGATCTCATTGCGGAAGGCCTTACCAATCTGCGCGATACCGAAGGGAATTTTCATCCGGCCGGTCTTTTGTACATTGAGGAAGTTCACAAAAATACCTTGTGCCGTTTCGGGGCGAAGATAAATTTTGTTGGCATCGTCGGCCACGGAACCCATCTCGGTGGAAAACATGAGGTTGAACTGGCGCACATCGGTCCAGTTCTTGGTGCCCGACACAGGATCGGCGATGTCGAGGTCGATGATGATCTGCTTCATAGCGGCCATGTCGGCATTGCTGGTGGCGGCTTTGAGGCGGGCGTTGGTGTCGTCGATCTTTTGTTGATATTCCAGCGTGCGTGGATTGGTGGTGACGAACTTTTCTTTGTCGAACGACTCACCAAAGCGCTTGGCGGCTTTCTCCACTTCCTTTTCGATCTTATCTTCCATCTTGGCGATGGCGTCTTCGATGAGTACGTCGGCGCGGTAGCGTTTCTTGGAATCTTTGTTGTCCAGCATGGGGTCGCTAAAGGCATCTACGTGGCCGGAAGCTTTCCAGGTGGTGGGGTGCATGAATATGGCGGCGTCGATGCCCACGATGTTTTCGTGGAGCAGGGTCATGAACTTCCACCAGTATTCCTTGATGTTGTTCTTTAGTTCGGCCCCGTTCTGACCGTAGTCGTAGACGGCGCTGAGGCCGTCGTAAATTTCACTGGAGGGGAAAATGAAACCATACTCCTTGGCGTGGGAGATCACGTTTTTAAAAAGATTGTCTTCTTGTGCTGCCATAGAACGGCAAAGATAATATTCGCGGGGAATCGGCAGCGTGGGGAAAGTCGTTTTTTACCGCCCCGCTTTCGCTAAAGCTTCAGCGGGCACAGAAAGACGCAAAGGAGCAAGGTTAGCGGAAAGACGGGCTTTGCGGGTTTTCTTTGCGCCTCGGCGCCTTTCTTTGCTCGCCGAAGCTTTAGCGAAGGTGAGGCGGTTCTTACCGTGGCAGCCGGACGGTGAACGTCGTCCCCAACCCAGGAACCGACTCCAACTGAATAGACCCCGAAAGCTTCACCAACGCTTCTTTCACAATATACAATCCCAATCCCGAGCCTTTAGACTGTTCGTTAGCACGAAAGAACATCTCGAATATTTTGGAGTGATATTCCGGCGAAATGCCCTGCCCGTTATCTTCCACCTTGATGGAGGTCACATGGCCGTTCACCTGGTATTTCAGGCGGATGTATTGCTCCTGCTTACGCATATCGTGGTAGCGCACGGCGTTGGAGATCAGGTTGCTGATGACCACCTGCAAACGGGCCTTGTCGGACTCGATATAGATATCGTCCGGGATCTCGATCTGGAAGTTGATCCGTTCGGCTTCGGGCTGATACTTCAGGCTTTCCCACACGTCCTGGGCCAGGTCGGCCAGCTTCACGTTTTCGCGGCGGATCTCCAGGCGGTTGTTGCGCGAGTAGTCGGTGATGTCTTTGATGAACCGGTCCAGCGAATGGATGCGGTCTTTGATCATGGTGAGGTATTTTTTTACGTCTTCTTTATTCTCGGCCCCCTCGGTAATGTTGATGAGACCCATCACAGAGGTGAGCGGCGCGCGGAGGTCGTGCGACGTGCTATAGACAAAACGATCGAGCTCCGCGTTGGTCTTGGTGAGCAGCGTGTTGTTCGCCACCAATTGCATGGCGTTGTGGTGATTGAGGCTGATGAGCAGGTACACGGCCATCATCCCGCCGGGCAATGCCAGGGTGAAGTTGATGACCACGAAAAACAGCAAGGTGTCCTCGTCGTAGTTGCGAGGTGGCAAGATGCTGAAGTCCACAAAATAGGCCAGCACAAAAAGAACATAGGTGAACGCCGCAAACAGAATAGAAAGCAGGCGCTGTTTGTAGTTAAATACAGCAAAGGCCGCCAGCGCATTCACAATAAAGAAAATGAACGCACCCGTATTGGGCGATTCACTGGAAGCAAAAATGTATACCGTAAAATTGATGGTGGGCAACAAAAAATAATTGGCCAGGCAGTGATCGCCTTGCCGATGAATGGCGATGGAAAGTGCCAGAAAAAAAATGGCTGCCAAAAAGATGGGGGAGGTTTCGTACACACCGGCTACCAGGTCGAATGTCATATAGAGTAGACACATCACCATGCCGATCAAAGCAAATTGTCCGGAGAGCATAGCTTGTTTGAACTCGCCATACGACTCTATATACTTATCCTTCCCGATGATCAGGTCCCGCACAGTTTTTCTCACCGACATACCAACAGTATAGTTTTAATGGTGCAAAGGTTGGATTTTCTATGAACCGACATTTTTGCAATATGAGTGGCACGGTATGCATGCAAGATTTTCAGGTGAAATGATAAAGATTTTGTAACAGCCAACGTATGAAATGGCCCGGAACGGCGGATTTGGGATGATTGAAACGACGCCAGGAATATATTTTCGGGCCTGGCGGTGCTTTTCGGAGGTCGTATGAATAAAATAAAATGAATACCTTTCCACGCGCCAATCACCCATGATCATCCGTAAGATAGGACTAGCCATTGCCTTTTCGCCACGCCTGGAAGCGTTGCTGGCGGAGGCCGGTCGTCTAAAAACCATGTGGGATGCCGAACTGCTCCTTATTCACGTCGGTGACCATGGCCTGGAAGAAGAAGCCAAACTGAATGGCCTGTTGCAAACTGCCGGGCTATTGGGCGACGCCAGCGTGAAAGTTTTTTGGGAAAAAGGAAAACCCGGCGACCGCATCCTCAGCACCTGTAAAAAAGAAAACATCGACCTGCTGGTGGCGGGTGCATTAAAAAAAGAAAACCTCGTCCAGTTTTATCTCGGCACCATCGCCCGTCAAATTTTAAGAAAGGCAGATTGCTCCGTGCTCTTGTTCACATCTCCCAATGTGACCCCGCAGCCCTTTAGAAACATTGTCGTGAATGCCGAAGACAACCCGTTTGTGGAACAGGCCCTGGGGTTGGCCTGCAGCGTGGGCTTAAAAGATAAGACACACTGGCTGCACGTGGTGCGCGAAATAAAAATGTATGGCCTCACCATGGCCACCGAGCAATGTTCGGAAACCGAATATGAGGCCCTCCGTCAGAACCTGGTGAGAGAAGAAATTGAAAATGTTGAAAAGATCCTCCAACGCATACCGCACGACGGTCTGAAAGTGAATATCAAACTGGTGGCGGGGAAGTCGGGATTCGAGCTCTCGAAATTTGCACAGCGCAAGCACGCCGACCTGTTGGTGGTGGCCGCAGCGCAACGCAGGTTCTCGTTGTTCGACCGTGTTTTCACCCACGACCAGGAGTATATTTTTGCCGACCTGCCGTGCAATCTGTTCATCGTCAATCCACGAAAGGAGGTTAGCCATGGGTAAATTAGGACACGCCGATGTGGTGCACTTGTTGGTGCAGCTCAGCATCATGTTGGTGATGGGACGACTTTTTGCCGAGGTGTTCCGCAAGCTCAACCAACCTGCCGTGATCGGCGAGATCATTGCGGGCATTTTGCTGGGCCCCACCGTGCTGGGCATGCTTCAACCCGAATGGTTTGAGGCGTTGTATCCGCACGATGCAGCCGCGGGTATTGTGCTGACGGGCTTTGTGCAGGTGGCCGTGATCATGTTGTTGTTTATCGCGGGCCTGGAAGTGGACCTGCACATCGTGGTGCAGCAAGGCCGGCAGGCACTTGCCACCAGCATGTTCGGACTCATCATCCCCTTCTCGATCGGATTTATATTTCCCTATTTCTTCCCCACATTTTTTGGAATCGCCGATGCCAACGGGCGTCTAACCTTTGCGTTGTTTATGGGCACGGCGATGGCCATCACCGCATTGCCGGTGATCGTTCGCATTTTGATGGACTTGAATTTATTCAAATCGAAAATGGGATTGCTTGTGGTGGCGTCGGCCATGATCGATGACCTGATCGGGTGGATTATTTTTTCGGTGCTCCTGGGATTGATCGGCAAAAAAACAGGCGAACACATGCCGCTGCTCAACACCATTGTATTGACCATTGGGTTTGCAGCGTTTATGCTCACGATCGGGCGAGGACTATTGAATCGCCTGTTGCCCTGGATCAATAGAAAGATGGCCTGGCCGGGCGGTGTGTTGTCGGTTTCGCTGGCATTGTGTTTTCTGGCGGGAGCGTTCACGGAATACATCGGCATTCACGCTATTTTTGGTTCGTTTATTATGGGAGTGGCGCTGGGAGACTCGGAGCATTTTTCGGAACGCGCCAAGGAGATCGTACACCAGTTCATCAATAATATTTTTGCGCCGCTATTCTTTGTGTCCATCGGCTTGCGGGTGAACTTCTTTTTGAACTTCGACCTGGGGTTGACCCTTATCATTTTAGCGATTGCCTTCACCGGAAAAATTGTGGGCAGCGGATTGGGCACGCGGCTGGGAGGATTCTCCTGGAAAGAGTCGCTGGCGGCGGGCTTTGGGATGAACGCACGCGGGGCGATGGAAATTATTCTTGGGATTATTGCCCTGGAGAATGGGTTGATCAACGAGAAAGTGTTCGTGTCGCTCGTGATCATGGCGTTGATCACCAGCATGACCAGCGGACCGCTGATGAAGTGGAGTCTGGCGCGGAAATGGGAGCGCTAAGCCTCCCAACGTTCAGGCCGGGAAGTGTAAACAGAAATGTCTAAACTCAGTTGTGTTTGTTAGAGGTTCTTGGCCTTGTTCCAATAGACATCCATTTCGGCCAACGTCATCTCACCCATTTGCTTGCCATCCTTGGCCGACTCGGTCTCTAAATATTGAAAGCGTTTGATGAATTTTTTATTGGTGCGTTCCAGGGCTTCTTCCGGATCGATGTTGATGAAGCGTGCATAGTTCACCAACGAGAAAAGTAAGTCCCCGAATTCGGCCATGGCTTTCTCGTGGTTGATGGCTTCGGGTGCCGTGGCATTGAACTCTGCTTTGAATTCCTGCATTTCTTCCTCTACTTTCTCCCATACCTGCTCTTTTCTTTCCCAGTCGAAGCCCACGCCGCGGGCCTTGTCCTGGATGCGGATGGCTTTGACCAGTGCGGGGAGTGAGCCGGGCACGCCTTGCAAGACCGATTTGTTGCCGGTCTTCAGTTTTATTTTTTCCCAATTGGATTTTACGGTCTCTTCATCGTTGGCCACCACGTCGCTGTAGATGTGGGGGTGGCGTTCGATGAGCTTGTCGCAGATGGAATTGAGCACGTCGGCAATATCGAATGCTTTTTGTTCGGAGGCGATGCGGGCGTAGAAGACATTGTGGAGCATGAGGTCGCCGAGCTCCTTTTTTATTTCGGGCAGGTCGTTTTCCAGGATGGCGTCAGACAGTTCGTAGGTCTCTTCGATGGTGAGGTGACGCAGGCTTTCCAGGGTTTGTTTTTTGTCCCACGGGCAATTTTCGCGCAACTCGTCCATGATGGTGAGCAGGCGGTTGAAGGCTTCGAGTTTGGCTGGACGGTTGGTGTCGGGCGTGACGGGGACTTTTTTCATGGTGCGTGATTTCCTGAGGTTTAAAATTATAAAAAACCGGCGGGGTTCTATGTGTTTTTTGTTGTGTGGGGCAACATGGGCTGTTCGCGGGGAATGAGGCTCGAAGCTGTCTTGTGGGTGAAGAACACCAACCAGGGCGACGAGAATCTCTATCGGAGCGATCGGCCAGGGATAGAAATGGAAAGCCCGAAGTGCGGTGGGGATGGCGAGTGTGATTTGTTGGTGGGACACCGGCAAATATTTTAATCGTGTGTTTGGAATGGAGGGGGCAGGGGGCGGACGGACTTGGAATGGATAGCCCGGCCCGAGGTTTCCGAGGGGGCCGCCAAGGTGGAATGAGGCTCGAAGCTGGCTTGTTGGTGAAGAACATCAATAACGGCGGGCGGGCCGAAAAAAAATTATTTTTATCGTTGCGCCTGGGGAGTGGTTGGTGGCTCGCTCCTTCCATTATTCTTATTAATTTTGCCTCACTTTTTAAATAAAAACCCCAAATCGTGGCTTTAATCAAATCTATTTCCGGCATACGTGGGACCATTGGCGGCAAAACCAATGAAAATCTCACGCCCGTCGACGTCGTAAAATTTGCGGCGGCGTTCGGGACCATGATCAAGAAGAAAACCGGTTCCACCAAGGTGGTGATCGGGCGCGATGCCAGGCCCTCGGGCGAAATGGTGAGCTCCCTCGTGGTGTCGACTTTGCAAGGCTTGGGCATCGACGTGGTCGACCTGGGTCTGTCCACGACCCCCACTGTAGAGATTGCTGTGCCCCTGGAAAAGGCGGCCGGTGGCATCATCCTCACGGCCAGCCACAATCCCGTGCAATGGAATGCCCTGAAGTTGCTGAACGACAAAGGTGAATTCATTTCGGGTGCCGACGGCGAGGCCATGTTGAAGATTGCCGAGAACGAAGATTTCGACTTTGCGCCGGTGGGCAAACTGGGCCAGTACACCAAGAACGATACCTACCTTCAGAAGCACATCGACATGATCCTGAAGTTGCCGCTGGTGGATGTAGAAGCCATCCGGAACAGAGGCTTTAATGTGGTGGTGGATGCTGTGAACTCAACGGGCGGCATTGCCGTTCCTTTGCTGCTGAAGGCTCTGGATGTGAGCGTGAAAGAATTGTATTGCGAGCCAACGGGCCACTTCCCGCACAACCCCGAGCCACTACCGGAACACTTGACGGACATTTGCCGCGAGATCAAAAAAGGCAAATACGACATGGGCATCGTGGTGGACCCGGATGTGGATCGCCTGGCCTTTGTGTCGGAAGACGGCACGCCTTTCGGCGAAGAATATACCTTGGTGGCCGTGGCCGACTATGTGCTACAGGCAAGCAAGAAAAAGAAAGTGAACACCGTGTCGAATCTTTCTTCCACAGGCGCACTCCGCGACATCACCGAGAAAGCCGGTGGCCAATATTCGGCCGCGGCGGTGGGTGAAGTGAACGTGGTGACCATGATGAAAGAAACCGACGCCATCATTGGCGGCGAAGGCAACGGCGGGGTGATCTATCCCGAGCTGCACTATGGTCGCGACGCACTGGTGGGCATTGCCCTGCTGCTGACACACCTCGCCAAAAGCGAAACCAGTCTGCTGCGTTTGCGGTCGACCTATCCGAACTATGTGATCTCCAAAAACAAGATCGAGCTCACGCCCAACATCAACGTGGACCGCGTGCTGGAGGAGATGACCAAGAAATATAAAAAGCAACCCATCAATACCATCGATGGTGTGAAGATCGAGTTCGACAAAGAGTGGGTGCACCTGCGCAAATCCAACACGGAGCCCATCATTCGCATTTATGCGGAGTCGGACATGGAAGTGAAGGCCGATAACCTGGCGAAGAAGATGATCGCCGATATAAAAGAGATCATTGCCGAAAAGGCTGTGGTCTGATTGTTTGATTTATTAACGAATGGAGAGAGAGATGCAAGTTTACCTGGATAATGCCGCCACCACCCCGCTGGATCCCGAAGTATTTGAAGCGATGAAACCTTTCATGCTGGAAGACTATGGCAACCCGTCGTCTACCCACGCGCATGGCCGCAAGGTGCGGGCCGCCATTGAGTCGGCGCGCAAGAAAATTGCCGAGCTGTTGCATTGCACGCCCGGAGAGATCATTTTCACCAGCGGCGGCACGGAAGCGGACAACACCATTATCAACAGCAGCTTGCAAACGTACGGCATCCGTAACGTGATCTCATCGCCCATCGAACACCATGCCGTGGAGCAGACCCTGCACAACCTGGAGAAACGCGGCCTCATCAATTTGCTGATGGTGAACCTGGACGAGAAGGGTCACGTGGACATGGATCATCTGGATATATTGCTGAAAGAAAATCCAAAAGCGCTCGTGTCGTTGATGCATGCCAACAATGAAGTGGGCAACGTGATGGACATAAAACGCGTGGGTGAGTTATGCGATCAGTATGGTGCTTACTTTCATTCGGATACTGTGCAGACGGTGGGACACTATCGTCATAACCTGAGCGAGATCAAAGTACATGGTTTGGCGGCGGCGGCGCATAAGTTTCATGGTCCGAAAGGCGTGGGCTTCATGTTTATTCGCAAGGATAAAAAATTACAACCCTTTGTGCACGGCGGCGGTCAGGAACGAAGCATGCGCGGGGGAACGGAGAATGTGTATGGCATCATCGGGCTTGCCAAAGCGTTGGAGATTGCTTATCGCGATATGGATGAGCACGTGCAGCAGATCAAGCTGTTGAAGGGAAGGATGATCGAGAAGTTAAAGCAGAATATTCCCGGTGTGGATTTTCATGGGGATTCTGCTAGCCTGGACAAGAGTTTGTATACGGTGTTGAATGTTTGTTTGCCGGAGTCGGAGGATAATGGGTTGATCCTGTTTAATCTGGATTTGCAAGGTGTGTCAGCGTCAGGCGGAAGTGCGTGCTCCAGCGGTGCCGTTACGGGGTCTCATGTGTTGGGGGCGCTGTATCCGGGGTCGAAGCGTGGGGCGGTGCGGTTTTCGTTTAGTAAGTATAATACGGTGGAGGAGATTGATTATGCGGTGGAGAAGTTGGCGGCGTTGTATAGGGTTGAGGTTGGTGGATAAATTTTGAACCGCCTCTCCTTCGCTAAAGCTTCGGCGAGCAAAGAGAGGCGCAAAGGCGCAAAGTCAGCGCAAAGAAATTTTGTGGTATCCCACCTTATGAATATTATCCGGCTGGAGACGTTTATTGACGCGCCTGTTGACAGGGTTTTCGATTTGTCGCGCAGCGTCGAATTGCATAAGCTTTCTACAAAAGACACTCACGAAGAAGCGGTCGCGGGCAAGACTGCAGGACTGGTGGAGTTGAACGATTTCATTACCTGGCGCGCCAAACATCTCGGATTTTTTCAACGACTAACTGTGAAGATCATCGCGATGGATCGCCCACGTTCTTTTGTGGATACCATGCTGAAAGGTGCCTTTGCCCATATGAAACATACCCACCTCTTCGAAGTCTCCGGCGCCGGCACCCTTATGACCGATGTGTTTGAATATAAATCGCCGCTTGGAGTGTTCGGCAGAATGGCGGACAACCTGTTTTTGAAAGACTACATGACCAGGCTCTTGACCAACCGGAACCTGGAAATAAAAGCCGTCGCCGAAGGCGATCGTTGGAAAAATCTATTGGCGATGTAGGTCAATAAAAAAACAGAGGCCACAAAATCAACAAAGTAACCCCTCTGCGTCAACTTTGCCTTTTTGCGCCTCTGCGTCAACTTTGCGCCTGCCCGCCGAAGCTTCAGCGAAGGAGGGTCTTTGCGCCTCTCTTTGCTCGCCGAAGCTTTAGCCAAGGAGAGGCGGTTCAAAATTCATTCGGACTACAAACCACTCAGTACTTTCGCATTTATTTTATACTTCGCTAACCGCGGCCCCGCCGACCTGCTAAACGTATTTCCTGATTTTTGAATCGGCCCATAAAACAAAGCCGACCCTGCGTCACTGGAAGTGAAGGATCCCGTGCTCTGGGTGGAGCCGTTCGCCGTAGTGCTAAACCCAAAAGTGAACGGCACGGCCACGCTGCCTTTCTTGTACACTGCCGCCACATAATACTCCGTATCCTTTACCGCCGAGCCGATCACAAAGCTTTCGAATCCCGATGTTTTTTCACTGTAAACGTCCTGGTTGACATCGAGCGAGGTCACTTGATTATTATCGACCACCACGTTATACACCAGGTACATGTCGAGATTAGCGCTGTCGATGTCCACGCCTTCACCGAGGTCCCACGTGAGGTCAACCTGCATGCCATCTGTAGGGATTTTGTCGTTGTCGGTGATGGTGTAGGTGTAAGTGAGGCGGTCGGAGTTGGTGTCGAGGGTTTGGCCTTGTACGGCGGTGATCTCGAACGCGATCTTTTTATCGGTTGCTTCGATGACGGAGTCGTCGATGATCTTGAAGTCGATCTGTGCGACAGATGAACCCGCTTTCACCGTGAGGGGTGAAGGTGTGAGCAGCGTATAGTCGCCGTTGAGGGCGGCCGTTCCTTTTAGGGCAAAGGTCACCGTGATATCACTGCTTGCTGCTTTGCCCAGCTTTAGGGTGGCCGATTGCGTGCCGGCATCTTCGGCACCCGTGGAGGCGGCCACGTCGAAACCCGTGGGCTGGCTGTTGTTGTTATCCTGACACGACATGAAAAGCACTGTCATAAAAAGGCCTGCGCATACCGTCACTCTTCCAATCTTCATAGCATTTTTGTTTGAATTCTGGTGCTAAGAACGTTGTGAAAAAGGGTTTTCGTGAGGTGGGATTTGTCAAAGTAGACGAGGTCTGTCATTGGCAAGACAACATGCCAGAAGGTGTAGATGAGAAAAGCCGCCTGCCGTTGGAAGTTTAACCGCAAAGGCACAAAGACCCTCCTTCGCTGAAGCTTCGGCGGGCAGGCGCAAAGTTGACGCAAAGAAATGCAGGGAGGTTAGTCTTTTGGGATGATGCCCATCTTTTTCATGAGGAATGTGGCGTTCATTTTCTGAGCCCGCCTTCGCTAAAGCTTCGGCGGGCAGGCGAGGTTGTCAAGTGTAGTGAAAGGCGCGTCAGTCTTTTGGGATGATGCCCATCTTTTTCATGAGGAATGTGGCATTCATTTTCTGGGCAAGACCCGGCTTTAGTTTGTAGTCGAAAGAGAGTTGGTCGTTTTCGATGGTGGCTTCGAAGCAGAAGTTTTTTACGTGGCTGGGATATTCGGTTTCCAGGTCTCCTAGGGCGAGGTCGTGGGTGGCGATGAGGGCGAGACAGGGGTGGGGGATGAGTTGTTTTACCAGCGCGATGGAGCCTGCTTGTTTGTCGGTGGAGTTGGTGCCTTTCAGGATCTCGTCCAGCAAGATGAACACGGGCTTGTCGCTGCGCAGCTCGTCCATGATGGTTTTGAGGCGATTGAGCTCTGCGTAGAAATAGGATTGGTGATCTTTTAGTGAATCGGCCGTGCGCATGCCTGATCGCAGGCCGATGACCGGGCAACGGAAAGCGGTTGCACACACTGGTCCCCCGCCAAGGGCCAGCACCAGATTGACGCCGATGGTGCGGAGAAACGTGCTCTTGCCCGCCATGTTTGCCCCGGTGATGATGAGCACCGACGGCCCTTGTCCCAGGGTGACGCTGTTGGGAACGCATTCGCTTTCCGGGATCAACGGATGGCCCATACGTTCTGTCTCTATCGACAACTGGGTGTGGATGGTCGGGTAGGTAAACGATGGGTGGTTGAACGCAAACGTGCCCATGCTGCACAACATCTCCGTTTCGCAGATCACGTCCAGCCACATTTTCAGGTTGGATGCGTTGTCGGCTTTCCATTTTTCAAGACGGTAAACAAATTGCAGGTCGTAGAGCAGCGTGCTGTTCACCACCAGGTTGGTCATGGCATTCAGTCGTGCGTTGAGGGAACTGACCAGTCCCGCCAAAGCTTTTACTTTCACGTCGGCATCTTTCGCCTGCGCGGAAAGATTTTGTAATAGGGGTGAGTTGAATTTTTCCGGCTGAAGATAGTGGAGCAGGTGAGCGTATTTTTCGAGAATATTTTTCTTGCGGCTGATGTAGTCATGAAAAACGTTGACGCGCTTGATGTACAAACCCAGGAAAGCCCACTGCGAGAGGGCCAGCACGATGGCAATCGTCTTTAACACGGGAAAAAAGAATGCGCCAAGAATTGCCCCGACGGTAATGGCCGGGACCACCACTAGCAAAACTCCAAAAAAGGATTTGTCGAACAGGAAAGAGGGTTGCCGAAGCCACTCCAGCAGTTCGGCGCGGTCGCGTGTCTGCTCGTCAATTTCATTTCCTGCCGCTTGAAAGTGTTGACGGAAGTTGGTGTTCCCCGCCAGTTCGCGAACGGCTGCCTGATGCGCCGCGATGTCCTCGGCCGATGCCAACGGTGTGGACAGGCGGTGGGCCATCTGTTTTTTGCCATCCAGCGTGTTGCAACGGTTTATGGCCTGGAAGAGCGAGCCCTCTCCGAAAATATCGAGATCGTGCGTGTAGGGATGATGCCCGTCGATAAATTCAATGCCCGGCGCGAAACCGGATATATCGCCCGTCAGGGCGCGGCCTTCGGCGATGTTGATGTTTAGTAAATTTTCGGTGTGTACCTTCTCTACATAGAGCTTTGCATGGCGTTGTACGAGGACTACGAAAAGAACGAGCAGCACGAACGCTGCATAAAGAAAATAAGGGGTTGAGAAGCCGAAGTAGAGCGCACCCAAAAAGGCCACCGCGGTGAGGAGCCTCAGGTTGGAAATGAGGTTGATGTTCTTTTTCTGATTTGCCAGCGAGGCTGCGAAAGTAGCAACGCGTTCCTTATAAAATGAAATGCACTCTTCCCGGGTCATGCAGCGAAGGTAAGCCTAAGTTTTGGTTTAAGATCAGAGCAGGTTTTCGATGATGCGCATCACCTTTTCGAGCTCGCGTTGGTCGGTGCCGTCGAAGTCGTTGAGCACATCGCTGTCGACATCCAGCACGAGGGCGACTTCGCCATTTTTAAAAGCGGGCAGCACGATCTCCGACTTCGAAGCAGAGCTGCAGGCAATGTGGCCGGGGAAAGCTTCTACGTCGGGTACCAGGATGGTCTTCTTTTCTTTCCAGGACGTGCCGCAAACGCCCTTGCCGAAGTTGATGCGCGTGCAGGCGATCGGTCCCTGGAACGGTCCCAGCACCAGCTGATCGTTCTTCACCAGGTAAAATCCCACCCAGAAAAAGTTGAGGGTCTGCCGCAGTGCGGCCGCGATGTTGGAAAGGTTTGCGACCAGGTCCGGCTCGCCCGTCACCAGCGATTCGATCTGGGGGATCAATGTGGCGTAGCGTTCGGCTTTGTCGGTGGTGGTGGCAATGATAAGTTCTTCGGCCATGATGTTCTTACAAATTATATTTTCTCCAGCACTTTCCGGGTGCGTTCATTTTCCAGGTTGCCAGTGTTGAGGGTGGAGGCGGGTTCGAAGAGCAGCATTTCCACTTCCTCGTCGGCTACGGGCCTGTGCTCTATCCCGTGGGGTACAATGATAAACTCTCCGGGGTTCACTTCCACGGTTTTTTCGCGGAATTCCATTTTTAATTTTCCCTTGATCACCAGGAACAGCTCGTCCTCGTGGTCGTGGTGATGCCATACGAATTCGCCCTTTACTTTCACGGCTTTCACATGCTGGCCGTTCAGTTCCCCTACGATGCGAGGGTTCCAATAGTCCGAAAACGTGGCCAGCTTCTCCTGAATGTTGACTTTTTGCATAGTATCTATTGTTTTTATTTCCGTTATTCGAAACGTCACTTTTATGAAACGCATTCGCCTCGCCTTGGTTGGCGACTTTAGCAAAAAGATCCCTACCCTCCGTGCCCTTCAGGAAGCGATCGACCACTGTCGCCCCTTCCTGGACTTCATGCTGGAGGCGGTGTGGACCCCTACGGCCTTCCTGGATGAAACCACTTTTCAGGAAAATAAATTTCATGGCGTCCTCATTGCGCCCGGCTCGCCTTATGATAATGACCATGCCGTGTATAACACCATTCGCTGGGCCCGCGAAAATGATTTTCCCTTGCTGGGCTTTTGCGGCGGATTTCAATACATGGTCATCGAGTATGCCCGCAATGTGCTGAAGATGGAAACCGCTTCCCACGAAGAAAGTGACCCGCAAGCCAAACGCCTCGTGGTCTCCAAAATGAGTTGCTCTCTAAAAGGATTGACCGAAGAAGTGCGCATCACAGACCGCGAATCCTGGCTGTTCAAAGTCCTCCAAACCGAAACGCTAACGGGACATTTCTTTTGCAGCTATGGTGTAAATCCAAAATTTCAATACCAGATCAACAAACCGCCTTTTATGTTTACAGCGCTGTCACCACAAGGGGAAGCGCGCGCCGTAGAATTAAAAGGTCATCGTTTTTTTAATGGCACCTTGTTCCAGCCTTCGCTGGATTCGGCACCCGGCCATCCTAATCCATTGCTACTGGACTTTCTTTGGAGATGCCGCTAAGGGCCGGAGGATCTTCAGTGTATCCTCAGCCAGCATGCGCTGCGTGGTTAATCGGCCGTGGATAACCGGTGCGGCGATGCCCTTCTCAAAACAACGGGGCGACTGAAATATGCGCGCCTCATCCCACATCCCCGCGTCAATGAAATGCTGCAACGTGTGCGCGCCGCCTTCCACCAGTACGGATTGAATTTTTTGTTTGTGCAGGTCTTTTATGAGTTGCTGCAGAAAATCACTTTCATCGAGGCGCACATAAGAAAGCCCGGGATGCTCTTCGTGTTTCAGTACATTGTAGCGCAACGTTTTTTGTGATCCATCGAACACGTGCAGTTTGTGATCAAGTCGCAAGAAACGGTCGATGACCACGCGAACGGGATTGCGCCCGCTCCAGTCGCGCACCGTTAGTTGAGGATTGTCGTGGGCGACCGTGCGCGACCCCACCAGGATCGCATCCAACCCCGCGCGCCATTGATGGACCACTTGTCGCGACAATTCATGACTGATCCATTTCGAATCATAATTTTCGCGCGCGATAAATCCGTCGGCGGTCTCGGCCCACTTCAACACGATGAAGGGTCGTTGAAGCGTTATATAGGTGAAGAACGCTTCGTTGAGCGCGTGACCTTCTTTGTCCAATATGCCTGTGATCACCTCGACACCGGCGGCGCGCAGTTTTTTGATGCCCGCACCCGAGACGAGCGGGTTGGAGTCGAGGTTGGCCACGACTACTTTTTTTACGCGGTGGGCAATGAGCATGTCGGCACACGGTGGTGTTTTGCCAAAGTGTGAGCAGGGTTCGAGGTTCACATACACGGTGCTTTCCGCGAGCAGTGCCTGGTTCTCCACGCTGTTCACGGCGTTCACTTCGGCGTGGGCCTCGCCGTATTTTTTGTGCCAGCCTTCGCCAATGATCTTGCCGTCGTGCACGATGACACAACCCACCAGCGGGTTGGGACTCACCTGTCCACGACCCAGCGTGGCCAGCTCGAGTGCGCGGCCCATAAAAAGCTCGTCGGTATGATGGTTGTGTTTAGTCATTGCCTTATACTTGCAAAGATTGCCAAGCGATGAAGAATTCCAAAGCGTTGTTCCGGTATTTAGTGAGCCGCATGCCTTCCGACGATGTGGAAGAGGTGAATGCCATGGCCTACATCGTGCTGGAACATCTTTTTTCAATCTCCAGAACGGATGTGCTGGCAGATAAATCCGTGGCGATGTCGCCGGAAGTGGAGGAAAAAATGGAGACCATCCTAAATCGGCTCAACACGGGCGAACCGCTGCAATATGTGTTGGGGGAGACGGAGTTTTACGGGAGAATTTTTAAGGTGAGGCCTGGGGTGCTCATTCCGAGACCGGAGACGGAGGAGTTGGTGCGATTGGTGGTGGAAGCATCAGGAGCCAGGAGCCAGAAGCCAGGAGCCAGTAGTCGGGAGCCAGTAGTCAGTAGTCAGGATTTAGTAGTCGGGAGTTGGAACTCTGGGGGGATTATCCGGGTGTTGGATATCGGGACGGGTACGGGTTGTATTCCGGTTACTTTGTTTTTGGAAATGGTGGGGGTGGAGGTTTTTGCGGTCGACGTCAGCGAGGTGGCAATTGCTGTGGCAAGGGAGAACGCTTCTCTTTTGAAGGCCCAGGTTGATATTGTACAACTGGATGTGTTGAATGATCCGTTGCCTTGGGAAAATCTGGATGTGATTGTTAGCAATCCACCTTATATTCCCTGGAGCGAGAAGGTAGATATGCGTAGGAATGTGACGGATTTTGAGCCGGCGTTGGCGCTTTTTGTGCCGGAGGAGGATCCGTTGATTTTCTATAAGGCAATCGCCAGGCAGGCTTCGCGGGCCCTTCGCCGGTCTGGGTTGCTCGCGGTGGAGATCAATGAGCGGTTTGGGGCGGCGGTGGCACGCGTCTTTCGGGAGGAGGGGTTTGGTGAGGTGGAGATTATAAAAGATATCTTCGGGAAAGAAAGAATTGTAAAAGGTGTTTTAGGTTGATATTTTTGGATGATGACAAAACCAGCTTCCGTGTCTTTTATTGGTTCGGGCAACCTGGCCTGGCACCTGGCGCCCGCATTGGACAACGCCGGGTTTGCTGTGAAGGAAGTGTATAGTCCCAATCCCTCGCACGCAGGTTCCATCGTCGAGCGCCTGTATGAAGCGGAGGTGAAAGCTTCCCTGGATTTTTCCACAAGCCCTTCCAAGATTTTTGTGATTGCCGCCACCGACGATGCCATTGCCGATATCGCGAAAGAGATCGTGTTGCCGGAAGACTCCATCCTGGTCCATACCTCCGGCGCGCAGCCCCTGAGTGTGTTGGGCTATGCGGCCACGTCGAGCACGGGTGTTTTTTATCCGTTGCAAACTTTCAGCAAATCGAGAAAGATCGACCTGGCGGCTGTTCCCTTTTTTGTAGAGAGCGAAAGCAGCGACACCGAAAAAGTGCTGACGGCCATGGCCAAGAGTGTGAGCAAGCATGTGTTCAAGATCACGTCAGAAGAGCGCAAGGCCCTGCATGTGGCAGCCGTGTTTGCTTCGAACTTCACCAACCACATGTTGTTGCTTTCCCAGGAGATCATGAAAGACAACAGCCTGAGCTTCGACTGGCTGAAACCACTCATCTCCGAAACGCTTAACAAGAGTCTTACTATCGGTCCCGAAAATGCACAGACCGGTCCCGCCCGGCGCGGCGATTTCGAAACGCTCGATCAGCACCTGGAATTTTTGACGGGGGAAGATGAAGAAGTGGCAGAGCTTTACAAAGTGATCAGTCAGCACATCATTGACCGGTATCAGAAATAGTAGTCAGTAGCCAGTAGTCAGTAGCCGGGATTCGTGCTGCTATAGTTTGATTTCGAGGAGTACGATCGGGAGGTTTCTGTTGTGGGCCGGTAGTTCCCGGGTGTTGGGTGTGACGTAGCTGCCGATAAATGTAAATCCAAAACTTTTGTAGTAGTCGATGAGGGAGGGATTGTTGTCCCACGTATCCATCCGGACGGTGGCAAGTCCTTTTTGCCGCGCATGATCCAGAGTCCAGGCTAAAATTTTTCCAAATAACTTTTGACCTTTAAATGCGGGGTTAACCACAATTCTGTGAAGATACATGGAGGTGCCGTTTTCCATCTCTCTCCAGATCACGGCATCGACATAGCAAACGCTAAAGACGATGGCGATCTGGGATTGGATCACGATCTTGTATTGATTCCCGTCTTTGATGTCTTTTATTAAAGCCCCCTTGTCGTAACCTCGCCAGACCGGCGCACCTTTTTTCTCCTGGTAGGCAATGGAGTGATCGAACAGCGAATAGATGAATTCCAGGTCGGCCGGGACCGTGTTTTCAATTTGGAGTTCTGTAGTCATACTATGCGTATGTAACGGGAGGCTTTGAAAAAAGATGATCCCAATCCGTGTGAATTTTTACTTGAGCCAATCGCGTTTCTTCAGCTCATCCAACACGAACGATGTGGTAGCCTCCATCTCATAAGCTTCGCGTGGGGCGTTGCAAAGGATGACGAAAAATATTTTTTTCTCCGGCACCGTCACGTAGTTCGCGAGGAACCCCCCTTGGCTTCCAGGGTGGCCAATCAAGGTAACGCTGTCGTGTTGCGTGATAAACCAGGACCAGCCGATAAACGCCTTATCTGTACTTTTCCATTGTGGATAATGCGTTTTGATCGTGCGTGCGTCCCGGATGGTTTCGGCCTTCAAAAATTTAGCCTGCTGAAAAGCTTGTTCATAACGCATCAACTCTTCGGCGGAACTCCACACCCCACCGTTACCCGCCGCTGGGAAAGTAGGCTCTTCCCCATAGTCATCTTCGATCCATTGCCCATGATTGAACACATAGCCATGCGAGACGCCTTGCTCCGGGTGTGGGCCATCCGTGATCGTGCTGGTGGTCATGCCGGCGGGATCAAAAATATTTTCTTTCACAAACGTCTGCCATTTCTGTCCGCTCACCTGCTCTACAATCAGCGCCAGACCATTATAGGCTGGGTTGGAGTATTCGAATTGCGAACCCGGCACAAACGAGAGGGAATCGAGCTGGGTTTCGGGATACCAGTTTTCGGCGTCCTTGGCCGTTAGATAGAACACGGTATCGTTGTTCACCCGGCGGTTGTCGGCTAAACCCGAAGTATGGGTGAGCAGGTGTTTGATCTTCACCTGGCGGGCGATGTCCTTGTTTTTGAATGCCGGAAAATATTTCAGGAGGCTATCCTCTACAGACAATTTTCCCCGCTCCTGTAGGATTAGGATGGCGCTTGCCACGAAGGTTTTGGAGATGGAGCCGAGGTTGAACAGCGTTTTGGTAGTGATGGGCTCCCGGGTCTTCAGGTCGGCCAGGCCATAGCCTTGGGCGAACACGATGCTGTCGCCCTTCATCACCAGGACAACACCCCCAGGCTCTTGGGCCGGAAATTCAACACGGAAGTGGTCGTCCAGTGCGGTGGCGATGGGGGATACCGTTTTTTCTTTTTGGGAACAGGAGACCAGGGTTACCAGAAAAAAGGCAATCGCGAATGGAAACGATTTCATTATTTTTATCCGTTAAAGCATTGGAGTGTGCCCATCAAGATCAATATTTTTTTGGTTTACCGGAAGCATTAACTTGGAGGGTTTTTAACAAAAGTATCCTATGTCACAAGAGTTTACCTTTCACCGGCGGCCGAGGCGAAACCGGAAAAGTGAAGCCGTACGGAGCCTGGTAGAAGAAACACGGGTCACCACCGACGACCTCATTTTCCCGCTTTTCCTGTTGGACGGCAAAAATCAAAAGACCGAGGTGGCCTCCATGCCCGGCATTTTCAGGCGGTCTGTCGATTTAATGTTGAAAGAAATAGAGGAATGTTTGAAGATTGGTATACGTGCCTTCGATGTTTTTCCCGCCGTGGAAGACCACTGGAAAGACAAGGAAGCCACCCGAAGTTACGACCCTGATTTCTTTTATCTGAAAGCCCTCCGCGAAATAAAAAAACAATTCCCCGAAGCTTGCATCATGACCGATGTGGCCATGGACCCCTATAGCTCCGACGGCCACGATGGCCTGGTGCGCGATGGCAAGATCCTGAACGACGAAACCCTCGACATCCTGGGCAAGATGGCCCTGGCCCAGGCCGACACCGGCATCGACATTTTGGGGCCCTCCGATATGATGGATGGACGCGTGGGCTACATCCGGAACCTGCTGGACAAAAACGGCTACACCGAGGTGTCCATCATGAGCTACACGGCAAAGTATGCCAGCGGATTCTACAACCCGTTTCGCGATGCCCTGGATTCGGCGCCCAAGTTCGGCGATAAAAAAACATACCAGATGAACCCGGCCAACCGCCGCGAAGCCCTCATCGAAGCCCGGCTGGACGAAGACGAAGGCGCCGACTTTTTGATGGTGAAGCCTGCATTGGCATATCTGGACATTATCAGATTATTAAGAGATAACACGGCTTTGCCCATCACCGCCTACAACGTGAGCGGTGAATACAGCATGGTGAAGGCCGCAGCACAGAAGGGATGGTTGGATGGAGAACGGGTGATGAAGGAAACCCTGCTGAGCATTAAGCGCGCCGGTGCCGATGTGATCCTGACCTATTTTGCAAAAGAATTTGCACAATCCCTGAAACACTAACCCGCATGCTCATGCTGCGACGTATACTCCTGGTTCTCGGTTTTCTGACAGTGACGCTCCCCGGAACGTCACAATCTTTGCTGTTGACCGAAGGAGGACACGTGCCCGTGAAAAGCAACATGCAGTACTGGCGCGACGAAACGGGCCAACTCACCCTGCAGGACATCGAAATCAAAACCTTGCGGCCCGTGCCCGGCAATGAGTCGCCGGGATTTGGGTTCGATCGTGCCGTGTATTGGTTTAGGGTGGACGTTGAAAATGTGTCGAAGCAAGAGAACTGGCTTGTCGAAGTAAACTACTCGCCGCTGGACCGCGTCGACCTTTTTTCACAAATCGATTCTTCCGGCGCCTGGACGCAACGTACCGCGGGCGATTTCTTTCCCATAACACCTTACCGCCACCCGGTCTTCTCTGTGAAGGTGCCCGTACATGAAAAACGCTTGCTCTATCTGCGCGTGCAAACCACGTCGTCGGTGCAGGTGCCCGTGGTGTTGTGGGACCAGGAAGCTTTCACGGAAGCATCGAACAACATCCAAATCGTGAACGGGTTGTTCTACGGCGCCATGTTCATCATGACGCTCTATCAACTGTTCCTGTTCTTTTCGATCCGTGACCGTATCACGTTCTATTATGTGCTCACCTTGCTGGCCATGACCAACGTGGTGGCATTTTTTCAAGGCTACAACTATCTTTATCTCCATCCCGATAAACCGATCTTCAACGATTACTTCGCCATTCTTACGGGGCCGGTGTTCATCCTGTTTTCCACACTGCTCACGCGCGCCTTTTTGAAGTTGAGGCATTTCAGTCGTTGGCTGGACGGCCTGTTGCTGGTCAACATGGTGTTGGATGTTGGAGTGGCGGTGGGGATGCTCATTTTCTTCCGGGAGATCTCGTATAAGTACCATCACTATTTTATGCTGAGCCATTGCCTGCTGGCATTGTCTTCGGCCGGCTATTGCTTGTCGAAAGATTACCGGCCGGCGCGTTATTATTTGATCGCGTGGGTGTCGCCCCTGGTGGCGGCCGCCTTGTTCACCATGAGCAACCTGGGTTATATCTCCGGCAACCTCAGCACTAACTATGGCGCGCTCATGATCGGCTGTGTGCTTCAAACCCTCTTCATCTCGTTCGCCTTGGGCGACCGTTGGAGCACACTGGAAAAAGAAAACCACGATGCCAAAGAGTTGGAACTGCGCCGCGAACAAAGCGAAAAAGAACGCCTCGAGGAAGAAGTACGTTTGCGCACCGACGAGATCCATCAGCAGAACTTGCAGCTCGAAGAAGTGAACAACGTGAAGGATAAACTTTTCTCCGTTGTCTCGCACGACATCCGCGGGCCGTTAAGCTCGTTGCACCTTGCCCTCTCACTCGCCAAGTCGGGAACACTGAGCAACGATGAGTTCCAAAAAATCACGACGGGATTGGAAACACGCCTGGCACAAACCACGGAGTTCATCGACAATCTCCTGCAATGGGCCAAGCTGCAAATGAAGGGCGAGAAATACGAGCCGGATCGCCTCAACCTCACCGACCTCGCCCAGGAAACCACGCGCCTGCTGGAGTCCGAGTGTCGCGACAAAAAAATCACCTTGAAGAACACGTTGCAAGGCGAGTTGGAAGCATATGCCGACCTGAACATGATCCGCTCCGTGCTGCGCAACTTGCTGACCAACGCCATAAAATTCACCCGCGCCGAAGGCACCGTCACCCTCAGCGCCTACCGCGTCGACAGCAAGATCATCATCTCCGTGGCCGATACCGGTGTGGGCATCCCGGCCCGCAACCGCGAGCGGCTGTTCACCATCGGCAGCATCACCACGCAAGGCACGCGCCAGGAGAAGGGCACCGGCCTGGGCTTGCTACTGTGCAAGGAGTTTATCGAGAAGCACGGTGGAAAGATTTGGTTCGAGAGCGAAGACGGTAAGGGCACCACCTTTTATTTTTCGTTATCCCAATTCGTGGAAAACTACAATCCGGCAAAAGCACAACGCTGATTCCGTCGTAAACTTTTTTTCATCTTTGAAAGAATAGCCATTAATTTCGTATTGCATATTCTCACCATCATGCCCTACCGCATCGACCTGTTTGCTGTTTTTATTTTTCTCGGCATCGTGCAAGGTGTCTTCCTGTCGTTCTTTTTCCTGTCGAAAGAAAACCGGCAAATACAGGCCAACCTGCTCCATGGCATGTTGCTGCTGGCGATGGTGGGTTGCACCCTAGAGATCTTCCTGATGTACACCGGCTACATCGTGCACTGTCTTTTCCTGGTCGATTTCTCGGAGCCACTCGGTATGGCCATCGGGCCGTTGTTCTACTTGTTGGTGATGAGCTACATTCACGGCGGCGTACCCAAAAAGCAATATGGACACCTGGTCTTCCCGGTGCTCTATTTCTTTCTGGAATTGCCCTTCCTGCTCCAGCCCGACGATGTGAAATACAATGCCTACATCTGGGCCTATCACCCCGAGTTGCCGTTGCGCGATGTGACGGCGGTGTATGACGCCCGCTTGTTTTGGGTGACCGACCACGCGACCGAAACGATATTGATCATCCTAGCGCTGTATGGCGTCTTGAGTGTGATTGCCGTGACACGGGCCTACCGTCAAAAGAAAGAATCCTTCTGGAAACCGGCACACCCCGTGCTGAGAAATCTGCGGGAACCGATCGTGCAAATGATCACCGCGTCGGTGATCGTGCTGGCTGTAAAACTTACGAACGTGGCCGACACCGGCGATCATCTCTTTGCCGTATATGTGTCCATCGTCATTTATTTCACCAGCTTTCGCGTGATCCGTCGCTCCGGATTTTTCAAACACGCCTCGCTCGCAGAAGTACCCAAGTACAAAAGCTCTTCGCTTTCTCCCGATCTGCAAAATGCGCTTGTCGAAAAATTAAAACGGCTGATGACCGAGCAAAAGCCCTTTCTACAAGCCGACTTTTCCTTACCCGAACTCGCCCACCAATTGGGCTCCACAGTGCATATCGTGTCGCAAGTGATCAATGAGCGCTTAGGAAAAAATTTCTTCGAGATGGCAGCCGAATACCGGGTAGAGGAGGCTAAGCGTTTACTGAGAGAACAACCCAATATTAAAGTGGAGGAGATCGCCGAACAGGTAGGCTATAATTCAAAATCTTCTTTTAATACCGTGTTCAAAAAATACACGGGCACCACGCCCTCGAGATTCAGGGCAGAAAAATCATAGCGCAAGATTTATTAAGGAGAGCATCCGCCACTCAGTCGAATAATCCGGGTGGTTTCGTAGCGGGAGGTGCAAGCTTCAAATGTTTATAAGCCCGGTCGGCAGCTTCGCGTCCGCGTGATGTGCGTTTCAGATAACCTTCCTGGATGAGGAAAGGCTCGTATACTTCTTCGATGGTTTCGGCTTCTTCGCCCACAGCGGTGGCAATGGTGGTGAGGCCCACGGGACCACCTTTGAATTTTTCGATAATGGTGAGCAAGATGCGATTGTCCATGTCGTCGAGGCCGTTCTCGTCCACGTCGAGCGCTTTCAATGCCAGTTGTGCGATGGCCATGGTGATCATGCCGTCGCCTTTGATCTGGGCGAAGTCGCGTGTGCGGCGCAAGAGGTTGTTAGCAATGCGGGGTGTGCCGCGGCTGCGGCGTGCGATCTCGAAAGCGGCATCCTCGGCAAGGGGAGTTTGCAAGATGGTGGCCGAACGTTTCACGATCGAAGTCAGCAAGGTCGCATCATAATATTCTAACCGGGCATTGATGCCGAAACGCGCCCTCAGCGGTGATGTGAGCAACCCGGCGCGGGTGGTAGCGCCGATGAGCGTGAACGGATTTAGTCCAATCTGTACCGACCGCGCGTTGGGCCCGGAGTCCAGCATGATGTCGATGCGAAAATCTTCCATCGCCGAATACAAATATTCTTCAACGATGGGGTTGAGGCGGTGGATCTCGTCGATGAACAAAACGTCGTGAGGCTCCAGGTTGGTGAGCAGTCCGGCCAGGTCGCTGGGTTTGTCCAGCACGGGGCCGGAGGTGATCTTGATGCTGGATTCCAACTCGTTGGCGATGATGTGCGACAAGGTGGTCTTGCCCAGCCCGGGAGGGCCGTGCAACAAAACGTGGTCCAGCGATTCACCCCGTTGTTTGGCGGCCTGCACAAAGATCTTGATGTTGTCTACCACTTTTTGCTGACCGGCAAAATCATGGAAGGAAAGCGGACGAAGCGCCTTCTCGATCTCTTTTTCGGCAGCTCCCTGCCCTTCGTTGTCGCCTTTGAGATAATCTTCCCGCATGGCTGAAAGTTAAAGAGTTATAGGCGACACCCCGTCAATGTTGGAATAATTTTGTTCAAAGAGGGGTTATATAAGGAGGGATATCCAAATACAACAATGTTGCATTTAGATATTTTTTATACCTTGCAGCACTATTTCCCCGATGGAACACCGACTTCAAAGAATACTCCCGTCTTTCCTGCTGGTCATTCTCATCGCCGGAACGGCTTTCCAACGAAAGGCACCCGTTCCGCTCCGCATGGAAGGCGCCACCATGGGCACCACCTACCACATCACCTATTTCGACAAAAAGAAAAGGGACTTTAAAAAATCCGTAGACTCTTTGTTGGTGGTCGTGAACCAATCCATCAACACCTACGATCCCCGCGCCGAAGTTTCCATGTTCAACAAAAGCGCAAAGGGTGTCGCCATCCGCTTGCCCTATTTGTATCCACCCATAAAAAAAGCGCATGAGGTCTTCACGGCCTCGCAAGGCGCATTCGATCTAACGGTAATGCCATTGGTCAACGCCTGGGGGTTTGGTCCTGCAAAACCCATGAAGCCCGATTCGAGCAAAATTGATTCGTTGAGAACTTTCGTGGGTTTCCAAAAGATCCGCTACACGACCGACAGCGTTGTGAAATCCGACCCCCGTGTTCAGCTCGACTTTGGTGGCATCGGCCAGGGTTATGGCGCCGATGTGATCGCCGGTTTCTTAGCGTCGAAAGGCATTACGGATATGTTGATTGAGTTAGGAGGAGAGGGCATGGCGGTGGGCCGTAACCTGGCGAGTGGCAAGCCGTGGCAAGTGGGCATCATCGATCCGCGCTCCACCATCGATCACCAATTTTTCAAAGCTTATGTCACGGTGAAAGACCGCTCGTTCACCACGGCGGGCAACTATTTTAACTACTACGAAATCGACGGCAGAAAATATTCACACACCATCGATCCTCAAACCGGCTTCCCCGCCCAGCGCGCGCTGCTGAGTGCTTCCGTGTTTGCAGCCGACTGCATGACAGCCGACGCCTGGGACACGGCGTTCATGGTGATGGGCCACGAAAAGGCCATTGCGCTTCTGAAGCAACATCCCGAACTGGAGGCCATCCTGATCTATTCGCTAGCCGACGGCAAGCTGGAAACGTATGCCACGCCAGGCCTGAAGACGTCTGTTATCATCGAACCCTAACGCATTTTCATGATCTTAAAACTACTCGTCCTTTTTCTAACGCCATTGTTGTCGGGTCTCCTCATCTACCTGGTGCCAAAAAGCAAGGGCTTGAACTTTAAATTGTTGCTGGTGTTTTCAGGATCCTACCTGTTCTCCATTACGGTCATCCACATCTTGCCCGAATTGTACAAGAAGAGCGAGGCCCTGGAACTCATCGGTCTGTTTGTGCTGGCTGGATTTTTTTTACAGCACCTGCTGGAATATTTCACCTCAGGCGTTGAACACGGTCACATCCACACCCAACCCCATCATGTTCACACCGGCCACCATCATGAGCACGAGCGCAATGTGTCGGCCTTGGTGTTGCTGACCGCCCTGTGCATCCACGCGTTTTTAGAAGGCGGCATGTTGGCACAGCCGGTGAACATGGGCCCTTTGTATGACGTGAACGCCGTTCTGCTGGGGATTGCCCTGCACCGCGCACCCGCCGCATTCGCGTTAATGACCGTGCTGGCATTCCAGCTTCGCTCCAAGAACAAAGCCCTGCCGCACCTCATCGGATTTTCGCTTGCCGCACCTGCGGGATTGATACTCAGCACCTACCTCGCCCGCCACGAGGTCCTCACCGCCACCGGCCTCATGTATCTCTACGCACTAGTGAGCGGAAATTTTTTACACATCTCCACCACGATCGTCGTAGAAAGCAGCCCCGAACACCATTTCAACGCCCGGAAAATGGCCGTAGTTATCTTGGGGGCACTCCTCGCGATCGGCGCAGAATTCCTGATGTAAAAAACGCGAAGCGTCTTTGCGTTAACTTAGCGCCCTTAGCGTCTTTGGTGTAAAAATTGAATTTTTAACAACAAACCATTTTCCTTCCTGCCTTCCCGTTCTGTAACTTATGGCCGTGATCAAAGCCATCCTCTCACGCCTGACAGACACCCTCCACGAACTACCCGTGCTGGTACTCATGCCCCACAGCCGCTGCAACTGCCGCTGCGTAATGTGCGATATCTGGAAAGCCAACCAACAAAAAAAAGAAATCACCACAGAAGAATTCTCCAGACACGTAGAATCGTTTCGCCGGTTGGGCGTGAAATACATCGCGCTGTCAGGCGGCGAAGCCCTCATGCACGCCAACCTGTGGCGCCTGTGTGAAATGATGCGATCCGCAGGCATGCACATCAGCCTGCTTTCCACTGGCATCACGCTGGCGCAACACGCCGAAAATGTGGTGAGACACGTGGACGAAGTGATTGTTTCCCTGGACGGCCCCCCGGAAGTTCACAATACTATTCGCAATATTTCTTCGGCGTATGAGAAGCTCTCACAAGGCGTAGCAGCCTTACAGAAATTGAATCCGGATTTTCGAATCACGGGAAGATGCGTATTGCAAAAGCTCAACTACCGTTACCTGCCCGACATCGTTCGCACCGCACAAACCCTCCGCTTGCAACAAATTTCTTTTCTGGCAGCCGATGTTTCCACATCCGCCTTCAACCGCGAAGCACCGTGGACCGACGAGAAAGTGGTTCAGATCGAACTAAACGAAACAGAAACCCAGGAGTTTGAGTCGCTGCTCAAAGAGACGTTTCGCGAATTCGAATCGGCGTATCAGAGCAAGTTCATTGCCGAAAGTCCGGCGAAGATGTTGGAATTGGCGCAGTACTATAAAGCGATGCTGGGCAAGGCGTCATTTCCGGGGAGAAAGTGCAATGCCCCGTGGGTGTCGGCCGTGATTGAATCGGATGGTGAGGTGCGGCCTTGTTTTTTTCACGCCTCGTATGGCAATCTTTTGACTTCAACGTTTGACGCTATTATAAATTCAGAAACGGCGAAAGCCTTTCGGCGAAAGCTGGATGTGAAAACCGACCCCATTTGCCAGCGCTGTGTTTGCTCATTGCACCGGGGTGTTTTGTCGTGATCAATTTTTTCGTGCTGATCAAACTTCAATGAGTCTCCATAAGGGATTCTGTTCAAGAATTTTGGTGCCTACTTTTTTTTCAATGCGATTTTTTAAATCAGCCACCGGAACATTGGTTCGTTTGACACGACCTTCGATCGAAAAGATGTTTTTACACAATTTTTGTTCGGAGGAGACCGATGCGTCAATGCTATGGAGAGCGCCGTTCACGATCACGGCTGCAATATCGGCAGGTGTAATCCTGAAGAGATTGTCAACATAATTTTCTTCCACAGCCGGTGCCACGAAGAGGCTTGCGGGTTGGCGGGGCTCCAACAGAGGCCGCGGCATTTTTAAAATGGAAGCACCCGAGTCGGTGACCATAGCATAAATTTCGTTCATAGTCGCATTTGAGGTTTGTGCGGCCACTTGCATTTCGTGCAGCAAGGTGGGCGACCCCGTCATCGTCGAATCCGTTCCGAGACCGATGTGCGCGAAATCTTTTAACTTTTTTATCGCTGCCGTTTTGCCAAACATGAAAAGGTTGGATGCCGGGCACCACACGATGGATGCGTCCCGTTCTTTTATCAGCGCCAGGTCTGCATCGTGCAAAGCGATTGCGTGGACGAGAACCGTATTGGATTTGAGCACACCAAGTGCATCCAGTTTTGCGATTTCCTGGAATGTGTCGGCGTCGGTTCCTTCGGCGGCGTGAATAATAAAAGGTGTGGAGGGTTCTTTTGGAAAATCACTTTGTATGTTTTTACCAAAGGCTACCGAATGAGCCCACGCCATTTTTTTTACGACGTTCACAGGAAAAATATCCTTTTCGAAAATCTTGTCCCACGGATTGTGGTGGGCCACGGTGGTTACGCCGCTGATGAGATTTTTTATTCCACCCCACAAAAGCCGGTCTTGCTTGTCGACTTTTTCAATTTCCTTGACGGGCGATTGATTCGGTTTATAAATACTCCGGGACCAATCCACATAGCTTGCATGGGGAGGAGTGCCCAATCGCGGGTAGAGATTCATTTCCAGGTGATCGTGCGCGTTAAGCAATCCAGGATACACGAAGTGTCCGGAGAACTCCAGCACCGTTTCACCTTTCTCTGGCTCGATCCGGTCATTCATGGCAGCGATCACGCCCTGAGCTATCCGGATATCGCCTGCCAGCATTTGATCGTCGATTTTCCAGCGAACGTTTTTTAGCAGGAGCTTCATACGTCAATCCTTTCTTATTTTCCGGATGCGCATGCCGAAAACGACCGGCGTATTTTCGTGGTGCGGTTCTTCCAGCACATCAACGGCCATCCCATGCCGGGCAAAGCAGGAAAAATAGGATTGGAAAAGATGCAGGTGGTGACGTATCTCATAGACACGGCCCGAGGGCTTGTCGCGAAATGTACGGCGGGCGTGTTGGAGGGTGAGGAAAGGATGGAAGTCGGTGATCAGCAATACCCCCTCAGGGTGCAAGGCATTCAACAGATTGTCCAGCGAGGCATCGAGGTTTTTGATGTGACCCAACACCAGGCCGCAAACGATCATATCGAAATGCTTGTGTCTTAATTTTACAGTTGTGAGATCATCACAGAGAAACTCTCCGGAAGGACATTGCAACTGTGCCAGCGCCACCATCGCTGGGGAAAGATCAATACCCTGAACAAAAGCCGCACCCTGTTGCTGAGCCGCCACGCAAAATTTCCCGTTGCCACATCCCGCATCCAAAAAGTTTTTGCCATGGAGATCGGTCATAAACTTTTCGATGAACCGGTCGGAAGCATTTTTTATCGGGTTGGATTCTTCCGCATACGACGCGGCCCACAGGTTATATCCTTCCAACGGCGAGAGCACCGCGCGCTCCTTTTTTCCAGACCACCACCCCATTACATGCCCTGGATTTCAGGTTGACGATAGCGAAGCCAATACTTCATAAGCGCTTTCAATTCGTAGGGGTGACTAAAAATATTCATGCGATAGCGCAAGGATGAAAATGCACTTATCATTTTTCTTTGCAGGTCCGAAAGCTTGTAGTCGCTCACCGTGGGATAATGGGCATGCATCACCGTCTCGAAGTCGTGAATGTAGCGAATCATTTCGGGCGCGAGCCACGGCGTTAAAAATTCGCGGTGGAGGTCGAAGTTGAGCCATTGGGGCTGCATCCACTCTTCCAGCGTTTCGGGAAAAGTAAAACCTCGCGCTGCCGATTCCGCATACAAGGTCGATCCTTCAGTGGGCACCGGCGTGTAAACGTAAATGACAATCTCGGTTTGGGGATTGATGGTCTTGATCTCCTTAATAAAAGCCACCTCATCGTGGATCTGTTGCCACACTTCCTGTTCGGTCGGCGCAGGAAGCCCCAGCACAAACGAATATTCCGGGATGATTCCGAACTGGCGAATACGTTTCGCAAAAGCTTTGATCTTTTCTCCGGTTTGCTTGCCGCCCTTGTCCATGTTGTGCAGCAATTTGTTGTTGCCGCTCTCGGCGCCGAAGAAGATCATGGTACAACCTGAGTCGGCAATGGTGGCCAGCGACTCGTCGGTGAAGTAGTCCATCGTGTCGATCCTTCCCTCGGCCCACCATTTCATGTTTTCGGGTTTGATGAGTTTGGAAAATTCAACTGACCGTTTTTCGGAAACAAAGAAATTGTTGTCGTGAAACTGGAACGCGTTGCCGCCATACGTTTCCTTGAGGTGTTTCAGATCGCGATAGACAGCCTGCGCCGACTTGCCTTTCCACCGCGCATCAAAGATGGGCACCACACCGCAGAACGAGCAGGTGAACGGACACCCGATGCTGGAGTGGTAGGCGATCGTGCGGGATCCCAGGAACGTTTTGCCCAGGTATCCCTCCATCGAATAGAAATCATTCAACCGTTCATAAGGCAATGCAGGCAGCGTATCCTGATCATAGAGTGTCGCCTTTTTAGTTTTGAACACTTCACCGTCTTTTAAATAGACCAGGTTCTCGATGTGTTCCAGCGATTGTCCGGTGGACAGGGCCGCGAGCGCTGCGGGAAAGGCTTTGTCACCCGGTCCATTCACCACGACATCGACCATCCCAGACCGGATCACCGTGCGGTGATGGTTCGAAGCAAAATAACCACCCCAAATAATGCGGATCTCCGGAAATTGGTTTCGGATGGTCTTTGTGAAGGGAATGGCTTGTTTCAACTGCGGGCCCGGCATGACGGTGCTGGCAAAAAATCCGAATTCTCCCGTTGCCAGGTAGCTGAGGATCTTTTTCAGCGGATCGCGCTCCCGGTTGCCATCCACCACGGCATAGTCCACCACGCCTTCCACAGCGGCGGCAATGGCCAGGATGGCGTTAGGAATAATCCTGATCGTCTGACCTGCGCGCGGATTGAAAAACAATACTTTCTTCATAGGCGAAAAAGTGAATGAAGATAAGGATTATAAACGCATATATGTGCTGTCCGGATCTTCCTGAAAACGTCAGGACGGTTGATTGGACGAAAAGGTTGGCTGGTCTGTGAAAACAAAACGCAAAATATAAGCCACAAGAGATGTCACCAGGAATTTCATCGGACATTTCTTTTTGTAGAGAAGCGCGTTACTTTTTTTGTGACACTATTGCCTGGATTCATAACATCAATCGTCCTGGCTGGATATTCAGGTTTCCCCATTAGCCTCGTTTTCAATCACGGCGGCAATGAAGTCTCTGTAATTTCTGTGCGACCACTCTTCACCGTATGTTGAGATGAACTCAAACGCGGTATCACGGATCTTTTCATACCGCGCTGGGTCTTGCGTTAGTTCAATTGTTTTTTTTGCCAGGCTTTCAGCGTCCCGTGTCGGAACAATAACAGCATACTCCTCGCCGATGTCGGATAGTATCCCAACATCTGTTCCCACCACAACAACTCCGCTCGCCATAGCTTCTTGTATTACAGCACAACCGCTTTCAAACAGCGCTGTGTGCAGTAAAATGTGTGAATTGTTTAGATACCGGGGTAGCTCCTCGTTTTCGACAAAGCCTGTAAACGTAACTTTGTCAGCAATTTTCAGATCTTTCATCATAGCATGGACTTTAGGCACATTAAAGCCTTCGCCAATTACGGTGAGATGACAGGGTATCTGTTGCGCGATTTTCGAAAAAGCAGCAAACAAGGTGTCTTGATCTTTAAGAACACTGTAAAATGCAATATGGATAAATTGAATGGGGTAAGATACCCTGCGTTCCAGATAAGAAAATTTTTTTGTGTTGATCCTTAACGGAAGAACAGCGATCTCTTTTCGTGTTTGTAAATTCTTAACGGCAAACTTCTTTTGGTAGTCGGCGACCACCGCCACGACATCGGCGTTCCTGCAAACGTCGAGTGTTATCTTTTTGAGCCATGGGATCGCAAAATTACCAATACTAATATCCGGCGAAGTGCCCGCTTCTGTTGCAATAAGTTGAACAAGGACGGGCCTGTTTACGAGTTTACCTAATGCAACCGCCCACCGGCCGGTCGGATAAATGGAAACTGAAAAGAACAAAGAGAAAGGACTGAACAGGTGATCCCACAAACACCTTAATGCCAGGAGGAAATACTTTACCCTGCCGGGCATGCGCATACCCACTGTTTGTCGTACAACAAATGACGAAGGTACAAGGGAGCTGTCAATGGGAAGGAAACTGTAGAATACAATACTAAAGTCAGCAGACAGTCTGTCAAACAAATCGACCATCACAGGAACACCGAGATTCCCCGTGCTCAGCGTGCCCATCCCCAATACGGCCAATCTCGGTTTAGATCTTTCCATGATGCAGAATGATCACACCGCTGATTCGGCCCATCGACACCAAGTCATGCCTAATCTTGCCGTCAACGATTTTGCTTTTTGAAAATAGGCACGCGGATTTAAATGTTGTCCCCTGATTTTTTCCCACTGCACCTCATGCACTACATGCCGTACCGCGAAATCATAATACCGCCTCGAATACGACCGCTTGAAATCGATCTCCCGGTCCGTACTGGTGGCCCAATCTAACGAAGTGGTTTGATCCGCTTCAACTTCCTGGTAAAGCTCTGTGCCCCGGATGGGATAAGCGACGGTGATGGTGAAATGATCAGGATTAGATTCTTTGAGATGGTGAATGGTTTCCTCGATGTCAGCCTCCGTTTCGCCGGGGTAGCCCAGCATGATGAAGGTGCCGGTTTCGATGCCATAATTTTTGGTGAGCCGGATCATGTCGCGAACCTGGTTCACATCCACGCGGCGGTCCATGAGGTCGATCACTTTTTGTGAACCACTCTCAGCACCGATCCACACGCGGAAACAACCCGTTTCTTTTAACAACCGGACCACTTCATCGTTCATGCGATCGGCCCGTGTAATGCATTCGTATGGAATGACAAGGTTTCGCTTTCGGAGTTCGTCGCGAAATGCGGTCAGCCATTTGTGACTGATCGTGAAAACATCATCCACAAACCATAAACTGTCAGGCCTGTAGTCACGCTGAAGGGCGTCCAGTTCGTCGGCAACTTTTTCAGGTGACCTGCGCCGGTAACTTAGTCCATAAACCGCGCGACTGCACCACTTGCAAGTATAGGGACAACCGCGCATGGTGCTCACCGAAATAGCATTGGTGCCATGCCGTTCCTTCCAGGCATCGAGATAGAGATGAAGATCTATTTTGTGACGGGCCGGTACCAGCTCGTTGATGTCTTTGATCTTGTCGCGTTCCGGATTTTCAACAAAGTGAGCGTCTTGAAGAAAGGCAATGCCTTTTATGTCTTTAAGAAATATGCCGGGACGATACCCCTGTTCGGAAAAGGTTGTCACCAACTCCAACATGGTTTCTTCGCCCTCACCAATGACGATAACGTCGGCGCCGGCGCGCAGGAAATTCTCAGCGCTGTGTTTCACTTCGGGGCCACCCAGGATGACGCGGGTAGCGGGGAGATTTTTTTTTACAAAGCGAATGATCTCCAATATATTCAGCTTTGTCATCAGGTTCACATAGAGTGCCAGCAGCGGCGGTTTTGTGCGCAGTAGATGGTCCTGGAAATTTTTTTTGGAAGAGAAGGTGGTGTCGTAAACCTCGTTTTTGATGCCGTGCTTTTCCAGGTAAGCCGCGATATAGAGAATGCCCAGCGGTGGGTAAGGACGCATGATGCGCTGCTCCTTCACATCGTCTTCTAAAAAATATCCATGCGAGAGCAATACGTCCATGGCGGTTCGGTGCTTATGCTGCGGAGGAAAGAAATTTCATAGAAGCCGGAGGTCGATGAGGAAATGGTCGGCCATGCTTCCGAGAAAGGAGAACCGGTCCAGCGCTTGTTCCATCCGGTTGAGTTGGAGCAGCAATCCTTTTTTGCGTGAAAAGAAATTTTCAAAATAGGAAGGTGGAATGGCAAACCCCACGGGCTTTGTCGTCACGTGACGGAAGGCGTCCTTCGACCATTTTTTTATTTGTGAGGGGGTGTAGTACCAGGTTTTCATCTGCGTGCCCTGCAGGTCGGCCATCACTTCTTTTTGGGTCATACGGCGGAAGGCTCGCAGGAAACGAAGCTTCATCAGGAAGTAGTTGGTTTCCCAAAGACAAAATTTTGGCATGACCACGGCAACAAAACGGCCGCCGGGCGAAAGGATGGACGGGATTTTGGCCAGCAGCTTTTGCATGGCTTCGGGATTGATGCAATTCAAACCGCCGAAGTTGGAGAAGACCAGGTCGAATTTTTTGTCGAACAGCGTATCGTCAAAATTATCGAGATCGAGGTATTGGGAGCTGATCTTGTTTTGCATGGAATATTGCTGGGCCTTTTGCATGGTCACCTTCAGCATTTCTTCCGAAACATCGGTGGCCACAATGTTGAAGCCTTTCTCGCTAAACAATAAGGCATCTTCTCCGGTACCGCAGTTCAATTCCAGAATCTCGAGGCCGTTGAGTTGCGGGGTAATCTTTTCCAGGTACGACCATACCCTTTTTCGTTGCAATTGACCAATGGCGCTCCGGGTGAATTGGGAGTCGTAGGAGGTGGCGATATGATCGAAGGGGGCTGCCATGTTACCGCGGATTTGGGATGGTAGAGTCTTTTAAGATACGAAGTCTTTGGGATAAAATTGTGACTCGGGCGCCGAAATAAAACGTACCAAGGCCTTGTTTGAGATCCCTATACGTAAGACGCAAAGGACTGCGCATAAGTTTCTTCAAACTGGCATAACCTTTTTGTTTTCGATACACGTAGTGCACGTATCTGTGTAACGCTTTATAATACGCATTGTTAAACGTGCTTTTAAATAACATCGCCAAATCGTCGGAATCGGACCAATTTTGCTTTTCCAGGAGCTGCCCCTTCACGTTTTCATAAAATTTTGTGCCCGGCAGGGGGTACGAAATAGAAATCCCTACTTCCTCGGGCATCAGTTCCAGCACCATCCGCAGGGTTGCCTGGATGTCGGTTTCCGTTTCGCCGGGGTAGCCGAATTGTAAAAAGAATCCCACGGCGATGCCATGCGTCTTTAACAGGCGGGTCGCGTCATAGATTTGTTCTACCGTAGTGCCCTTATCCATAGCATCCAAAACGGTCTGCGACCCGGATTCAGCGCCCACCCAAACCGTTCGGGCTCCCGAGGCCGCCAAGGCATCTACTACCTCGTCTTCCAGCAAAAGGTCCACTCGGGACTGGATTTTGTAGGTAAAAGACAGCTTTCGCTCCTTTACAATCCGGTTAAATTCCTGCACCCAGCCCGGCCGCAGCCCGAAAATATCGTCGCTCATCCAAAAATGGTCGGGCCGGTGGTGTTCTAGTAAAAAAGCGATCTCGTCGGCCACGTGTTGTGGCGACCGCGAGGCGTAGCGATTTCCATAGATCGGTTTTGCGCACCAGTTGCATTTGAAGGGACAGCCGCGAGTGGTGGCCAGGTTTAGTGAAAAATAGCCATGATGCTTCAGCCACAAGGCACGATAGGATTCCATATCCACCAGGTCCCACGCCGGCATAGGCAGGGCATCCAGGTCGCGGAGTACGGGCCGGGCTGGGGTTAGGATGGTCGTCCCGTTTTTGCGGAAGGCCAACCCTTGCACGGCCGACACGTCGCCTTCTTTTTCCAGCGTGTCGATCAGTTGTTTTAATGTTTCTTCTCCTTCGCCGCGGATCACGTAGTCCACGTGATGCTGGAAATATTTTTCGTAATGATCGGTTGCGTCGGAGCTGCAGATGATCACCGTGCAGCCGCGCTTGCGACTTTCTTCAGCCATCACAAAAGCCGCCTCACGCATCACGGTGAGACACATTTTGGTGAGGTAATTAAAACCATCGTCATAGATCACCACATACTGGGGGCGGTGTTCGGTCAATGCCGGAACGATGACCTGTGGGCCGTCATTTAAATTGTTATCCAGCAACGCCACGTCGTGCCCTTGCGTCCGCATCACGGCTGCGGCTAGAATGGTGCCCAGCGGTGGATAGGGTTGTTTGAAGCGCCACTGCTTGGGGTCGCGCTTGTAGAAATACGAATGCGTGAACAGGATCTTCATACGCCGCTGTCTTTATATTATCCTTGTTCTTCTGCGCAACTCCGCAAGGGCGACAGGCCGAAGGCTTTCACCTTGTCGGCATAGAGGTCCAGGACCTTGCGTTGATAATTGCGGGGATGATTTTTGGAAGTGTGATCTTTGGTCTTGAACGCCACCTTGAAATCGGCATCGGAATATTCGCGCCGATACAATTTTTCCCAGCGCTGCAAGGTCATCTTTTTAAAATGATGGTCCAGCCTGGAAAACGGCGCGAGGTTGAAAAATGCTTCGAGTATCTTTTTTAGGCCGCGTGGTTTCGAGCGGGCTACGCCTTCGGTAGGGCGTGGCCGGAAGTTGGGGAAGAAGCCGGTCAGCCAGGGGTTGGCCTTCAAAAGATTTTGGTATTGCTCCTGGCCATACAAGGGCAGTGCCGTGGCCAACTCGGTGGCCGTGAATAGATTTTTTTCTTCAATCTCCAAATGTTGCTCGTCAACAAAATAGTTCACACAAAAATATTTGTGTGAGTTGAAAAGAAAGATCCGCTTGTACATCACCAGCATCGTCCGGGCGATCCATAAGCGACCGGGTGCTGTGACGATAAAGAAGTCCAGGTCGGACTTCTCGTCCATATATCCTTTCGATAGCGAACCGGAAGCCATGACCCCACGAACAAACGGGAAGCTTCCAATAAAGCGCGCCTTTTTGCGCGCAAGGACCGTGAGCCGTTCGGCTTCGGCATTGCCTTTAGCCCGGCGCAGGGCATCGTTCTCGCTATGCTGAAGGCCAAAAAAATCTCCGAACTGCGAAATATAGCGATGAGCGGTAAGCGCGTTCAATCGAGACTGCACATAGTCCTCGTGCTCAAGCGGCGCACCCAGGAATCGATGGACCTCATGCGCCTTCAGTGGGTAATGAAAGATATCATAATAGAGCAGGGTACGCAGGATGTGTTCATCCACTGCGTTCAACACCATGCGGTCCGGCAGAGCTACGGTCATACGACGCAAGTTTTGAGTTTTATCCTTCGTCTATAGCGGAAAGTGTGCGATGTACAAACCTATGCAACATCTACTGTCCGGGTCAGGGAGTAAAGAATCAAAAAACTGAAATGGGAGTAGAAACGTCAGGGGAGTTGACGGACGTCCAAATGTACAAAAAACCGCAGAACGTATTTCTAATATATAAATAATATTTGGGCTCCATCCTGAAATAATAGGAAACAGACCTAGTCTCGTTCAAAAAGTGCACGAGGTTAGGTCTGTATTTGTTGTTTGATTAAAGGAGAGCCTAAACTTCACCTTCGTTCCAATTTGGAAATAGCGGGCACGGCTAGAGTTAAAGGGTGAAGCGGGTTCAGAGAGCAAAAAAAACTTTATACGTCTCTGAGATCAGGGGTTAGATGAGTTTAAAGCGTGCCCTCTTCATTTCTAAGCATTCGACGAGGCTGAACAATCACTACCTTACCTGAGCTTTTAGTTTTTCATTTTCCATTTTAAGGAGGTCAACTTCCTTTTTAAGTTGGATCATGTAGAGGGTGAGTTCTTCTACTTTTTTAAGTAAAAGTACGTCCATTTCTCCCAAGTTATGGCCTTTCACTTTTATCTCCTCGTCAGAGGGAATTTCCGGCAAGTGCCTATTGTTAAGTATGTATAATTCAACATCTGAAAGATTCATGAGTTTGTAGTCGGGCTTGAAAACATAATCGGCCCAAGTAGAACTTGTATTCTCGACCAAAACTTCTTTGGCTCCGATCTTACCATTAACAGCAAGTAAGTAGCCGTTTGGATTACTGGTTAGTCCGGTGACGGTGGTGCCTATACCCACATTTCCCTGGGGTAGAATGATCATTCGCGTTGCATATTCTGTGGTGAAAGACAGCGGAAGACCGCCATTCACCCAAAGTCCGCATTGGTTATAGTCTGTAGATAGTCCCAGGTTAAGGGAGGGAGTAGCACTGCCCGTTTTTCTAAGGCTGATCCAAGATTGAAGCGGGTTTTGAACTTCGATAACAGAAGAGGTGCTATAAGTTCCTAATAGAGACGAACCGCCAACGATAACAGTCGATCCAGTCCAGGTCTGCGCCGAAGTCGTAAAATAAAAAAGGGAAATAACAAAAGACGCAAGGAGTGTGATTTTTTTATTCATGATTTAAAATTTAAGTAACACAATTTAAGCTGTCCCTATCCTGCACTCGCTGAAATGCGGGCAATATGAGCTGGAATTACCGGGGTGAAGGTACATAAAAACAATTGACCTTGGCTTTAAAGTTTGGGAAAAATAGGATTGCCTAGCCGCAATTTAATGCAGGAAATCCCAGTCCCAACGGCCTCTAGCCCAGGATAAATCATACGACTAAAAACGTAACGGTTCAAAAAGTAATAAAAATTTACAATGTGCTCACCACACATGAAAACTATATTTGAATTTCCAGAAAAAGAGTAGAATTTTATCACCCGTGTCTCTACAACATAAATCCGGACGCAACCCTATGAACACAACCCTTTCTTCCTTCGACGCCTACGCAGAACAGTATCAGAAAAGTATCGCAAACCCTGAAGACTTTTGGAGCAATGTCGCCGCCGATTTCAAGTGGCGCAAAAAATGGGACAAGGTACTGGAGTGGGATTTTCACAAGGCCGAAGTGAAGTGGTTCATCGGCGGCAAGCTGAACATCACTGAAAACTGCATCGATCGTCACCTGCCCCAGCGTGCAAACCAAACGGCCATTATCTGGGAGCCCAACGATCCGAAAGACGAAGCCAAACACATTACTTATAAGGAGCTGCACGAACAAGTGAGCAAAGTAGGCAACATGCTTCGCGCACAAGGTGTGAAGAAAGGCGACCGCGTGTGCATCTACATGCCCATGATCCCCGAGCTAGTCTACGCCGTGTTAGCCTGCGCCCGCATCGGCGCGGTACACTCCGTGGTGTTTGCCGGATTTTCGGCTGGCTCCATCGCCGACCGCATCCAGGATGCCGGTTGCAGCATGGTGATCACCTCCGACGGTTCGTTCCGCGGCGAGAAAAAGATCGACCTCAAAAGCATCGTCGACGAAGCCCTGGAGAAATGCCCCACGGTGACGAAGGCCATCGTCTTCGAAAAGTTGAAGATCGGTACCAAAATGAAAGCCGGCCGCGATTTTTGGTGGCATGAAGAAATTGCCAAGGTCTCGGCCGATTGCCCGCCCGAAGAAATGGATGCCGAGGATATGCTGTTCATTCTCTACACCTCCGGCTCGACCGGCAAACCCAAAGGCATGGTGCATACTTGCGGAGGGTACATGGTCTATATAAACTACACGTTCAAGACAGCCTTCCAATACCGCGATGGCCAGGTATACTGGTGTACGGCCGACCTGGGATGGATCACAGGCCACTCCTATATTTTATACGGCCCGCTGTCGGCGGGTGGCACCACCGTGATCTTCGAGGGAATCCCGTCGTGGCCCGACATGGGCCGGTTCTGGCAGGCGATCGAGCGACACAAGGTGAATATTTTTTATACAGCACCCACGGCGATCCGCTCCCTGGAAAAAGCGCCGTTGAGCTTTGTTGAAAAGTATGACCTGTCTTCCCTGGAAGTATTGGGCTCCGTGGGTGAACCCATCAACGAAGAAGCCTGGCACTGGTACAATGAAAATATCGGCAAAGAAAAATGCCCCATCATCGACACGTGGTGGCAAACCGAAACCGGCGGCTTCATGATCTCGCCTATTGCCAACGTGACAAAACTGAAACCCGCCCATGCCACGCTGCCCCTACCGGGTGTGCAACCGGCGGTGATGGACGAAAACGGAAAAGAGTTGACGACGAACGGCGTGGAAGGACGCCTCACCATAAAATTCCCCTGGCCCTCCATGGCCCGCACCATCTATGGCGACCACAAGCGCTTTTTTGAAACCTATTTCTCAACGTTCCCCGGAAAATACTTTACCGGCGACGGCTGTAAACGCGATGAAGAGAGCTACTACAGAATAACGGGACGGGTAGACGACATCATCATCGTTTCCGGTCACAACATGGGCACAGCCGAAGTGGAAAGCGCTATCGACGAACATCACGAAGTATGCGAAACGGCCGTGGTAGGCTATCCGCACGACATCAAAGGTCAAGGCATCTATGCGTTCGTCATCCTCTATCATCCCGCCAAGGATGAGGAGAAACTTCGCAGCGAGATCAAGGAAACCGTTTCCAAGATCATCGGCCCCATTGCCAAGCCGGACAAGATCCAGTTCGTGAGCGGGCTCCCCAAAACGCGCTCCGGGAAAATCATGCGCCGCATTTTGCGGAAGGTAGCGGAAGGCGATACGTCAAATTTGGGCGACATCACCACCCTGTTGGATCCGGGTGTAGTTGAGGAGATCAAGGCCGGGGCGTTGTAGGTTTTACCGCGGTTAAGAAATAAAGTGGACCGCGTTCGTCAAAGGCTTGCCTTCGGTGAACGCTTTCAGATTGCCCAGGGTGACTTGGGCAATTTGCGTTAGGGCCTCCTGGGTGAAAAATCCCTGGTGAGCGGTAACCAACACGTTGGGAAAGCTCATGAGGCGCATGATTACGTCGTCGGCAACGATGTGGTCAGTGAGGTCGCGGAAGAAGAGGGATTCTTCTTGTTCATAGACGTCCACGCCCAAGGCGCCAAGGTGTCCCGATTTCAATGCCCGGATAACGGTCTGGGTGTCGATGAGGCCGCCGCGGCTGGTGTTGATGAGCATGGCGCCGGGTTTCATGCAGCTCAGTGTTTTGTCGTTGATCAGGTATTTGGTTTGTTCGTTTAGCGGGCAATGGAGTGAGAGCACGTCGGCCTGGGGTAACAATTCATCAAGGGGCATGTACGTAACCCCAGCTTGTTTCATGGCGTCCTGTTCCACTACGTCATAGGCCAGCACCCGGCATCCAAAGCCCAGCATGATCCGGCAGAACACCTGCCCGATGTTGCCGGTGCCGATGACGGCTACGGTCTTTCCAAAAAGGTCAAAGCCCAGCAGGCCGGCGAGGGAAAAATTTTGTTCGCGTATGCGGTTGTAGGCTTTGTGGGTCTTCCGGTTCAATGTCAGGATCATGGCCACGGCGTGTTCGGCCACGGCATGGGGTGAGTAGGCCGGCACGCGCACTACGGGCAGGCCGCGTTTGGCCGCCGCGGCCAGGTCCACATTGTTAAAGCCGGCGCAGCGCAGGGCAACGATGGCCACGCCCAGGGCGGCAAGCTTTTCCAGCACGGCGGCGGTCACCCGGTCGTTCACAAAAACACAAACCGCCTGGGCGCCGGCGGCCAAGTTTACGGTTTGTTCCGTGAGGGGAACCTCATAGAAATCGATGACGAAACCGAAGTCCTTGTTGTGGTTCTCAAAGAATGTTTTGTCGTAGGACTGGGTGCTGAAGAAGGCGATTTTCATAGGGGTAACATTGAGATCATGCGAACCCGGGGTTCCGGATTCCAAAATGAAGGGCGTTTTGGTGATCCGCGGGATTTTCAGAATAAGATAGCGGTTTCCACCCGATTTCCGGGGGCTTTGTGTTGGTTTAGGATGATTGTGCAAAATTCTTTGGGATGTATGATTTTCCCTTATTCTAAATAAAAGCGATTTCAACAGATGTTGCCGACGCGTTACTTTTGAAATCGGTAAACGCATTCCCCGTCGGGCTGATTTGATTGGTTTAGGTTGGACGTATTTCGGACTTCCACCCGCGCGAAAGACACGATCGACGTGAATGCAAAAAAAGCCGCCCTCGTCGACCTTATGAAAAAAAATATATACGCTGTCTCCCTCTTCCTTCTGCTCACCGGCGCTGCGTGGGCGCAATCGTCATTCATTCCGAAGAACCTGGGTCCCAACATCAACACCAACTACGCTGAGATCAACCCCGTGCTCTCGGCCGACGGGAAAACGCTTTACTTCTCCCGCGTCAATCACCCTTCCAACACCTTCGGCGCCACGGACAGCCAGGACATCTGGTTCTCAAAACTCCAACCGGATGGTAGCTGGTCCGTTGCAGAACACCTGCCCCGGTTCAACCTCGGTCATTACAATGCCGTGCTGTCAACCTCTGCCGATGGCAACACGCTTTTGATCAACGGCGTGTATAGCGCCGACGGCATGACCTGGAAGAAGAACGGACTCTCCACGGTATCGAAGACGGCCGATGGATGGTCTATGCCCATGCCGCTGAAAGTATCCACGCGCGGCGCAAAAAGTCCCGCGTCGATGAGCGCCGATGGAAAGTCCATCGTGTTCAGCTTTGCGAAAGGCAAAACCAGCAAGCTTTACGTGAGCGAGCTGAACGAAAAAGGAAAATGGACCAAACCGAAAAAGATCGAAGCCCTTTCGTCTGCCGCCGCCAGCGAAGAAACACCTTTCCTGCTGGCCGACAACAAGACCTTATATTTTTCGAGTAACCGCGGCACCAACGGTAGCTATAACATCTATAAAACCACGCGCACCGGATCGGACTGGATCTCCTGGTCGGCGCCCGTTGCATTGAACGACACCATCAACACCGCCGGCTACGAGTCGTATTTCAAGACCAACGCCAACGGCAGCATGGGCTATTTTTCTTCCGACAACCAATCGCTGGGCGGCGCCGATATTTTTAAAGTAAAAATATATGAAGACAATCCTTTCATCATAGCCACCGGCAAGATCCAAAATCAAAAGAGCAACCGTACGCTGAAAGGCAAGACCGCAAAAATTCTCGTCAACGGCCAACCCGCCGACAGCGTTTGGATGAATGCTGATTCCGGGTCTTACCGGTTGAAACTGCCCATGCGCAAACGCTACGAAGTATCGGTTGTGGTGCCTGACTATAAAGAGGTGAAAGACGTTATCGACGCTTCTGAAATAAAAGAATATACAGAGCTGAACAAAGACCTGAAAGCCGAACCGCTGACGTACGTGGCCGTGAAGGGCAAACTGTTTATCAAAAACACCAATAGCCTCCTTCCCCCCAAGTCCAACGCCAAGATCGTGATCGACGGCGAGCTGGTGGACTCTGCGCGTGTGGATAAAGACGCCGGCACCTATGAAGTGAAGCTACCCCACGGCACACTCTACTACATGCAGGTGAGCGCCAAACATTTCGAATCTTTCCCGGAGCCTCTTGATCTGAACACGGTCGATGAATACCGCAGCATCACCCTGGACCTGCTGGCCGACGCAGAAAAAATGGCCATCGTTTCCGGCAAAGTGATCAACAAGAAAACCGGCCGCCCCTGGTCAGGCAATCCCGGCCTGAGGATCATGGTAGAAGGCATCGACAATTCCGCCGCCGCTATTGATTCCCTGCTGGGTACCTATGACCTGCGTGTGCCCCTGAAGGAAGCTTACGTGCTCAGCGCCACCGCCCCGGGCTTCTATCCCATCGCCGAAACCATCGACGTCACAAACGAGACCAACGAAATCACGCTGAGCCGCGACCTGTTGGTAGTGCCCATAGAAGTAGGCCAATCCGTACGCCTCAACACCATCTCATTTGACGCAGACAAATCCGAACTAAAAGAAAAATCGCTCCCCGAGCTTGACCGTCTCGCCGCCCTCCTGGAATCCGACAAAGCCATCCGCATCGAAGTAGGCGACCACAGCGACAAAGCCGGCAAAGGAAAACTCTCCTCCGCCCGCGCCAAAGCCGTAACGGAATACCTGGTCCAGAAAGGAATCGCAAAAGAACGCATCGTATCCAAAGGCTACGGAGGATCCAAACCCCTGGCATCAGCAAAAACCGAAGAAGGCAAAGCAAAAAATCAACGCGTAGAATTCACAATCCTTCGCAAGTAAACCTCCGACCAACTTTTTGCAACAAACAAACCAAACCCTGGCAGTCCGCCGGGGTTTATTTTTTGGTCAACCCCACCCCAAAAAATAACCCAAACACACCCGCACCCCATCCCCGAACACGCACCCGACGACCGGCTACTGGACTACTGACTACTGAATTCTGGCTCCCGGCTCCTCTCTTTTCGCCCCCTCCTTATGGAATCTCCCCAAATGCCGCATCATAGCCATACACTTTAATCTCACGGCCATGAAAACCATCTACACCTTCGTCTTCGTCATCGCATCCCTAACAATCGCCGCCGCCCAGGAAGCTGAACAAATTGTTTCCTCCAAAATAAACCAGGTCGCCGTCTTTCTTCAGGGTGCCCAAATCACACGTCACGCCTCCGTGCCTTTGAAAGCCGGGGTCTCTATCCTGACGCTCACCGGTATTGCTCCGGCCATTCAACAGCAAAGCATCCAGGTAGACGGCCCTGCGTCCGTGAAGATTCTTTCGGTTTCCTTCCGGATCAATTACATGGAAGAGCACAAGAAACCCGAAAAGATCAAGCTCCTGGACGCGGAGCGCAAACGAATCGCGGCCTTGATCGCCCAGGAAAAATCCATCCAGGAAGTTTACACGGAAGAAGAAAATATTCTGAAAACAAATAAGTCCATTGGCGGCACGGAGAAAGGTGTGGAGGTAGCCGAGTTGAAGGCCGCCATGGACTATTTTCGTCAACGCTTGCTCGACATCAAACAACAATTGATGCAGTCGGAGCGCACCATCCGATCGTACCAGGAAGAGCTTGCCAAAGTGGATGCGCAATTAACAGAACTTCGTGCCATCAAAGGACAACCCAGTGGCGAGATCGTGGTGAAAGTATCGACGAAGGCTGCCCTCCTTGCAGAGTTGGATGTGAACTATTTGGTGAATGAGGCACGTTGGTTTCCTTCGTATGACATACGGGCAAAGAATGTTAAAGCGCCGGTGGGTGTCACCTACAAAGCCAATGTGAGCCAGCAGTCGGGTGAGGATTGGGAAAATGTGGCGCTCACCATTTCATCGGCCAACCCTTCGGAACAAGGGGTGCGGCCGATCATCAAGCCTTGGATTGTGGGCTACAACAATGCGTTGTCGCGAACCGTTTCCGGTTCCATGATGGCGGTTGCGGCCAACAACGAAGTGCATGGAAAAGTCTTGGATGATGCAGGGGAGCCCATACCCGGTGTGAACGTTGTTGTGAAGGGAACGACCGTGGGCACGGTTACGGATGTGAATGGCAATTATTCCATACCGCTGACTTCCGATGCGCAAGCGCTGGTGTTCTCATTTATTGGTTATAGTGCGATTGAGAAGCCCCTGGGAAGGGACAGCGAGATCGATGTACAACTGGCTCCAGATGTAATGCAACTGAGCGAGGTTGTTACGACGGGATATAGTGGAGAAAGCTACTCAGATGACAAATCCAGAGCTTATGGCTCATCGGCTCAAAGGATGAAACGCGACCTGACCGCTACGGAGGTGATCCGCCAAACCAACGTAGAGTTTAAATTGGATGAACCCTTCTCCATAAGATCAGACGGCGAAGTGCGCGCAACGGATATGGTAGAGTATGAATTGCCCGCGATCTACGAATACTACTGTGTGCCCAAACTGGAAGAGGACGCATTTCTTACGGCAAAGATCCTGGACTGGGATCAATATAATTTTCTCGAAGGCGAAGCCAGTCTTTTTTTTGAAGGCAAATACATCGGCAAAAGCATACTTGATACGCGCAATACTTCCGACACGCTCGTTGTTTCGTTGGGCCGCGATAGTAACGTGCTGGTGAAACGCGAAAAGAAAAAAGAATACTCATCGCGCCAATTCGTCGGATCTAATCAGAAAGTGGCGCTCGCGTATGAAATATCCATCCGGAACAAAAAGGGATTGCCCATCAGCATTGTTGTTGAAGATCAGATTCCTATTTCAAACGACAAAGAGATCACCGTAGATAAGCTGGAAGATTCGCATGGCGAATACGATCACAACAGTGGGGCGATCACCTGGAAAAAAGAAATCGCCTCGGGCAAAACAGAGATCATAAACCTGAAATATGCCGTGCGCTACCCGAAAGGAAGCCGGATGTTGCTGGAATGATCAGTTGCCGTGTTGGCGGAGCACTTCATAGATGGCCACGCCCGCAGCGACCGACACGTTGAGTGAACCGATCTTCCCCTTCAGTGGAATGCGGGCCAGGTCGTCGGCCTCTTTCAAAAAGGCGTCGCTGATGCCGTCTTCTTCCGAGCCCAGGATGAGTGCGATGGGGCCGGTGAGGGTGAGGGAGTACAGGCTCTTCTCGGTTTTTTCCGTGCAGGCTACAATGCGGATACCATTGTCGCGCAGCAACTGGATGGTTTTCTTCATGTCCTTCTCGCGGCAGATCGGCAGGTGGTTCAACGCCCCTGCCGATGTTTTCATGGCATCGCTGGTGATGGGGGCACTGCCTTTTTCACCGATGATGATGCCGGTCATGCCGGCACATTCGGCGGTGCGCACAATGGCGCCAAAATTTCGCACGTCGGTGATGCGGTCGAGGATGAGAAAGAAAGGTTCGCGTCCTTCCTGGTACGCTTTGTATATGAGATCGTCTGCAGAAGAATAACTCACGGCGGAAAGAATGCAGATCACGCCCTGGTGATTCTTGGTCGACAGGCGCTTGAGCTTTTCGGGGGGCACAAACAGGATGGGCACATTGTTGTTGCGCGCCACGGCGATGAGTTCTTTCACCAGGTCGTTGGCGAGACCCGATTGGATCATTACTTTGTCAATATCTTTTCCTGCCAGGATCGCCTCGATGACGGCCCGGGTGCCATAGATCATATCTGTTTTTTCCATTGCGAAATGTTGCTCAGCGGTTAGTTGGCCAGCCGGTCGATCTCCTTGGCCAGCTTGCGGTCTTTGTCCGTCACGATGTTGCCGGCATCGTGAGTGGAAAGGGCAAAGCTAACGGTGTTGTAAGTGTTCGTCCAGGTGGGATGATGGTTCATTTTTTCGGCCGTTATGGCCACTTTTGTCATAAAGGCGAAGGCCTCCGTAAAATCGGTGAAGGTGAACGTCTTCTTCAGGGTGTTGTTCTCAGTAGTCCATTCCATAAGCCTTGCATTTTTTTGTGAACGAAATTATTTTTTTGGACCGCCGTCAATGATCCAACAAGCGATCAGAGCGCCACGATACCTTCGATTTCCGCGGCCAGCTGGTACAATTCGATCACCGCATCGCTGGAGGGCATCATGGCCTGTATGGTAACGCTGGTGTAGTTGCCTTGTTTTGACAATTTTTCGGTGGCCGTGTTGTTCGGGAACAATTTCTTCACTTGTTCTTCTTTGCCCGTGGGTACGATGAATTTGAACACATAGATCTCGGGCCAGGCATAGTGCTGGTCAAGCTTTTCCCGAAACGAATCGACCCAGTTTTGGTCCATATGAAATGGCAACGCCCCCCAATGACTCGGGAGGCGTGGCATAAAGATTTTTGCAATACCTAAAAGAACCGGTAACGCTTGTCTACGATGTCGGCGTTTTCTTTAATGGCATCGGCGATGCCCGCGCTATTGCGGTTCACGGCATTTTGTTCCAGTCCGGCCTTGAATGTGGCGTAGTCTCCCACGGCGGGAGCGATGGTCTTGTTTTGCAATTCCACGATCACTACACCGTTCTCACCGGCCAGGGGCTTGGAACGTTTTCCGTTCTCCAGTCCGAAGGCAACCCCTACAGCTTGCGGATCGAATCCGACAGTAGGCAACGAGTTGCTGTTCAATTTCAAATCGCTGCTGGAATACACATTGGCGTCTGTGCCAAAAGAAGCGGCGATCTCTTCCAGCGTGCCCTTGGCTGCGCTAAGTTTATCGACAATAACTTTTCCTTTCAATTCATTGCGAACAGCGGGTGTGATCTCGGTTTTCACCGAGGCCAGCGGCTTGTAGCCTTTCTTGATCTCGTTGGTCATCACCACCACCACGTTCTCTTCCTGCAGGTCGAACACTTGCGAGATCTTGCCCACAGAAGCTTCTCTGAAAAGCCACTGCACGATCTGGCGGGCTTCACCCAGTGTGCCAATGCGACGGTCGCCGGCCACTACGTTCTTGGCTTCTTGCAGCACAAGACCTTGTTCTTTTGCTCTCTTTTCGAAATCGGCAATGCTGCTCAGATCCGAGGTGAAGGTTTCGGCTTTGCGGAAGGCTTCGTTCAGCGTGGCATCGGTCGGCACGATCTCGCGCTCGATGATGGCCAGCTTATAGGCTTTGTTGGTTTTGGGTTCGGTCACGGAAATGATATGATAACCAAACTCGGTTTCAACCACATCGTTCAAAACGCCGGATTTGCTTGCGCTGAACACGGCATCCTGGAAGGGTTTCACCATTTGTCCACTGCTAAACCAGCCCAGGTCACCACCTCGGCTGGCGGTTCCGTCGGAACCAAACTCAGCAGCTTTTGCACCGAAGTTGGCGCCGGCTTTAATGTCTTTCAAAATGCCTTGGGCCTTGGCTTTGGCTTCTTTCTTAGCGGCTTCGCTGGGGTCGGTCCATTTGATAAGAATGTGTTTGGCGCGGGCGCTGTATACGGTATCACTGAAGATCTTAGAAACTTTCACCACTTTATACACCTGGCCATCCAGGAAGGGGCCGATCACTTTGCCTTGTACGAGGCTGTCGGTCGAAAGGAATTCCGGCAGGGAACCTGCGTTGTAAGTAGCGAAGGCATTTTTGCTGTCGGAGCTTTTTGCAGCGTAAACTGAATCTTCCGAAGAGGTTTTGAATTCGTTCACGTCGCGGGCCAGTTCTTCTTTCACCGTGAGGCTATCGGAAGCCGAGGCTACCACCGGGATGGACACGTACTTGATGTCGCGGCTTTCTTCGGTTTTGAATTTCTCTACATTCTTATTGTAGTACGCTTTCAGTGCATCTTCCGTCACGTTCACGGCCGAATCGCTTACGGCGAAATAGGGAACGTAAACGTAGCGCACTTCGGCAACGTCGGTTTGCTGATGATATTCGCGTTCGGCCTCGGCGGCAGTAACGTAGGTGCTTTTGATCAACAGGTTTTCATATTTGATGCGCTCACGACCGGGTATGAGGTCGCGTCGGAACAATTCCCAGCGTACGCGGGGTTCCGATTCCAGGGGCATGGTCTTGAGTTGGTTGGCATAGGCCGACACCTTGTTGGGATCGAACTGCCCGGTGGCCGGGTCAGTAAAGGCCATCTTCACATTGGGGTCAACATTTTTTCCGACCAGCATATCCAATTCCTCGTCGGCAGAAACTTCAACACCTACTTTGGCATATTCAGCCTGAATGGCATTGCGGGCAATGAGCAGATCCCAGGCTTGCTGGCGGATGCTGGGCATCTCGCGCTCACCGGGCTCACGGCCGAAATTGAGCATGTAATTTTGTTCGCGTTCGCGAATCACGGACTGATATTCCTCGTAGGAGATTTCCTTTCCGGCGATCTCACCCACGGAATTTTTTCCCCAGTTGAGGATAGAAGACTTACCGCTAAAAATGTCGTTCAGAGTAAAAGCCGCGATCGCAATAAACACGAAAATTACCACCCAGGTACCCATCTTATTGCGCAACGTTCCAATAAATGCCATAATGTAAATTTTAAAGAGCCGCAAATTTAACCCGTTATCTCTATTAGAAAAATAGCGCCGGAAAAAAGACCGGTTTGGAAGGCAAAAAGTTGATAGAATGGCCCTGAATAGCAGTATTTTAACCCCTTCGCGGGGGCGTTTCAGGCCGTTTCTTCCTCTTTTTCCAGCGCCACCTTCACGGTGCCGATGCGGTTGTCTAAAGTGGACTGAATGGTGAAGGTATAGGGGGGCATGGAGAACGTCTGGCCGGCCTTCGGGAAGTCCTCCGCCAGGGCCAGGATGAGACCGCCCAGGGTTTCATATTCTCCTTCCGGCAGCTTCCAGCCGTAGGTTTCGTTGAGGTAGTCGATCTCCAGGCGGGCGCTCACCAGGTAGGTATGGTCGTCCTGCTTTTGCTCCACCAGTGTGTCTTCATCGTGCTCGTCTTCAATGTCGCCAAAGATCTCCTCGATCACATCCTCCATGCTCACGATGCCCGACGTGCCGCCGAATTCGTCAACCACCACGGCCAGGCTTTTGCGTTCGTTGATGAAGCGGATCATGAGTTCGTTGGCCAGCGAGGTTTCGGCTACGATGATGATGGGGGTGAGAATGTCGCGGATGTGTTGTGGCTTTTTGAAAAGCGATGAGGAGTGACAGTAGCCCACGACGTCGTCGATCACTTGGTTGTAGATGATCACCTTTGAGTGGCCGCTCTCCACAAAAGCCTCGCGCAACGTGTCGATGCTTTCGTTTATTTCCGTGGCGGTGATCTCCGTGCGGGGGATCATGCATTCGCGCACTTTCACGGTTTTAAATTCCAGGGCATTGTAGAAGATCTTCTTGTCCACATGAAGCACTTCGGCATCGGGCTTGACGTTGTAGATCTTTTTCAGGTATTGATTCAGGTCGGTAAAACCAAACACGGGCCGCTGGTCATTATAGGGCAGGTGCAGCACGCGGATGGTGATCCATCGCGAAAGCGAAACCAACGGATACATCAGCCAGAACAATAAAATAAAACAAAGACCAAACAGCGGGGCCAGGGCAAACAGGATGCGCTCGGGGCTGAGCCTGAAAATGCGGTGTGATAAAATATCGGACGTGAAGGTGAGCAGCGCGGTGGTGATCACGGTTTGCAGCAGCACTTGCAGGGTCATGTACTGCGGTCCGAATTGTGCGCCGAAGGCCGGTGCCATCCACAGGGCCATGCCAAAGCTGAAGCCGGCCAGCGCCAGCGTGTTGCCCACACGGGTGGTGCCCACAAACCATGTGGGACGTTTCATGAAATAGGCGATGATGTTGTAGGGGAGCCGCGGATATTTTCCCACCGGGACACGGTCGATGTGCACGTGGCGGAAGGCAGTCTCCATACCCGAGAAGAAAAACGAAAACGCCAAGGCGATCATACTACCCGGGAGGAGGAGAGAATTCATGTTATTTCTTCTTCTTTCTCAAAATATACAGAAAATAGAAAATCGTGGTGAGCATGATGGCCCAGTAGCCTTTTCCCAAGCCCAGGGTCATGATTTGGTGGATACCGATGATAAAAAAAGCTATCGCAAGCGAAAACAGGAGAACGTCGATCAATTTCATGCTCCTGCAAAAATAGCGATTTTTCGGACGGGTCGGGAAAACAACGGGATTATGCGGTGGATGGCGCAGGAGAAGGCTAATCCTTCACTTCGATCTCGCCCGTAGGCCGGCGGATGGTATAATCCGAAAGATCTTGTTTGGCGTCCAGCCCCTCGCCATAAATCACATCACTTTGCTGGCGGATGGTCACAAATTTTTCGGTGAATATTTTCTTTTCGGCCGGCTTCCAGAACAGCTCTTCCGTGTTGAGTTGTTCGTTTTTCTGCAGATTTTTTACTTCCACCTTACCACGCCCGCGCCATTGGTTTTCGGCCTTAAAAAAATACGCATGGTTGGCGCGCAACGTCGACTCGAGGCTGCCGTCTTCTTTGTAGAACTCCATGTAGATGCCTTTGGGGAATTCGCGGTCGCCGGTTTGGAATTCATAGAGCACGTCGGCGAGCATTTTTATTTTCACCTTGTCGTTTTCCGTGTAGTAGAGCTCTACTTTTTCGGCTTCGCTGATGGGGCCGGTGTATTCCACGGGTTTCTTTACTTCCGTTTTGCTGCAGCTACACGCCAGCGCGGCCAGGGCGATAAAAAAAATACAGCGCATCATGCCGGCTTTATCGTTAGCGTGGCCCTTACAATAGTAGAGTAGCGAAGTCTGGCATCTGGGTTCCTCTTCCGTTCGGAGCCTGGCGAAAACGACGCGACGACGGCGCTCGGGAGGATCAAGGAGGTCATCGTTTTCGGGCGTGTTGTCATGCTTAATCGAACTTACGTTTAATGAACCACTGGTCGTTGAAGGTGATGCCGAAATATATTTTGAAATAGGTTTCTTCTAAAATGTTATCGGCCTTGTTGCCGCGTTGCCCGATTTTTCCACCGAAGTCAAGGCTGGATCTTCCTGCGGGTAGCGAAAACCCAAAATTGATGCCAATATCCTTCACTTCCTTGTTGTTGGCCTGGAACGGATAGCGTTCATAGCTCAACCCCATGCGATACGTGATGCGCTTCAGATAGCTTTCGAGCGCCGCAGGGTCGGGAGTGATCTCGCCCCCGAGGGCTGCACGCCAGGATTGCGTCAGGGTCTGGGTGTCCTGGATGAGGCTTGTGTAGTTCGACCAGTTCTGATAGCTGAATTCAGTGCCGACATACCAATGCAGGTCGCGGCCATAGGAGAAACCTACCGTTAACGTGGAGGGCAAATGAATATGGCCTGTCGACGAAGTAATGTCCGAGCGCAAGATCGTATCGTTCGCGAGCGTGGTCAGGTAGACTTGTTCTTTATGTTTGGCTTTCAAATTCGCGGCAAATGTATAGACACCACCGGCGCTGAAGCGATGATCATTCTTCCGGCCCAACGAATCCCTGCTAAAGGAAAAGCCCAACCCAAAGCTGAACCCATTCACATTCATCTTTTGCTCCACGTTGCCAATGTAGGGAAGTCCGGGCTGCAGACTGGATTGTACATTCGATACGGGACCGAACAGATAAGAGGTTTTTAATCCCACCGCAATTTCTTTTGTGAGGCGCACGCCATTGGACCAGTATACTTGGGTGAGACCGCCGCTTCCCGTTTCAATCACTGTAGCGGTGTCTACCGGTGCCCCGGTCTGATCGATTATTGCTTTGGAGTATTGGAGACCGTAGTTAACATTCGTATAGGGCATGAGGCCTGCCGATGTGGTCCATTTATTGATCTTCACGGGGAAGGCCATCACCAGGTAGTTCAGGTTTCCACCGGTACTTTTTTCATTGGTGGTGTCGCCTTTGATGGTGCGGCTTTCGCCGATGATGCCCACCTGGAATACGGTCAGAGTATTATAGACCAGCAACGCGGGGTTTTGGTTGTTGAGGTACCACACCTGCGGTTGGCTGACGCCGATGCCGCCGACACCCTGATTTTGGATGAGCGCATTGCCATAGGGCTCTCCGATACCAAACCCTGTGAACGGCGAACGGGCGGCCTGTCCCCACACGTTTGCCGCGGAAATGACCACAGCAAACACCAAAAAACACTTTTTAACGACTGACATTATAAATCAAAATGCTGTTTAATCCGCTGAGTACCAGTTCAGGGACCGCAAATATGGACCCTTTCAACTGGTTTTCAAAAAATAGGGCATCACCGCCACACAAAATCACCCGCAAACCCTCAAATTTCTCCTTGTACTGCGCAATTATGCCATTCAACTCGGCCACTACACCATTTTCCACCCCGCTTTGAATGCAGGTTTCGGTGCTGTTGCCGATCAGTGGCGGCTGTTCCACGGGAGCTATCAACGGCAATTTTGCCGTGAACGTATGCACGGCCTGGAACCGCATGCGCAACCCCGGGGAAATGCCGCCACCGTAATACGCGCCATCCTTATCCAGGAAATCGTAGGTGATGCAGGTGCCTGCGTCGATCACCAGGCAAGGAGCACCCGGATGCAAACTCAGGGCGCCACACACGCCGGCGATACGGTCCACACCCAACGTGGCCGGCGTGGCATACCGGTTTTGGATGGGCAATGGGAGCGAGGGGGTCAGAATAAATTTTTGGTCCACCTGCTGGGCCCATTCCGCTACCATCGCCGCGTCCCGGTTCACCGAACTGATGATGAAGCCCGATGCCGAAAAGTTTTGAAGAAAGGTTTTCAATTCTTCGGCCTCTGCAAACACATGGCGCGCCGTCAGCGTGTCACCGTTAAAAATTCCTACCTTGGCAGCAGAGTTACCGTAATCTACCACCACATTGCGCGGCTCAGTGTTCATTCTATTTTTTATAAGCGATAGTGCTCATCGATCAAAAATATGGATTCACCGCAGAACTTTAAAGTTATTGGCCTGATGTCGGGAACTTCCCTCGACGGCCTCGACATTGCTTATTGTCATTTTAAGAAAAATGAGAAAGGTTGGTCGTACGCCATCAAAAAAGCGACCACGGTAAAGTATCCGGCGACCTGGATCCAACATTTATCGACTGCCCAGAACCTGCCCGGGGAAGATCTCGTCGCCCTGGATGCGGCCTACGGCCAATGGTTGGGCAAGACGTGCGCCGCCTTCATGAAGCAACACAAAGTGCGCCCCGATTTTATTGCCTCCCACGGCCACACCATCTTTCACCAGCCGCGAAAGGGGTTCACCTACCAGTTGGGCAACGGCAATGCCTTGCACGCAGCGTGTGGTGTGCCCGTGGTGTGCGACTTCCGGACCTTGGATGTAACACTCGGCGGCGAGGGAGCTCCCCTGGTGCCGGCCGGCGATAAGTTTCTCTTCCAGGAGTATGATGTATGCCTCAACCTGGGTGGCATCGCCAACCTCTCGGTGGACGTAGACAACGCGCGCAGGGCCTATGATGTCTGCTTCAATAATATGGGATTGAACTATCTCGCTGTCAAGACCGGCAAAACATTCGACAAAGACGGCGCCATGGCTTCCGACGGCAAGATCAACGCCCCGATGCTCAAGGCCTTGAACACGGTGAACAATGCCTTGAAAAAGAAACGCCCTTCGCTGGGTCGCGAGATCTTCGAACAGCGCATCCAACCCATCCTCGACACGACGGGCATTCCCGTGAAAGACAAGCTCCACACTTTTGCTTTCTCCAGCGCCCAGGAAATAGCCGAAGCCATCCGCACCTCCACCCGAAGCGCACGCGTGCTCTGCACAGGAGGAGGCACTTTCAATGCCTTCTTCATCTCCCAACTTCTCGACGCCTGCGCCGACGACGCCCAACTGGTCATCCCGGAAGACGATATCATCAAATTCAAAGAAGCCCTTGTCTTTGCTTTCCTCGGCGTGCTGCGCACCCTCAACGAAGTGAACTGCCTCCAAAGCGTAACGGGCGCCAGACGGGACTCCTCCTCCGGAATAAAAATCGGATTTTGATTGGTGGTCGCATAATCATACACCCCACACACCAGGAATCCACCACCGTTGTTGGTGTCCCACCAACAACACCATTCGGTGTGCTCCCACCAAAAAAGAAAAGCTCCCTCTCAGGAGCCTCTCTACGCTGTAAACTATTGTCATGAACGACCAGCAACCCGGTCGTGATTACTATTTCAAGCCAAACAACTTCTCATTGAGATCGTTGAGCGCCTTCTCTTTATATTGCTTATCCACCAATACCGACACGTTGTTGGTGCTGCCACCACAGGAAACCATGCGCACCGGCACTTCCGAAAGCGCGTCGAAGATCTTTTTCAACACACCCTTTTGTTCGGTGATCTTCTGACCGACGATACAGATGATGGTTTGATCTTTGTCCACTTCGATGGTGCCGAACTTCCTCAGTTCAGTTTCGATGGAAGGAAGTTGCGAGTTGCTATCGATCGTCAGCGACACGGCCACTTCGGAGGTCGTGATCATGTCGATGGAGGTTTTGTGATTTTCAAATACCTCGAAAACGCGGCGCAGAAATCCATAGGCCATGAGCATGCGCGACGAGCGGATGTTGATGGCGGTGATGCCATCTTTGGCGGCGATGGCTTTGAACGAGCCTTCGGTGCCTTTGCTGGTGATGATGGTGCCGGGTGCCTTTTCGTCCATCGTGTTTTTCAAGCGCACGGGTACGTTGTATTTCTGTGCGGGCACGATCGTGGAGGGGTGCAGGATCTTTGCGCCAAAGTAGGCGAGTTCCGAGGCTTCGTCGAAGGTGAGCTCCGAGATGGGCACGGTCTTCTTCACGATGCGCGGATCGTTGTTGTGCATGCCGTCGATGTCGGTCCAGATCTGGATCTCCTCGGCGCGGATGGCAGCACCCACCAAGGAAGCGGTATAGTCGCTTCCGCCGCGTTTCAGGTTGTCGATCTCGTTACGGTTGTTGCGACAGATATAGCCTTGCGTGATGATGATGTCGATGTTGTTGAGCGAGTTGACCAGCGGTTTGAGGCGTTCCGAAATTTTTTCCAGCTCCGGCTCGTCGTTCTCGTCGATGGACATGAAATACAGCGCGGGTAGAAGCCGGGCGCTGATCTTGCGTTCCTGCAGGTGCTGGTAAAATAATTCGGTGGAGATCAGCTCACCCTGGGCCAGTAACTCGCGATAGCTCTTGTTGTCGAACTGACCGGCGGCCAAGAGGCGGATGAAGATGAAGAAACGGCTCACCAGTTCCTGGCCGATGGCCTGGAAGGCATCGCTGCTATAGAGTTCTTTGATGAAAGCCTGGTAGTGTTTTTCAAGGGCGGCGATCTCGTCTTCCGCCTTGGCCTTCTGTCCCAGCAGGAGATGATCTCCAATGGCCACCAACGTGTTGGTGGTGCCCGACAGTGCGGAGAGGACCACAATCTTCTTACCCGGAGTGCCTAACACAAGTTCGGCGATCTTCTTCATGCGTTCGGGCTTACCGACAGACGTTCCTCCAAATTTTAGTACGACCATAGCTTCTTATATTTTTTAAAACGGGCAAATATAAGTATCACAAAAAATAAATTAATACTTCGCGCCAGCTTTTATCGATGTTCTTTATGCAGTCGCAGCAAACTAAAGTATGTTAGCACATGCGAAGGAGCAGGACTTCGGCAATGTTCCCGTTCGCATAGCGGTCCTTTGACTGCATCAGCGCCTGGCGCCAATCGTGGTGTGCTTCCATGGGAACTTCCTGGTTTAGGGTGAGCAAGCACGGATGGCTCCGTCCAACAGGTCGCAGCAACGCGTGGATGCTGTCCTGGACTTTTCCGGCGACATCAGTACTCGAACACCACCATCATCTTTGTCTCCACGTCCTGGTTGGGATACGATTTGTAAGTGGTGGTTTGCACGAGCGGTAAACCATCATCGTTGTACGTGTAGTCATACGTTGTCGGCACTGAGTTGGGGAGGTTGGTGTAGTAGGCGCTCTCGGTCTTTATCTTGTTGCTTTTCGATGAATTGGAGAACAGGATGTCGGTATAGCCCAACAGACTATAGGGATTGACGTGGCCGTCGAATTCATTCGTCACAACACTGGAAAGCGCATGCGAATCGTTGATGGTTTTTTCATAGCGGATGTTGCCCTGAGGTGCGTGAAACACATAGGTGAACGATCGGCCATTGGTATGCTGATAGAAAGCCTGAATGGTGTCGCCGGGCAAGTATTGGATGGTCACTGCCGTGGTGATGCCCTCGCCTTCGCGCACCATTTTTGTGAGCTTGTCGTCCGTATAGCTATAATGCGTGATCTGCCGCTGCACGCCGCTGATGATTTCGTCCATGGTCTTCAACTTGTTGGATTGATACGTGAAACGGGTGACGGAAAACAAATTGAATTTTTGGGAAACGATGTCGTAGGTCGAGTATTCCTTCACGGACAATCTTCCGTATTCGTCGTAAGTAAACACATTTTTGTCACCCGGCCGGAAGCCATTCTTTCCAAGGAAATGTGTTGTGGCCGATCTCAGCTTTGGTCCCAGAACAGGCACGGGTGTTTCCGGGGTGACATCATCATCGTTGTTGCAACCGATAAATACAACGGCCATAAGCAACACAGGCAAGAAATAGCACTTCATAACAGAGGGGGTTTTAATGGGGGTTAAATAGTTCTGGTGAGGGAGAAGGCTTCGCGCATTCGTCATGCAGGTCAGCAAAAAGACGAATGGGTAAGGTTTGGTTCTTTACAGACACTGGAATGCTGCGGCCCGTTGGAACGTCAATAAAAAAAAGTCAAAATCCAGGGCAACATGATCAGTAGGCATCAGGACAACGTAATGGTCAGCTTCCAGGTTGCGGTCTGAGCAAAAATGGATGAGCCATAAAAAAGAAAGCCTTTCCCGTTATCCCGGAAAGGCTTTCTAAAATCAGCATCACACGATCTATTTCTCCGGGTAAAGTACTACCTGAACATAGTTAGTCATGTTGAGATATTTGTTCGCGGCATCTTTCACGTCCTTGGGTGTGATGGCGGCAATGCGTTTTTCGTAGCTCAATACTTCTCCGCCGGTGCTGCCGAGTTCCGCGCTTTGCAGCAACTGGCGCGCCCAGAAGGTATTGTCTTTGATGTTCACCTCGTATTGTTGTTTCCAGGTTTCCTTCACCTTGTTCAGGTCGGTTTCGGAGGGACCATTTGCTTTCATCTTCTCAATTTCGGCGAGGGTAGCCTTGATCAGCTTGTCGACATTTTCAGGGCCACAAGGAAGCGACACGCCCGCGGAATAATAGTTATAGGGATACTTGTTCAGGTTGCCATACATGCCGCCGCCATAAATACCACTCAGGTCTTCGCGCAACGTTTCGATGAGCTTGATGTTCAGTACTTCCGTCAGGGCCTCGAGTTTCAGATGCTCCGTTTCCGAGTAGGGTGCTTCGCCGTTCCAGAACATGCGAATAAAGCTCTTAGGCTCCGTGCCTTTCCGGATCTCCTTCTTCACGGTTCCCTTCACCGGGCGCAGTCCCACATCTTTAAAAGTCGACTTCTGTTGTGTCGACGGAAGGCTGGCGAGGTAGGTGGCCAGCAAAGGTTTGATCGTGGCCAGGTCGAATTTACCCACCAGCACGAACGTGAAGCCGTTGGCATTGCCAAAGCGTTCTTTGTAGATATCCAGCGCTCGCTGCTCGTCGATCTTCGAAAAATTTTCCGGCTTGGGCAGCTTGGGTGCCCACGGCTGATTTTTGTAGAGGATGGAGATCACCGAATCCTGGAAGGTGAACTGCGGATCCGACGCCATGTTTTGATACAAGGCCTGTTGCTTGGAGATAAACGACTTGAACAAATCGTCGTCTTTGCGCGGTTGTGTGAAGTAGAGATACGTGAGCTGCAACATGGTTTCCACATCCACGGCGCTGCATTGTCCGTTGAGGGTTTCCGAAATGGGGCCTAAGCGGGGCGACACCGATGCGGTTTTTCCGGCCAACACTTTGCGCAGGTCGAGCGGTGAAAATTGTCCGACACCCATTTGTCCTACTACCGTGGAGGCGAACTCGGCATTGAAGCGGTCTTTGGAGGGGTCGAACAAATACTGGCCACCAAAACGCGATGCGTTCATGATCACCTGGTCATTTTTAAAGTCCGTTGATTTCAGGATCACTTTCACACCGTTGCTGAGGGTGAGTTCCGTAGTGCCGAGCGCTTGATTTTGTTTTTCGGCGGTGATGGTACCGGCGGCAGGCGCTTTGTCGAGCAACGCTGCGGCTATGGCTTTCTCCTCATAGGCACCGGGATCTTTCTTAGAAGCTTCATCGGCCATGGCCAACAACTCGGCGTTGGTCGGAATTTTGAAATCTACTTTTTCCGGGGTGCTCAACACCACCAACCGATGGTCGGCCGGCGGCGGGATGGTCTTCGCTGTGAAGGCGTTCACTTCATCGAGCGTGATGCCGTCGAGGTAGGCTTTGAAATATTTGTATTCGTTCTCGATGCCGGGGATCGGTTCTTTCTCCAGGAAGTTCCGTACATATTCCGACACGATATTCGACGATTCGGTTTTGTCGCGCTCGTTGTAGCTGCGCTCAATTCCTTTCATCATCATTTTCTTCAGGCGGTCCAGTTCGGTAGCCGTGAAGCCATAGCGACGGGCGCGTTCGTTTTCCTGGATGAGGGCATTCATGGCAACCTCTACGCCACTCTTTCCCACATAGGCAAACAACTGGTATCCTTCAAAACCGCGTGCAAATCCGCCGATGTTGCTGGCGCCAAAAATGAAGGGCGGCTCGGCTTTTTGTGTCAGCTCTTGCAGGCGTTGACCCATCAGGGCGGTGAACAGCGAACGCACAAGGTAGTCGCGGTAGTCGCCCACGGTGATTTCGTCTTTGGTCTTTTTGCTGGAATAGAAGATCTCGATCACGGGATTGGTGGCCTCGGGGTCGGTCACCACCAGGCCTTCGCTGGACGTCCGCGCCGGAACATCGGCATAGGTGCGGGCTTTGGATGAGGCGGGCGCTTTTATTTTTTCAAAATGCAGTTTCACAAGACGCTCGGCTTCTGCGGGTTCGATGTCGCCCACCACGATCACGGCCATCAGGTCGGGGCGGTACCAGTCTTTGTAGAAACGCTTGATGGCATCGTATTTGAAATTTTTCAGGATGTCGTCTTTCCCGATGGGAAGTCTCGTGGCATATTTGGATCCTTCAAACAATTTGGGGTAGACCACGCGGAACATCCGGTCTTCGGCACCTTTGCCCAGCCGCGATTCTTCCAAGACCACACCGCGTTCTTTATCAATTTCACCATTCTCAAAGGCGACGGTAGTGGCCCAGTCTTCGAGGATCTGGAATCCCTTTTCGATGTTCTCCTTTTTTTCGGTGGGGATCGGCAAAATGTAAACCGTTTCATCAAACCCGGTGTAAGCATTCAGGTCGGCGCCAAACTCCACGCCGATCGATTGCAAAAACGAAACGAGGTCGTTCTTCTTGAAATTTTTGGAACCGTTGAAGGCCATGTGCTCCGTGAAGTGCGCCAATCCTTGTTGGTCGTCCTCCTCCAGGATCGAGCCGGCGTTAACGACGAGCCGTAGCTCTACTTTCTTTTCCGGTCTCGAATTTTTCTGAATGTAGTAGGTCAGGCCATTGGCCAGTTTGCCCACTTTCAGCCGGGGGTCGACAGGAAGTTTGTCGGTGAGTTGGTCTTGCGCTGCGCCGGTGAGGGCCAGCAGCAGGAGCATGAAAAAAGCGCCGGGCCGTTTCCATGACGATATGATTGGGTTGATGGATGTCATCCTCATACAACGAAAGGTTAGTTGTTTTGTTTCCAATGAAAGGAGTGAAGGTAGATCGATTTTTTCAGAACAGAAAGCGCGCAACAAAGACCTTTTCGGTGGCTACGCGCGGCTTACTGCCCCACGTCGCTCGCCGAAGCTTCAGGAAGGTGAGTGACGTTACACCGGGCGGCTCAATACCATTTGTCCTTGATGAGCTTCAGCATTTCGCCGTGCATATTGCCGTTGCCGGCACACAGCTCGCCGCCAAATACGAAATTGTTTCCGCCTTTGAAGTCGGTCACTTTTCCGCCGGCCTGCTGCACGATGAGGGTACCCGCCGCCACGTCCCAGGGGTTGAGATTGTATTCAAAAAATCCTTCCAGGCGTCCGGCCGCTACATACGCCAGGTCGATGGCCGCGCTGCCCAGCCGGCGAATGCCGTGGGTGTGCTCCAGGAATTCTTTGATGATGTCCAGGTACACTTCGCCCTTGTCAAAATGATAATAGGGGAAACCCGTGGCGAGCAAACTCTCGTTCAGGGTCGGGATGGTCGATACGCGGATGATCTGGTTGTTGCAATAGGCATCGTCGTTCTCGATGGCATGAAAACATTCTTTGCGCACCACGTGAAAGATGGCGCCTAACACCACCTTATCACCCCGCGACAAACCGATGCTGATGGCATAGATGGGCAGGCCGTGCAGAAAGTTCGTGGTCCCATCCAGGGGATCGATGATCCAGTTGTATTCTTTGGTCTTGGATTGCTCTACGGTGCCCTCTTCGGTGATGAAGCCGGCCTGGGGCAAGATGGCGTGCAACACTTTGACAAGCCGCCGCTCCGCTTCTTTGTCCACATACGACACAAGGTTGTTGAATCCGGTCTTTTGTTCGATGCGTGAACGGTCGAAGTTGGCCCCTTCCGTATAGATAAATTCTCCTACCTCGGCACAAACTTCTCTTACACTGTTTTGGATTTCCTTTAGATTCATGTCGCTCGTCTTAATTTAAATTTTCAGAATAACGGGAGCCATCGTTTTCCGGTATCCTTTTCAGCAGGTGAAGATAGCGAACAGGTCCGAAACACCGCATGGCCCTCTCATATTAATTCTTGTGTCGATGTTCCGGAGCAAATTATTTCTGTGATGCGATCGGGAGGGCATTTACATCACCCCAATTCAGCCGATGTTCATTCCTCATAACCGGCCACCACCATCACGATTTCTCCCTTCACTTCTTTCGACTGGAAATGAAGCGTGATCTCCTCCAGCGTGCCGTTCACGGTTTCCTCAAACATCTTTGAGAGCTCGCGCGAGACCGATGCCTTGCGTTGGCTTCCGAAATATTCCCTGAAGTGTTCCAGTGTTTTCACCAGGCGGTAGGGCGACTCATAAAAGATCATCGTGCGTTCTTCTTTGGCAAGCGCCGTCAGCAAGGTTTGTCTCCCTTTCTTCACGGGCAAAAAGCCTTCGAACACAAAACGGTCGCAAGGCAACCCCGATTTCACCAGTGCCGGCACAAATGCTGTGGCCCCCGGCAGACATTCCACTTTTAAACCGGCTTGCAGACAGGCACGGATGATGAGAAAGCCCGGATCGGATATCCCCGGTGTGCCCGCATCCGAAACCAGCGCCATCACCTCGCCTTTTTCCATGCGCTGGATAAAGAGATTCACCACCTTGTGTTCGTTGAAGTTGTGAAAGCTTTGCAACGGCTTGCTGATGGCATAGTGCTTCAATAGAAAACCCGACGTGCGGGTATCTTCCGCCAGGATCAGGTCTACCGATTTAAGAATATCGAGTGCGCGCAGCGTGATATCGGCCAGGTTGCCGATAGGGGTGGGCACAATATAGAGTGACGTCTTTTGCTCCATGCCGCGCGTTAGTTAAAGCGGGCGTTACGCCAGAGGTCGATCACGTCGTACCATGTCTCCTGAAATTTTTTGTCGCGGATCAGCACAAAATTGTCGGGGTCAAAGAGCGTGCTCGATTTCACGAATGTGAATTCTATCTTTTTGAACATCGAATCCTTGTATTCCCACACTTCACGATCGTTGAAGCGGAAGATCTCGTGGGGCAACCCGAAAATAATATAGATCATGCCGCGATCGGTTTTCCAGCCTTCTTTATAGGAAGTGAAGTATTGATTGGCCAATTCCACGCGACGGAAGTAGGTGCGCATAAAATGCTTCGCGCGTTCGGTGTCGCCGGTAATCCCCAGGATTACGCGGTCGAAGGCTTTCTTGTCGCCCTTGGCGGCTTTTACGCGATCAAATTCCTGGCGCGTGCACACATAGATCAACGGATCGGCCAGGCTTTGAATTCTCGCCAGCCGGGGATAATCGTCCTCCACGCGAAAGGCAACGCCCTCGGCACTCAGGGTGTCTTTCTGCACGAGGTAGAGTCCCTTTCGGGTAAAAGATATTTCCTGACCGTCGACCATGGCCATCGTAGTGTCGACTTGCAGACCACGCGATACACGGGCCATCCCTTCGGAGAAGGCTGGTACAGCGGCGGGGAAATCGTCGCCGTAATAGGAAACGATCCGGGCGCCTTCGTCACCGCGCAGCGTTATGGGTGTATTCAGTTTTACATAAGACGTTGCCACCGCTTTTGCGCTGATCGTCAGGTATCCATTGGTGGGGTAGTTGGGTTCCAGGATGCGCCAGAAAATCCATGCGTGCTTCAGGTTGTTGTTGAGCACTTTGGCGGTTAAGATGAGGGGAGAGGCCGAGAGGGGTACCCTCAGTTCGCCGCCGGCCGTGAATTTGTCCAGGGTCTTCGTGATGCTCTCGCCATTGACAGGGGTACCTTCTTTGTCACCCAGCGAGGTACGGGTGTCCCATTGCACAAGGAACTGGTCTGCGCGCATGGTAGTGTCGTGAAGGTTGAGGCTATAAAAAGCCGTCCACCCGGTGGCGTTGCGCGTCACTTTCACATCGAATGTGAAGGGCTCTGACGGATTGTAGAGGAAGTTATAATTAATGTCCCGCAGGGTCTGGGCCCCGGCGCTCAGGGTGAGCAATAAAAGGACGATGAATAGGTATCGCATAAGTCACTTGAAAATTAAGAAGCTTTTGTAAAAGTACGAGCGTGAAGGTGAAGGAAGTAGGGCTTTTTGAGTGTTAAACGATAAAATCCGGTGCATACGCGGGGTCATGCTTTAAAATTGTGCCAAACCGGCGATCCGGCAAGCTCAAATCCTTATTTTTGCCGCCAATATGGCCAAAGTATATACAACGGAAATCACCAGCGAAGAGATCGTCTCCGACAATCCCATCCATCAACGTCTTTTCAAGGCCTATGTTGTGGCGCAGGACTACGTTGAGGGCGATGTGCTGGAGGTAGGTTGCGGCGAAGGCCGGGGCGTGGGCACGTTGATTGAAAAGGCCAGGACCTTTACGGCCGTAGACAAGATCAAGCCCCTCATTGACCAACTGCAGCAGAAACATCCTTCCGGAAAATTCATCAGCATGAACATCCCGCCGCTAAACGGCTTGCAGGATAACGCATACGACCGCATTTTTAGTTTCCAGGTGATCGAGCATATTGAAGACGATTTTCTTTTTCTGAATGAAATACACCGCGTGCTCAAACCCGGGGGCACGGCGCTGGTGACCACCCCAAACCGGAAGATGTCGCTGTCGCGAAATCCCTGGCACATTCGTGAGTATTTGCCACAGGAGTTGAAAGCGCTGGCGGCGAAGATCTTTTCTTCGGTGGAGATGAGAGGCATCACGGGTAATGATAAGGTGATGACCTATTATGCGGAAAACAAAAAATCCGTGGAGCGCATCACCCGGTTCGACATTTTCAATTTGCAATACAAACTGCCGGCGTCTCTGTTGCGCATTCCTTATGAGATCCTCAATCGCTGGAACCGGAA
>DATDAV010000080.1:0-4932 GCA_036525235.1 Chryseolinea sp. | reverse complement strand
GAAGGGTACATAGAGATGGCCTTTGTTGTCAAAGCAAATGGGCTTGGCAATGTGCTCGTGCATGCCGTGTTCGTGGTCGTCGATCACCATGGTTTCGATGGAATCTTCGGGGACCATCTTGCCTGGCGTCAGCTTATAGCGATACACCGTGAGTTCTGAACTGAGGTAGAGATAACCCTTGTGGACGCGCATGGCGGTGCCATACGTCCGTTCTTTTTCATAACTGCCAAACTCCTTGATACTGTCGGCTTTGCCATCGCCGTTGGTGTCGCGCAGCACGGCGTTGCGGGCGTCGGGTTTGGAGAAGCGCGACTTCACATAGATGTCGCCGTTGTCATTCACCGCGAGCTGACGGGCGCGGCCCCTTAAGCTGTCGACCACCACCACGGCTTCGAATCCGCGGGGGAGAAAGAGGCCTCCGTTGCCAGGATCGCCGGGAGGAAGTTTGTCTTTACAGCGGGTGAGGGTGAAGACGACAAACAGGAGAAGGATCACTTTGAAAGGCCGGCTGCGGGTTAACGTCAGGATCATGCAGGGTTAGGGGGTTTGGGTCTGATGGCTATTCAAATAAGAGGGTTCCAAATCGGTCGTATTCATGAAAGTTGGAGCCCTTCACCATGCTGGTGTGGCGCCAGGCGTAGTAGGTGGCTCCGTTGTCGTAGTCGATGCGATAGAGGTTCGCGCGCCAACGGTCGCCGGTTTTGGGTGGTCCGCTCACGAGCGGGCCCAGCAACCGGAAGGGGATAAAGATCTCGGCTGTCCAGCTTTTGACGGCCGCGCCGCTTTTCTTTTCGCCGCCCTGAGCGCTGGTGGCGTGTTGGGTTTTGCGCTCGTCGGCATAGTGCCACGGCTGCCATCCCATGGCTCGTCCTTTGAAATTGGGCACCAGGATGGGCAACTCATAGTTCATCGGAGAGAGCTCGTACTCAAAATAAACCGGCATGCTTTGATCGGGCCAGAGGAACACTTCAACCACGTCTTCTTTCCACAAACTGACAAAGTCTTCCGTGAGCGTTGTCGTGAGTTTTTGGTCTTCACTGACAAACAGAAAATACACCCCTTTATCTGAATACAAAACCTTGGCCCGTGTGGGCATGGATTTGCCGGAGGGAGATTCCTGGACGGTCACGGGTATCCACGCGGCATCGGCCCAAGCGGGGGCCGTGCCTTCACCGTTGACCTTGAAATCGGCAGTCTTCTTCACCACGATCGTTGCCGAATCGGCGACAGGGCGAAATGCGAAGACCACACGATGACAACCGACAAGCAATACAAGAAGGAGAAGTCTGTTCATCATAGTGTGTCGTCGTTCGCTATGCGGAAGCTTTTGATAATTCTTCCTTGAGACGCGTGGCCACGATCTTTTCCTGGCCGGGCTTCAGCATGAACACCGTCACGTTGATGGCGTTCTCGGCGCCGTTGCCCACTTCGATCGAAGGGGTGCCGGCGCGCAGGGCTTCCTTCAGCTCTTTGTCGGTGGTCTTCACTTTCTCTTTGTCCCACGTGATGCGTAGGGTAGGGGTATGGTTGCCCAGGGGTGGCACATGTATTTCGGTGGTCACACCGTTCAGTGGCTTCACGGCATTTTGGATGACGGCGATCCCTGCTTCCCACGCTTTCCATTCTTTGTCGTGGTCGGCGTTTACATATTTTTCCAAGGCCACATACATGCCCAGGATCTCTTCTTTATTCACTTTCATACCGCGACCGATGGTCGACCCGCGGGGAGGCATGTGCAGGCGGGCGGCCGCAATAAGATCTTTCTTGCCCATCAGGATGCCGGCGCTTTGTGGGCCACGCATGGCCTTTCCACCAGAGACGACCACGAAGTCGAAACCCATGTCGTTGAAGCGCCAAAGGTTGCTCACGGGCGGAACGTCGGCAGCGATGTCGATAGAAGTAGGGACGCCAAACTTCTTTCCAAGGGCCACCCATTCTTCATGCATGATCTTGCCTTTGTCGGCTTCGATGTTCAGGAAGTGCATGACGGCGGTGCGTTCGTTCACGGCCTTGGCCACGTCCTCGGCGGTCTCTACGACCACGATCTTACAACCGGTGTTGGTCAAGGCTTGGTTGTATCCGATATCGTGCGCCTTTTGGCAGATCACTTCCGATTTCATTCCGGTGTATTCCAGGTGGGGAAGCTGCGACACTTTCTTTTGGTCCATACCGGTGAGGATACCCGCCAATCCGAGGGTCATGCCCGAGAAGGCTCCCGAGGTAACTACAGCGGCTTCGGAATGGACCAGTTTGGCGATGCGTTCGCCCACTTTGTCTTGTACTTCATCGAGCATGCAGAAGTCTTTGGCGGAGCCTGTGATGGTGTCCAGCACTTCGTCGTGCATGAGCGAACCCGTCATAAAGGTGAGGGTGCCCGCGGCATTGACAAAGGTGCGTATGCCGAGCTCTTTATAAAGATCGCGCTTCGGAGCCTGTTTGGGTGTTCCGGCAACCGTGAGCGTGGGAAGGGACGTGGCAGCAAACAGCCCACCCAGCAGGGGAAAGCTGGAAAGGCGTTGGATGAGTTGTCTACGATTTAACATATAGGTTTAGCGGTTAGGATTTGTCTAAGAACCAAAACAGCAGTATCGCACTGTCACGACGAATATAAATATTCTGCTGTGGAATTGTCCCACATTACTGTGCCGAATCGCCCGAATATTTTTTGTGCGGTAGGAAAACAATTTCCAATCGATTTCAAAAAATACACACACGCACACACCGAACGGTGGTAAGGAATCCTGTATCGACAAAAGTCGAAGCACAAGGATATGAAAGTGCGCCACGAATCTTTAATTCACTTTGCGCCTCTGCGCCTCTCTTGCTCGCAGAAGCTTTAGCGAAGGTGAGGCGGTTAAATGTATTTCTTACACACGCGCACACCAAAAAAAACGACACCCAATTTTAACCGCACATCCATCTTCCTCAAAAAAATATTCTCCCCGCTATTTGAATTCGCCCGAAACATGAATAATGTTATATCCGAAAATTCAATCCTTACCTATGAAAAGATCTTCCCGTCTCGCACACCTGATTTTAGTAAGCCTCTTCGCGCTCGCCACGCAAACCACATTTGCCCAAAAAGCAAGAGTTCTTATCAACCACCTCGGCTACGAAGCCACCGGCCCGAAGCACGCCGTCGTACAAGGGAAAGCCTCCGACGAAGTGACTACCTTTTCTATAAAAGACTATACCACCAACACCCAGGTCTTTTCCGGTAACGCCACAAAGACCGGCCCCGTGAAAAAATGGAAGGACTGGCACTTCTGGACCGTCGACTTCGACGCCGTGACAAAAGAAGGTACCTACATCCTGGAGTGCGCCACCAACAGCGGCACCATCCAATCCTTCCCGTTTGTCATCCAGAAAGACCTGTTGGAACGGAACACCCTGTCGAACGTCGTGTATTATTTCAAAGGGCAGCGCACTTCGGGCTTGCTCGACAAAGCCGATCGCAACGTGAAACTCGAAGACACCGACACGCATGTTGACGCTCACGGCGGCTGGTATGATGCCACCGGCGATTATGGCAAGCACTTGTCGCACCTGTCGTTCTCAACCTACTTCAACCCGCAGCAGATCTCGCTCACCGTGTGGAGCCTGTTCAGGACCTATGCCCTCATGGATGCCCGCAACGATGTGGCCTTCAAACAATATAAGCGCAAGACCTTGGATGAAGCCATGTTTGGCGCCGATTACCTGGTGCGCGTCAAAAATCCGAACGGGTCTTTCTATCGCTCGGTGTCCGGCCCCGGCCCGGAGAAGAAACCGGAGGACCGCAAGATCGGCAAAGACCACAAAGGCTACGCCATCAAAACCATCGAGACAAAAGACAAGACCAACTATGGCAACATCGAGAGCGTTCAAAACCAGGCAACCTACGAAGTGAGTTATCGCGCCGGTGCCGGCGTATCGATTGCCGCGCTGGCCATGGCCAGCACCTACCCGGTGTCGGGCGATTTTACGTCGGCCGACTATTTGAAAGCGGCGGAGGATGCATTTGCTTTCCTGGAGAAGAACAACGTTGCGTATACAAACGACGGCAAAGAGAACATCCTGGATGACTATTGCGCGCTGATGGCCGCCACTGAACTCTATAAGGTCACGAAGAAACCCGTCTATAAACAAGCCGCCGACAAACGCGCCAAAAATCTGATGGACCGCCTCACCACCACCGGCACCTATAAAAACTATTGGCGCGCCGACGACGGCGTTCGCCCCTTCTTCCATGCCGCCGACGCGGGACTGCCCGTCGTATCACTCGTGAACTATCTTCCCATGGCCGACGAAGCAACCCGGAAGAAGGTGTTGGAGACCGTGCGGAAGTCGCTCACGTTCGAATTGGAAGTCACCCGCGAGATCAACAACCCGTTTGGCTATGCACGTCAACTCGTGCAAAACAAAGACGGCGTAAAGCGCACGACGTTCTTCTTCCCTCATGATACCGAAGCAGCACCCTGGTGGCAAGGCGAAAATGCGCGCCTTGGATCGTTGGCGACAGCGGCCCGCCTGGCAGCACCATACTTTAAGGACGATGCTGCTTTCTATAATCAACTGCAGACCTACGCCTGGAATCAACTCAATTGGATCCTTGGGCTAAATCCGTATGACGCCAGCATGTTGCAGGGAACCGGTCGCAACAACATTGCGTATATGTTCTTCGGAACGTATCAATACACCAACGCACCGGGCGGTATTTGCAATGGTATTACGGGGGGCTTTGAGGATGAGGATGGTATTGATTATGACCTGAGCTATTTGAAGACGGGTAAGGATGACGATTGGCGTTGGGCGGAGCAGTGGTTGCCGCATGCGGCGTGGTATTTGGTGAGTACGGCGGTGCGGTAGGTGTTTGAAAACCTCCGATGTGATTTTGGATGCCTGCTGGGTGGCTTGAAAAATGATTTGTGGCAGCTGCGGTTGTTGGAGAAG
>DATDAV010000079.1:0-1051 GCA_036525235.1 Chryseolinea sp. | reverse complement strand
ACAGACCTCACCGGTGACGGAATCGGTGATGTGATTTTTGGGGCCGGGCGCGAGGAATTTCAGGCGTGTGATTCGGCTGTGATTGCAGTTGACGGGCAAAATGGAAAGATGCTTTGGCATGTTCGCGCCAAGGATCAGATTTTTGGATCTCCCATGTCAAAGGATTTAAACGGCGACGGCATCGACGATATCATAATCAATGGACGATCAGCAGAATTTATGGCGATCAATGGCAAAACCGGCGACGTGATCTGGCGATTTGACAAGAAAGCTGCAAAGCAGAAGTGGTATGGATTTTACAATGCGCAATTCATCAAGGATCAGAACAAGGACGGATTGGAGGATATCTTGATTTCAAATGGTGGCAACGTGTGGGCTGCTCCACACGAGACGAAGGACAGACCCGCCGGCTACTTAGCAGTGGTTAGCGCCAAGGATGGCTCTGTGCTTGCGAAAGCAAGCTCCCCCGATAAGTGTGAAATCTATATGTCCGTTTCCGCATTGCTGACCGATGACGGCAACGACTATCGGATTATTTTTGGTACGGGTGGCGAAACCGTTGGAGGTCACTTGTATGTCACCACGCTTTCAGCGATTTTGAAAGGTGACCTATCGGACGCTATTTTGCTCGATACGAGTCCTAAGAATGGATACGTCGCGCCAGCATTGTGGATAGACATAAATGCGGACGGCATTTCTGATATCGTCGCCAATGCTGTGGAGGGAAAACTAATTGCCTTCGATGGAAAAACCTATAAGCCTTTCTGGTCGGTCAAAGTCCCCGACACGGAGGCCTATAGCTCGGTAGCCCCTGGCTACTTCAATGCGGATTCGGTTCCGGATTTCTTTGTTTCTTATGCCGTTGGCGTTTGGCCAAATCTGGAATGGAGTAGACAGATCATGGTGAATGGTTCAACAGGGGCAACGGAATTTATTGATTCGCTGGGATTTTATCAGACGAGCACACCGGTTGTTATCGACTTGGATGGTGATGGTCGTGATGAAGCCTTGCTAAGTGTTAACATTCACATTTACGATAAGCTCGACCGAC
>DATDAV010000078.1:0-5633 GCA_036525235.1 Chryseolinea sp. | reverse complement strand
TAAAAAGTTTTTTTAATTAGCGCCGTATAGCGTTAAGATTAGGTATTTATCTCTTAAAGGAGGAAAAAATAAAAATAAAAATTTTATAAGGCTCCCTAATATTATTAATATTTTATTTATTTTATAATCTAAACCTCCTAGAGGTATATAAGGATTCCTACCTTTATATAAACTTAATTAGGTTTATTAACAATATTAATATCCTTATATATAATAAGAGTGTGGCGAGAAACTATTAGGTCCTTTAGATTATTCACGAATGATGCCTTAACTGGGCGAGTAAACATGGCTTAACGTTCTATTTAGAGAAATATAAGTTTATCCATTTTAATCATTTAAGAGTAGAAAAAGGAGAGGGAATTATTTAACTTAAAAAAATAAAAATTAAATTAAAGTAAAGTATATAAGTCCTGTCCAATATGACACCCATTGTCAGAGTCTGACAATAGGTTTTTACTACCTCTTACGGCAAGCGTGAAAATTAGCGTGATTTTTCATGCCCAAATGAGGAGATTAAGGGGGTCTGACAATGGGGTCTGACAATATGCAACGACGAGGTATGGGCTACCCATCTTTGACATGCGCATAGCACTGACATTTTTATTATGGGATTCGAACGGGTGTTTCCCAAAAAGCGACATAGGTTGAGATATCGTCAACTTAGGGTTAGCAAAGCACTGCTGGGGAGGTACTGCCAAGATGAATATTATTTGGCGACTAAAGCCCAATCAACTGCACACCAACACCCAACTTAACCAACAACACAGCAACAACAACAACGGCGCTGACGACATCTTTTGGTATCACATTGACTCTAAAGTACTTATCTGTATTGAGCACGCCGACGGCATTCAGAATATCGACTCACATCTATCTCAAAAGCATTGCTTTACTCTCGCCCAACGACGGGCCATCACCCAAAAGTATTCACAGCATGAACGTCTACCACCGAAGCAAGTGCCACTGCCGCCACCCCAGGCGCCACCCATTCCAGCACTGGGACGTCCATTAACTGGATTTCTATGTGACGAATACGAGTGTCAATTCATCAGCGTCAATGAGTCGGTGATACGGCATCACTGTAACAAAGCCCATGGATGGACTAGCAGCAAGGACGATAAATTTTACTGGCACAAAGAGCCAGTTCAGACATTTTTTCAGAACACTGCATCACGACGATACTTTCTTGTGTACGAGGAGAAGGAAGAAGAGACACGAGCTGCACTTTCCAGCGTCCAAGAAGACATTCAGCAGATCAAGAGCGAATGGTCTGCTGCCCGAGCCGTTTATGAGAATGAGCTCAAGAAGCTCGACGCCGATATGATACAACAAGATCGCACCGGCTGGTTCAATCGCACAGATTGGCCGCAACATCTTCGCACGCGCCATCTCGGCTACTTGGCCCATGCCAGTCGCTTACCTGATCGAGAAGAGAAAGTTTTACGTGAAGTCGTGCGCGTCTCCGATCTGCTGATGGATCGTGCCGTGACGGGGTTGTCTACATTTGACATTGAGCTTCGACGTTGGATTAGGAGTACCCAGCAGAGTGAGCCGGATCGACGTCCGATCGCGCGACTTCAAAATCCAGACAGTCAAGACCGGTATACTGGGTATTTGCGACGATTTGCTTGCTACATTTTCCGCGTCTGGGCATCTGAGCAAGAATTAAATGGCAGTCAACAAGGGATCGAGGATACAGCTACGTCGGCTGCGCAGGGCCCAGCTTCTGGCTCGGCAAGATCAAGCCATGAGAGCTCGGAGGACGAGGATGATGATGACGATGACGATGACGATGACGATGACGATGACGATGAAGACGGAGAGGACGACAGTAGCCAAGACAACGACACCGATGAGATTTTGGAAGAAGAGGAAAGCACATTGGTCAGTGACGGAAGCCAACATCGTCCAAATGACCAGGTGGTTGATCCCATGCAAGATGCGCGTGAACTCTTCCCATGGAACAGTGAACAAAAAGCATTGGTCGCTGGACTCTATGATCTACTTATGGCCGACGATCTCTCCGTTACCGACGAGGCACGAATGAGTAAGATGGCGGACGTGTACAGAAGCTTTATCTTTCACAAGGTGGGCGGGAAACAATTCTCGAGTGGGTTGATTCATTTTCTGGCGATACTGGGAATCGACGAGGACAATAACCGACTTCGACGTGCGGGAGACTACTCGTACATGCTTGCTGGGATGGTGTATGATGTACGGGTGTTAGGAGCTGAGCTGCTTCTTCCCGTTGCCGAGAGAGAGCAGCAGATTGATGATTTGGACGGGCGTGAGGAGTTCTTGGAGCAGCGACGACGTTTTCTTGCCGACGGGACGGGCACACCGATGAGCATCATGATTAGCTTACTCGCGTACGGCAAGCATGTGGCGATGAGCACCGGCAACACGGGCAGTGTGACGTGGTCGCGAGACCAACAGACGCTCTACTTTCGTGGAATACCCGTTACTCTGACTGGATTTCGGAACATGATACACAGCACGATTGACTATGCGGAGCAGATGTTCTGGGAGAAGCTACTTTGGACGACGCGAAAGAGCGACCGGTTTGAGGTGGCGCTCGATACGATCGTTGACGATGTCACGTTCACGAAGCGGGGCATTTCATTCGTGAGCAAGAGTAGCAATGGTTTCTCTGGTGGACTGGATTGGACGCTGGCGCGAATGGTCACCATGCTTCGTGGTCGTGAGCGACTTCGTGTTCGAGGACGGTGGCGTGCACCGCCCATTCGTCGTTATCTCCGTCAAGTGGGTCGATTTCTTGCATTGTTACTGTTTTGTATGCACACGACTGGAGGGCAGCCGGCGAGAGGAACGGAAGTGTTGAGCGTTCGATTTCGCAATGGCGGTTTCCAAGATCGGAACATTTTTATTTTGGACGGGCAGGTTGTGGTGATTACGCGCTACCACAAATCTCAGGCATTGTTCGACACACCCAAAATTATTCCACGATTTTTACCCCACCGAGTCGGACAGCTTTTAGTTGTCTATTTGGCATATTTACAGCCATTTCGCGAACATCTGCTCGTCCAAGTACAGGGTCAAGGGTGGAGCGACCATGTTTGGCACAACAAACAAGGGCCGTGGGAGACGAGTCGACTGACGCAAATCATTGCGGAGCAGACCACCCGCAGTCTTGGACATCGTTTCACAACGCTGGACTATCGTCATATTGCTGTTAGCATCGGTCGAGTCGTGGTGGGTGACCGATTTGCGGCCGGTTACATGGAAGAGATTGGCGAAGTGGAAGAGCCCGAAGAGGACGAAGAGAGCGGTCTCGAGCTCCAAAGTGGTCGAGGAGAAGCGATGGGTGCTGCTCGCTATGGAGTGCCCATTAACATTATTCACAATCTATCGGTTCGGTCGCTCGAGACGTTTCGTCCGTTGAGTGAACGTTGGCAGCAATTTCTCCAACTAGCATCGATGCGTCCATCAGCCCCATCTGCCACTGTCGCTATCGCTATCGCTTCCACTTCTACACCCGCAAAGCGTGATGCACCAGAAGCGTTGAGTGGGATTGGCCCCCGAAAAAGACCGTCATGGCGTTCGCTCTTTGACACCGCGCCCCAGCCGGCGGTTCCGACTAGCCCGATGCCCAGCACTCCCGGCGCGAGTCTTCCAGTGGCTCCATCATCGTTACCGGGGACCGTCACGGGCGTTGTCGCTTTAAACGCGGTAAATCGAGACCATGTCGAGCATGCCATGCATCAGTTGTTTGGATCAGGACCCGTTCAATTCAATTCGCCGGAACAAGAAGAAGGGCTTCACGCCGTATTGCGTTCGGAGACTCCATTGGTGGTGGTTTTGCCCACCGGCGGCGGAAAGACATTGTTAGCGATGCTACCCGCTTTGCTTGACCCGGAAGGACTCACGATTGTGGTGGTGCCATTTCGAGCACTTGCCGATAACATGGTCCGACGATTTTGCGATGCCGGTATTGATTGTCTCGAGTGGAAGCATGGGGAGATCAATCCGGCGACGGTTGTTATTGTGAGTGCTGATGTGGCGACGTCGTTTGGATTTCTGAATTATGCGCGGGTGATGGAGCAGAAGGGTTTGCTTCGGCGTATTTTTGTTGACGAATGCCATTTGACATTTACGTCCAGCGATTGGCGACCAAAGCTGGCATCGCTGCGCCAGCTCCGCGCTCTGGAGTGCCCCATGATTTGTCTCACTGCCACACTGCCGCCCATGCTGGTGTTCGAGCTCGAGGAGATGATGCTAGTGCGGAATGCTCGGCTGATCCGCTGTTCCACGATTCGGGCCCGGCATCGGTATATGGTTCAACGATGTCGTCCCGGAGAGCTTGGTGCCCACGCATTATCGATTTGTCAACGACGTCTCCCGCATTTAGGCCGACAGAAAGGGGTCATTTATTGTCTCAGTCGGGCTGGCTGTGAGGAACTAGCGCAAGGACTCGGTTGTCCATACTACCATGCGGGTCGAGTCGATCGGGCCGAACAGCTGGAACAGTGGTGCGAAGCTGGCGGCATGATTGTGGCGACTTCTGCACTAGGAACTGGAGTTGACTTTCCCGGCATCGTGTTCGTACTGCACGTGGATCTACCGTGGAGTATGATCGATTTCGCCCAGGAGTCGGGGCGTGCTGGCCGTGGAGGGGAGGTCGTTGACTCTATGGTGCTGGTGGAAGAAAATTCCGTCGAACAGCGGCTTCAGGGTGGCCAACTATCGCTTGATCGCAGTGCGATGGCCGCTTTCATCACCAGTGCTGGCTGTCGACGACAAGTCATGAGTCAGCACATGGACGGGCATCAACTGGCCCGGTCTTGTCGCGAGGTTGATGGGTGCGTGCCATGTGACCGGTGTGGAGAAGGGCTTGGCGAGCTTGAAGACCGCCAACGACAGCAGGGGCGAGAATGGGAATTAGTGCGAGGGGCGCTTGATGAGATGAGCCAGGGATGTGCGGTATGTTGGTTCATGGCCGGGGATGGGACGGAAGGGGAGCATTCGCTCGCGCAGTGCCGACGACACGCTTCGGTGACGGAAAGCCATATTGACGAACTACGAAAGCACATCAGGTACGAGGATCAAAGCCACAGCTGCCACCGATGCGGTGTGAGCCAAGTGTACTGTGCCACCCGGCAAGACACGACAGAGCCGTGCCAATGGCCGAATGCGGTGGCGCCGACGGTGTACATGGCGATGGGTGATCCGGCCATGGCGGGACCGATGCTCGAGCGACTTGGATACCGTGGGGGAACGGATCGGGAGTGGCGGAGATATGGGCGCTGGCTGGGGCAACGACATCGGCGCCGGATTTGGGGCGAGCTGGTGAGTAATGCCATGGCGGTGGTGATTGAAATGGTACTGTACGCGCTGAAAGAAGGACGGTTCCAGTAAGAGGCGGGGCGGGGAGGGTAAGGGGTCGGGTGATCCGTCGAGATATCACTGGCTACTGCTATGTGGAGGGATGGGTATGGAAAGGAAAGAAACAGTGCGGTGTTTGAGGAAAGTCGGATAGCCAATCGTGGATATGATTCAAGCGGACGACACAGCCACAAGGGCGCACAGCCACACGAACGAAGTGGCGCAAGAGCAGTTCTTTTTCGTAGAACCATCATGAGTCTTATAGTCGACGGGACGCTACGGAAAAGGGA
>DATDAV010000077.1:0-1850 GCA_036525235.1 Chryseolinea sp. | reverse complement strand
CGAAATCCTATTTCCGACGGCGGCTTCGGCTTTTCAGAGCTGCGCCGATTCCCGGGGACGTCAACGGACATCGCCGAAGTCAGAGGTGGCAAACCCCACCCGGCCGGCCTTCTGCCAGCCTGCGATTGAAAACGGGGGATCGCGCTGATGGCCGGCGCTGCTCAATCCAGATTTTCCGGCCGCCCCTTGAATGAATGGCCTGGAGATACCCGGTGCGGACATTCCAGGCCAGACTTCATACGGTTAACGGCTCACTTCTCGAGGTATTCACCAACATTCTCTTTCGTTACGGGAATCAATTCGCGATAGACCTCTTTCTTTTCAATCGGTTTTCCAGAAGCCAATTGCTCAACCATTTTCCAAACTTCTTCGGCGATCTTTTTGTCGCTGCCAGTGATCCTTACGCTCATTCTGACGCCCTCATTGTTCTTCATAGCGAGAAGTTCTGGCTGGGTTGCATCCGCGGCGAAGATGCCGAAGTCCTCGGTGATTTTGCCGCCGGCCTTGGCCGCTTCATTGGCACCCACCGAGCCACCTGCACCGATGCAGCCAACAACTTTTACATTAGGGTTGGACTGGAAGATCGTCTCCATCTTCGTAATACCTTCAGCAGGATTGATGGCACTGGTCTCTGCTACGATTTTCGCATTTGGCGCGCCCTTAGTAATCGCTTCCGTAATGCCTTTTCCTCGTTCAAGCAAGATCGGCAACTGGGGATAATTGAGTATGGCGACCTCTGCTTTGCCGCCAAGTTTCTCATTGATCCACTTGGCAGCCTGTTCGCCGATCGCATTGCCCAATTTACGATTGTCGATCAGCCAGGCCATATCGGCGTTCTCAAGGTTGTCGTCCCACGCGAGGACTTTTACCCCCTTTGACCTTGCTTCTTTCAAAGCGTCTTCAACCCCCGCGGGGTCAGCGGGATGGACAATCAAAACATCGACGCCGCTTGCGACGAAGTTTTCGATTTGTGTGATTTGCTTGTTAACATTGCTTTCACAGGAAACGAAATTCAAACTGCCACCCTTCGAATCGACTTCCTTTTTGATGGCCTGACAATAGCCTGCCCATGTCGGATTGCTTAGATCCTGTACTGCCATCCCGACTTTGACCTTCTTGTCTGCTGAGCTAGCCGTTGTCAGGCCTACCACCAGGACCAGAAACACACCTAATAGGTTCTTGATATATTGTTTTTTCATTGGATTGTTGATGTTTGATTGATTTTAGGATCTGGGAATCGCTTTTTTGCAGGCCCGTTTCGCAAAGCCTCAGCGGCCATGAGCGTGTGATCCATTTGGTGAGCCAGGAATTCCTGGCAACAATTTCTTTCATGGGGGGAGCTTTAGGCGTTCGACACCAATCACCTACATTGGGAGGTTTCTTGGGAACTTGCCATTGATGAAATGAGATTTCATATAGAAATCAAGAAAAAAGCGGCTGATATGCGCCGCGATTTGCAATCTCGGCGAGAGGAATAAGCAAAACCCCAGTGATGTCACTTCCCTTTGTGGGTCGTAACAGGACCCGAGGAAGGCGAGTTCTCTTTGCGTCTCCACGGCCTCCAGAATTAGTTATCGCCCTCATTCTCAGAAGGAACCTGGCGTACCAAGGCAACATCGATCGCATCCAACAAGGCAGAGTCTACTTTGGCCCGTTCGGCTGTGACTGCATCTGGTCCGAATTCTTTTTGCGAAAGTGCCTTGGCTGCGTCGATGATCCAGTCCGTAGCCATCTCGATTGATATGGTATCGGTATCGATAGCCAGATCGAACTGTGATGCGTTATCCCATGCCTGGTTGTAGAACCTCCAGACGAACTTTTCCCGGGCCGTGTCATCTGCTTTGACTCGT
>DATDAV010000076.1:0-1758 GCA_036525235.1 Chryseolinea sp. | reverse complement strand
CTACTTCTCAGTGTCTAATGTGATTGGGAGCGACAATGTATTCGGCTATACCTATGCCAATGACCGGGGTGCCAATGGCATGTATGCCCGCCAGGCCATCACCCAGCCGGCTGACCGCTTCTTCTTCGTAGGATTCTTCTGGACCATCAGCGAGGATAACACTAAAAATCAATTGGATAACCTGTAAAATGATGTGCCTCGCCCTCCCGTTTCCGGGAGGGTGAAAAAGGCATGCATTAGTTCACTTTTTGTATCAGGAATTTAAAATCGAATGCTCTATAAGTTGCTGATTATCAGTAGTCAGTTTTATCACTTCACTTTTCGCCCAATTTCGGAAAATTCGAAAATGATTTTGGGAAATTTCATTTTTTTGCAGGGAAATAATTTTAGGGATCCATCAAAATTCGTAATTTTGTAAAATCAATTTTTGTCCAAAATCCCAAAATGGATATTTCTGAAAATTGAAAAAATGACTCCATCCACTTTTCTGAATTCTCTATTTCGCCGAACGGCTATTTTGTCCGCTGCGAAATTTCCACCCTGTTGTCCTGGTAGTATGTTTTCACCATCCCGATTTTTCCGTTTTCGTCCGCCACAAATTCAATTTTGAAGTAATTGTTGTCTTTGCCCTTCATCATGGTGGGCGACATCGCCTCCAGCTCGAATTTCGGCCTGCCGGTCCTTTGGTAGTACAGTTTGCCGCCTTCCAGCGTAAAGGCGCGTTCGCCATACACCCCGGCATAGTTTTGCAGTGTTGCCGTGTCCAGGGTCATGGGGTTGTTCAGGGCACGGAGCAGTTCACGGTCCCAGTTGAGGGTGAACAGCGCACCGGAATCGCTGGTTTTTGCGATTTGGCTGTCGAGTATAATCATTTCAGCGGTTTCGGGTGCTTTATCGGAAGGTACCCTGACTTCAGGGATGACACCGACACCCTCCCAACTGGTCTTTGTAACCGGGTTTATGGCCCTGCTGTACGGTATCGACACAACAAAGCCATGGCCGGCGTCCTGCTCAAAAGTACCGTGGGCACCCCCACCGGTCACTTCACCCACAATGGTTGCCCGTTCCAGGTTCTGCAGGTCGTAGCAGAACTCTTCAGCGGCAGAGAAAGTTTTGCCGGAGGTCAGGATATAGAGCGGCATTGCCGTCATTTTGGTAAACGAAGGGTCAGGCGTCGTGATAAAATCCGTTGTGGTATCATCAGGGCGGTCATACATGCTGTTGATGTGCGTGGGTTTCTCAAGGAAGTAGCTGCAGATGAGGCGCACCGTTTCCTGCGAGCCGCCGCCACAACCCCGCAGGTCGATGATAAGGGCATTGGTGTGGGAAACGAATTGTAGCGCCGCTTTGAGGGTTTCCCTGCCTTGTTCATCATCCGCCCAAAAGTTAGTGATGTTGATATAGCCGATGTTTCCCGGCAGCACCTCCGTCCGTTGCAGGCCGAAATTCGCGCGGTACAGCCTTGCCATAGGGTCGGCCGGGTCGGATGGCTGCGATGCCGCTGCCGGGTTCGCTACCGGCGGGAAGTAGCGTACCAACAGGTGCCGGTCATGGTACACCGAGTACAGGTCGACGGTAAGCGCATCGGAGAGGGCTACCGGATCGGTAATGGTGTTATAGCCGCCGGCTTTCAGTTTGCCAAGAATCAGTTTGCTCATTTCGGCTGCTGTTTCGAGGAAGACATAATTGTCCAGCAGCAGCCGGCTCACGGCAGTTACTGTTTCCTTGCGGGCTGCGGGGTTGAGCTTGGCTTCCTGG
>DATDAV010000075.1:0-252520 GCA_036525235.1 Chryseolinea sp. | reverse complement strand
CCGAACGTACCGTGGGTATACTCAACAGAAAGCTAGTCATACGTTCGGTACGGGCGGGGATAGAATAGGAGTTTCCTAAACTTTTGATGCAGGTTCCCTGCCCGAATGACCTCGGTCAGGCGGGATTCCTGTCGGGGCTACCAGACCGGGCAAATCAGAGATTTTTGATTTGCCCGTATTTGTTTCCCTCTCATATCATTTGATATTGAGTCTGTGTATACAACTGTTCATCTTGCTGCTGATCCTAACTAACTGAACCAGGAACATAAAGGCACTACTGACAATTGGTTTTCTAACCATGACAGCCTTAACGGCCTTTTCACAGGACAAGAATGAGCTCCTTCAAAGAGCAGTTTTCAAACGGAGACAAGGAATTGGTTGAAAAGCTCATAAAAGATGGGGCGGACGTAAACCACATTAAGGAAGTTGGCCCCTGGATGAAAACGAATGCTCTTATAACATCAATAAATCAGCGGAAATTTGACATTTCTTAAATATTGATTGAGAACAAAGCTGACGTGAACTGGAAGGATGGATTTAAAACATCTGCGATACTCTATGCAGCTTCAAGCGGAAATAAAGAGCTGGTGGAATTACTCTTGTCTAACGGAGCAAACATTAACGACAATGATGGACAAGGCAATTCCGTACTGACAGCATAAAGAAAGTAAGAATAAGGACTTGATAAAATTCGTTAAGGAGAAGATGGGTGATGAAAAATAGAGCTAGCCAACCATGGATTTGAAATCGTAAGCTAACTTCTCCCTTTAAGCGTTGAAACAAAATCATTTCGATTCAGCCTGAACGCTTGATAGGCACACAACCCAATAATTACAACGAGACAATACATTAATGGAAACAAAGGATCCGCCCAGGAAAATGTTGTTGCGTGTACAAACGTTCTGAGTAACTCGTTCAACAATATGAAAGTAACAGGCCCGAAGAAAACAAGGGCCGTAAGCAGTTGCCTCAATAATCCACGCGCCAGTAGGCGAGTGACGTCTGATATTCTTGCACCAAAGAGGTGGTGCACTGCAATCTCTTTAATCTTGTCACGGACGAGACTTACCGTGAGTCCATAGATCGCACAACCTGCCAATAACACGGAAATGATGGTCAGAATACGTGACAATGCATTCAAGTGATCCTGATAGGCTAACCATATTTCGAAGTGTTCATTGGAGTAATATACCTTACCGTGTGAGCCCTTTGCGTGCATGCGCTCTTCAATCCATTTCACAGTGTTGCGAATATCCGCCTCTTCCACCCGAAAGCATATCCAATTATGAGTAGTTTCCCTCGCGTGCCTGATCTTGACTGGCTGCTCCGGTTGATTAAAAGGACTATTAAGGTCTTGAATTACACCAATGACGTTTCGGTCAACTTTAAGCATTTTCTTTAATCCCAATTGGTTAACCACTACTACAGAGTCCCTATCGGTATACTCAAACCAATCTCCTTCAAGCATATTGAATTGAAAGAAATCCTTAAAGTTATAATCCGCCTCCAGCACAAAGAGATCCGATCCAACCTCTTTACCGTTTAGCTGGCTGGGAAGTTGTGAAACAGCCACCGCATCGAGTACGTTGGGGTTTTTGTCGGGCCACCCTGCCTTTATTTTATGAATGGCACTATCGGCAATACTAGCAGGACATGCCATATAAACAACCTGGTCATGATTTCGTCCGGGCTCTTTTATAAGCGAATAATTGATCTGGCGACTCATCACTATAGAGGATATAATAAGAAATGTGCTCACACCAAATTGAACAACCGTGATAATTCGTTTAAATCGTGGAAATGTAATAGTATCGGCACCCAACAAGCGTATAGGGCTGGCGTGAATAAAGCGAATGACTATAAAGACCGGGGAGATCACCACGGCAAAAATCATCAAGAAAATGGCGGCCACAAGAACGAGGTTGGAGTTTACCATCAGATGCACGATATCGACGCCTAACATCGCACTTATAGGATGACTGGTGCCAAGAAGTATCATCACTGCTACCAGTAATGACACACTTGTAAGCGCAAGTGATTCGTAAATAAATTGAAACAATAGCTGAAACGGTGTTGTGCCCGCAAGCTTCTTCACAGCGATCTCCTTTGACCGATTGGGCAGCGTGATTGTCGATAAGTTGACGAAACTACAAATTGCAAGCAGGAAGATCAGGGAGACAATACAAATGAGAATTACCATACTATACATGTCTCCGTGTCGTGCCTCCTCAGAGAGAACCTGCGGTCCAAAGTAAATTTCGCTAATGGGTTGAAACAGATATTCCAAATGACCGTTGTTGGTTCCGGTGAGAGATGAAGGCGGGACTTTCCAGGACGCAAGCCGCGCATACACACCGCTTTGGTCGGGAGTGAAGTTCAGTGTAGCAATTGCAGATGAGTCATAGCTGATGAAAACATCAAAGTCTTCATGAGTGTTGGATGGAAAGTCATCGATTACAGCAACGACAGAAACAGTGAGCGTGTCGCTGAAAGTTGTTAGTCGCATGATTTTACCTACAGCACTCTGATTTCCAAAATAACGCAAAGCTGCGCGCCTTGACGTTAATGCAACAACTTCGTTTGATTTAGCAAAATTGGCAATGTTTCCCTCTGCGATGTCAAAAGAGAAGATTTGGTCAATCGTTGAATCGGCGGCATAAATTTTTTGATCATAGACTGGTTGGCCCAGGTCGCTAATGACAGTTACTTTGTTTAATGTTTTTATGCGCGAAATAGCGCTCGAGTCACCGAATTGATTAATGATTCCCTTAAGGGCTGTTTTAGGTATGGACGCGGACAATCTATTGCCAGTGTAATCCTTATCGGTGTTGTGGGCAAGCACCCGAAATATGGCGTGGGCATCTCCATGGCTTGTGTCATATCTAAATTCGTGGATGGAGAAAAGCGTCACAACGACACCAGCGTAAAATGCTACCGCCAGCGTGACGACCTTGAGTAGATATACATCAGTACTTCGCGAAAGAATTCGGATAAATAGAGCAGCATAAAGACGCATCAGGGGTGAAATGCGAATGCTATTTAACGGGGACGTGAATCTGTTTATATGCAATAGAATTCCTTTCATCATTGAAGTCAATGAAATTTCATGCCAGCTGCAAAACGCCAATACCGCGAGGATTTAGAATGCTCATAGTCTATTTGCGAACTTCTTCGTGCGAAATCGGACGATAATTTAAAGACACCCTACTCGATCTATAGCCAACGACGATTCAAAGGCTCTGACGAGGTCGTCGTTATTATGCACAAGGCAATGTTCGTGGAAGCCATGACAGGCAGACGGACATTTATCACCAACATCAATGGGAGAGCAGATGAGCTTGGGATGCGAGAGAACATGAAACGCGCTTGACACAGCATGTTTCGAACATCCAAAGATGGCGCTTACAGGTGGGCTGGTAAACGTGCTATACTGCCGAAACACGTGTTTCTTTGCTGATTTTTATTCATTACATTTACTAAGTTGTTATTCAGCGCATCTACTATTGGTAATTTGATTTTTTGCGATTCGGTTTCTGATTAGAGGGACAGATGGTTTTTGGTCGAGTTACCAGTCCACTGGAAGCACCGGTGGCTTAAATCTCCCAAGTTTTACACCGGCATGCACAGCCTTGCGGTAGCATTGACCGGCATTTAACAATTCGAAAAAGGATATAATGAAAAGTATCGTTGAGTTAGTGGGCCGTGCAAAACTCTATCCTAAAAAAGTGTTTGCCGTGCTGCACGATGGGGAGGCAGTCACCTACGGTAATTTACTTGCTGCGGTAGACAAGCTAAGCGTAATCTTTCAGCGACTAAATCTTAAGCAAGGAGATAAGATCGTATTATCGACAAATGACAAAAGAGCGCTTGCCGAAATTACAATTGCTGCATACAGGTTTGGGTTAACTGTCATATTAACGGATCCCAACGCTAAGGCTGACAGAATACATTCCATCATCGACCAAGCTAGTCCCGTTGCATTCTTCATTGACCATGACCTGGTTGTGGCGTGGAGATTGGAGGGAAAAAATACCGTTGAGATCAACAATATTCGCGAAGAAAAGAATGTCTTCAAAAGCATCTTTTCACGGAACACGAACGGCGGCGATCTTCAGTCTGATCGCACATATCCAGCTTGTTTGAAAGGCCTCGAAAGCACTCCACCAACATACCCACCATTTATTGACTCGTCATGTGTTGCATACATGATGTACACGTCCGGATCCACCTCTGATCCCAAAGGTGTGGTGATATCCCATAAGAATTTGTTCTCACACCTGGAAACGCTTAAGAATGTTTATGGAATGGATGACAAAGTCAGGATCCTGAACGTCCTGAATTTATATCATACGGACGGGATCAACCAGGGACCTTTGTTAGCATTCTATTGCGGAGGTACATGGATAAGTCCGTTTAGGCTGGACACCTCCAGATTGGACCTTATCTACGATGGCATTTACAAATATGAGGTCACACACCTGTTCGTTGTGCCTACGCTGTTATCCTTCTTTGAAAAATATCATGAAGGTTTTGAGGATAGTTTCAAGACACCTGACTTTAAATTCGCTGTCTCTGTAGCAGCATTGTTGGAAGAACGATTATGGCATTCGGTTTCCTCTATATTTAAGATCCAGGTCGCAAACATTTATGGTCTCACCGAAACGGTAACGGGAAGTGTCTATTGCGGACCCAGCGCAGACACCTTTAAGATAGGCACAGTAGGTAAACCCGCCGACTGTAGCATCAAAATCATTAATGAAGAAGGGCAGGAAGTCAAGAAAGGTGAAAAAGGTGAACTTCTATTGAAAGGCGATCACGTGATGGTCGGTTACTTTAATAACCCCGAGGCTACCAACAAGGTGTTGATCGACGGGTGGCTCTATTCCGGAGATATCGCACGTGAAGACGAGGGAGGATTTATTAAAATCGTTGGCCGAAAAAAGAGTATGCTCAATTCCGGGGGATTCCGAGTTCAACCAGAAGAAATAGAAGAGCTCCTTCTCAAACTTAACGAAGTAGATGAATGTAAAGTTATTGGGCTAACAGACCCTATCCTGACGGAAAAAATGATCGCGTGCATAAAGCCAAAGGACAATGTCGTAGTGGATGAGCTTGTGATCTATAAGTTTTTGCGCGAAAATCTTGAACCCGAAAAAGTACCTCAGGAGATGTTTGTCATCGATTCATTTCCTCGTGGTATCAGCGGCAAGATCCAGATAGAGGAATTAAAAAAGATCGTGATTAAAAAACACGCCGCGCCTATTGCCAAAAGCGAAGGCGTTCTGGAAACAATAATCACGAATGCCGCAACTATTTTCAAGGTCAAGCACACTGACATCACCGAAACGAGTTCAACACGAACAGTTTCCGGGTGGGATTCGCTGAATCATCTGGCCCTGATAACCCGACTCGAACAAGTATTTGACATCAAGTTTTCAACTTCTGATGCTATGGTGATGACGTCAATACGTGCTATTCGAAATGTCATTCAAAAAAAGCTACAATAGATGATTGATGATGCACCTCCGTTACGAACATGGGTCTTCCCTATCCTTGCAAGTCTTGCTATTGTACTTTCATTTCTTTATTACAGTTATTCGAATAACGGACCGTATGCCAAAACCGTAGCGCTCTCGAATAAGAATCTCGAAAGCGCATTAATTGAAAATACCCGCGATACATCTGCGTTATCGATCGTAATCTTTGGCTCTTCCTTGACAGAACACGCTCTGGTAGATCCTCGCGCGCTTGAAGACAGTATTTACAAGCTCACAAACAGAAAAGCGAAAGTGCTTCGTGTGGCGTTAAGTTATCTTACCCCCCAGGTTGCTCAATACATTGACTTTTTTGACTATATAGTCAAATATCCCCCCAATTACTTGTTCGTTGAAAATTTCAGTTTCAATCTGACGCATGGCGATACGACCGCCCTGACGCCTGACCCCATCAATATGGCCCTACTGAACATCCGGAATATCATTCGGAATGCCATTGGGAAGCCCGCACTTGATAATTACTACGTCAAGTGGTATACCTTCGACGGAAAACCACAACCCGGTGATCTCTACTACACGCACGAGTTTGACAGTGTGATGTTCAAAAAACTCCTTCATTCAAAGTCTTCGGTCAGAAAAATGTGGCAAAACAATGTTATCAACACCGCATTCGATGCGTTAGCGAAAAACAACACCAGAGTGGTTCTCCTGGACATACCCATGAATAAATTGTTTCCCCATAATTTCATGGATCAACAAACAGCGTCTGAGCTCAACAAGCTCTTGACAGTCTATAAAACTCAATATCATGTTGATTATTGGCCCTTCCCCTACGTTATGGATAATTCATTTTTCACCGACGGCGCTCACATGAACTCAAAGGGTGGAATGCAATATCAAAAATGGTTCGTGTCTGAAATTGCGTCAAAAAAATGTTATGAGACTACTCATTGAAGTCATATTGTTCGCAATGCCCATGATCCTATTGGCATGGACGTTGCCAAAAAAGTATGTATTGCTTTCCCAGATCATTATCACTGCAATTTTCATCGCGTATCAATCACCTTTATCTTTTGCCATTCTTGGCACGATCACGCTCGGCAATTACTATTTATTGCACAAAGCGGTTTTGCAAAAGTCTATAAAGATTGTGATCAGCTTGGGGATTTTGGTGTTGCTTATTTTGTCAGCCAAAATTCTATTTACCCTACATGACCATTGGATGATCCCCCTTGGGATGTCCTATTACATTTTCCGAAACATTCATTATACAATTGAGAGCCATCATGGCAGGATTCAAGATGAGAGTCTGCTGTTCTATCTCGCTTATAACTTTTTTCTACCGGTGCTGATCATTGGTCCAATCAATCGTTATCCAGAGTTCATAAGGGATTGGCAAAGAAGACGAGTAAACAGTGAATATTTTTCATTGGGCTTTCAGCGCATTTTATATGGCTTTTCGAAGATCATGATTATCGGGAGCTACATCCTCAGCTTAAAACTTTCTACAATCATTTCCAACATAGACGAAAGCAAACATTGGCTCAAGGTATACCTGGAGACCGTCACCGTAGTACTGAATGCATACTTCCAGTTTGCTGGCTACTCTGACATCGCCATTGGTATTTCACTGTTGCTTGGTTTCCGCGTAATGGAAAACTTCAATTTTCCGTTCCTGGCCAGTAATATGCAGGAGTTTTGGTCAAAATACCACATGTCGCTTACCTCATTTTGCCGCGACTATATTTATACTCCTCTTGCTTCTTACTCCAGGAAACCAATGTTAGGGGTTATTATCACGATGATCATCATCGCGCTATGGCACGAAATCAGCTTACCTTTTTTGATCTGGGGATCGTTGCAAGCTTTCGGAATCTATCTGGCGTTCCTTTTTAAGGATACGCCAACTTCATTGGTTAGCAAGAACCTGGGAAGAGTTTTTGTATTCAATTACTTCTGCCTGAGTTGTGTGATCATCGACTATGAATTCGTAAAAGCGCTTGACGTTTATAAAACCTTGTTCTTTATTAACTGATCATGTATAAATTCTTAACGACCTTTCTTCCGAGGACCCTTGCCAACATCGTAATGGCTTTGTGGTACGCCCTTCTGATAATAGTGAACTTATACTGTGGAATTGCCTTCGCGCAAGGAACGTTTCAGTACGTCGGTTGGTGACCGAGGCACTTTAAAAGTGCGGCAGGAAGAAGGTTCCTAAAATCGAAGACCGGACGTGATTACTCTTTGCCCGCGAAGACGCTCAGCATTTGATTTGATGTACGCTCATCTGTTGATTCGACTATAAATAGAATATCGCCATTTACTGTCCAATTCAGGTTAGGTCCTTTAAATGAATTTGCCTTGCCGATCCCATTTGCCTGGAAATATGACGTAGCAAAGATCACTATGACAAATGTAGGTTGGCCTTTCTCCTTAAACTTAAACCCGGCAATAATATCATTCGCATCGCTCAGTTCTTGAGCATCAAACGGAATTTGCTCGAGATCTGCATTGACGCTGTTCAAAAAATACTCAACCCGTTTTTTTTCGGAATGATTGATATCCAATGTGACATTTTTCTTCATAGTCGAAAGTTATTGAATTGACACCAAAAAGGGACTAATATACCGTATCGTTTGCTTGAAAGAGAGATATTTATGATCAGAATCCTAAGGAATCCCCGCTTTGAAAAAAGCGTCTCCCCTACGCAGATACTCCGGCTTGCCGCGCCATTCTGTGCGTTTATGATTGAAACTATGTTCAAATAACATATGGTGATCATACCCTCACGAAATGAAGTGGTCAAGGGGTCGGAAACTCCACCCCAGTCCGGGTCTGCAATGTCCTCATTCCGTCCTCAGGCTTTTGACGGGGTTCATGATGGCGGCTTTGATGGAATGGTATGATACGGTGGCCAGGGCGATTAGTACCGTTACTGCGCCTGCCGCGGCGAACATCCACCACTCCAGGTCGATCTTGTAGGCAAAATCCTGCAGCCAGCGGTCGGTGCACCACCAGGCTATGGGTGTGGCGAGCACGATGGACACCAGGACAAGCTTGATGAAGTCGCTGGAAAGGAGTTGTACGATGCTGGCCATGGTGGCGCCAAGCACTTTGCGGATGCCGATTTCTTTTGTGCGTTGTTCGGCCGCGTAGGTGGCCAGACCGAAGAGGCCCAGGCACGATACGATCACGGCCAGCACGGAGAAGAACAGGATGATGGTGCCGCTGTTTTGTTGCGTGCGATATTGCGCCTCGAGGGCCTGGTCCATGAACTGGTATTGCAGTGCGGTCTGGTCATCGTGCGCTTTGTATATCTTCCCGATGGTGGCCAAGGCTTCATGCGTTTGCCCGGGTTGTGTCCTCACAAAAACGCCGGAAAAATTACTCTTTGCCCAGCACCGGAAAATAAAAGGTTCGATGACTTCCGTCATGGGACGGAAATGAAAGTCTTTCACCACACCTATTACGGTGCCTTTCTTATCCCAGAGTGCCACCTGTCTGCCAATGGCTTGTGCGGCGGTCCACCCCATGCGTTGTGCCGCCGTCTCGTTGAGCAGGTAGGCCGTCGAGTCGGATGCTCCCGGCACGAAGTTCCGGCCGGCCACCAACGTCATGGCCATGGTGCGCAGGAAATCGGCATCGGTATTGACTTGCGTAATCAGGAATTTATCGTCGGCTGGCTCTCCCTCCCACGCGATCGACCAGGTGGAATTCGTGACATCTATCATGCTGGCCGTGGCCGGTGCCGCCGAAAGAATACCGGATTGATTTTCCAATTCATTTTTAAATGTCAGCGCGTTGCCTCTCAGTTTGTTTTTGAGCTGTACATACACCAATTGTTCGCGGTCGAATCCGAGCTGCTTGTCCTGCATAAAACGGAGTTGTCTGTAGATCACGATCGAGCCGATTACTAACATCACGGCAAACATAAATTGTCCGACGACGAGCGTACGCCGGAAGGTGATACCGGAACGGACTTTCAAAAATCCCTTCAGCACTTTGGCCGGCGCAAAGCTCGACAGGAAGAAAGCGGGATAAAGCCCCGCCAGCAAACTGATGACTCCCGTGGCCAGCGCCACAGCGACAAGGAACCCGGTTTTTTCAAGGGGCACGTAGAGCGATTTACCGGATATCTCGTTCAGCAACGGCAAGAAGAGCTGCAAGAGCGCCAGCGCCACCACCACCGCCAGCGCGGTGAGCAGGAACGATTCTACCAGGAACTGCGCGACGAGTTGCTTGTACATCGCGCCGATCACTTTGCGCACCCCCACTTCCTTCGCGCGATGTGTGGCGCGCGCCGTGGACAAATTCACAAAATTGAACAAGGCAATGAGCAGCACCATCAACCCCACGGCAAAGAAGATGCGAACATACACAATGTCGCTCGTCCGGGCGTCGTCGCTGTTGAAATCAAAGTGAGAGTGCAGGTAGATGTCTTTCATGGGCTGTAGAAAGAGCGTGCGGGCTTCGTCTTTTGAACCGATGTCGGAATAGCGGTCGATATAGGTTCTTAGCTTGTGATCGAATGCCACCGGATCGGCCGACGGCGACAGTAATACATAGGTATAGTATGAGTTGTTGTCCCATTTGAAATAATCGTACTTCTCCACGGTCAACATCGACAGCAACACATCGTAGCGGATGTGTGAGTTTGCGGGAGGATCGTCGACAATGCCGGTCAGTGTCAGGGTATAATTCCCGCCATAGCTGGTCATGTTGATGGTCGTTCCCAGGAGGTTGGGTTTGGTTGGCCAGTCGGGACCCAGCAATTGGGACGCTACGGACCGGGTGAGCACGACCTCGTCGGGCCGGAGCAGCACCTGGGCAGGGTTGCCCTTTAGCAATTTGAAATCAAATACAGAAAAGAAACTGTTGTCCACCAGGCGGATGTCGGCGGGCTCCACGTGTGTTTGTCCTACCTCCAAGATACCCACAGTCCTGCCGAGCCGGCAACTCTGTTGCATTTCCGCAAAATCCGTTTTCATGGCCGTGCCGAGCGGGCCAGGAGTGCAGGCCACATCATAGAGCACACCGGCCTGCTTTTGTTTTTCAACCACGCGATAGAGCCGGGGCAGGTTCTGGTGAAATTTATCAAAACCGAATTCGTCATGGATGAAAAGTCCGATGCCCAGACAACACGCCAGGCCCGTGGCCAACCCCGTTATATTGATGAGCGAGTAGGCCTTACCGTTGACGAGATTTCTCCATCCGTAGCGAAAGTAACTCTGATACATAATGCAGGTTTTAGATGATGACAGGTGACCGATTTATGACATGAAGAATTATGCCAAGATGTAAAACGCCGAAAGCCGTCTGTCTCCACCGATGGAACCCACACGGGTTGTCCGCCGTCGGACGGAATCGTCTGAATATGATCATGCCATGCCTTCCATTCTGTGTCTTTCACAGAAATCGGTTCGGATTATCTTAGATGGATTTGGGTGGTCGATGAGTATTGTCATCAGCCGATCGCCCGGTAAGTATTCCTGCAGCCGGACCAATGCCGGGAAACACGATCCTCTCGACCTGATTGAGAAAGGCATGGAGCATAGGGCGCTTCAAAAATACAAGACCGTCAAAAATATCCCTTCCTTTATCTAATAGCGCACAGTAAAGCCATACTCCTTTTACGAGTATGCCATGTACTTCCGTCGTTCTGCCTACTTATTCTTCAATGCCGATACCAGTTCATTCAACTGCTGCAAGCACATAGCGAACCCTTCCTTGAAGCCCATTTCAATCATTTTCTCCAGGCGTTCAAGGGATTCATTTTTAATAGTAATCCTGACTTTTGTAGTGTCGTTTTGATCGATGAAATTAAAATCCCAATCCGAACCCGGCAATTCAGGGTTTTCATCCTTGTCGGCAAAAGCATTCAGCATTTTGAAATTTGTTTTTGGACTAATGGAAGTATATCTCTGAATGGACCAACGTTCCAGTCCTTCGGGGCTTACCATCGCATAAAACCTTCGTCCGCCAACTTCAAAATTCATGGCTTTTGTTTTTGAAGCCCAGGGTTTTGGCGCCCACCATTGGTCAAGAATTTCTTGTTGGGTGAAAGCATCCCACACCAATGAAAGCTCGGCGTCGAATTCTCTGTTTATGAATACCGTTCTTGTTTCTTTGTCAAGGGTAAAATCGAATGGCAGATTATTTTTCATTTTATTTAGATTTTAGTTTTGATAATACATCATCGAGTTGATTAACCGGTCTTCCCAAATCTTCCTGAATTGTGCCGCCATTTGTCAATCCCTTTCATTGTTGATTTCAAGCTGATCGTAAATTTCTCTCCCCTGATACTCTTGTTTTACCAACTTACGTTCAGTTAAGATTCTCAAATGTTTTGAAACAGCTTGTCGGGTTGTGTCGAAATGCCCTGCGAGCGAATTGGTGTCACCGCCTGTGCGGCGATAAGCATCAGAATTGCCCTTCTCGTTGGATCAGCAATAGCTTGAAAAATATCTCGTCTCATTAGTAAAGGTTTAACTTTGCAACTGTTCGATTGCAAATATACGCAACTGTTCGGTTTCGCAAAATTTGTTTGAGATTTTATTCTTCTCTCCTTCACGACTCCATAGAGTAATTGGGTGGCATTTTTCATTCTATCCAGCGTCAAAAACTTCCAAACTTGCTCATTCGGCCTTGTTGAATTGCCCCTTATTTATCGTCTAAATCTCATATCTTTGAATTGAGCTTTCGACTAGCGGTAGTGCAAAAACCTTACAGTTATGGTGTACAATATTTTAAACGGCGACTCCCTTGCTTATAGTTTTCCAGCTGCAAAAATTGAAGGGGAGATTATGGTGGTTAGAGAAGGTCTTATTGACGGAGAATTATCAGGCGATAATCTCAATGACTTTTGGCGATCAAGAGCCAAATACATGGGAATAACGGAAATCGAATACCACAATTCGATTGTAAAAGAATTTGAAAAAATAATGAGTGCACCTGATCATTCCGAGTTTAATCTTTGGTTTGAGTATGACTTGTTTTGTCAAGTAAATATGTGGTTCGTTATTTCAATTATCGATAGTTTGTCGATTACGAAAAAAGTTTTTGCCGTTTTTACTTCATATTTAGACAAAACCAGTGAACAATTTTGGAATGGCTTTGGACCAGCAAATTCAGATGAACTTAAGGTTTGTTATTCGGATAGAATTCAGTTAAGTGAAGCCGATATAAATTTCGGGCAAAAGTTGTGGAAAGCTTACAAAAACGTTAACCTGGAAGAGTTGACAAATCTCTCAAAGCATCAATCTTTAGCTTTTCCGTATCTACAAGAAGTCGTAAAGGCGCATGTTGACCGCTTCCCAAAAGATGGCACAAAAGGAAGACCTGAAAAAGTTATTGAAGACATCACAACAAATATTTCCACTGATTTTCATAAAGTGTTCAAAGAATTTTGGCGCCGCGAAAGCATTTATGGTTTTGGTGACACTCAATTAAAAAGTCTGTATGACAAGGTAATGCACTCCCGCTAACCAGTGTATTGCTGCAAGCGCGATGATCCTATTTGCAACAGCAAACCATGCGATGGGCGTCCGATTTACGAAATCCTTATTTTATTTATTACTTAACTGACGCCGTACCCGGCTGAGTGTTTCTTTGGTAATGCCAAGATAAGAAGCAATGATGTGCTGTGGAAAGCGCTGCAGAAACTGTGGATAAGCATTGATGAGATTGATATAGCGTTTTTCTGCCGACAAACTGATCAGTGCATGGAGCCTCTTCTGTACGGAGAAAGCATTATGTTCCTGTAGCTTTGAAGTCATTTCAATAAAAGCAGGTATAGGTTTTATCCGTTCATTGAATGCGTCCCTTGTAAGAAGCAATACATCGGTATCCTCCCAGGCATCGATATGATAAGGGGAGGGCATACGCGTCGTCCAGCTTTCACGATCACTTGCCCACCAATTTTCAATAAACAGACCAACAATATGTTCTGCTCCTTTTTCATCAACCGTGTATTGCCGCAGCGCGCCGTTGATAACAAAGGCAGTGATGCTACAGACTTCACCTTCTTTTAACAAGAATTCCTTTTTCTTTATTTTTCCTGGTTTGAAGGTGTCTTTAATTGTAGCGATGTCGTTTTCATTAAGTTGTGTTGTACTGTAGCTGTTTATATGATTTATAAGCACCTCATACATTAATTCTACGGATTAAATTATAGTACAAAGATATAATTTAATCACCTGACTGATGCAATGAACGGTAGAACCGGTTAGGAAACAGATCTTCCTAACCGGTGTTGATTTGAATGTGCTTTCGACTTTTTTATTTTCCTTGTGCCGGCAAATTCACCTGAGCCCAATCGGCAAAAGTGGTCATCGATGAACCCGCTATCCTGTTTGCCAGTGCGATGGCTTTGGATGCCTCTGAGCCCAGGTAAGTATGTGCCTGAAAATAACTGAATGTTGCGGCGATCTCGTCGGCCCCTTCAAAGAGCGTAACAAAAATTTCTGTCGGCACCTGCGTGAATGAAAATGTATGTCCCTGTCGATTGAGTGTATCCACGATTTCGTTAAAGCTCATCAGGTCGCCGACTAGAGGCAGGTACGCACCCTGGCCCGCTTCAGTTGGTTTTGCAAATGCACCCGCCACGATTTTGCCAAGCTCCGTGATATCACCCAGGTGAATGCCACGTACGGTTGGATCCAAAGGAAGTGACCAACCAAGTCTTCCGTTTTCCTGTTTTTGGGGTGCGAGCGGACCCCAAAAATTCTGGTAGAAAAATGGGGCTATAACGAAGGTGTGATAATCAAATCCAGCCTCCTTGATGATCTGATCGACTTTCGCCTTACCGGTAAAATGGGGAACATGGAACAGGCCCTTGCTGATTGATTCTACATCCGGTAGCGTTGACCAAATAAAATGTTTAACGCCGGCATCCCGGGCTGCACGTACAGCTGCTGTTGCCTGCTTCCCTTCATCGGTTCCTTTTTCCCAGAAATTGGTAACTAGAAAAACACCATATACCCCCTGAAAGGCAGCTTTAAGTGTATCCGGCCTGTTCAGATCTGCCTCCACTACTTCGTGGGCAATCGCCCTGTGTTTGTTTGGGTTGCGTGTTAAGGCACGCACTTTAAATTCGCTGCTGGCTTGCAGGGCACGTACTACAGCGCCGCCTTGCTGGCCCGTAGCGCCAATTACGGCGATCACTTTTCTGTTGTCGTATGTCATATCTCAAATCTTTGTTTGAGATGCAAAACTACCGGCTGAGGTAAGCGCGGACGATGACAAATGATAATAAATAAAAAGTGTCAGGTCACGCATATTCCGTTAATCATCTGCATCCCCAAGGTTGACGCAAATCTTGGTGATGTGTAATGGCAATTGAGTGATTTGTATTTGGCAAGGGAAGTTGTCTTGGAGAAAAAAAACACGGAAAAAACCCCACAGCCAAGGTTGGGGAATTGTGGAAATATTTTGTTCCATTCGGCCTTTTCTCCGCACTGCGTGTTGCGAGACCGTGTAGTTTTCTCCTCAGGCTACCCGAAAAAGACCCCTTTTTAGCCAAATTAAGAGGTCACCTATCCCGCCGCTACCGGTGTATATAGCGGTATGTCGTTTGCTGCTCCCCGTTAGATTGATGACCCTAATTGACCTTCACTATGAAAAAAAATCTCTTCATTTTGTTGACGATTGGGCTGATCGCTTTGGGGTGCTCTAAGGATCCAGTGCAGCCCGTAAATCCCAAACCAAATCCGTCCAATCCAAACACGCCGGGCGACACTACGAATACGCCCAAAGACACCACAAAACTTCCTGTAACCAACGATAAGGGCACACAAACGCCCATGCCGCTTGGTACCGACGCCGCACCGTTCGGATACTGGGTGTACACACCAGGAGGTTATGCAACCGGTACATCGAGCTACCCGCTGCTGATCTATTTGCATGGCTCCGGCGAAGCCGGTAACAGCCAGTCCTCGCCAACCGACCTCAACAAAGTGTTGACATACGGTCCGTCAAAAATGATTGCCGAAAAGCGCTGGGCGCCTTCGCACCCCATGGTAGTCGTTTCGCCACAGTGTCATGAAGGATGGTGGAATCGCGAACAGGTTCGTGCGTTCATTCGCTTCATTAGCACAACGTATCGCATCGACACTACGCGCATTTACCTCACCGGTATCAGCATGGGTGGCAACGCTACGCTCGATCAATTGAACTCGTTCAACGACAACCAGATTGCCGCCGCCATACCGATTGGTGCTTCGGGTGTCATGAACGACTTGTTTACCCAGCGCACCGCCCAGGTGCCTTTGTGGATATTCCATGGCGAGGCAGACGAGAACGCTTCCCCGGAATTTCCGATGCAACTGGTGTCCGCCATTAACGCATTGAATCCCGAGGTTCGCGCGAAGCTGACCCTATACCCTGGGGTGGGTCATTTATGCGGGGAAATGACCTATACGGGTACCGGTATGGGCCATGAAAATCCCGCTTTCGATCCTTTCTCAATGGACATTTATACCTGGATGTATCAATACACAAAACACTAGCGTGATGAGGAAACCAAGGTTTTGTAAATCCTAAAAATAAAAATTATTGAATAAACCCAGGTGAAGTCACGACGTGGCCTCATCTGGGTTTTTCATTCCGGACCGATTCTCTTGTCGTTCGACGCTCATTGTTTTCTATGACGAGATTTTTCAGAAAATTGAACCCATGATCTTCTGTTTATGGTTCAAAGTTGCTTTTTTTACATAAAGACTGAGATCATTATGAAGATTGAAAAATGCACTATAGGCGACTATCACCAAATACTAGCTGACATTTCAGACTTTTGGGGTAGTGATCGAACATTAAATGTACACCACCCCATGTATATATATGAATTTGGTGACAGTGCCTATGTTATTAAAATCGATGAGCGTGTTGTAGCCTATCTATTTGGTTTTATCTCACAAACTTCCCCTACTGGTTACGTACATCTAATCGGTGTTCGGAATGACTATCAAAATAAAGGGCTTGGCTCTGCGCTCTACAACCATTTCATTATTTATGCCAAAGAAAAAGGTTGTACTAAAGTAAAAGCTATGACTATACCCGCTAACTCCTTATCCATTGCATTTCATAAGAAAATCGGCATGAAACTTTTAGGCAATAAAAACCCTAACGGGATTGAAGTGATTTCTGATTATTCAGGACCAGGTCAAGACAGGGTTGTTTTTGAAAAAGATATTTAATCGCCCTACTGCTAACATATTTTGCGCTAGTGGACGGACCGTGCGAATAGAAACATTTGAGAATGGGAAACAAAATTATTCAATAAGCCTTGGCTATGAAATTTCTGACAATACACTTCATCGGAATAACAATAGCCGGATGTTTTCTATTGATGATTGGAGTAGCTGGGTCTCATGGACATTTTCTATTCAGATCGCACATGACCGAAGACTGGCTTATTTTCGGAACGCCGCTGGTGGGTGTCGTTGGACTAATACTTGTAACCCTAAATAGGATTAGAAACAGGGATAGGTGACAGCGGCCCGCTATTGGACAAATGTAGAGGTGCTGACCAGCTAAACAAAACTAGCAATGCGCTTAGTCAGAACAGGATTAACGTTTGAGGTTGAATGCGCTTTTCATTTACTTTTTTTCGATTTGCTATTGCCAAAGTACAAAACATTCGTAGCGTCTGAGCGGGCCGCCGCGATGTCAAGCATTCCGTCTTCATTGAGATCACCAAATACAAAACCATACACCGTACCCTTTGAATCACCAAAAGAAATTGATTTAAAATTGCGACCTGTACCTTCATTAAAAAATACCGTTGACGGGGCCTCTACATGGCCCACGATAATATCAATCTTTTTGTCGCCATTCAGATCAGTTATTGCCAGTGCATAAGGGACTATCTTTGAATCGGCTAAAGAAATACCTTCGGAAAAGGTTTGATCTTTTTGCCCGAAATAGAGATCGACTCCTTTGTTTTCGTCTATCGCTACAATGTCAAGTACACTGTCTCCATTAAAATCTGCCGCAGCTGCCATGCGAATCGTAGCGTGAGATGGCCCGAATGGAATGCGATGCGTGTCGGAGAAAGCCATAGCTGAACCGCCAAGGTATACGTAACTCTGACCACCGTCACGATGGGGCACAACAAGGTCAATAAAACCATCTTTATTAATGTCCGCAGGGTATATAGTCGTGGCAGGGTATGGAGCAAATGCGATGCAGTTCGCATCAAACTGTCCTTTTCCGCTGTTTAGGCAAATATAATTTGATGTTTTCCCCGGCGCACCTCTGTTCGCCAAAATGAGATCTGGCGATCCATCGTTATTGATATCGGCGATGGACAAATTCCGTGTCGACCATTCAGGACGTCCGAATTCAGACTCAATTTTAAAATTACCTTTCCCGTCATTAAAATAAATCAGCTTCCGATCGGGGTCATCATTGCTAACAGCAATATCAGGAAAACCATCTCCGTTAAAATCCGTCACGCCGCCGGTGTATGAGCGGTCTGATACCTTCCCGAGATCATAAGCCTTTCGTACCCCGCCTGATCCATCACCCAGAAGAACACGGTCAACAATAGGCCAGTGCCTTCCTTTCACCAGGAGAATGTCAAGATGGCCATCGCCGTCGAAATCGCCACAACCTACATTGGCCGTTGTATCGGCTTTCACCTCCAGCAGTAAATACCGATCGAAGTCGGGGAAATAAATGCTATTCTGAGCAAGAACTTTTTGAGTCAGGGTACCTACAAGACACACAATAAAAAAGTAGACTTTCATGGCATTGTTAACCGTTATATTCAATTATTTCAATGTAGACTGAAGCGGGCATTATGATTTTTTTCCTAAATTGTTGTGTCTAAAATAAGAAACACGCATCATGTATCGACTTTTTTCCTCAAATACTCCTCCCCCGGTAGCCTAAAAGGCTGAATACCGGATTCTCACCATTATCCTAGTCCCACATTCCTAGGGGCTAGATTGCTATGGCTTTTGATATTAGAATTTAAGGTTGTTTAGCCCGTCTCAGGTATTTCTTATTCATCCATTAAACAATCTTAAAGCATGAAGAATACGATCTATATCGTCATGGTACTGATTGGTGCAACCCTGTATGGTACCATGTCCTCCTTTGTAAAGCTGTCGTACTCCCGGGGCTATAATGCCGCCGAAATATCCTTTACACAAGCTGCGCTGGCAGCACTCTTTCTCGGAATATGCGCTTTCGTTACAAGAAAAAACAATAACGAACAGCTAACCCGCAAAGTGCTTTTTTCATTGTTGTTCACAGGAAGCTTAATTGGGCTTACCAATTTCCTTTATTACCAGTCCGTAAACTATAGTTCAGCTTCACTGTCGATAGTAATCCTGATGCAGTTTACCTGGTTCAGTCTGTTATTGGAATGGCTTATATTTAAAAAAAGACCGTCCCGTATCGAACTTTTGACTGTTGTACTTATCCTCATGGGTACAGTCATAGCCGGGAATATTTTTTCCACTGAAAAATATTCATTTTCTCTAAAAGGCATTGTACTGGCATTACTCTCTTCGCTGACGTATGCCTCTTATATAGTTGCGAATGGCAGAGTTGATAACGGAGGGCGATGGCAATCAAAAAGTACGCTTATTATGATTGGCTCAGCTTGCACCATTTTTTTAATAAACAGCAAGACCATCATTGCAGGCAATCATTTTGACAGCGAGTTCCTGCTCTGGGCGATATTCTTTGCCGTCGTTGGCACCACTATTCCAACGGCATTGTTTGCTGTCGGCATCCCGAAGATCGGCGCGGGAGTCAGCGCTATTCTTATGACCGTGGAACTTCCGGTGGCTATTCTCTGTGCAGGGCTGGTATTGAATGAGCGCGTGAGCTGGTTACAGGCTATAGGGATAATGATCATGCTTGCCGCCATATCGACAATGAATTACTACAAATTAAAATCAGAAAAACAGAAGTAAATTATGTTTTACAGAAGCTCGGATGCTTTTTTCTGTTTTCAAATTTGGAGGAGTCTATGAAGATCCTTGCGATTTTTTGTGAATTCCGTTTCGACACTTGAACGGCCGGAACAACAGCCAAGTAAAATTAAATGCCACCAAATCTTGTGTTTGGTGGCAGTTTTGTTTTCAGACGGCAGTTTTTTTTGCGATGGAAAATTGTGAACGAATGCTCTCCAAAATCCCAGCAAATTTCCATTTCGTTTCAAAATATTACTACAAAGTAGTAATTGAATGAAAATATTTGTACTATCGTGTACTGCAAGGCCATGGTATGAAAAAATATCAACTCGGAGAATTTGAGGAAGTTGTACTGCTGACGGTGGGCATACTCGATGGAGATGCCTACGGTGTGACCATTAAGGATGAAATAGAGAGCCGACTGAAACGCGAGGTCAGCGTTGGCGCGCTTCAGATCACCCTTCGGCGACTGGAAAGCAAAGGGCATTTAAAGTCGAAACTTGGTGGCACGGAGAAGAACCGCGGTGGTCGTCCGAAGCTTTACTTTGTCTTAACGGCGGGAGGCAAGCGGGCGCTTTTGCATACCCGCAACACACGCGATGAACTATGGAGTGCTTTGCCACAACTGACCTTCAAACTTGAATAAGAAAGAAAACACATCGGTGCCTGGCTTTCCACTGAAACTCCTCAGATGGTTCTGCAAGCCTGAATATCTCCCGGACATCGAGGGGGATTTGCTCCAGCTTTATTATCGCCGGACCGAAAGCCTTGGGCGCCGCCGCGCGCATCTTTTGCTGATCCGGGATGTACTGCTCCTGTGCCGGCCCGGCCTCGTCAGGAGCTCTGACCTTCTTCGCCGAAACAAGAACCTTACCGCTATGCTAAAACACAACCTAACGCTATCCTTCAGAAGTTTTGCCCGTCACAAAACTACATTTGTCATCAATGTGATCGGTCTTTCGAGTGGTTTAATGTGCGTGCTGCTCATCGGGCTTTGGGTCAAAAGTGAGCTCGCTGTTGATCAATTTCACAAGCAGGGTTCGCGACTTTATCAGGTCATGAACAACCTTCAATCTCAAAATACCATTACACTGGATATAACACCCGTGCCGCTGGCGTCTGCACTGGTCGCAGAGTTTCCTGAAGTGGAGCGTGCTGTTTCCACCAATAACTTCTTCTCCTGGGAAACGAGGGACGGAATTTTATCGGCGGGAGACGTCAGCATTCAGGCAACGGGCTGGCACGCCGGCCCCGACTTTTTCAAAGTATTTTCTTTCCGGTTGCTGCAGGGCGACGAGAACCGTGTGTTAACGGACAAGAATAGTATTGTCATTTCAGAAGCCGTAGCCCGGAAGCTTTTTTCGGATAGCGACAATGCCATCGGCAAAAGCATTTATTGGAAGCATCCTTTGTTCGAGGGTACATTTCTCGTTTCCGGAGTCTTTGAGACCCCTCCCGCGGCTTCGTCGGCGAAGTTTGATTTCCTGATCAGCATGGAGGTGTTGCTGGATCACGATCGCTGGGCAGCAAAATGGACTGGCGACTATGCCCAGACCTTTGTGTTGCTGAAGGAAGGCGCCGATGTTGTTCAATTTGACGCGAAGCTCAAAGGATTTCTGAAATCGAAAGACCCGGGCCTGGCTAGATTTTCGCTGTTCAGCCAACCCTACCTTTCACGTTATCTTTACGGCAACTATGTGAACGGCGTGACCTCGGGCGGGCGCATCGACAACGTCAGGCTCTTCTCGGTGCTGGCGTTGTTCATCTTGTTGATTGCTTGTATCAACTTCATTAATCTTTCTACTGCCGAGGGATCTTTACGGATGAAAGAGATCGGTGTAAAGAAAACGATGGGCGCGAGTCAGTGGCTCATGGTGCATAGATTTTTTGTCGAGTCACTGGTCATGACCCTTATCTCTGCCGTTGTTGCCATCGTCCTGGTCTTTCTGATCACTCCGTATATGAACGACCTTGTGGGCCGGGATCTGTTATCGACAATCGAACCCCAGCACCTCATCGGGTTAGGAGGAATTGTGTTGCTCACGGCAATCATCGCTGGGGCATATCCCGCGATCCATCTTTCCCGCTTCAAGCCGGTAGCCGTATTGAAGGGAAGGCTGGCGGAATCCCGTGGTCAATGGACCTTCAGGAGGAGTCTTGTTGTTTTTCAATTTGCGCTCGTCGTTATATTTCTCGTCGCCATACAAGTGATCCATCGACAAATTGAATTCACCCAGACGAAAGACCTGGGTTATAACCGGTATAATATTATCAGCTTTCCATGGAAGGGAGAGCTGTATAATATGTGGAATGGGCTTGGGGAGGGAAAGAGCAATCAGAATTTCGAATCGTTCATGTCCCGGGTCAGGGAACTGCCTTCCGTGCTTCATGCCACCAACCTGTTGGGCAACATCCTGGAAAAAATTCCCTCACAGAGTGGCATCACCTGGAACGGTCTGGACAGCGAGCGAGACTATGAATTTCAATCTCCCGTGGTGGGGTTCGATTTCATAGAAACGTTGGGGATTGAAATGCGTGAAGGCCGCACCTTCGCGAAGGACCGACATGACGACTATTCGAAGGTCATCCTGAATGAGTCGGCCGTCAAGCTCATGGGGCTCCGGGATCCGGTTGGCAAAAAAATCGATATGAACGGCGGGAGTGAGATCGTTGGCGTTGTACGTGATTTTCATTACGGCTCACTTCATGAGGCTGTGCAGCCCTTGATCTTCCGGTGCGATCCCACCGGCCGGACGGTCATGATTAAAATTCGCCCCGGCCAGGAACAGAAAGCCATTGACGAAATACAGAAAGTATACGCCACCTTTTTACCCGGCTATACCTTTGATGCAACGTTTATGGACGACGACTACCTGGCGCTGTATGCTTCGGAAACTTCCATGGCCTCCCTCTCCCAGTATCTTTCGGTTGTCGCGATCATCATTTCATGCCTGGGGCTTTTTGGGCTCGCCGCGTTTGCCGCAGACCGGCGGATGAAGGAGATCAGCATACGGAAAGTATTCGGATCGACGCCGGCGGATGTTGTTCGGATCTTGTCACGCGAGTTCACCGTCCCGGTGCTGATCGCCATCGTTATTGGGTTACCCATTAGCTTCTTTCTGGCAAAGGAATGGTTGTCCGGATTTGCCGAGCGAATTGACCTCGCCTGGTGGTATTTTGTGCTTGCCGCCATCATTGCGCTGGTGGTCTCGTGGCTAGCGGTAGCCTTGAAGACATTAAAAGCCGCAAGGGTGAGCGTGCTGCGCGGCCTACGAGAAGAGTAGCGTAATGGCGGTACTTACCAAAGTAAGTACTGCCATTGACTATATGCCTTGTTGTGTACCGTATTACAGCTTCTCATACCAATCTAAAACATAATCGGCCACCTTTTCCCAACCCGGTTCTCCACAAATGAAATGACTTTTGCCTTCAAATATTTTTATGTCCACCTTACTATTTGCATCCTTGTACCTGCCTGCTATTGTTTGTGTAAGATCGGGAGGAAAAATATGGTCGTTTCCGCCGCCTACGAATAAAATGGGTGCATGAGGTTTCTTAAAATCTATATCTGAAAAAGAATTTAAAACCAATTGACGACTGACCTTATAACTTTCGGGTACCGCTAATTTTTCAAAGGCTTTTTCTTTCTCTGCTTCCGGGATCGTATTGAAAAATGAATAATCGTACCATTTACGACTACCCATAAAATATTTATCAAAAGAAAAAAATCCAAAGGCCGGCAATACCGTCTTCAGCGTTTGAAATGGAGGGAAAACATTTTTCGGCGGAGCTCCATCAATGCTTACTCCCGCTGCTGCTCTTCCCATTTCCACCAATTTCAAAGTTGCCATTCCTGCCATGGAGTGACCAATAATTAATGGCTTTTCAGGTAGCGTGCTAATTAACTTATCAATGTTGTTTACCACATCGATAAACCCTGTTTTAGTAAGGTCAGGATGAACTTTTGCCCGCAACGCCGCGGGATTGCCTTCGTGTCCAGGGTTTGCAGGCGAGTAAACCTTATAGCCTTTCTGTTCATAGTACTGTTTCCATTCTGTCCAGCTGGTGTTGTTCACGAAATTTCCGTGAATGAGTACGATTGTTTTTGATTTTGACATGTATTGGGGGGTTTAAAGTTTGGTAGCTAGTTCTTGTCGGTTGCGTTATTGAATAGATATCGTCTGCGCATATCACAGCGATGAAACGTCGGACTAAAACAGAAATCCTACCTAAGTTAAGAAATCATCTTAACTGGTAAATATATCTTCGGATAATATGAGCCATTTTCAGTTTTAAACCCAGCGGAAACGTGTTCGAACCAATTTTCACGCCTGGATTTCGGCCATAATCTATTTGACTAGCAGCATAAAGTTGTTTCAGCGGGTTCGACAACCTGTCCGCTAGGGGTACCGTGCCAGAATCCGGTGGCGGCGGAAAAGGCGTGCTTCTTTCTGCAGGATTACCTTATCGTCTTCCTGAAGTAACTGAACACCCTGCTGTTCATTTGTGAACGTTGATGCAGGTAAATCGTCACAAATCATACTGAATTTGTGTTGGCATAGTAGTTGACTCCACTGACGCTAAACATCTGCCATGAAGAACATTTCAAGCTTTCTTTCACTATCCGCCCTCATTTCAATCATCTTTATGAGTTTTACGACGAGGCCCGTTACACACTCGGAACAGAACCCTATGTCGTTATACGACAGCATTGCAGCGATGGACGCCCTATGGGAGGATGCTTATAATAATTGTAAGCTCGACGTTATGGAGGAGGTCATCAGCGAAGACCTTGAATTTTATCATGACCAGGGAGGCTTGATGACGTCAAAGCAAAAATTGAACGAAGCGCTTAAAACTAATATCTGTGGAAAAGTAAAGAGAGCGCTGAAGCAAGGCAGCGTGGAAGTATATCCGATCAAAGGATATGGGGCCGTTGAAATGGGTCTGCATGGATTTTACAACAGCAAGGAACAAGTCCCGCAGCAGCTTCATTATTCAAAATTTGTTCACATCTGGAAAAGAGAGCATAACAAATGGAGAATAACTAGGGTGATCAGCCTGCACTGATTACAGAACTCGCCCATTCGTTATTCAGATCTCAGACTTCGCACCGGATTTGCCATCGCTGCCTTGATGGCCTGGTAGCTAACGGTCAGCAGCGTGATGATCAACGAACCCATCCCGGCAGCGAAGAAAATATACCACGACAAATCTGTCCGGTAGCTGTAATTCTGCAACCAGCTGTCCATAAAATACCATGCGACCGGAATTGCGATTGCGGACGAGATCACGACAAGCACAACAAAATCTTTCGAAAGCATCGTCCAGAGATGAGCCACCGTTGCACCCAATACTTTCCGGATGCCGATCTCACGCGTTCGCTGTTCAGCCATGTATGAGGCAAGTCCCAGAATTCCGAGACAACTGATCACAATGGCAATAGCGGCAAAAACAAACGCCAATTTGGCGATCCTTTCTTCTTCGCTGAATTTCCTGGCGTAGTCGGCATCCACAAATGTGTATTGGAACGGACTCGAAGGATCGTATTTCTTCCAGACGCGTTCAATCTCCGTGAGTGCCTCACGCGTGTTCATGCCGGGGTTGATCCGGAGATTCACCAATGTCCCGCCGTTCTTGCTCCACATTCCCTTGTCGAACATGTAGATGGTTTTGCCCACGGGCTCGAACGGCGACTCTTGGAGCATATCGCGGATCACGCCGATCACGGTGTACGAGGTTGTTTTATCAAAGATGGTGGACGTTACCGTTTGGCCAACCGGGTTTTCCAGGTGCATAAACTTTACGGCCGATTCATTCAGGATCATGGCGTTCGAGTCGCTGGCAATCTCATAGGAGAAGTCGCGTCCTTCGATGAAATTCCATCCCATCGTCTTTCCAAAATCTGAAGACACCCAGGCTGTGCCGAAACCGCCTTCGCCGTTTCCGTTCCACTCATATCCGCCGATATGGAAGCCAACGTTCGTCGGCGCATTTACGGATTCGGCCATACTGACGACAACCCCCGAACCCAACAGTTCGTGTCGAAGGACATCGTAATGGTTGTGGATCTCGCGGGTGGGTGTCCACGTGAAGATAAGTCCCTCCTGGTTGTATCCCAGGGACCGGCTCTTTCCAAACTCGATTTGCCGGAACACGACGATCACACCAATGATCAGCGTAATGGAGACAGAAAATTGCAATACCACGAGCACCTTTCTGGGCAGGGCTCCCGAACGCGATGATCCGGAAGATCCCTTCAACACCTTTGCGGGTTGAAACGAAGAAAGGTATAGCGCCGGATAACTGCCGGCACACAATCCTGTAAACGCGACAAATGTTAGTCCCGATAGCCAGAAGATAGCGCTGTCCCACGGGATGTGCATCTGTTTTTCTGCCACGGTGTTGAACAACGGAAGGGCGAGCTGCGACAACACCAGGGAAAAACAAAACGCCAGAAGCGTAACAAGCAATGACTCGCTGAAGAATTGACTGACCAGCTGTTTCCGGGCCGAGCCGATGGCCTTGCGGATGCCCACCTCTTTTGCCCGCTTTTCAGACCGTGCCGTCGCGAGGTTCATGAAGTTTATACAAGCCAGCATCAGCACAAAGCATCCGATGATTCCGTACAGCCGGATAAACCGGATGCGGCCACTGGCGTATTCAGGACTCTCAAAATCTGAATAGAGCCGCCACCGGCTCATGGGATGAAGATAGAGTTGTGGCTTGCTTTTGGCGAACTCGGCGTCGACGCGTTTGAGCATGACGTCCTTGATGCGGCGTGTTGCCGAGGTCATGTCGGTCTTGTCTGCGATCTGCGCCCAGGTGATGAAACCGTTGTGATCCCATTGGTTGCCGTTGTTGTTGTTGAAGTTCTTTTGAACGGCCAGTTGCCAAGGCAGGACAAAGCGCATATCATTGAAATCAGCATTGGCCGGGATATCTTTGTAGACGCCCGTTACCATCAGCTCTGTCTCACCGTCAATCCTGACGCTTTTGTTCAGCGCATCGTCGCTTCCAAAAAGAGCCTTCGCTGCAGATTCTGACAGCATAATGGATTCCGGATCCCGGAGGCCGTCACGTGAACCGCGAACCATCTCGAACGAGAGCATATCGGCTACGCCCGGTTCAAAATAGTAACCGTCCTGACTAACCTTTGTATCTCCTGAAGATAAAACCGCCGTCATCCCCTGTGAAGAGAGGAGCACATGATCAAAGTCGCCGCCATAGGCTGCTCGTATTTCTCCAGCGAGCGGCGTTGCGGTGCCCCATTGCTGATACCATCCTGAGGAATTCCCGCCGTTAACCAGGACGCGGGCGATACGGTCGTAGTTTTTGAAATTTTTGTTCCACGACAGCTCATCATGGATATATAGTCCGATGAGGATGGCCACCGCCATACCCGTGGCAAGGCCGCCGATATTGATGAGCGCGTATCCTTTGTTCCTGACAAGATTTCTCCAGGCGATGGTAAGATAACTTTTGATCATGGGGTGGCCGTTAGGTTGGTTTGATAGGAAACTCGTGATCCGGTCAATGGTTACAGCCCCGTGCGTAAATATTCATGCCTGGCTTCTCTGTCGTCAATTGCCTTCATACCGCTTCAAATCCCGAATGATAAATTCCTGGCTTGAGCCCAGCGGAAAATTATTTCCATTTCCTGTCCAGTTCCCCGCCTAGCAGGCATTATTACCGCAATAACAATTAAAAGAATACAACTATGTTTATCAAAATCATGTACATCACGCAGCTTGTCAGCGACCAAGACAAAGCGCTTGATTTCTACACGAAACTCGGCTTTGAAAAGCGCTTGGATTTTCCCGGCCCTGAAGGTCGATTTCTGACTTTGGGCTTTAAGGAGCAGGATGTTGAATTAATTCTTTGGAAAGGAGCAGCGTTGCCCTTCAAAGATAGCACCGGCGCCTCCCCTGATTTAAATCCCGGATCCATCTTCATCGAGTCGGTTGATTTGAGAAAGGACTTCGAAATCCTCCATTCGAAAGGCATCAAATTTATACAGCCTGGGCCAGAAGATTATCCCTTCGGTGTGCGAATTACAGCGCTTGATCCTGACGGCAATCGAGTTGAGCTTCGTCAACGGAAATAATTTTGGATCGCCCGACAAGGGTGGCTATTCAAACCGGCGCGGGAACTCAAGGTTGAACCGCAAAGGCGCAAAGGACGCAAAGTTAGCGCAGAGAAAAGCTTTGCGCTAACTTTGCGTCCTCTGCGTCTTTGCGGTGAAAATTCTCTCGAAGTTACAGATCAACTTTCCACCGTAAAAAATCGTTGCAACGCGCCAAGGCTCGTTACACCATAAGACCCAGCAGATCATAAATTTTTTTTTGACCGAGCGGAGTGACGGAAACGATCCTGGAGTTTTTAACCCGCTGCAACCATTTCAAATCAAATAGCTTATTCGCCAGCGCGGCACCCACAGCACCTGAGATATGAGGTCGTTTTTCACTCCAGTCCAGGCATTTGCGGGCAAGGGCTCGTTTACTCGCTTTCAGTTCCGGTATGGAGATCTCCAGGCGATCAAACCATTTTATTCCGCTATTTGAAATCACGAAGTCCTGGTGGTTCACTTCGATGATCTTCCTGGACAAGAGTTTGTCTGTGATGGCAACACCTACTTTACCGGCGAGGTGGTCGTAGCATGTGCGACAGTACTTGATCCGGCTGCCATCGGAAACATCGTCCGGCGGCATCAGGTTATCCTTCGGCACCAGGTTGGCAATCGCCTCCATGACGTAGGCCACGTTCGGATTGGCGAACTGATAGTACTTGAGCCTGCCCCGTTTGACCACCGAAAGAAGTCCTGCTTTCACAAGTTTGCCCAGGTGCATGCTGGCATTTTGAGCGGATAGATCGGCGGCGATAGCAAGTTCGGTTGCCGTGTGTATGCGTCCATCCAGGATCTTCCAGAGCATAGTAGCGCGGGCAGGCTCGCCGATGAGGAGCGCGATGGTGCTAAAGTGGCTTACTTTTTCCATACAGCAAATTTAATCAATCGGGCCCGACGGCGCCCGGCCCGTTCTTAAAAACGATGATGACCATTTTTAAATCTTATTTTAGTTGAATTAAAATGCTTTTGCTATTCTTCGATGCGCGCAGGGTTGCCGGAGATTGGGGTGGAATAAAAACGAAGTCGCCCTCCTTCAGCAAATGTTTCTTCCCCGACAACGATGCCTCCATGGGTCCGGAAACATTCAATAAGAAATACGGACAGGAAGATGGCGTGAGCGAGAACGTGCCGGCCTGCGACATCCTCAGGTCATATACATTCACCGGCTTCTGATTGGACAGCAAGTTCGCGTTGGGCGCTAGTATCGGCTTGCAATCTCGTTCTGTCGAGCCCGGCAGTATCTCTATCACCATACACCGCAGGGTTGACCCATCCGGACTCCAGACTTTGTGCGTTGTTGGAGTTTCATCGTACGGCCGGTATACCATATCCCCTTTGTCTACCTGGGTGACGATCGCTGCTTCCGCAGGGGTTTGAATAGCCAACGATGACTTGGTCAGAAACACCACCACCGACGCCGCGTTATGAACGTGCGTTGTCGTGGTGTCCGAACCACCGATCACCAAGTCAAGAACGCGTACAAACTGGTTTTCGAAAACAATTTTATGGAAGGGATCTTGCCCGACGGGGATTTGAGCGCGAACCGCGGGAATCAGAAACAGGAAAAACAAAAATGTGATACACGGACGGCATTTTTTCATTGTCGAAGGCTTTTATCAAAAGTACGATCGACACGCTTGTGATAGTTCAGCCGCTGCTTAAGTATGGAATCTGATCCACGTTGGGCAAGCGGGAATCCTGCGAAAACCGCAGTTGTTTTTCCAGGCAACCACCCTTCCAACTCCCTTTTAAAGTGATATATTTCGAAAAATTGTCAACGGCAACGGAGACCAAAAAAGGGAGAAGAAAGGACGGATAGCCGGCACAAAATAGCTTACATGACCACTACAAATTCATTCGCTGCTCCAAAGCAGTATTTTCCAAACTTAGACGGTCTTCGATTTGTATTGGCGATGATCGTCTTTTTCGGCCATTCGCTTTTCGGCGCAACGTTGATCTCGGCTGTCCCTTTCGATTTCCTGAAGCAATTAATCCGTGTTTTTTCACAGGGCAGCCTGGGCGTGTCATTTTTCTTTACCCTAAGTGGCTACCTGATCACGTATCTGATCATCGAAGAGAAGGAAACCACAGGAGCTTTTCAGATCCGAAACTTTTATGTGCGCAGAGTTCTGCGCATATGGCCGCTATACTATATTACGTTGTTGTTCACGTTCTTTATCTACCCGATGATTAAGGTTAAATTGGGTTATCCGAACGAAAATCCATACCATTTTTTATACCAGGCGCTCTTTTTAGGCAACTTCGACAGCATTCTGGTACATCTGAACGATTTGGTGGGTGTCGCTCCCATAATGATTGGCATAAATTGGTCCATCGGCATAGAGGAGCAATTCTATATTTTCTGGCCGATACTTTTTCTCCTTTGCGGCGCAAGAAAATTCTGGATCGCTATCGCTTTAGTCATTCTGTCAAGCCTTTTTTTGAGGACCTATGTTCTACAAGGTCCTGCAATGTATTATCATACCTTCGCCCGGATGTCCGATTTGGCTGTGGGGGGCCTGTTGGGCTATTTGTCATATTTCAATAAGACCTTTGTTACCCGGATTGAGCAGCTGCCGCGAATAGTGGTCTTCGTGATTTATGTGGCCGGCTTCCTGCTTCTGATGTACGGTGCACACATGATTGACAGCGCGCTGGTGTCTTTATTTTTTGGCTTTATCATCGTGGAGCAGAATTTTGCAAAACAATCGTTTTATAAATTCGGAGACCACAAACTTTTATCTTCTTTTGGAAAGTATAGCTATTCCTTCTACTTGCTTCACCCGATTGGCATCCAGGCGAGCATCTTAGTTTTCCGGTTTGCACATTTAGAGCCCAGCGCAGGGCTCTTTAATGGGACGTTGTATGCCTTGATCGCCTTCATTGTTTCTGCGATACTTTCCCTGTTGAGCTATCGCTTTATTGAATCGTATTTTTTGAATATGAGGAAAAAATTCTACGCATGAGTTTTTCCCTTCACATTCTATACGGACCGAGATAGAATGCCTGTCCCCGGCCGTGTCATTTCATCCTCCCTCCCCATTTAATAGTTCAGCGATCGCTTAAGCATGGAGCCACGCCCTGCGAGTACCCGGCGAGAAGTCTGGATCCCGATCGAAAAACCTGCTATACGTTTTGAAATATTTATAATTATAATCACCTTAGTCAAAAATAAAGCTATCCCGACCGTTGTAGACCAAATTTATACGGGACTTCGAATGACAAATTATTGAACCTCTTCATACATCAGAAACTTAATAAAAGTTTAACAAGGGACTTCGTTGCGCACGGAATTATCCATTAACAAAACAAGAAAAATGACCATTGAGTATATCCCCAATACAGGATTCAAAATGAATTCCGTTTTATTCACCTGGACTAACACCAGAGACGCTATCAGGGCAAACTTAAATCACAAATACAAGGCCGACGACAAAGTTATTGAGCTAGCGAAATACTGGGATGGCGATGAAAGCAAAAACATTAAGCAAAGACGAGATATATACGAGAACTATGGAGGCGACAATAATTACTTCTTCTTAAACTATAGCGAAGACGACAAATTAGAATCGTTAGAGTTCCACTGGGGCGCGACGATTATGATCGAGGGCGTGGAATTGAATTTTGATCAAGATATTGATGAATGTGTGAGCCGTTTAGACAAAATCGACAAAGAGAAGGTAGCGCTTGAAGAAGGTAGTTATTTATTTAAAAATTTAAAAATTACCATTGCCAATTCAGAATCAATGGGTGGTGATGGGAATGACTTAGGATATTTTTACGCCTCACGAGATATAAGCCATTTACTTGAATAAGAGCAAACCAGTCGGTAACAAGGCGTTTAATGTCCATGTGTTTTGATGATGTTCCCAATCAGCAATCACGAATGCAAACAAGGTTTTATGTTATGAAATTCAGGACCTAACATAGCGCCAGTCATTCAATTATTTAAATGAAAATAGCAGCCACATACATCGACAAAACGGGACCGGTTGAGACTGAAATTCAAAACGATGCAGAGCAGCTTGTTCTGGATATTAATGGAACAAGGTTCATCAGTCGATTTTTTGATGACTTTGAAATTGAAAATAAGAACGAGATACCAGCTCGCTTTTCTCTAAATAGTCACAATGAGTTAACGGCCTGCCGACTTGTTTGTGAAATGCCGTTAACGATGTTGCATAAGGGTGAAGAGTTTCAATCAGTATTGAGAATTGATCTAAATCTTGATACGCCTATTCCAACTTCATACCAGACCAATGCTGTTTTCAGCATAACGATTGAGAACAAAGAAATTAAGACTAGCAAAGTTCAACTTTTTGAGGGTGGACTAGAAACTCTCAAAGCGGAGCTTCCGGCTGATTATAAATTAAAATGTTGCTATGGATGTGCTTTTGCCGACTATAGTGTTTTTGGACAAGGTTTCTTCGGGACAATGTTGTGTTTTAAAAATATTAAAGAGGAGTATCTAAAGGTAAAAAATAAGGGCGAGTATATGGATATTATGAACAACCATGACAGACAAGTTCAAGAGACCTTTTTATGTGCTGAATTCAAGGAGCGCGAAACAGGGACCGGATACAGAGGCTAAGGAATGAACTACCCGTAACAACGATTGCCATTGTTCAGAACTTGACAACAGGGCTACCACGCCCGACGAAACGCCTAGGAAGGGCATGAGGGTTACGTAAAACTTTTCGATATAACATTCCTGATCAATCTACTTTTCAGTGCCGAATTAAAAACACCATTGAGCAGCCATTCGCTGTTCATCAGTTTTTGGATGACATGGTTTTTACGGTGCCGCGACCAGAATTTCTGATACACCTGGGCGTCATACTGTTTCATAAAGCCGGCGGAAAAATTATTTTGGTCAAAACATTTTTTTGCATGCCATCCCGCATAGCGCCCGGATACAATGGCCTGCCCGATGCCTTCGCCGGACAACGGATCAATAAGCGACGCAGCATCCCCGCACAGCATAAAACGATCGCCGCTCATGGGAACCTTCCGGGATCCTAAAGGCAGGCCAAATCCTTCGATCTTCCCGATGCGTTCTGAATTTTTAAAACGGTCGCTGATGTAGGGGATTTCCTCCACAACCCTTTGAAGGGAAGTGCGCAAATCGATCCTTCGCTTCGAGATCTGAGCCGACAGAATTCCCAGACCGACATTCGCCAGGTTATTTTTAACCGGAAAGATCCAGAAGTATCCCGGGAGAAGATCTTTTATAAGATGGATCTCAAATGTGTGATCCGCTATACCGGACACATTGCTGTAGTACGCGCGAACCGCACCACAGTGATGCTCCGGATCAGGTCTCGTGCCGGTTATTTTTCTATTCAAGACCGAATGAGCGCCATCGCAGCCGATCACTATTTTGCTTTTAAATTCCGCGTTGCCGGCCACGACCGTCACCCCATTGCCGGTGATCGCTACATCAGTTATGGTATGGTTTAAAAAAAATGTCGTATTGCTTTGCGCGGCGGCTTTTTCAAAGAGAAAATTATCCCAGTCCATTCTTCTGGAAATAAATCCGGTTTGGCTGAAACGGAGATCGAAAGCCTTTTGATTGGGGGCTACCAGGCGGCAGGTATTCACCGTGACCTTCTCTTTGAAATCTTCCAGGCCTTTGGTCAACGCGCTGTCGATGGTCGCCAGCACTTTGGGCACATAGGCCGCCACCGCATCGCCACAGGTCTTGTCGCGCGGAAAACTACTTTTCTCCAGAACGGCAACCCTTAAACCTGAATCGGCCAGCGCCAGGGCACACGTGCTCCCCGCAGGACCTGCCCCACAAATGATCACATCAAATTCCTTTGTACCAGTGTCAATCATAAAACCCGGATTCCAAATGAAATTTAGTCAATGGAGACGAATTATTTGAAGAAATAAAAATAAGGCCGGGTTCTGCCGCGAAACGAGCATTGCCAGAAATGAAAAAAGCCGGTATCCTCTTTCGGGGCATACCGGCTTTTTATTTTTTCAAAGGGGATTTACCATCCTTCGTTTTGTGTGAGTGTTCCTTTGCTCACGGCGATTTCATCCGGAGGGATTGGCCACACGTGGTGCACGGCGGGATTGAATGCCCGGCCTGCGTAAATTTGCTTTGGCTGTCCGTTATCCAGCGCATAGGCATGGTAAAGCGGTTTTGCATAGGTCGCTTCCGCATCGCCCCAACGCACGAGGTCAAAGTGGTGGTCTGTCCACTCCCCTGCCAGTTCGCAGCGTCTTTCATGCTTGAGATCCGTCATGGTAGCGCCGGCGAGGTCGTCTAACCCTGCGCGTCCCCTCACCTGGTTGATCTCATTGTCTGCATTTTTGCCCTGCATCAGTTTTGCTTCCGCCATCATGAGCAGCACGTCGGCATAGCGCAACAGGGGTACATTCAGGGCCGTTGTCGGTTTGTCGGCGTTGGTGTTGACATAGTTGATGTCAACGGAACCGCCTACCTTCGGATAACCGTAAGGCTCCATGAATTTTCTAAACTGAAGACCGGTACGGTTACTGGAACTTACCACATAAGCTCCCTGGTTAAACGTAGCATCCGCTCCAAAATACTTGAACACGTCGCCCGTCTTAAGGATCGTCGCCTCTCTTCTTTCATCATCAGGCTCAAACTCTTCGTAGAGGTCTTCCGTAGGATAAAAAACGCCCCAGCCGTTGTATTGACCCCAGCCTTTGTCTTCCAGGAGAACGCCGGGAAAGATCGAGCCTAAGCCGGTGTCTTTCGCACTGGATGTAACGGACCAGATGTATTCCGGAGAAAAGTTGTTCGCGATCTTGAAGACGTCTGCAAAGTTTGCTACCAGCGCATGCTTTCCGCTGCTGATCACTTTGTCGGCATACAGTTCGGCCGTTGCCCAGTCTTTTGCATAGAGCGCTGTTCGGGCAATGTAGGCCCAGGCGGCCGTTTTATGAGGCCGGCCTTTATCGGATTGTCCGTACTCTTCAAAATAGGGCAGCAGGTCGGCTGCGGCTTTGAGGTCTTCAATGATGTAATCGTAGTTGACCTTAACACTTGAAGGGCGGGGAACATACGCATTTTCAAAATCTACCCGGTCAATGATGGGAATACCCTTCCGGTCATCGCCATAGTGGTACGCCAACTCGAGGTGCATGACGGCATGGAGGAAGTGTGCTTCTCCCAGGATCCTGTTCCGGAGCGATTCATTCATCTGGATGTTTGGCACATTGCGGATCACGTCGTTGCATCGTTTCATGGTCAGGTAGTGAAGTCTCCAGATGCTCTTTACTTCGCTTTCGTTTCCGGTGATCTTAAAGGCCTTCACGTTCTCTGAGAAAGCGCGTGGCTTGGTGCCGATGTCATTGCTGGCGTTGCTGAGCCAGAAAAATCCGCGGCCATACATGTCGTCGTTCGAAAATTCAGCGTAAGCCGAATTAATACCGGCGATGGCGTCCGCCTCGGTCCGCCAGAAAGTTCCTGTCGTCGGAGTACCCTGCGGCACTACATCCAGATCGCAACCGGTGGCCATCAACAATGCTGCTATGGCCGCTACACAAAATATTTTTTTCATAGGTGATTAGAATTTAAGCGTAAGACCAGACATATAAACTCTTGCCAGTGGATACATTCCCACATCCACACCCGAGTTGGTAATACCCACTTCGGGATCCATTCCTGAGTAGTTGGTGATGGTGAACAGGTTTTGTGCTGTAACATAGATTCTCATCTGGACTTTGTTGAAGATCCTCGTGGGAAGCGTATAGCCCAGCGTAACGTTCTTCAGGCGCAGGAAAGAACCGTCTTCGATAAAGAAATCGGAGACTCTCGTCCAGTTGTTGTTTGGATCCGACATCGAAAGTCTCGGAATCGTAGCATCCGGGTTGGTGGGGCTCCAGGCATTCTTCGATTCCTCCAGCAAGTTATAACCGTAGCCGGCGTTCAGGCCAAGTGACCGTGCTGAATTGAAAATGCTGTTGCCGTGTACCCCCTGAAAGAACACATTCAGATCAAATCCTTTAAAAGAGATGTTTCCGTTCAGGCTATACGTAAAATCGGGAAAAGGACTTCCCAGAATCGCGCGATCATCGTTGTCGATGTCGCCGTCGCCATCCGTATCCACAAATTTAAAGTCCCCGGCTTTTGCGGCGGGTTGATACTTCGCACCGCTCGCATTCACATAGCTGGAAGCTTCATCATCAGACTTAAACAGTCCGGCGGTTTTATATCCATAAAACGCATTCCATGGACTGCCGACAATATTGATGTTCGCCTGGGGCATCGTTCTCACAGCAGGACCTGCGTTCTGAAACTTATTGTCTTCCGTGATCGAACGGATCTCGTTTTTAACGCGCGAGAAATTGGCTGTGATATCAAATTTAACCGGCCCATCATTTTTCCGATAGGTAAGACCCAGCTCAAAGCCTTTGTTTACGACATCCCCGCCATTGATCCACTGACCGTCCGGTGATCCGGCCGTGCCGGGAAGGCTTTTTTGGAAAAGCATGTCATAGTTTGTTTTCCGGAATACATCCAACGATCCGCTAAGTTTTCCGTGGAGCAAACCGAAATCAAGACCAATATTTTTTTGCTCGGAAGTTTCCCACACCAGGTTCTGGTTTGACAAACCCGATTCGGCATAACCATAGTTGATGATGGGGTCGCCACCGATCCACGCACGCGTGCGCGCCAGCCCAACGGCGAAAGGATACAGCGGCAAACCACCCAGGTTCCCGATCTTTCCCCAGCTGGCCCGTAATTTCAGATCCGCAACGACCTGCACATTTTGCATGAATGATTCTTCAGCGATATTCCAGCCCACCGAAACGGAAGGGTAAGTCTTCCAGCGAAGATTAGAGATCAGTCTCGACGTTCCGTCTCTGCGAACCACCGCGGTCAATAAATACTTGCCTTTGTAGTTATAATTTGCCCGGCCCAGGTACGACATCACTTTTTCTTCCGGCCCGCCTGAGCCAATCGTCTGGAGCGTCGTGGCATTCGACATATAGCGATAAGCAGGATCTTCGTTGTCGAAACCGGTGCCCTTTACAGTGGACCATTCACTCTTCTTTTGCTCATACGTAAAACCTGCTAATGCGGAAAGATGATGGTCTTCTCCGATGGCTTTTTCGTAGGCCAAGGTTTGCTCCGTCAGGAAAACATTTTGATTGTCGCTCGTTTGATAGAGCTCGTTGAAGTCGAAGATCTTGCCTGTCTCCAACACCTTCACGTTGAACTGTTTATTATTTTTCCTGATCTGGGTAAGGCCCCAGTTACTTCTGAACTTAAGACCTTTGATCACCTCCACTTCCAGGTACGGATTGATCACCAGCGTTGAGGTAGGCGTATGGTTATCCAGGCGCTTCAAATAAGCAACCGGATTGATCAGGTCACCGTAGGCATTTGAATAGGCATCGGGAACACCACCAAACTTGCCGGAACCATCTTCACGATAAACCGTAGCATTGGCAGGATAGTAAAGTGCTGTCATGATCGCACCGGTGTAGGCACTGGACGTGTTTCCCGTCTGGCCATCCCAAAACATATAGGACATATTTTCGCCGAGGCGTACGCCCTTGAATATTTCATGCGAAGAATTGATCCTGGCCGTGTAGCGTTTTGCCTGTGTATTGAGCAGGATCCCTTCGTTCTTCCGGTATCCGCCCGAAATGAAATAATTGGAGACCTTGTTTCCTCCGCTCACGGAAGCATCCAGGCTTTCGATCACGCCGGTTTGAAAGATCTCGTCCATCCAGTTGGTTTTGGTGATCCGTGAATCCGGATTAAGTACCGCATCAAACGCCGGAATACGCGGCAACCCCGCGTTGTCGGTGGCCAGGTTGGCCGCATCCGCGCGGTCTGCTGCATTCAGCGGCGTAAGTTTCTTGGCAACCTGCTGAACGCCCAACTGATAGTTCACCTCCACGTTAACCTTGTCGGCCTTTCCCGATTTCGTGGTGATCAGGATCACACCGCCCGAAGCCCGGGCACCATAGATCGCCGCTGAAGCGGCATCCTTCAATACCGAAATGGATTCAATGTCATTGGGACTGATCGTGCTCAAAGCGCCCCAATAGATCACCCCATCTAAAATTATTAACGGCGCCTCTGCATTGAGAGAGCCTACGCCCCGGATCCTAATGTCCGGTGAACCGGTAGGATCACCGCCATTATTCATCACCGTAACACCGGGCACTGTACCCTGAAGTAATTCAGCCGCCGTATTGTAATTCCGGCTGGATGCTTCTTTCAAGCTGGGTGAACCCACCGCGCCGAGCACTTCTGATTTCTTGGCGGTTCCATACCCCACCACCACCACATCCTGCAGCTGAACCGCATCAAGCTCCAGCTTTACATCAATTTTGGTCTGGGCTCCCACAATCACTTCGGTCGCCTTAAAGCCGATAAAAGAAAAGACCAAGATCGACGCTTCATCGTCCACGTCGATGGTATAGGTTCCATCGGCATCCGTGGTGGTTCCTCTTTCTGTTCCTTTCAGCAATACGTTCACCCCGGGCAACGTCTCTCCCGTGTCGGCAGTGGAAACCAATCCGGTCACCCTGATCTTAGCAGCGGACGACGCCGGCTCGGTTTTTGGGGTCGGCTTTACCACGATATTCTTTCCAACGGCCGTAAACTCCAACCCGATCGGCTTCAAGAGTTTTGTCAGCACCTCTTTCAGCTCCTTGTTGTCGGCGGAAAAGGTGATCTTCTTATTGGCATTTACATCCGAATTTTTGTACATGAAATTCACATCCGCCAGTTGCTGCAACGTCTTAAAGACGTCCCGTAAAGGCTGGTCTTTTGCCCGCAACGAAACCCGTTGATCGAGCACACTCTGACCGGAGGCATCGCCGGCCCGAACCACCGATAAAACGGTGGTTGTCAGGAGTAAGGCTAGGGTGGTCAGTTTCATTATTTTTAACCAATGGTCATGTCGTAGAGATTCTATTTTCATATTTTTATGAAGTTATTCTGTTCATCAGGATAATGTTTTGAAGTAGCGGAATGGGCTTTGCAAGGGTTCCTCCGCTATTTCTTTTTACAGGACATCCGTGATGTCCGCAGCAGGGCATCATCCATAGTCTATTTTGTTGCTGAAGGGTTTCATATGCTAGGGGATTTAGGGGTGACTTGGGTTGCAGCCTGCGCCAGTGATCGAATATTTTTTTCCGGTATGGGTGTATTCGGCGTTCAGAGTGAAGCAGAGTAAATACATGACTTTCTCCAGCGGCATCGGATCAAACGTCGCGGTCACCCGGCACCCTTTGAGCGTTTCGGAGCTTAAATTAATCTCGATGTTGTAATACCGGCCGAGGGATGAAATGACTTCGTCTACTGGGGCATCCTCGAAAATAAGTTTGCCCTCTCTCCAGGCGGTGTAGTGATCCACATCGCTGAATTCTTCTTTGCTCAGCAAATCCTGCGCTTTTATCAGCACGGCCTTCTGCCCGGGCTGCAACAGCACTTCGGACGAACGGTTGTCGGAAGTGGTATGAACCACCGACACTTTTCCGGTGATGACCGCCACCTCATTGAGATCATCGTTACCGTATGCCTTCACATTAAAGCTGGTGCCAAGAACGGTGGTGGTTAATTTCCCTCCCGAAAGGATCCGGAACGGCTTTGACGCGTCTTTGCTTACGTCGAAAAATGCCTCGCCTTCCAGGTAAACTTCGCGAACGCCGGAGCCGAATTTTTCAGGATAGCGAAATTTTGTGTCGGAGTTCAGCCATACCTGTGAACCGTCCGGCAACGTAAGCTGCAGGAGTTTTCCCTTCGGAACATAGTGCTCGGTATAGGTGATTTCTTCCTTTGCAAAGACATCGCGATTGACATATAGCAGAATGCTTGCAGAGACTATCAGTAAAGCAATCGCAGCGGCCTTCCCGTATAGCATGAAAGCGCTTCGTTCATCCTGCTTCAGGGGAACGATATTTCTGCCTTTGATCTTCGCCAACTCTTGTTTCAGCGTCTCTTCCGAGGCTTCGAGTTCGGGATGATCCGTTTCGGGCATTGAATTATACCAGGTCTCGAAGATCTTTTTTCCTTCCTCCGATTTTTTACCAGATAAAAAATCCAGAAGTCCCTTTTTCTTGTTTGCCATGGCCAAACGGTATTTCGTGTATAGGAGTATGTCGGATCAGAAGCGCGAACGGGTAGGTGCCCTGCGAAAAATATTTACAGAACTGTTTTAGTCTTATCGGCCGCCTGCAGGGCATTTGCAATGTGGTGTCTGGCCGTTTCGGGTGAAATTTTGAGCTTTTCCGCGATTTTTCGCAAGGCGTCGTCCTCGAATTCCAGGATCTCTTTTCCGTCCTCCAGTTTTTTACCCGCTAAAGAATCCTGCAGTCTCTTCTCCTTTTTTTTCATTTCCGGTGCTATTAGGGTTCACCGGTATGTCGGATGGGAACGGCGGATGGGTAGGTGTGCTACAAAAAAAAGTTATAGATGTGTTTCAGGCTCAGCCGAAGCGTCTTTAAGGCGTGCGCGATGTGGTACTTGGCTGTTTCGGGCGAGATATCGAGCTTTTCTGCGATCTCGCGCACAGAATAATTCTCATAGCGGCTTAACGTGAACACTTCCCTGCACTTCTCCGGCAACGCATCGATGCTTTTGTTGAGGTGGAAATCCAACTCATTGAATTCCACGGCATGCTCCACGGACGAAGATGCACTTTCCGAGACTTTCATCATCTCCGCGACATAGGAGTCTTTGGTACTTTGTGAACGGATGTAATCCAGCACCGCATATTTGATCGCCGTGCAGAGGTAGGACGAGAGATTATTCCTGATCTGGAGGGTCTGACGTTTTTGCCAGATGTCCGCAAAAACATCCTGCACAATCTCTTCCGCTATTTCCTTTGACTTCAACCGGTTGTAGGCCACAGAAAGAAGTTTGTTCCGGTAACGGAAATACAGGTGATCAAACGCTTCCTCGTAGCCATCTTTTAACAGGGCCAAAAGTTTTTCGTCGCTAAGATCAGTGTATCCTGTTGCGGAAATCATGCACGTTTGGGGATTATACCTCAAAAATAGAGCAGCCGGTTGTGAGTGAAAATGATTATCGATTAAGGCTATGTTAAAAAATAACCCGATCTGATTTGTTACCGAAGGTATGTATTCTTTATAATAATCTCAATACCAGGCCTGGCGCAAGTCTCCGACTTGTGCCTACGATGATCAAAGTCTTCAGACTTTCCCGAAAATTAATGCGCGTTTTTTCGAAGACGAAGCGGCTGAACCCCATACGCCAGTTTAAAGGCGCGACAAAAAGCGCTGACGTTTTCAAATCCGCAATCCCATGTTACTTCATGGACAGGCTTGTCGGTAAATTCCAGTAATTCAGCCGCGCGTCTAACCCGGACTTCCGCAAGATATCGATGGGGTGTTGTATTGAAAACCGCCTTGAATTGACGAATCAATTGAGGAACAGACAAACAGGACTCCTCACCGATCCTGTTTAAATCCAATTTATCCATATAAGACGAATGTAAAACATCCCTGGCCACACAGAGCCGCCTGTACAATTCCGTTCTTGTGGCCGGCTTTACCGCGCTTACCTTTTTTGAATGGATCGATCCGGACTGATGCGATCGGATCAAATGATGCAAAACAAAAACCAGGTGCTCGTCTACGCGCTCAGCATCGCAATCCAATGTTTCCAATGCTGAAATCAAGTCCGACAATTGTAACCTCAATGGCGACTCAAGGCTATGGAGCGTTTGAGAAAATTCAAGTATCTCCCCAGGGTTGAAAAAAGGATCATCCAGCAGGTTTTCTTCTTGGTGCCGGGCGTCATGAAGCACAGCGGATGCAAATTCTTTCTTAAAGAAGATCGAGAGTGTTCGTGTCGTCTCGCCTTTATGGATGTGACAGGAATAGGTTTGATCATCGTTTAAAATCAGGAACCGTCCCGGGCCGATCGCCAGCCGGCGATGGTCAACGCCATACCACTCTTCTCCGCGCAGCACAGTCTTAAAAGAAAGACAACCCACATGATGATCGCAATGGCCCTGGCTACTCTGCGCATTAAAGATGATATTGTGTTTTTTGAATTTGCTAAAATGCAACTGTTCATCAAACCCAGGCGCCGTGTGATCCGGTAAAGAAGTGAAATACATATGGCCGGTTAATATACCAAACGGTTAACGCAAAATGCCAGTCCGCAGCTGCTTTTTTGAGCATTTCTGCACATTCCATTTCATGCGCCGGGCATAGCTTTGTGTCCGGGAACGAAAGCGATGACGATATTGACTTAAACTACTAAAATGAAAAAGCTTCTATTGGTACTTTTTATTTGGCTGACCTCCACCCTTGCGAACGGACAAACCGCCAGGTATGACACGATCCGGTATGCAAAGGACTACTACGCAAAACGGGTAGCCCTTTTCAAAAGCGAGCCGGTAAAAAAGGGCAGAATTATTTTACTGGGGAATAGTATCACCGAGTTTGGCGACTGGAAGAAACTTCTGAACGATTCCACGGTAATCAATAGAGGCATTGCAGCCGACAATACCTTTGGCGTTTTAGATCGCTTGAACGATGTAGTCATCCGTGAGCCCCGCAAACTTTTTATCAAGATCGGCATCAACGATATCGCTCAGAACATCCCGGTCGACATCATTGTAAAAAACATCATGACCCTGGTTGAGCGGGTAAAAAGCCAATCGCCGGGCACGCAAATTTATGTGCACAGCATCCTGCCCACCAACGACAATGTGAAGAAGGAATACCCCGATGCTTTCAACAAAAACGATGTGGCCATTCTGGTCAACGAGCAAGTAAAACAGCGGGCCACAGCGATGGGCTTTACCTACATCGATCTGAGCAAAGAACTTAAAGACAAGCATGGTAAGCTCGATGTGAAGTATGCCGAGGCGGATGGACTCCATCTTAACCCAGCCGGTTACCAGGTTTGGGTAAGGCTTTTAAAAGCAAAGAAATATTTATAAACGCTGAAAGCAATTGTTATAACGACAATCGCGATCACCCTGCTCCAATTGTCCAGCCCATTCCATTTATCAACTCCCATTACCCGTCTCTGGGCTCAGACCGTGAGAGGTATTCATACCCCCGATAGAGCACCAATATCTCCACCACCACGGCAGGTATCATGATCACATAGGTGATAAAAAATAGCACCACGGTGACCAACATACAGCCCATCACAATTTCCAACATTCCGGCTATTCGCGAGAGTTCGCCCATGCCGTCTTGCAAGCGAATGAGGGCTACTCCAAATACAATGCTCAAAGCACCAAAGAGCACCGCGGCCATAGCGTAAGGAATCCATAAACTCTCAACATCCTCCACGGACAATGACGTTATATCTAAAATGCCCATGCCGCCCGTGGCAATCATCAGCATATAGACTACCGCCTTCAATAAGGTGTTCTCGAATACCGTACTCAACACAATAAATCCCCGGGCAAATAATACATACGAAACCACCATCACGACCGTGAGGCCTGTGTAGATAGCGTTCATCGCACCCCCCCAGTCATGATCGCCTGTGATCCAGGCAATGTCCATCGCCCCCAGCATCGTTTGAGACACCAGGTAAATCGTCCCGGCCAATGCGGCTACCAACACGGTGTTTCGGTTGGCGTGTGGCAAAATGCTCTTCTTCGTTTCGATGACTTGGGGTGGCCCCGCTGAAAATGACTCGTAACGCTCTCCCAGCGCTTCCAGCAAAATTTTCACGGTCGACATGCGGGGCAACACCTCACCGGACTCAATGCGCTGAATCGTGCGTACACTCACATGGCTTTTTTCCACCAATTCTTCTTGGGTAAGATTTCTTTCCTTGCGCAAAGCGATAAGTCGTCTTCCCAATTCCGGTTGTTGCATCATAGTTTCTTAAAGGCACAATTTTACGGATTTAACGGGTAGAAGCGGACCAGCACACACAATTTCCACCCGTCATTTGCCCGTCATTTGAAGGAAACGGCCACGACAATTCTGTTTTAGCATACTGCGCGGTCCCATGGCAGTCAACCGAGTATTTTAATGGACGCGACTTGGTACTGAGCCCGACCTTTTCTTGCCTACAAGAGAAATGATCACGCATACTCCGGCCAGGAATGAGATCGCAGCGGCAAACGGGAAAAAGTAAATGTATTCGAGACTTGCCATCAGGATCAGAAACACCGCCATGAACGTCAACATTTTGGTGGCTTTCAGATTGCTCGTGTCATCCGACAGGGTCCATAATTGCAAACTGATCAGGGCCAATACCAGGATCATGGTGAGCCCGTAGCCTTCATAGAATTGTCCCAGCGTGGCCGATCTTCCCATAAAATCAAAATGCGTTGTCAGCATGCCGTGGATGACGACCTTGACGTTCTCGTTGGGAGCTTCTTTCCAGCCGAGTGCTCCCATAGTGTGGCCGAGGGTATGAAACGCCATCAATGCAGCAGCTATGCGAATGAGGTGTTTTGGTTTTAATCCGTTTGCCATAGGGGATATCTATTTGGTTTGATTTTTATACAGGTCCAGAATTTTTCCCCAGCCTTCATCCATGCTTCCCACCGCTTTCCCGCCGCCGAGACGTTCTAAGTTTTTATGTTCAAATTTTATCCGGGTCATTTCCGGTGCCTCAGCAATAAATAGCACCTCCACTTCAGTAATGAGATCGGGATCAAACTGAAAATTTCCATTGATCTGCCAGGCAAGGACCAAAAGTTCATGGGGATCCCACGTCAGCACATAACCAACGTCCTGCTCGCTGCCATCTTCGTGACGGGAATACCAGCGACCCTTTGGTTTGGACTCCAGCACGAGTTCTGTCATGGGCGACTTGCCGATGTGATGAGTACGTGGCCACCACAGATCCATTTTCTCTGTAAAAACCTTAAATGCTGTCTCCTGCGAAACCTCCACCAGGAGGTCCTTTCGAATGGATTCGATCTTTGTATTATTCATGCTTCTTGTGTTTTTCCGCAGCCTGTTTGAATGCCGCGAGTGCTATATCCCAGAAATTATCTAAATAATTACGCATCGCCAGCACACCCCGGGTGTCGATTTGGCAAAGATTCCGGGTTCCCTCCCGGTGAACACGTATCAGCCGGGCATCCTTCAGGACCTTCAGATGCTGCGACACCGCCGGCCGGCTGACAGGCAACCCGTCAGCGATCTCCACGACGGCCAGCGGGCGCACGCGGAGTTTTTCGAAAATGGCCCTGCGGGTCGGATCACCGAGCGCATTGAATGCTTTGTCGTAGCTGCTTGTAGCTTGTTTTTTCACTTCGTTTTGGGGGTCTGACGAAAAAACTACTCTATTTTTAATGGTAATTGTTCACTTACCGTAAGTACAAACTTACCATTAAATTTCACATCGGCAAGGGTGTTGAATTATTTTTTAGCGGAAGGATCGCGCCCTGCATCACAAAAATGCCACAAGCTCCATTTGGACTTTCGAATTATGCGCCTTATTTTGATAGCAAATCGATGTATCGAAATAACGGTTAATTCCTCATTCCTTGAGACTAGTTTTTACAACCTCCGTGGTCGTCTTGCTGTTGAGCAACGTAACTTTTTCGCAGGAGCGTACTGTTACCGGGCGACTTCTTGACGTCGAAACGCAAAAGCCTGTAAAAGGCGCAACCATTATTCTGCTGGGCACGATCGACGGAACGATCAGCAATCATTTGGGTTACTTTCAAATCAAGATCGACCGCTCGAAACACAAAACGCTGGTCGTTTCGCATATTGGATTCAAAACGGCCGATGTGACTATCCCGGAGGCTGATAATTTCAGATTCTTTTTAAAGAAAGCCTTTACTCCCCTGCATCCACTCGACCTTCACCTTTATCCTAAAGATTCGACAGGTTTGCGTCCACTACAGGAACAGTCCGCTCCTGCCGAGCTTGGCATTGCCGAATCCAATGCCACCTTTCCAGGAGGACCGGATGCCTTCTCTACTTTCATGGGGAATGCCTTGGTCAAAGAAATTCCCACACTACCTCCTCCGGATTTCACCATAACCTTCACGATAGACGAATACGGTAAAGCTTCAAACACCGCCGTTTCAGATTCGACGCACCTGGTCCTCGTAAGGCGCATTTTTCAAAACATGCCGGCCTGGGCTCCGGCAACCCAGCAAGGATCAAATGTTGCTCAGCATTTTATGTTACCCATTGGTACCCCGCCAACTCCGCCTACGAAATCGATAAGCGTCGCAGAATTCAACACCTACGTTTCGCGAAACATCCATTTTCCTCCAGACGCCAGGCGGCTGGGTGTTGAAGGTGTTGTCTACGTTCAATTTCGCATCGACGACTCCGGTAATGTAATTTCCGTCATGCTCTTGAAAGATATCGGGATGAATTGCGGGGAAGAAGTAAAACTAGTCCTGTCAACACTTCCCGCCAATCTTGGAAGGTCCTTGTGGGAAAAGACCAGGGCCTTCGACTTTATTTTACCGGTTTCCTTTGGCATTGGCAAACCGTTTAAGTCGGACATTTCTTTTCCAAGCACTGGTGCCTGCTTGTTGTCTGAAATTCAAGTGGCCGCCATCGGTATTGAAAGAGAGCGGCTTGCACTTGGCGCATCCTCTCAGCACGTCAATAAAAATTCCACCACAACGGCTGGGCACCAACATGTAAACCAAGGATTTTCCAGCCTAAAGGAAGCCATCGATTGGAATGGCACACATCTGTCCCTGGTCGATAAAGGACTAAAGTCGTTTCCTCCGGAAATCCTGAAACTAAAAAAATTAGATTACCTGGATCTCGAAAAAAATCAACTAAACATCCTGCCCTCCGACATTCATTTGCTCACCAGACTTGAAGAGCTCTATCTATTTGAAAACAATATTGAAGTACTGCCAAGTACTTTCGGGAATCTCAAAAAGCTGAAGATTCTCGGACTGGGTTCTAATCAATTAAAAACATTTCCCGAGGAAATTACGCAGCTGGAAAAATTAGAGACCTTGGATTTGGGCAATAATAAAATAACATCCCTTCCGGCAAGCATCGCGGCGCTGAAAAACTTAAAGGTCCTCGTGCTCCACAGCAACAACATCACGCACATTCCCGAGGCACTTTATGGCCTCAAGAAGTTGCAAAAAATATACTTGCAGGGAAATCCTATCGCTCCTAAAGACCGGGAGCTGCTGAAAAAATCTTTCGAGAACGCTGAAATTGTATTCTGAAGTATAAGCGCCCGGTCAGGCAAACTTACATTACGCTTATGTTGCCGCTGTGCTAATGCTGAAAAATCTCCGGATACTTCCGGATAAAATAAGTCGGTGTGCAACTCCACGCGTGGCAGTAGCTATTGACAGGAAAAAACTTATACGGTGATAGAAAATCATCTTTCGGATCATAGACTTCCCAGAAGGTGTCCGCGCCTTTGGTCACCATGCCCCCCCAATAATCGACGACCAAATCCTTAGCTTCTTTTTTCATATCACATTGGATCATCGCTTCGATCACGTAATGATATAAATAGGGTGCACCGGGATAAACAACGTTTTGCATACCGGGTAATTTGTGCAACGCTTTGGCTCCCTCGGCTTTCGTAGCCACACCGCTCAGCACCATCCATGCCTGCGACGCATACGACACCTGCCGGTCTTTTCCACTCACAAAGACGCCTTGCGCTTTATCGTAAAGATTCTTGTGTGTTGCCGCCGTCATTTTTTTTATGAGATCGGGCAACTCCGCCACTTCCTTCTCCTTGCCCAGCATCTTGGCCAGCTCATAGGTGTTTTTGTAGGCCCATATCACCACGCCTTGTAGTGCAGCTTGTTTGTCGAGCCCCGCGCGCCAATCGAAAAACAACCACCATTCTTTATTGGCGCGCTCATAGTCCAGCATGCCGTCTTTGCCCAGATATTTTTTGGGGACCTCCAATTGCTTTTTCACGATCGGCCACAAATCGGCTGCCGTCTGGCGATCGCCTGTTGCCTGCAAATATTCTTTGACGGCAACATTGTAGATCAGCGCATAGTCGAATAGCGGGTTGATCTGCGGGTGGGGACTAGGCCGTTCGAACACGTTGGAAGGGGCCACGCCATTTTCATAGCTCAGCCCGGCAAGCAGGTACAGGCAATGTTTTGTGAGATCATAATTTTTGAACGAGTACATATTGGCCAGCGACTCCAGGTACAGATCGCCGATCCACAACCTTCGGTCCCGTTTGGGGCCGTCTTCATATACCGTTTGCATGCATTCCTTTAGTGTGACCAGGCTGATCCTGTCAATGTCCGCCACCATCTTGTCTGTTGACGGTGCTAATGGCGACGGCGTGGTGTTGACGGAAGTTGTTGCTTTGAACGCGATCTGGCTGATCCTGAAATCGGAATAAACAGAGCTACCCAGCAGTTCGATCTTCACATAGCGAAAAGCAACACGCCGCGGGATGGTGATGACGGCCGGCACATCCGAAATGGTTACGATCTCATCTTGCAGCCATGCGCGGCTTAGCCCTCCCGGGTAAGGATCAAAAGGCGTGGCCAATTCCGAAGGCACTTCGCCAAATGTAAATTTCAGACGCAACGGTGCATCGGCCGCTCTCCCAAATGCTTCCACCGAAAAGGTGAAGAAGCCCGTGAGGTGCTCGCCAAAATCCGCGACCACTCCGGATTGCTTTTTAAACGAACGGCTGTAGAGGGAATCCACGGGAAGAGATTTCATGGCCTTCCAATGTTGGAAAGCTTTTTCGTCCTTCTCGATGGAAACCAGGGACACGGGTTCCTTTGTGCTTTCGACCAACTTCGGCTGACTCTTCTCCGCCTGCTGCAACCATCCGTTCCGCTCTTCCTGAAAAACATCCTGAGCGGTTACAACTTTTAAATGGCATAAGGTGGTTGTCAGCACCAACAAAATCCTAAGGAGACATTTATTTTTCATATACAAAGATGGTCAGTGGAAGTCATAATTCGCAGTGCAAATTAGGTGTCCCCTTTCCGGAACCGTCCTGGCCCCGCCTGCCCGTACCGAACGTATGCGCAACTTTCTGTTGAGCGTACCCACGGCACGTTCGGGCGCTATTCTGAAAAAAATCCAATCATTGCGTAATAATTACACTTTGATTTTTAAATTTGCTATATTTACAAATGTATAAATTACACTTAATGTCATGAAGATAATTTCTGCCTGCTTTATCCTGCTCCTCGCGGGGGTGTCCTTTTCGGAAGCGCAAGAGCTTAAAATGAACAAGCTTCTTTATGGCGTGGCCTACTATGACGAATACATGCCGTATGATCGCCTCGAAAAAGATGTGAAAATGATGAAGGAGACCGGGATCAATGTGGTGCGCATTGCAGAATCGACCTGGAGTACGGTGGAACCCCAGGATGGCGTATTTGATTTTACGCACATCGACCGCGTCCTCGATGCCATGCACAAGGGCCGGATCAAGGTGATTGTGGGCACGCCCACCTATGCCGTTCCTACCTGGCTGGTAAAAAAGTATCCCGCCATTCTGGCCACTACGCCTGCGGGCCAGAATAGATACGGGATGCGTCAGAACATGGACATCGCCAACACCGATTTCCGTTTTCACGCCGAACGGGTCATCCGCAAGATCATGGAACACGTGAAGGACCATCCCGCGATCATCGGATACCAGGTAGACAATGAGACGAAGCACTACAATACTTCGGGTGACAACGTGCAGCAACTTTTCGTGCAGTACATGAAAACCAAGTTCACGTCGCTGGAGGCCATCAATAAAGCCTTCGGACTCGACTATTGGAGCAACCGCATCAACCGCTGGGAAGATTTCCCTTCGATGGTTGGCACTGTCAATGCCAGCCTGGCTTCGGAGTACGCCAAGTTTCAGCGCAAGCTCGTCACCGACTATCTCGCCTGGCAGGTGGCGATGGTCAATTCATATAAGAAACCCGGACAATTTGTGACGCAGAATTTTGACCTGGAGTGGCGCGGATATTCTTATGGGATCCAACCCGATGTCGATCATTTTGCTGCCGCGAAGGCTATGGACATCGCCGGGATAGACATCTATCACCCCACGCAAGATCAACTGACGGGCATCGAGATATCGTTGGGAGGTGATGTTGCCCGGTCCATGAAATCGGGGCAAAACTACCTGGTGGTTGAAACCGAGGCACAAGGTTTTCCGCAATGGGTTCCTTATCCAGGCCAACTTCGCTTGCAGGCTTTCAGTCACACCGCTTCCGGCGCGAACATGGTAGCCTATTGGCATTGGCACTCCATTCACAACTCGGTGGAAACGTATTGGAAAGGTTTACTGAGCCACGACTTCGAACCGAATCCCACCTATGAGGAAGCGAAGACCATTGGGAGAGATTTTGAAAAACTGAGTCCTTCGTTGGTGGGGCTGAAGAAGACAAACGAGGTAGCGATCTTGTTCAGCAATGAAGCCCAAACTGCTTTTCAGCGTTTCGGTTTTGGCTATGGCGTGCGTGAAAATTATAACGACGTGCTCAGACCGTTTTACGATGCCTTGTATAAAATGAATGTGGGTGTCGATTTCGTGGATCCTTCCAGTACGACGTTTGAGAAATATAAAGTGCTGGTGGTGCCCGTCTTGTATGCCGCGCCGGATGCTTTGCTGCAGCGATTAAATCAGTTTGTGAAAAATGGCGGGCACATCGTCTACACTTTCAAAAGCGGATTTTCGGATGAAAATGTGAAAGTGAGAACAACCCCTCAGCCGGGTATTATCGGAGAGGCCTGTGGTATTCAATACAACCAGTTCACTATCCCGCAGAACGTTTCTCTAAAGGACGATCCGTTCAAAGTTGGAAAAACGGGCAACGAAATAAAGACATGGATGGAGTTGATAACCCCCACGACGGCAAAGGTCCTGGCCTACTATGATCATCCGGTATGGGGAAAGTATGCCGCCATCACCCGAAATACTTTTGGCAAAGGCGTGGCCACGTATATCGGCTGCAGGACGAGCGATGAGGTCACCTCCAAAATTTTAGAGGGCGTCATCAAGGACGCCACACTATGGAAGGAAGATCAACAGATTGCTTTCCCGTTGATCACAAAATCCGCGGTAAATCAAAAGGGCAAGAGACTACACTATTATTTCAATTACTCGGCGGCTCCAGGAACGGTCCAATATCCTCATGGCGCGGGCACGGAGTTATTGTCCAATAAAGTTACCCTGAAGGGTGAACAAATGACCTTGGACCCGTGGGGAATAAAAATAATCGAGGAGAACTAAGGTTAGGATGGTCGAGCCAGGAATTCAGGGAACGGATCAAATGTTGAACAAAACAATTCTATATTTGCCCGATAGGAAGGTCCATTCGAAAATGACAAACCGGTGTGGCCATACGAAGTTTTCACGATTATTATCTGACAAGAAATGAACGCATTGTGGGGTGGTCCAACCATGATTATCTTAGGCATTCTCCTTTTGATCTTTCACTATAGGTCAAAGTTCCTAAAGGAGAATACCGCGCTTGAAATACCGTATCTCAAAAACGCCGGAATCGGTTTCATCGCTTTTGGCCTCATTCAATTGGCAGAGCACTTGTTGCGCCGATAATTCAGTCGATAGAAAATTCATCCTGCCTCGTCGTAGAATATTTCATCGCTATGGGCACACAAAGTCCAGGGATCCAGTCAGTTTTTTCCAAAAAAGACCCGATATTAGGCTACCGTTTTGCCGCACCATTTCTCACCTTACGGGCGGCTTCATAAGGGATTGTTTTCTGCTCAATAAAAAACAACAGCTTTATGCTCAGAAACTACTTCATCACCGCCCTCCGCATTTTGCGCCGTCAAAAGCTTTATTCCTTGATCAACATCCTCGGGCTTTCCGTAGGGCTGGCGGCGAGCCTTTTGATCTTCCTTTACATCTCCGACGAGTTGCGATATGATCGTCATATAAAAGACGCCGCAAGGATCTACAGGGTTGGCATCAATGAAACGTTCAAGGGCGACGAAATACTCTATTCGGATAGCGGCTCCCCCCTGGCGGAAGCGATGCGGACTGAAATTCCGGAAGTTGAATCTTCCGTCCGGATCAGCCCCGCCCCTAGCCCGGTGAAATACCAGGACAAGGCATTCATGGAAAAGAAATTGTTTTATGCCGACTCCAATTTTTTTGAGTTCTTCGGTCATTCTCTCCTGGAGGGCAACGCTGCCAAATGCCTCAAGGGTCCAGATAAAATCGTTCTTTCCGCATCGGCAGCAAAAAAATATTTTGGCTATGAAGGAAAGGGCAGCGCCTCGCCCCTGGGCAAGCAACTGGTTGTTGGGAGGGCCGGCACGGCTGCGGAGGTCACAGGCATCTTCGCCGACGTCCCAGCCACCACCCACATGAAATTCGACATGGTGATGTCGATGGAATCCCTCGAATATGCCAAGAACGATTGCTGGGCTTGCTATGGCACGAAAACGTATTTTAAAACCGTGCCGCAAGCCAACATGATCACCGTTGAAAAGAAGTTGGAGGAGTTTGCTCAAAAAAGAATCATTCCCCGGATCGAGAAGGATCTGCACATTCCGCATGAGCAGTTTGTAAAGAGTGGAGACCGCGTGAGCTTCTTCATCCAGCCGCTTTTGTCCATTCACCTGGAATCGAATATCGACAGCGAGTTCGAGCCCAACGGCGATCTGCAGTATGTCTACATCTTCTCGGCCACCGACATCTTCCTGATCCTGATGGCCTGCATTAACTTTATGAATTTGTCGACGGCCCGCGCCGTGAGCCGCAGCAAAGAGGTGGGCGTGCGAAAAACCATGGGGGCTACACGCCAGGGACTTGTTCCACAGTTCATGTTGGAGTCATTTTTATATGTGTTGATTTCGGGGTTGGCCGCTTTCGTCATCGCCTATGTTGCCATGGGGCCGTTCAATGCGCTGAGCGGAAAAAATCTCCAGCTCGATCTGTTCGTCACGCCCTACCTGTTGCCATCCATCCTTCTCTTTCTCGCGGTAGTCGGCATACTGGCGGGGACCTATCCCGCTTTTTATCTCACCTCTTTTAATCCCGTACGGGTGCTGAAAGGAGGCGCTCCGCAGGGATCGTCGCGATCACTTTTGAGAAGCACGCTGGTCGTCTTTCAATTCACGATCTCGATCGTGCTCATCGTGGGCACAGTCATTATTTACAAACAAGTCCGGTTCATCCAAAACCATCACCTGGGATTTAACAAGGAGAACATCATCCGGATACCGCAGACCTTTGTTTTGGAGAACAACGCCAAGGCATTCAAAGACGAACTGCTAAAGCATAGCGAATTTGCCAACGCCAGCTATGCGCAATCCTTGCCACCGTATATTCAATCGACAGCCTTTATCAAAGCCGAAAACTCAGACCAACTCGTGGGCTATTTCTATTCGGTCGCCGATCACGACCTGCTACAAACCATGGGATACCGCATGAAAAGCGGGCGCTATTTTTCGCGCGAATTCCCTTCAGATTCCAGCGCCGTGATCATCAACGAAGCCTGCGCGCGTTTGCTGGGCTTTGAAACGCATGAGGGGAAGCGCGTGAGTTTTGGTGAGGCTAGAATGTGGAACGTCATCGGCATCATCGAGAACTTCAACTTTGCGAGCCTGAAGTCCGATGTACAACCGCTGGCCCTGTTCCTCGACGGGGAAATCAAAGGCACTATGGCCTTGCGTGTAACGCCCGGCAATCCTGCGGAAAAGATCGCGTTGGCCGAGTCGCTCTGGAAGAAATATGCCAACGGCCAGCCTTTTCAATATTCCTTTATCGATGAAGATTTTAATGCGCTATTCCGCTCCGAACAACGCTTGGGCATCGTGTTTGCAACCTTCACGATCATCGCCATCCTGATCGCCTGTCTGGGTCTGTTCGGCCTGATCACCTATATCGCCGCCCAGCGCACAAAGGAGATCGGCATTCGAAAGGTATTGGGAGCAACCTTGGGTCAGATAACAATTTTGCTGCTGTCGGACCTGGCGAGACTGGTTCTCATTGCGTTTGTGATTGCCATCCCCCTGGCATGGTATGGCATGGATCAGTGGCTGCAATCTTTTGCGTATCGCATCCCCTTCGATATTTTCGCGGTCGTCCTGGCCGGCGCCGGAGGAATGTTGATCGCCCTTCTCACCGTGGGATACCGGTCTATCAAAGCGGCGTCGGTTAACCCGGTCGATTCTTTGAAGAATGAGTAGCTGGCCTAAAGCCATGCAATGAAAATGGACAAAAAAAAAGGGATGCCAAAAATGACATCCCTTTTTCTTATCGTATGATCTGTCAGTTATAAGTAACCGCAAAAGTTCCTTCGGTCAACGTATGGCCGTCGCCTTCCTCGCTAATGGGATCTGCCTTGAAACTGAACGTTCCTTCGATGCGCTTGGTGGTGGTGTTGTGCGTCGTGATCGTTAGCGTTCCACTGTTGGATACAAAAATATTCGGGGTGACCGTATACATGGCGTAGGCGTCCGATCCGAGTTCGCCGATGGCATACGTACCCTTGGCGATCGTTTCCGAAAGGGAAAGTGAAATGATCTGTGCGCCGTTGAGCGACTGGGCATTGATCACAAGCTCACCAAAGCCGCGCTGGCTCGCCACGATGGTCGCCGCGAAAGGGGTTCCATCGATCTTGGCCGTCAAGGTGCTGGCAGGGGTTGTCGTATACGGTATCTTGGTGAACGACCCGGAGCTAATGTCAGCGATCGTTCCCGTAGAGGCCGGAATCACTTTGCTGCTGAACGTGCCGGAGACCGTCTTGTTCACTTTGTCGATTTCCGTGATGGTGACGGTTCCAACAGTTTCGCCGGCAGCGAAGACGGATGAAGAAACGGTTTTCCCATCAGGCGAATAGTTTATTTCTGCATCGGGTGTTACGCCCAGTGCGGTTCCTTTAACATCATAGGTGCCCACAACGCCTTTAGTGACCGTCACAGAAATAGTCTTCGTTCCGACCTGGCCTGCGACAATGATCACGTCGTTGTAGATCTGTGCCGCACCGTCGGCTTCAAAAGAAGCGCCGTCAATTTTGGCAATGAACTTCCCGGCAGGCGCCACAGGCGTGTCGTTGTCGGAATCTTTCGAGCAAGATGTCAAGAGGAGGCCGAATAGGGTCAGGCACAGCAACATTTTGAAAATTTTTTTCATCGATTTGGTTTGGTAATGGTTAAGATTAAAAGAATTGGATTATAACTATAGATTAATTCCTAACGAAGTATACTTGATGGGGCAGCCCATCTTCGTTTTTTGGGATATGTTCACAGAAATTAAAGAATGAAGCAGGGCACAGGAATAAGCTTTTGCAACAGTGTTCATTGAAACGGATTATGACGACACAAATATATTCGCCTTCCACTCATCTATAAAATGGAATCTTCATACGAATCTTACATCATGAATGCTGGCAGCTCGGAAAGTCATTTTGAACCGCAGAGGCGCAAAGGACGCAAAGGAATGCAAAGGCGGTCTTTGCGTCCTTTGCGCCTCTGCGGTTTAAAATGAATTCATCGACAAGGCTTACTCCGAGCGAAGGCTCTTCACCGGGTCGGCCAAAGCGGCCTTCACAATCTGGTAGCTGATGGTTACCAGCGTCACCACCACGGCGGTACCCATGGCAACGAGAAAAACCTGCCACGAAATGCCGGTCTTGTAATCATAGGCCTGAAGCCATTGATCCATCAGCCGCCAGGCGATGGGCACGGCGATGAAACAGGAAATGACGACGAGCACCATAAAATCCCGGGAGAGCATTTGCCAGAGTTGCGCCACAGAAGCGCCCAGCACTTTGCGTATGCCGATCTCCTTGGTGCGTTGCTCGGTGATAAAGGAAGCCAGCCCAAACAAACCCAGACAACTGATAGTGATGGCGAGGGTAGCAAAGATGGATGCCAGTTTTCCAACCCGCTCTTCGGCCGCAAACTTCAGCCCATATTCCTGGTCTGCAAATCTATAGTCGAAGGGCGCTGCCGGTGAATACCTTTTAAAGACGGCTTCAATTTTTTCCAGCGCCTCACGGGTAGTCGCATTGGGATTTAGCTTTAGGTTCATCACATTGTAAGGCCTTTCCCGGCTATCGATCATAAAGACCGTGGGCACGGCCGTACCAAAAGGCGAGGTCATCACCATGTCGTTCACCACGCCGATGACATGCCAATCTTTTCCATGCCACTTGATGGTTTCGCCCACAGGTTCTTTCAATCCCATCTGCAGAATAGCCGCTTTATTGAAAATGAAAGCTTGTGAGTCCGACGAAAGTTCACGCGAGAAATTCCGGCCGGCGATCACTTTCCAATCTACCACGTCGCCGTAATCCTGATCGATGGAGATCGTTCCGAAGAGGGATTGAGTGTTTGGATCTTTTCCGGTCCACTCCAGGTTGTCGGCCGAAGAGTTGATACTCGTGGTAGAGGTCGAAGCCATCGCGACGCCCGTGACAGCGTTTGTGGCGAGCAATTCCCGGTGGAAGGCTTCGTAGTGTTGGCGGATCTCATTGGTGATCTGGTTGATCGTCACCAAGCCTTCGCGACTATAGCCCACCGGCCGGTTCTTTGCAAATTGGATCTGGTCATAGACCACCAGGGTCCCGATGACCAGCACCACAGACACGGTGAATTGCACCACGACCATCACCTGGCGAGGAACGGAGGCAAAACGACCTGCTTTCAAACTTCCTTTCAGCGCGCGAATAGGCCGGAACGAAGAGAGATAAAATGCCGGATAACTTCCGGCCAACAGGCCGATGATAAAAATAAATCCTGCCACCACCATCCAGAGTTCAGGCTGTGTCCAGGGGATATTCATTTTCTTTCCGGAGAATTCATTGAAGACCGGCAAACAAAGCGCAGCCAAAACCATAGCAAGAACAGCACCGACGCTGACGACCAGCAACGATTCGCATAAGAACTGACCGATGAGTTGTTGCTTTAAAGAGCCGATCGCTTTCCGAATGCCGACTTCTTTTGCCCTTTTCTCGGAGCGGGCCGTGCTCAGGTTCATGAAGTTTATGCAGGCCAGCAAAAGCACAAAGCTCCCGATAATACCGAAGAGCCACACAAATTGCATGCGACCATTGACGCTTATTCCATTTTTGAATTCATACAAATGCCACCGGCTCATCGGGTTGAGAAAAAGAACCGGCTTCGTAGCATCTTCCGAATGCTCATAGAGAATATTTTTAATTTTTTCGGACGACTTTTTGAAATCGCCTTTTGCCGTGAGTTGCGCAAAAATATGAAAGGAGCTGCTGTACCAGTTGTCCATGTTTTGCCCACCCGCAAACAACAATTTAATGGGCGCGATAAAAGCCAACCCACTGAAGCTCGAGTTGGCCGGCAGGTCTTTGTAGATCCCCTTTACTTGTTGTGCATTTCCGTAGTCGACCGTGACGGTTTGCCCGATCGGATCAGCCGCGCCAAAAAGCGAAGTAGCCAGCGATTCGCTGAGGAAAATTGCAGAGGGATCGTTAAGACCGGTCGTGGTGCCACGGATCATGTCGAGCGTGATCATGCCCGGAAAGGGAGCTTCGGCAAAGCATCCGGTTTGCAGCAGCACTTTTTCTTTATACGCCACCGCTCGCTCGCCAACCCAGGTCGAGGCAACGCTCTCAAAATCCTCCCCGTATGCATCACGGATAGCGGCCGATGTTGGCATGGGCAGGGAGGAGAATGTAACGATCGTCCCATTCACTGAAGAGTGTTGCATAACCTGCGCCAGGCGACCGTAGTTCGCATGCTGCCGGTTCATTGTCAATTCATCGTGGATCCAAAGGCCGATGAGACCGGCCACGACCATGCCGATTGCCAGGCCACCGATATTGATGCTGGAATACACTTTGTCGCGAAGGATGTTTCTCCAGGCAACTTTCAGGTAATTTCTAAACATATCGTGGGTTATTTTAAGGGTCTTTAATTTTTCCGTCCTCCTGATAGCCGCGTTTTAGCTCGGGCGCGAGCGATGGATTTTGTCGCGACACGATCGCCGGGCCTTTCCATAGCTAGCGTTAACTTGACGAGAAGATCAGGTCGACATTCCGGTGGTATTTGTCATCGCTCAGTTCCTCGTTAACCTATAACCCGATAAAAATACCGACCGTAAATAGCGAGGCCGGGAGTGTTAATAACACCCGGCGCCTTATGCTGCGACAAGAAATCTCAGTATACCAAATCCGCTTGCACGTGCCGGTTAAGGTCTTGCATTGAATTTAGGGAATTATTCAGTGAATTGTTTAAGGAACTACGGAGGCAAATTAAAATTGCCCGGTTAATGCCAGGAGCGGACGTCCCGGTCAGTGTTTAGAGAATAGCGATAGCAGATAGCAGAACGCGAGTAGTGATTGGGGATGGTCAACTTCCTCTCCGGGTGAAGGCCCTTGTGCAACCTTCACCCGTTAAGGAAAGTTTCGCCGTTTAGGTTAATGACGTTTTGAAAAATGGTCTCTCCAGAAGGTTCACACGGCGTGCTTCATGACTTTCGTCAGTCCTTTTTCCTTTTTCACTTTCGGTGCTTTGATTTGCTTGGCAGCCTTCCGGTCGTTCTTTTTCAGAATGTCCTTCAGTTCTTTCTTCAGCACCTTAGAGGCCTTCGTAATGGCCTTCGTTGTTTTTTTGGAAGGTTGGGAAATCTTCAGATTCTCCAGAACCTGCGTTAAAGCCTTATTTACGGATTCCTTTATTTCAGCTTTTTTTGTTTTGTCCATGGGTTGGTTTTTTTATGCTTATACAAAGATATTTCATATTAATTAAATGTTACCTGAGTTAACACAAACTTAACATTGAGTTAGGATAGTCTTTGATTTCAGGGTGATTTCCGGGTTTTCCCGGATTAAAAAATTTTCAGTTCACCAAAAGATTTCAATAATCTGCTCAGGGAATGGCGCTATAAATGAAACTAATGTTCCAGAAAAAACAAGTATAATTTATCCCGGAAGGCGCTTCTGTTTTTTGGTATCATCCAATCTCTACTCAACACCGACACCCTGAAATCCCGGACCTCTTTCAACGCCGTGAATCGCAGGCCCGCATCTTGCAAGGCATTCTTTCCGCTCTCATCCGTAACGATATAGGCAGGTCTGTCGAATTGTTCAATCGGTTTGGCCGGAACGACCTTGCCCAACGAAAAATCGAAACTATTTGACTGACCATGGGCCTGTAGGTAAAACACCTCATCAATCGAAATGTTCTGCTCCTTCACATATTTAGCAAGATTGCTGCCGCCTTGCAGGGCGAGTGCCCTTGGATAAAAATTAAAATTAAGCAACGCATAGCAAAACGATGTCACCAACAGGGTGATGAACAATACCTGCTCCCGCCTTTGATAGACGTACATGGCGATGACGATCATCACAACGACGATGCTTATTTTCTCCACTATACCATCTACCGGAAAAACATAGGCATTCAAAAAGCAGGTCACTATTAGCAAGGCCCCAAGGGTAACGTATTGAAGCATGCGGATCAGCTTCATTCCCGATACGGCATGGGTGGTGAGAAATGAGCCGGTCAGGAGGGCAAAAAATGGAAATAAAATATTGAGATAATGCGGCAACTTGAATTTAGATCCGGAGATCAATAAAAATATGATCGCAGAAGTCACGACCAGAAAAAACGAAGCGGGCTTGACGGCGTCTCGCTTCCATAATGCGTGACCGCTTTTCCAAAGATCCTTCACGGCTTCTGTCAGCGCCAGCAAGGTCACGAGGCTCCAGGGCAAAAATGCCCACAAGAAGGTATGAACAAAGAACAAAGGCTCGTTCTGCGCCAGTGTGCCCCAGGCCGTGCCACTATAGCGTCCCACGCTTTGTCCGAATAATAAAAAGAGCACGCCCGAATTGCCCGTGGTGTCCCGTATCACCTTTTCCGGATGCATGTCGAATTGGAGATACATGCTGTAAAAAACCGGGAGCAGCAAGAGGGCCACGGCGAAGACCAACCCAGCCCAGCGCATCCTGCTCCACACACTCCAGGTATTGATTTGATACATGTATAACAGACCAGCCAAGGCCGGCATCACCAGGCCGATGGCACCCTTGGTGGCAAAGCCCACCGCAAACCCGAGGGCCGCCATAAACATATTTGCCAATCGGTTCGTGTGTATCCATTCGATCAGCTGCCATGTGGCAAAAATGATGGCCGAGGTCAGGATGGCATCCATACGAACATCGTTGTTGGCCAGGAAGAACGCATACGACGATGTTACGATCACCGCGGCAAGCTGGCCGGTTTGCGCGTTGAACACTCTTTTCCCCAATCGATAGGTTGCATAGATGCCGGCGCCAGAAAACAAGAGCGACGGAAATTTATAGGCCCACGCCGATACGCCGAATATTTTGAAGGACAAGGCGATGGTCCAGAATAAGAAGTGAGGCTTGTCCAAATAGTCCGCATCCCGGAAGACCAGCTCATGATAATTCCCGGTTTCCATCATGCGCAGGGCAATGAGCGTGTGGTGCGCCGAATCGTTGTCCATAAGCGGGATCCACAACCCGCGCAAGTAGCTTCCAAACAACAAAACAAAAACCAGCACTTCCGGAATTGAAATTCCTCTCAGCCGAAAAGTTTTTAAATGCGCCGACGTTTCAACCATGTTCTCTTAGAATGCTACAACCCGCTGCCTGGAGCAAACAAAAAAATTCAAGAAATAAATTTTGCCGGATTACGGAAATGTCAACTATTTATCCGAACCAGTCCTGATGCTCTCTGAGATAATATGAACGTCGCCCTATTAGTTTAGTTCATGATCTTGCTAAATTTTTGGAATGTATAACCCACGTTCTTCATAAGCCCATCCGTTTCAGAACTGGTCGATAGATTGTTGTCGGGGATCTGCGACTCACGAAGAGGTTCGTATTTTTATTGAATTTAACTCGCCAATGTTCAGAGACCGTAAACAAGTAGCCATAACGTTGCGCAACGCGGGGAATCTTACCTTGTCAAAGCCGGATTATGAATATCAAAGATTCGTTTCTATTTTAGTCAGGTTTCCGTGTCCCGTTGATTTAGGATGAGCTGGGACAGCTCCCGTAACTAATTGGCTTTTAATTAAATGGAAGCATCGAGAGGCGACAGCCTTAAATCTCGTCGTGACCCGGCAAAACGATCTAACCCTGGCATACCCATGCGCATGAAAAGGCTACTGTATATCCTCCTCGGGCTGGCGCTCGCCGGCCACACCGGAATTGCTCAACCTAAACCGGCAAAAATCCGCACCATCATCACCACCGATGGCGAAGTGGACGACCAGGATTCGTTTATCCGCATGCTGTTGTACACGAACGAATTTGATGTGATCGGCCTCGTCTACAGCAGCTCACAATGGCACTACACCGGCGATGGCAAAGGCACGCCCTTTACGTCGGAAATGGCCATGACAAAAAAACTGTATGGCGAGCGTACCGAACTGCGTTGGCCGGGAACCGATTGGATGCAGGAGTTTATCGACCAGTATGCGGCGGTCTATAAAAATCTGAGCCAGCATGCCGCGGGATATCCGTCGCCGGCTTATCTGAAAGGTCTTGTGAAAGTGGGCAACATCGAATTTGAAGGCGAGATGGAAAAAGACACCGAAGGTTCGGAGTTCATCAAAAAGATCCTGCTCGACGACACCAAGGATCCCATCTATCTGCAAATCTGGGGCGGCACCAACACGGTGGCACGGGCGCTGAAGTCCATCGAAGATGAATACAAAAACACCCGGGAATGGCCGGCCATTGAACAAAAGGTGTCCGACAAAGCTATCCTCTATGCCGTGCTTGACCAGGATGCTACTTATAAAAAATATGTAGCCCCGCATTGGCCAAACATCAAAGTGCTCTACAACTCGGCGCAGTTCTGGAACTTCGCCTATCCGTGGCCGCGCGTCGTGCCGGCCGAGTTGCAACCGTACCTGAGAGGCCCGTGGTTTAAGGAACACATCAAGTTCAATCACGGCCCGCTGCTTTCTTCGTATTATTTGTGGGGAGACGGTACGCGCATAAAAAATGACTTCGATCATACGCATGGCGATACAACCCAGCTCAAGAAACACAACATGACGCAGTATGATTTCATTTCAGAAGGCGACTCCCCCGCGTTCTTTCACCTGATCGATGTGGGACTAGACAATTTGAAAGACGCATCCTACGGCGGATGGGGAGGAAGAATGGTGCGGTCGGCCACAAATCCCAACCGGTGGGAAGATGGAGAACAGGTGACCGACTATAATCCATACACAAAAAAGTACGATGCAGCCTATCCCCAAACGCGCTGGATCGACGTATTGCAAACTGATTTCGCCGCACGGGCCGACTGGTGCGTGTTGCCCTATGGAAAAGCGAACCATGCTCCCGCAGTAAAACTGAACCAGCCCAACCTGATAACCGCAAAACCCGGACAAGAAATTAAACTACAGGGGATCGCGAAGGACCCGGACGGAAATGCTGTAAATTACAAATGGTGGCAGTATGAGGAAGTTGATACGTACGCCGGAAAAATATCTTTTAAAGACCAAGGCAAAAACAAAGCTTCTTTCACGGTTCCAGGCGACGCAAAGGGAGGTGATACCATTCACATTATTTTAGAGGTGAGTGATTCGGGTGTTCCAAAATTAACCCGGTATCAGAGAGTGATCATTACCGTAAAACCTTAACCCCGTAGCCCAAAAAAGAAATGTCATTCAAACACGCCCTCAAACGAGAACTGGAAGTTGCCTTTTCAAAACACGCCCAGCCGGTCTTGTTTAGGATCGTGAAATATATTGTCATCGTGGCTTTGATATACTTCCTTTGGGGCAGTCCGTGGCTGTGGATCACATTTCTCATTCTCCTGGTTCCCGCACTGGCTTTACATTTTTGGTACCGGCACAAAACCCAGGGCTGGACGAAAAGCTATGGGGGATGGGATTACGAGAAAAACAAATCGCGCCTAAAGAATTAAAAAATCACCGGGTGAATGTCCGGAATTCAAAACCGCAATTGTCTTTTAGGGGATAAGGACTCTTAAATCCCCCAAAACCAAAGACAATATGAAACACGTCATCCTAACCCTGATCTGTATTTTTGCAGGCCTCCACACCGCTGTTGCCCAGACGGCGGACAAACAAGACAAAGCGTACGAGAAAATCATCAAAGATTATTTTGCAGGATGGGCCAACAAAGACTGGAACCAGGTTTCGGCCCAGCTTGCGGAGGGATTTACGTTCACCAGCGCGGCACCCGATGACCATATTTCTGTAGAGAAGTTCAAGGAGAAATGCTGGGTGCAGGCGCAACACATCCAAAGATTTGAGTTTGCGAAAATTATCGGCAACGAACGCGAGGCCTTCGCCATTGTCCACGTCATCACCAAGGAGAACAAGGTGATCCGGAATGTGGAATATTTTAATCTCATCAACGGAAAAATAAAATCCATCGAAGTGTTTTTTGGGGGCAATGGCCAGGGTTTCCCCACAAATGACAAACAACCTTGATCCTGACACAGTCAGCAGAGAATATCTTTGTTCACAACGCCGTTTGACGTTGGCTTCTCACGTAGTGGGCCAGCTCGATGGAATTCTTCACGTTCACTTTTTTGAAGAGGAGCTGTTTGTGATTTTTAACGGTGTATATGCTCACATGCAGTTGTTCTGCGATCTCCTGGTTTGTATAGCCCTTGGCGATCAACTGCGCAATATCATTTTGACGTGGCGTGATCGGACGCTCTTCCTGCTTGGGGTTGTAGGAATAAAGCGGCATGAACTTACCTTTCGATTTCCGGCTCACTTCCAGTTTCACGTGATAAAATTTTTCCTCCCTGGAAATATTGCTAAAAAGCATGAGATACAAACACGCGTTGTTCTCGGTTTGTATGGCCAGATTCTCATTGCGGATGTAGAAATATGTCCCCGCAGCATTGCGCACGCGGTAGTAAATAGCAAAACGGTGCGTCGTGGGATCGAAAGGCTCCAGGCGTTTTATAAAAGCGAAGCACTGCTGCACATACGGCACGTCTTCCGGGTGCGTCAGCTGAAGGAACTCTGAAATGGGCATGCCGGCCAGCTTCTCGTGAGGGTGGCCCAGTATGTATTCACAATTCATGCTGAAGTAAGACATGTTCGGATGGGAAATGGGGCACATCGTCAAGGCCTGGTCAGGGAAAACACTTTCCGCAAACCGAAGCTTTTGCAGAATGATGTCGCGATCCTCCTCCGCTTTATAATTTGCTGTTGCTTCCCGCTCTTCCTTGGGAAACAAATCCAAAAACGCATTCACGGTTTTCCGGGCGGTATTCATCGGCTTCAAAATTTATAACGTGAAATTGGAAATTACCAGCCAGGAAAAGAACCGTGTCACGTCAACCATACGGTGACACCTTAGCAGACAAACGGCAAATGGTTCTTTGGAGCTATACCCTGGCGATTTTCTTCTGTGAAAATTTGCGTGTTCAAAAAAAAACCTCACAGCGCAGGCTGTATTTCTAATGCTATGCTAAAACGTATCACACTTTCTGTGGCACTGGTTGCCACTGCTTTTTTATGGGCGTTCAGCCGATTTCCCGAAACCATTCCGGTAACCTGGGATATGGCCGCCATAAAGCATTTTCATTTGCCACCCCCCGACTCCACCGCCGTGGTGAAGTATGCATCCCGCGAATACTACGAATCACTTCCGGAGCATGTGATCTACAAAACGTACCCCGTGTATGTGCAGGAGTTTGAAAGGCCCGGCTACGTCGATTCGCTGCGAACGCTTGAGCCGGAGATCGTGTTCGATCCCGCAAAACTCAAAACGGCGGAAGATTGGATCAAAGCCGGCGAGTTGGTCTTTCAATGGCCTGTGGCCTATACACCGTTCAATGGCCACACCACCACGCTCAAAGCCGGCAATTTCGCTCCGGGCAAAACATCGCTAACCTTGGATGGCCGCTATGAATTCAACCGGTATGCGATCACCGAGAAAGGAAAATTGTTGGTCGGCTCGCTGTCTTGTGCTTCTTGTCACACCCGCATATTAAAGTCGGGCGAAGTAGTGGCCGGGGGACAAGGCAACGTCGTGAGCAGCGCCGGGCTGGTCGATGCCATACGCTCGGAGAGGATTCCATTTCCAGTGATGCAGCAAGGAACGCGGCAACTCTCGTGGGCACCCTGGGCACCGGCCGCGTTCAAAGCCGCAGCCGACACAAAGGACGAACTCGTGCGCTATTTCCAAGCTATCCCCGCCGGCGTGATCGATCGCCAGGGGTGCGGCTACTTGTATCCCTTGACCGTCCCCAGTCTCATCGGCATCAAGGATATCAAATACCTCGATCACACCGGGCTGATGCGACACGACAATCCCGGCGACATGATGCGCTATGCGGCCTTCAACCAAGGCCTGGACATGCTCACGGCCTACAACGGCTATATTCCCGCTGCCAAGGGCGATCACACCACCCTCCCGGCTCCATCCGAATGGAATCATCCCTTTGGCTATGTTGGAAAAAGATATTCGGATGCACAGCTGTATGCGCTGACACAATACATTTATTCGCTCCAGCCTCCTAAAAATCCAAACCTATTTCCGGCTGCTTTGACAAACCGTGGAAAAGTCGTGTTCGCTGAAGCCGGCTGCGTAACCTGTCATACGCCCCCTTTGTACACCAACAATAAATTAACACCGGTCAATGGATTTACGCCGCCACCGGATCACTTCCGGAAATATGACATCTTCAATGTTTCCGTAGAGACCGATTCGGTATCGGCTTTGTATGCACGTCGGGGCACGGGTTATTATAAAATCCCTTCCCTTCGCGGCACGTGGTTTCGTGGCGCCTTCTTTCACAACGGCCACCTCACTACGTTGGAAGAAGTGTTAGATCCCAAACGCCTCCAAGCCGACTATGTTCCCTCCGGCTATCTTCCCCCCAATGTCAAAACCATGGCGGTGAAAGGACATCCCTTTGGACTTGATCTAAGCGACGCCGATAAAAAAGCATTGATCGCATTTTTAAAAACGTTGTGATGGAAAAATCTATTCCCTGGCTGGCACCTATCGTACTGCTCTTTCTGGCTGCAGGCGCCCAACCTGAACCGACCACCCTTGTCAAACTATCGTTCACGACAACCAATGCCGGCATCACCGTGTCGGGCACGCTCGAGGGTAACGCTGAGATCAACTTTAATCCCGTCGACCTCCGAAACAGTACCATCCGCGCCACGGCCCGCCCCGCGACCGTTCGAACAGGCATCGGCATCCGCGACAAACATTTGCAGAAGGAAGATTTTTTCGATACCGGGCAATACCCGCAGATTGTGCTGGAGTCCAAACATTTTAGAAACAGAGGCCACCAACGCTTCTCGGGTGATTTTGATCTTACCATAAAATCGGTCACGCGGCCCATTACCATTATCTTTTTGCGGCTCCCGGAGAAAAATGCCATTCGGTACGAAGGACATTTCGAATTGAACAGGCTCGACTTTTTGTTAGGCGAGAAGAGTATGGTTTTGGATGACGTCGTCCGCATCAACCTGGAGGCTATGGAATACCGTCGGAATTGACAGTATATTCTAAAAGACGGTTGTTCTATCTTGATCCCAAAGCAACCTTTCTTATCTTGAGCGGTCCCTGAAAATAAACCCATGCAGAAAGACCGCGAAAACTATATCGATACCATCCGCATTGCTTTGACCGTGCTGGTGATTCTGCACCACACCGCCATCACCTACGGCGGGCCGGGCGGATGGTACTATTCCGAACCCGCGGACGGCCTGGCGTCGGGGTTGTTGCTCACCGTCTTTGTTTCGACGAACCAGGCGTTTTTCATGGGGTTCTTTTTCATGTTATCGTCGTATTTCATTCCAGCGTCCTATGCGCGCAAAGGACGTTATCGCTTCCTGCTGGACCGGTTAAAGCGATTGGGGATCCCCATTGTTTTTTATTCGCTGGTCATCACCCCGGTGATGATCTACATGTTGGTCCGGTTAAAGATGAATCAGCCTATATCCTGGTATAATGTGTTTATCGGTCGCGACGAATGGGTCAATATTGGCGTGCTTTGGTTTACGGCCGCATTGTTGCTTTTCACTATGATATATGCAATAAGCTCGCCACGCGTCACAAATAAAGTGGACAAACCAAAATCTTTACCCGGCAATCTCACCATTTTTCTTTTCGCCTTAGGTCTTGGCCTCATCTCTTTTGTGGTCCGCATCGTTTTCCCCATCGGCTGGACGCTCGATCCGGTGGGGTTTCAGTTCGCTCATTTTCCGCAGTACATCGCGCTGTTTACAGTGGGGATTTATGCCTATCGGCATCACTGGCTCTCATCCGTCTCCTATCAGCAGGGCAGGTTTTGGTTGAGGATTGCTTTGCTGCTGATCGTGGTGGGATTCCCGTGTATCTATTTGCTGAAAGTCGTCACCCATAGCGAGCTTGATGCGTTTCTGGGTGGGCTGACCGTGCAGTCGTTTGTAAATTCGTTGTGGGAACAACTGCTAGGCATATCGCTGATCATGGCGTGGCTGGGTATTACACGGCAAAAGTGGAACGGACAGGGCACACTGACGAAAGAATTTTCGAGAAGCGCCTATGCCGTCTATATCATTCACCCGTTGGTGTTGTTACTCGTTTCGCTGCTGTTGAAAGATGTGCAACTGCCATCGCTTCTGAAGTTTGTGATCACTGGTGGGATTTCCGTGAGCTTGAGTTTTGCGGTGGGGTCGTTGCTGGTGAGGGTGCCGGTTGTGAGGGATATTATTTAATGAGAAAGAAAATAAGTACGGCCTCGTCCAACATATTACCACTGCCTCTGGTATTTCCCTCCAGAACAATCTTTCTTGAAATGTGACCGGTAGCTAACCTTGTTGGTGAAGAACACCAACAAGGGCGATTGGGCGATAGGGAGATAAGAATAAAATAAGTACGACCTGTACAACATTTTTCCTCTGCCGCTGGTCTTCCCTTTCAGAACAATCTTTGTGTTACGTGATTTTACTTGGGCGTGTTAAGATTAAAATAGAACGTATATGGATTCCCTTGATTGTATTTTTAGTAGCGCTGGGAACGTGTGATACGTATCGAGACTAGTGAGATAGTGACAGGCAGCTAACCTTGTTGGTGAAGAACACCAACAAGGGCGACGGGCTTAGGGCCTATTCATATTTTAACATTTTGGCTGGCGAAAGGAGCGCGGCTTTTAACGTTTGATAGAATACGGCTAAAAATGCGATCACCAGGATTGCGGCGCCCGAGATGATGAACATCAATGGACTTGTGGAAACCCGATAGGGAAAGGATTGAAGCCAGATTTCCGTGGCCCACCAACTCAAAGGCCATGCTAAAAGACAGGCGATCAACACGGGAATCATGAATCCTTCCAACAACAGCACGACAATGCCCGTAATGCTCGATCCAAGAACTTTGCGGATCCCGATCTCTTTCGCGCGGGCAGCGGTGACATGCGATGCGAGCCCCAGGAGACCAAGCGATGCAATGAAAATGGCGAGGCCGGTGAACAGGGTAAAAACTTTTCCGAAGCGATTATCTTTTTCGTATTGTTTGTTGTAAAACTGATCCAGGAAGAAATAGTCCAAGGGTGTTTCCGGGAATGAAGTTTGCCAGGGCTTTTCGATGGCCTCTAAGATCCGTTGCACGTCCGTTGATTCCACTTTGATCGCATAAAATCTGGCTGCTGGCCGTAACATAAAGGCCATGGGCGTCATTTCACTTTTTAATGACATCTGATGATAGTCCTCTACGACGCCAACGATCTCCAGCGTATCTCCCTGCTGGGAAACTTTTTCTCCAATGGCGTCTGCTGGATTTTTAAATCGCAATGCCTCCGTTAACTTTTTGTTCACCAGGAGCCGTTTGTCATCTCCGGGGTAGTCTTTGCTGAAATTCCTGCCCGCTATGATCTTCAAGCCGAACGCGGGGATGTATTCATAGTCGATACCCACGTGGGAAACCATCGTGAAGTCTGCCGGTCCTTCTGAAAAGCGCTTGATCCCTCCGGTCCAGTATATCTCAACCCCTGGGATATTTGTCGATGAGGTGAAACTTTTCACCCCGGGTATTTGCATAACTTCGTTTCCGAAGACCTCCAGGTGTTGCTGGTACAGGGAGTCGACGTTTCCGGGCCCTTTCAGAACAACCGTTTTGTCGATGACGATGCCCAATTCGCTGGATTTCATATAGTCCAATTGCCGGTAGACGAGCACTGCGCCGCAAATCAAAAATACCGAAGTGGCAAATTGAAAAACCACCAACGATTGCCGCAACAAATTTCCTCCCGGCGACTTCACATTTTTCCCCTTCAATATCGCGATGGGCTTAAAGGACGACATCACGAGGGCGGGATAAAAACCTGAAAGGATCACGCCGCCAAACACCACCATCAAGACCTGGATCCAGAAATCTGTTTTACTGAGAAAATCCATCGGAATATGCCAGCCGGAAAGCTTTGAAAATGCCGGCCAGCAGAACACTACCAATGCCATAGCCAAGACGAGCGCCACAACATTCAGCAGGAAGGATTCAACAAAAAACTGGGTGATCAATTGTGATCGCACCGCGCCGATGACCTTCCGGACACCGACCTCGTTCGCCCGGCTAAAGGAGCGGGCGGTGGTTAGATTGATATAATTAATTCCGGCAATGATCAAAATGAAGAATGCAATGGTTTCCAGGGCTTGAATGGAATCGCCGTCGCGCTGATCATTCGGATTTGCTTCATAGAGTAAATTAGAATAAAGATGTATGTCGGTTAACGGCCTTAGAATGAATTCCTGTTTCCCCTCTCCCCAATCCGCTTTTCTTTCCGACAAAAGATAGCTATCCCATTTCGCTTGCAACGCTTTTACGTCGGTGCCGGGCTTTAGCAAAACATAGGTATAGAAGTCGTACCAGCCCCAGGAAGTTTGATAGTGATCGGAGTAGTGGTCTTTCAGTGTTTCATAGGACAACAGAAGGTCAAACCGTATGTGGGAGTTCTCGGGAACGTTCGCCATGATTCCGGTCACCTCAAAATTTTCAGATCCCGCATAGGTCATGGTTTTTCCCAGAGGGTCTTCGTCTCCAAAATATTTTCTCGCCGACTGTTCCGATAAAATAATTTTACGGGGCCCCTGCAAAGCCGTCTTCTCGTCACCCCGGATCAAGCGAAAATCGAATACCTTAAAAATAGCCGGATCGGCATAGGGCACTTTATCTTCTTGAAACGAAATGGTCCCCCGCGTTGGGCTATGGTAGGCCATCAATCCGCCCACCGGATAGAGCCGGGTAAACGCTTCCACTTCCGGGAAGTTGTTCTTCAGCGCGGGACCTACGGCAGGCACCGCCACGGCGCTTTCGAAATCCAACCGGCCGTTTTTCCAGGAATTGTATTGAACCCTGTAAATGTCCTTTGCCCGGGAGTGGAAAGCGTCAAAACTCCTTTCGTACTTAACGTATTGAAAGATTAGCAAACTGGCCGTCAGGCCTAACGAAAGGCCGGCGACATTCAAGCTTGTAAATGCCTTTTGGGAACGAAAATTCCGGAAGGCGACGCGGATGTAACTACCGATCATAGGCAAATTCGATTACAGGTGAGATACGATTGTCGCGAAAAAGAATTCGTAGCCGGAAGAAATGAAGTATGCAAGAAAGCCCTACCAAATATGCGGTTCCCCTGGCTGCTTTGTGTCGTAAGTAAATTAAGCAAGGATCATAAGAGACCCAAGAGTTTTGAAGAATTTTAAAAGGCACTTTTATCCCGGAAACTTCCGGATCCTCCGCAGGGCGCACATGGCCAACACCATCTGCAGAACGGCGATCGTAGCCATTCCGGCAAGGAACGACACAGCCATAACCTTCATCGATGGATCTCCGGCATAAGGCGGATACATCTTCGACATTCGGATGGAGTGCCTCCAGGTAAAAACCGTTGCCGATGCAAAAAGAAGGAACAACATGCTGTTCAAAAGGAAGACCACGAAGGTGAATGCTTTATTGTTCCGCGACAGCCAATCCAATCCAAGAAACATAACCCCGAATGTTCCGATGGCCAGAAACAGGTGTGCCTGCGAGATCACAAAATACGTGTCATGAAGTTGGATGTCAATTGTCGAAAAATCCGTAGCCCAACCCGTGATCGCGAAAATCACAGCGCAAAAAATTATCCACGACAGTAACAGTTTCCGCATACGAAGGGCAACATCCCGCCTAAAAGTAAGCCCTTACCCTTCACGGTCAAAGGGACCGGCAAAAATTGCCGGCAACGGGAAGTAGCAGGAAAATAAGGCTCGCCGTATTGGCAGAAAAATTTCATCAGCCTCCCCTACCACTGAAACGAATTTATGGTACATTGACCCGCGTTTTTGTTTGGCCATGTTATCGTCATCTGTTGAATGGCCTTTTCGCGCATTTCTTCACCACCCTCTTTGGCGATATCATCCTTTATCACAGCCGACCTGTTTTGACATCGCCTTGAAAATGGCGTGGCCATTTTTTTGAACCATCCTCCGTTCATTTCGATCGCTCTGGCAGAACTATCGGCTCCGCATGCATTACAATAAAGTGGTCCCTGGAGCCTTTAACAAAATCTCATCGTATGAAAAAATTATTCTGCTACCGTTTCCCGTCCCTACTGCTGGCCGCTATTCTCGTGTTTTCCACCTGTCAAAAGGAAGAAGACAAACCCGTTATCCTGAAGGTGTCGCCCGACAGCGGGCGCGCGGGTGACGCCGTCGTGATCTCCGGTTTGCTCCTTGGCCATGCCACGCGCGTTACCTTCGGCACAACGGAGGGCAAGATGATCGCGGCCGAAAGCAAAGCCGTGTCCACGCAAGTGCCGGACGGTTTACCGTTGGGGAAAGTGAGTCTGACGGTCGAAACAAACGGCGGCATTTCCAATGCGTTGGAATTCTCGGTTATTCCTTCCATTCCGGAAATTACGGCCATCGCACCCGCCAAAGGTTCGCCGGGCATGCGCGTGACCCTCACGGGACGTTATTTTTCAAACGTGAATGAAGTTAATTTTGGCGACCAAAAGATCACCGCGTTCGATGCTTCCTCCGATACCGGGTTGGCGTTCAAAATTCCAGCCAACAGTACCCTCGGGGAAAAAGATGTCACGGTGACCACACCGGGAGGTATATCGAAAAAAATGAAGTTCACCGTGGTGTCTCCCCCGGCCATCACGTCCTTTTCTCCAACGGCAGGTCTGGCAGGAATCACCATACATATTTCCGGCACGAACCTGAACGGCATCACCGCGATCCATTTCCAGGATGCAGCCGCTGTGTTTGAAGTGAAGAGCGCCACGTTGGTCGATGCCGTTGTGCCGGCAGAGGCAGCAACCGGCAAATTGAAAGTGGTGGGCGAGGGCGGGGAAGCCCTGAGCGACACGGATTTTGTGGTGGAAGGCGCCCCCGTGGTCTCTGCCTTTAAACCGGTCAGCGGAACCATCACCACGGAAGTGACCATCCACGGCGGCAATTTCCTTCCAAATTCCAAGGTTAAATTCGGCAGCATCTACGCCAGTGTAATGTTTGTGAGTGAAACTCAATTAAAAGCAACGGTACCGGCAGGCGCCATATCCGCACCTGTTGTTGTGGAGACGGACGCCGGCACGGGTAAGAGCGACAAGGATTTTTTAGTTATTCCCGCTCCATCCGTCGACAGCTTTACGCCAACAAAGGGTGTCGCAGGAATATCAAGAATAACCATTGGCGGGGCCAACTTCACAGACATTTCATCGGTGAAGTTCAACGGGGCGGAAGCGGGTCAGGCGAATATTGCCATAAAATCCCTAACCTCGCTGGATGTGAAAGTTCCAGCCAAGGCCACCACGGGGACCGTGGAGATAACCAACCCTTCGGGTACGGGCATTTCGACTGCTGTCTTCAACATCGTAGATCCGTCTTCCGCACTCGTGTTCACGCCGGCCAGTGCTCCGGCCAACGCATGGATCACCATCACAGGTTTTGGCTTTGACAACACCACGGTTGTCAAATTCAATGGAACCCCGGTAGTCGCGGCCGGGGTCAAAGTGGATTCGGAAACCTCCATCCGGGCACAAGTACCGACAAATTCAACCACAGGAAACATCACGGTGACCACCGGAGATTTGACCTTGGGAAGCTCACAGGATTTTGTGGTCCTTCAACCGCCCAGCATATCCAGTTTCTCGCCCAAGTCCGGACCGGTTGGCACACAAATAGTCATCAACGGATCCAATTTCGACGACGCAACCGTCAATTTTAACGGTATCGCTATAACCAAAGACCTTAAAATAACATTCAATACCATTTCGTTCTACGTCCCAACAGGAGCAACGACAGGACCGATCACGATAACAACAGTGGCGGGCAGTGCACAGACGGGACCTTTCGCCGTTGTCCCTCCGCCAACAATCACTTCTTTTAGCCCGACATTCGGTGCTGTCGGTTCGACGATTACGATCTACGGTTCTTCTCTTGACCAGACATCATCCGTGCAATTCAGCGGAATTGAAGTGGGCAGCTCAAATTTTCAGGCCTACCCTACCAGTATCGTGGCAAAAATTCCGGTTGGCGCAATCACGGGTAAGATCAGCGTGACCACACCTGCTGGATCATACACAACCAGTAACGACTTTATGGTGGCACCCATCGTGAACACTTTTTCTCCCGCTTCGGGGCCGACCGGCACACCGGTCAACATCACGGGTCTCAATTTTGACAACATAACCCATGTCTTATTCAACGGCCTCAGTGCGGTCTTCACGAGGAAGTCGACCACGACCATCGAAGCGACCGTTCCGGCAGGCGCCAGCACCGGACCCATCACCGTGATAAACAACGCAGGAGCAGGTTCTTCGAACGCCGATTTTAGTATTACGCCCACCCTGTCCTCCATCAGTCCTACATCGGGTAAGGCCGGTGACCCCGTCACCATTACCGGTTCCGGTTTCACGCGAGTGAACAGCGTGACCTTTTACAACGGGGTGGCCGCAACGTATTCCATTGTCAGCGATACGAAGATCACCACCACTGTGCCGGCAAGCTCGGTTACGGGTACAGTCGCCGTTTCCAATACCGTGGGAACGGCCAATGCAACTTTCAATGTCACCACGCCGGCGCTAGTCTTTCTCAATCCTGGTTACGGGAAAGCAGGCGGATCGTTTTCCCTCTATGGTAACAACTTGGGCCAGATAACGAAAATAACCATCGGGGGTGTAAATGCAAGTTTTACAAAAAAGTCTACGTACCTGCTCGTTACTGTTCCACCGGCGACAAGCGGGCAAAAAAGCGTAGTCGCGTTTTGGTCGGGTGGGTCTTCCAATAGTTTGACGTTTACGGTCACGTATTGATCATCGAATTTTTTCGACCCGATCATACTCATGACGCAGCAAAACAAACGACTGATTTTCAGAGATGCGAAGGCCTTCCAAAAAATTATGGGAGCGTGAAAGCTTCACGAGGGATTATTTGCCCTACCCTAACTCAATCCCAACGAAATGTTGTCATCCCTGGCTTTGATTGACCACCCTATAAAGGAAGTGAGCGCAGGATGAATGCTTATCAATGCCCATCCAAAGCCATATAAAATAGGAAGCGTCCCGTGTGGCGCCGTCGCGTTCTTATCGGTGTCGTTGCTTGATTCGGTGGTGTAGGGTGCGGTCAGGCTGTAGCGGGTTTTATTTTCGGAGCATAGGGCAGAAACGGAAAACATGGCCAGGATAAGCCATAAATTTTGTCATCCTCAACTAACCTACATTCGTTTTCATCAGATCCAATTTCAAAAAATAAACACAAACCTGATTTATATCTTCATCGTCGGAATCTTTCCACGTGCATTCGCGTTAACCCGCTTTAAATAACCACTCCTAAGCAACCCCAAGAACAGTTTCTATCCCTATCTTTCGCACTTCAAATCAATAAGACGCGCATGACCGAAAAAACAGCCCCCAACCAAAAGCTATTCCTGCTGGGTATGATCCTGAGCATGACCTGCTGGGGTTTCAGTTGGACTTCGGGGAAGATCCTTTCCGTGTATGCTTCCCCGCTGACCATTTCCTTCTACCGGTTTGCGCTAACGTTCGTGTCGTTGATCCTCATTTTGTGGATCTCCAAAACATCGTTGCGCATCTCCAAGAAAGGGTTGCCCGACATGTTGCTGGCATCGGTGCTCATTTCTTTATATACCTTTCTTTTTTTTAAAGGACTCACGGTAGGCAAAGCCGGTGCCGGTGGCATCCTGGTAACGGTGCTCAACCCCATCATTTCGTATTGCATGATGCTGGTCATCGCCCGGCGCAAACCCACGCGCCAGGAATTCTGGGGGCTCGCCCTGGGCATATCGGCTGGCGCCATTCTGTTGAAGATCTTTACGGATGGTTCCGCGCTTTTTAGTGCAGGTAACATTTACTTTTTGCTGGCGTCCCTTTCGTGGGCGCTGCTGAGTTTGGTCACCGCCCGGGCCTCGCGTTATGGCTCACCCGCAACATTCAGTTGTTGGATGTATGCCGTGAGCACGGTGATGATGTTCTTTTTCTCCGGTCCTGCGAACTCGGCCGCACTCCTTGGCAAAGCCGACGGCGTCTTCTGGGGCAATCTTTTTTTTAGCGCCACCATTACCACGTCCATTGCCACGACTTTCTACTTTGTCGCCACTTCCAAAATTGGAGCGAGCAAAGCCAGCAGCTTCATCTTCCTCGTTCCTTTTTCCGCAGCCCTCGGCTCCTGGATTTTCCTGAACGAAGTCCCGGAGATTCACTCCATCGTGGGGGGCTTGTTAGGCATCGCGGCGGTGTATATTCTCAATAAAAAGAAGGACACGGGGACCGTGCCGGATCAAGCTGCCGTAAAGCTCTCTCCCGTCGAAGAGAAAAATTAAAAAAATAGGCGATTCTTCCATCGACCATCAGCCGTTAATCTTGGTTGAATGGATAGATTATTTGCCTTCCATAAATTGTTCCTTCTTTTTTAGTCTCTGATCTTTATAGGCGGCACTATTCTATCCGCTGGTATAACGGCCACAACCTATTAATCCCAAGATCATGAGAATCATCATCCGAAGAATCTACAGTCTCGACGGTGTGGAGACAGGCGCCGTTCTAACCGCCATTTTTGCCAGGCCGACCGATATCCAGGAAAAGTTTTTTATAGAAAACAGGCTTATCGACTATGCCTTTAATGTGCTGTACCCGAATCGTGGACTGAATATCTTCAGAGACATGTATGCCGATACGCCCTCGATAACGGCCATCATTGGCATCAACGAACTGCAGCAAACTTCGGTGGATTTTGCTTTGTGAATCCTGCGCAATTCAGATCCATTTCTGCCGGCCTACGCTTCTTTTTCATAAAGCTTCAACCCACGCACGAGGCGGTCTATCGTCTTTGCCATTCGGCTGATCTTGGTCTCTTCCCGCTTGGCCGAATACACCCACGTAATGTAGAACTTGCGTTCACTTTCCGAGAGGGAGTTAAAGAATTTCAGAGCTGCCGGCTCGTCCTTCAGACAAAGCAACATTTCTTCCGGAACTTCCAAGGGCTCGTTGTCCGGATACAAGATCACGTGAACCTTCTCGCCCACTTTCTTGCCGATCTGTTTGCGTATTTCAGCCTTCACCGGCAAAAACAAATCACCGTTGCCCATGGGCATCAAATGGTATTTTCGTATTTCATAGCCGTCTATGGTTCCCCGCACCTTTACCCAGCCGAATGGATTTTTCTTGTCCTTCCGTATTTCGGGAAGTCGCGCATAGGTCCATCCGCCTTTGCCGTTGAATCTTTCGAGCACGTATTTTTTATTCACAAGGGGTTTCATGCAGGTTGCCCATCATCGGACAGTAAAGCAAAAATAAGGTATTTCAATAAGCGCAAATGTGCCCTCCCCCCGGTTTCGCCATGCCAGAAGGCCCCGCAGACTTGATTTTGGTTGGTCGCGCCCGCCATAAACCGGGGGGTTGTGGTTATACCTGCAATTGCTTAATATTATCCTTCGAAATCCCATAACCCAAGCCTTCGCTGCTGTTTACACCCATGGCCCCGGCAAGAAAATATTTCAGTATCCTCTTCCTGTTCCTGATGGGATTGAACACGGTGGGCTATTATTCCTTTTTGGTGATGGTGCGCAACCAACTCACCAGCCGCGTCACCGAAAAACTGCAATCGGGTTTTAACGAGCCCGGAGCCCAGATGATCATCAAGATGCCGCTCTCCATTCCCTATGGGGCCGACTCTCACGAGTACGAACCCATCCACGGGGCGATCTCTTTTGAAGGCACGGTTTACCAACTTGTCAAACAGCGGTTATACAAAGACACACTCTATGTGGTGTGCATTCGCGACTATCAAACCACGGAGGCCAGCAACCAGATCAAGGATTTTTCAAAGACGTTTGCCAGCGAGAGCAAGCAACCGCAGAACTCCGGCATCAAACTGGTGATCTCTTCGGCAAAATATTATTTCTCAAAAATAAATCCCCTCGAATCGTCGAACTCCGGGTGGGCCATCGATTGTACCTTCGCGGAAGTAGCCAATCGCTATCGCTACGATTCCAACCCGCCCATTTTTCATCCGCCAAAATCAGTGTCCTGATTTTTTGTCCGCTTCATTCCGCAAAGCCTGACCGTATTGTCTTGTTTCTGCAAGGCATCCTACCACGCTTGCCTGTGAACGTGTGATACACTTTTCCTTTTCTCAATTTTTATTTTTGCAATGAAAAAATTATTACTCCTGGTGTGCACGATAGCATGCCTGCTTTCCTGTACATCGCATAACGACTATAAAGCCAACGTGCAAAACCCCGACCGTTTGCATCGTTCGGTTAAAAAGATAACGGACATTATTGTTCACGACATCTTCTCGCCCCCGGTAGCCAGCCGCATTTACGCCTATACCAGCGTGGCCGCCTATGAAGCGGCCCGCCAGCAGGACTCCACCCTGGTGTCGATGGCAGGCCAATTGCATGGACTCGAGCCCGTGCCCCAACCCGAAGCCGGTCAGACCTACTGCTATCCGCTGGCCTCAGTGCAGGCCCTCCTGCTGACGGGAAGAGCGCTTATTTTTTCGGAAGACAAGCTCGACGAATTTCACAAAGCCCTACTCGAAGAATACCGCCAGTCGGGATTGCCCGAAGATGTCTATCAGCGTTCGATCGACTATGGCGCCAAAGTCTCGGAGCACATCCTCAAGTGGGCGTCGAAGGATAATTACAAACAAACGCGTTCGTTCCCGAAATACTCTATCCAGGACAGCGAGTCTACCTGGAAGCCCACACCCCCGGCCTACATGGATGCCGTTGAGCCGCATTGGAAAAAGATCCGCACCTTCGTGATCGACTCGGCTTCCCAATTCAAAGGCATGCCGCCGCCCGCCTTCTCGAAAGACAAGAACAGCGAGTTCTATAAATTGGCCATCGAAGTCTATGAGACCGGCAAGCACCTGACGGAAGAACAAAAAGAGATTGCGCGTTTCTGGGACTGCAATCCCTTTGTGATGAATGTGAAAGGCCACGTGATGTTTGCTACAAAGAAAATATCACCCGGTGGACATTGGATGAACATCACGCACCTGGCTTGTCTGAAAGAACATACCAACGTTCCCCACGCTGCCGAAGCTTATGCCAAGGTAGCCTTGTCGTTGGCGGACGGATTCATCGCCTGCTGGGATGAAAAATACCGCCACTTGCTGATCCGTCCCGAGACCTATATCAATTTGTATATTGAGGAGACCTGGGTGCCCTTGTTGCAAACTCCGCCGTTCCCGGAATACCTGAGCGGCCACAGCGTGATCTCGAGCGCCGCGGCCACCACCCTGACCGGTGTCTTTGGCGACAACTTTGCTTTTACCGACTCCACGGAAACCGAATTTGGCCTGACAACGCGCAACTTCAAATCGTTCCGGGAAGCCTCCCTCGAAGCCGCTAATAGCCGGCTGTACGGTGGCATCCATTACCGGCCCGCCAATGAAAAAGGTGTGGTCATGGGAACAGCCGTCGGGGAATTTATTAACCGTCGGTTGAGAACACGTAACACTGCCGTGGCGTCAAACCAATGATCATGAAAACAACCTCGCATTCCTTGCATTATATTCTCCGCATCGCCTGCGCCATGTGTTTTATCGGGCACGGCGCCTTCGGCATTATCACGAAGGCGGTGTGGTGCAATTATTTTGGCGTGTTCGGGATCGGCCCGGATACGGCCTATCAACTCATGCCCGTGGTCGGCGTTATGGATATTACTTTTGGAGCTATCCTATTGATCTATCCCATGCGTATAGCCGCAGGGTGGCTTGTATTCTGGGGATTGTTCACGGCCTTGTTGCGCCCGCTATCGGGAGAATCGTTTGGTGAATTTTTTGAGCGCGCGGGAAACTACGGCGCGCCGCTCATACTGCTTCTGGTCAGCAGCGCCGGTGGACTGACGTTGAAAGCCGGGTTCCAAAAACTTGAGCCGCGCGAAATCGACGACGAGCAGCAATGGAGGACCATTACGATCGGCCTGCAGCTCATTGCCTTTGCTTTATTGGCCGGACATGGTTGGCTGAACCTGATCGGAAAAGCCGGTTTGTTAAAGCAATACGGAGCGTTGGGTTTTAGCGACCCGCTTCAGGTAGCGCACGGGGTTGGGATGGTCGAAGTGGGCGGCGCCGTGCTCCTGCTGGTGAAACCCTTCCGGCAACTCGTGTTGTTGCTTTTCGTTTGGAAGATGGCGAGCGAATTGTTTTACCCGTCCTATGAAATATGGGAGTGGGTGGAACGCGGGGGCAGTTATGGTGTGCTGCTGGGATTGTGGCTGGTCTTGCGTGAGCACAAGTACACCGTTTTCAGCAGCGTCTGGCCAACCCGTTTCGCCACGTAACGCCGGTGCCTGTTGTGGCGCCGCTCGCGTGACTTTGCGATACGGCTCGTTTTCCGCCTGCCGAAGCTTTTTTGCGCCGATTTAGGATGGTGCTGGCTCCCGGCAAAGAAAAACGATGGTCGTGTTTTTTGACCTTTTTATAGATGGAATGACCGGGTGTGTCTAATACCGTGTAGCCTTATTAAGCCTTGGTGCGTTTGTTGATTCTAAGAGGGTATAAACAAAACAACAAATGATTATGAAAAAGAGCCTAATGCTGGCGATTGTGATGATGACGAGTACGATCATTTTTGCACAACACGCTAAAAATTCACACAAGGGACATACCGACCGGTTCGAAAAAATGAAAACCGATCTGGCGCTGACGGACGCACAGTATGCTTCCATTAAAAGCATCGACGCAAAATACAACAACAAGCGCACCGCCCTGAAGAACGACTCCGCGCAAACGCGCGACGCCAAAGGGACCGCCTACAAAACGATGCGGACCGACGAAAACAACGAGATCGTGGCCTTGCTCACACCCGAGCAAAAAACAAAGTGGGACAAGCTCAAGACCGAGCACGGCGAGAAGCGGAAAGAACATTTCCAAAAGATCTCCGAACAACGCGAAGCCAAGCTAAAATCCACGCTGGGCTTATCTGACGACCAGTCACAAAAAATGAAAACGGTCAATCAGCAGTTCATGGAAAAATTCACCACCCTGCGCAAGAGCGACACGAAAGACAAATCCGCTTTTGAAAAGTTGAAAACCGATCATGAAGCTGCCCTCAAGGGCATTTTGACGCCCGAACAATTTCAGAAGTGGACCACCATGAAGGCGGATATGCGGAAAAAACATGGGCATGAGCATGGGCACACCCAGAAAGGCTAAGAGCAAGAATAAGGATTAGTTAATCGCAAGGCCCCGTCAAAAGCGGGGCCTTGTTTTTTTTGAGGTGTTTGGAATTCATCTTCAATGGTGCGCGCCAGGCTTATCAGACGGAGGCCGACCTTTATCCCACAGGAAACAAAAGAAGAATCCCAGGAGATTCATCTTCCAAAAAAAGTCGTCGCCAAATTTAAGATTCTCATAATATTCCTCGGCATACGATGATCCATTGATAATGCTGGTTTTACTTCCGAGCAACATCTTCGGCGCATCTTTGCTCAACCTTCAAAGGATGAAACCTGGACTTGTATTTGTCATCTTTCTCCTTGCCTCCGTCAGCGCTTTTTGCCAGTCTGCGGATACCACCCCATCGACATCAAAAAAAATCAAGATCCTTTCGTGGAACATTTATATGCTTCCCGGTATCGTGAAGGTGAAGGGGCGTGAAGCCCGCGCGGCGGCGATCGGAAAAATTCTTAGCCAAAGCGACTACGACATCATTGTGTTCCAGGAGGCATTTCACCAGCAGGCGCGCCGGCAGATCCATCGCTACCTCGACACGGCCTATCCTTACCAGGCCGGGCCGGCCAACCGAAAACTGCTTTCCTTCAGAACCAATAGCGGGCTGTGGATCTTTAGTAAATATCCCATCACCGGTTCGCACGCCATCATTTTCAAGAACCGTTCGGGCATCGATGCATTTTCGCGAAAGGGCGGCTTACTCGCCGAGATCACCGTCGACCATCATCCCCTTCAAATCGTGGGCACACATCTGCAAAGCTCCGGCCGCGATTGGATCCGGCATAGCCAGTGTGTTGAGTTCTATCATAAACTGTTAAAAGAATATGGGCGGCCCTATGTTCCCCAGATCATTTGCGGGGATTTCAACATCAACAAGAAAAACGAAGACGGCTATGGCCAGATGCTGCAAATCCTGAAAGCCTCGGACGGCGAATTGTCGGGCAGCAATTTCTATTCGTTCGATCCCCTGGAAAATGATTTAAAGAACAACGAAGGTGACCCTCCCCACCTGATTGACTATGTGCTGCTGCGCAACAACGAACAGGGTGCCGTTACCTTCCTGCGGCGGGAAATCAAGACCATCCGTCAGCAATGGTGCCCGAAACACGCCGACCTTTCCGATCACTTTGCCCTGGAGGCTGAACTTTTGCTGGAGGACGGAACCTGGTGCGCAAATAATGCCGGCATGTAACCCCCAGACTCCATCCTAAGCTGACCATTTTGACTAGAGAATACAAAATTCTTACAAGCTTTTCTCAGCGGAAGACTATATTGCCTTAACGGCCTGAAACGACCTGGATGCCAAGGCCCGACTCAACCGAAAAGCGCATGAACAAAAGACACTTCCTCTTCCTTCTGTTGACCTTGCTGACAGCGATGGTGAACGCCCAAAAGCCCGCGCCGGGCAAGCAGAAGAATATCATCTTCATTCTTGCCGACGATCACCGCTACGATGCCATGGGCTTTATGAAAAAAAATAGTTGGGCCGAAACGCCCAACCTTGACCGGCTGGCGAGAGAGGGCAAGCATTTAAAAAATGCCTTTGTATCGACCGCGCTCTGTTCGCCGAGTCGAGCGTCCATACTTACAGGGCAATATGCTCACAAGCACACAGTAGTCGACAATACGGCGCCTGAACCTACCATCATTGAATACTTTCCGCAATTGCTTCAAAAGGCAAACTATCAAACGGCCTTTTTTGGAAAATGGCACATGGGCAATGACGACGACCATCCCCGCAAAGGCTTTCATCATTGGGAAGGGCTAAAGGGTCAGGGTGAATACTATAATCCCAGCCTGAACATCGACGGACAGCGGATACAATTTAAAGACTCCACCTATGTAGCCGACCTGCTCACCGACCACGCCATCGACTGGCTGAATAAACGAAGCAAAGACAAACCCTTCTTTATTTACTTGTCGCACAAAGGTGTGCATGCACCCTTCCAGCCTGCCAAGCGGCACAACGACCGGTATAAAAACAAGCCTGTGCCCCTGCCCCCATCCCACTCGCTCACGGCAACGGACGAATATAAAAAACACAACCTGCCCGAATGGGTAAAAGAGCAACGGCACAGTTGGCATGGGGTGGACTATATGTACCACGGCCAAATCGATTTTGACACGTTCTACAGAAAGTATTTCGAAACCTTGCTCAGCGTCGACGAAAGCGTGGGCAGGGTGATGGACTACCTGAAAGCCAACGGCCTGGAAGAGAACACCATGGTGATCTACATGGGCGACAACGGGTTTTCCTTTGGCGAGCACGGCCTCATCGACAAACGGCATGCTTATGAGGAATCGATGCGCGTGCCGCTGCTGATAAAATATCCTGCCTTTACTGCGGCCGGTTCTTCCACTGACGCTATGGTTCAGAATGTGGACATCGCTCCTACGTTGCTGGAACTAGCCGGCGTTCCTGTTCCGAAGACTATGCAAGGCAAATCCTTCCTCGATGTTTTAAAAGGGACCGCCACGCAGCACAAAGACAAAATTTTCTATGAATACTACTGGGAGTATGCCTTCCCGCAAACGCCCACGATGTTTTCCATCCGGACTGAACAATACAAATACATTCACTACTATGGATTGTGGACGCAAAATGAGCTGTACGATTTAAAAAAAGATCCCAATGAGATGAACAATCTCATTGCCGATCCGGAGTATCGGGATATTTCAAAACAATTATCAACACAATTGTTCGATTGGCTGGAGTCAACCGGGGGGATGCAGATACCGTTGAAGCGGAATGATGTGCCGAAGTTTGATAATAAATTTTTAAAGCAGTACTAAAAAGCGTTTTGTTGTGCAAGGTTTGGATTAATTTTAGCATCACAGATTGATACAGAATGAACGCTATCATTGAAAAAGCAACTTTCGATTTTTTAAAGAAACTTTCCGTCAACAACGACCGCGACTGGTTCAATGTACACAAAGCGCAATATGAACGGGCGAAAGAAAACGCGGAGCAATTCATGGACGGGCTCATTGCCAAAATGAATACGCACGACCACCTGGAAACGCTATCCGGAAAAAAGAGCCTTTACCGTATTTACAACGACGTGAGGTTTGCCAAAGATAAATCGCCCTACAATCCCCGCTTTGCCGGTTATTTGAGACGGTCCAAACCCCAGTTGCGGGGTGGCTATTACATTTGGATCGCTCCGGGTGTCACACGTGTTGGCTGCGGGTTCTCTTATCCCAATGCCGATGACCTGAGGCGCATCCGTCATGACATCTCCGCCAACCCTGACGACTGGAAAAAAATGCTGCGGGCAAAAGCCATCACGTCGAATTTTGGAGCGATGGCTGGTGAACAAGTAAAGACAACACCGCGCGGTTTTTCCGCAGACGATCCTGCCATCGAGCTGTTGCGTTTTAAGCAGTATTGGTTCGAGAAGTCTTTCACCGATCGGGAGGCCCTGGCGGCCGACTTCCTGCTCCACGTGAACCGGACCTTCAAAAGCATACGGCCTTTCTTTGACTACATGAGCGACGTTTTGGGAACCGATATGAACGGAGAGGCCCTGTAGCCAATCCGTAATATGACCTTAATACCCCGCTGTGGTGGCAACGGGTTTAGCTGGCGCGCCTGCGTTGGAAGTTTTTCCCTTTTATAACCCAGGCATCTTTATACTTACCAAACCGGATCATCTCGATACCAGCTCGCGCCAACAAATTCCGGCAACGCTCTTCATACAATCCCTTCCCGGATAGTCTTCGTCGATTCCGACCTTGGTGTCGTTACGATAAAATGTATCACCAAAACGGGTAGAAGGTAGCAAAAACTTTATATGCGTACGCTTTTCAAAGATATGCGTAGTCAAAAAGGCTAAAACCGTATTTTGGTATTGGCCCAAAAAAATTTGATTTACTCTTCTGTTTATGTCAAACATTTTCCTCGAACGCCAATTTTTTTTAAGCCGGGGTTATTTTGAAACAACTTCCGGGAAGTATCGAAAAAGAATACCTTCACCCGCGGCCCTCACATGTTTAACAAATAACCCCCAATAAAAAAATGGAAAAGGTTAAAAGAATTTTTGTCGTCGTCTTCGTTGCTGCATTTTCGTTTGCCTGTCGTGAGAAAGAAACGCTTACTGTAGCTGGCCCTTCGGAATCGGACTTCCGGATCGTGGATGGAAGAGTTACTTTCACCGATCCTACGTCGGCACAACGTTATCTGACGAGTCTATCTTCAAAATCCGACGACGCGTTAGGGCAATGGGAAAAAGATCACAACTTTGTTTCGCTTCGAAGCGGCATAAAAGCGCTCGAAAAAACGGACACCATGCTTTCCTATTTTCCGCGCGCACTGGCGACGGTTCTTAATGAGAACCGGGAATACCGTGTTGGTAATGATATTTTTTGGTTCCACAACAACTCCATTTTCACCATTCCGGAAGGCAATGAAAAATTATTGCTTGAGGTAAAACGAAGCCCGGAAAAGAGCGAGTTTTCTCCACTCCGGAAGAATTTTATAGAATTCTACTCGGTGGTCGATGCTGCGCGGAACGGCAGGGTGATCAATGGTTTTGCAAATTATACGTCGCCCTTCGCACTTGCAGGTTCGCATAATTTCCGTTTCACCAGAACGGTATACAGCGTCGGCATGGGTACCTACTACGTGGTGCAGTTTCAGAATTACCTACAATATCAAAGCACTCGCAATGGAGCTTGGTATCTGGCGGGCGAAACGGTGCCATTCAGGTCCATTGGCAATGTCGTGGCGGTGTCCGATGCTTCCAATGATTGGCAATACAACGAGTTCTATAAAAAACTAGACTACGCCAACGGCACACTGAAGCTGGATGCGATAAAGTCGACCTTAAGGTTTTCAGGAAGGGTGACCGCCACTTTTGAACACAAAATTTACAGTGCTATCTACCAAAGTGAGGTAAGCTTTTATGACAATGTAACCTTCCAGTAAAAATCCTGCGCTTCCTGAAAGGCCGTCTAAAGGGCGGCCTTTTCCTTTTCACTCCTGGTGTCCCGCCGACGAGGCACTTCTAAGGATTCTCCTCCAATCAAAATAACCAAAACAAGCCACGACAAAAAGAATGATGGTCAGCACACCATACAAAGGCAACGCTTTATAAAACAACAACGGGATGGCAAACGCATTGGAAATATTCAGCAAGATCCAGTTCTCAACTTTGCGCTTGGCCAGTAACCACATCCCTGCCCACGCTGTGGCGCTTACCCAGGCATCCCAGGCCGGCACGTTTGAGGGAGTATACAGCTTCAGAATAAAGTAAAGCAACACCCCTGCCCCGGCAACGATGGCAACCGTGATCCTCCATTCCCTCGCCGTCGCATGCGTAATCCGCACGGCTGGCTCATTCTTTTTGGCGACCCAGTACCACCAGCCGTAAATGCTCATGACGAGGTAGTACACATTTAAAAAAGACTCGGCATAGAGCTGTGCCTCGAAAAGGCCGTACACCGACAATATGGTGGCCGCGATGCCCGTGGGATACAACCAGATTTTATTCGCTTTTGCGAGCAGCACCTCAGCGACACCCAGGATCAACACAGCCCATTGCGCGGCGTCCGCTTCGTTCAGTTGTTGTTTAAAAAGATCAAACCAGGCAAAAAGATCCATGGAACATAGTGAATTGACGCCGGCAAAAGTACGTTTTATCGGGCAGGCTTCTATAACGCCAAGAAAAATAACGAGGCAAAAAAAACCGCATAGCTCCCCAAAACGGAGAGACTATGCGATGGGCTGAGTGAAGTTCGTTTGACTAGTTATGTTGCGTCGTTATTCTATTTTGCAAACACGGTCCTGAAACAATTCCAGGGCGTGTTCTCGTCTTTGTTATATTTCGGGTCATCCTTCTTGGCGTAGTAGCCTTTCAAAAAATTCTCAGCATCTGACCATACGGTCTGGACGATACCCTGGTAGTTCTCGCGTGTTTCAGGCGTAGCGTCTTTGCGGAAAGTGGCCATGTCGGCAACCTGGGCGGCGCCTACTTGTGGATTGCGCCACGGGGCGGTGGCTACACGCAATCCCTTCATGGCGAAGAGCACGGCTGTTTTGTCGGGGCGTTCATAGTGCCAATCGCAGATCATGACATCTTTGGGGATCATGTCGATGGCGCGATACGTGTTGTTGTAGCTTGCTTCCCACATGCCCATGCCGCTGGTCTTGCCATCGAGCAGGCGATCACCCCAGATCCAGAGCTCGCGATTCTTCAGCGCCAGGTGGTCGCGAAGGGTGCGTACTTCGCCCGCAAACAATTCGGCTTTGTCGCGGCCGCCGCAGCGTGGACATTTGTCATCGCCAAGGTAAAACACTTCATCCATGCCGGCGTGGAAGGCGTTGGTCTCGAAGGCATCGCAGATCTCGTCCATCAGGGAAAAGACCACGCCATGAACCTCGGGATGCAGCGGGCAATAGCTTTTGCAATAGAGGCCGTCGGCATTGGGCCATTCATATTTCTCGGGCATTTTCACGTGGGGTGTTTCATCAAATTGCGGATAGACGCGGAGGAGCGCATATACTGTACCCGCCCACGATTGATGGCCGAGCAGGTTGATCTGGGGAATGAGCCGTATGTTATGATCCTTGCAGGCCTTCACCAATTTCTTCACGTCTGCTTTCGACAAGGCGATCGAGTCGCGCAATTCGGGATGCTTTTCGAACTGGTAGTTCCAATCCACACGCAAGATGAGGACGTTGACCTGGCGTGGTGCGAGCTCTTCGTGTATAAATTTTACAAAGGCATCCACCCCGGCAGGCCTGGGGGCGGCAATACAAAATCCGCGCGTAGGAAAGGTGGTGATGAGTTTAGGTTGGGCTATGAGCGGCAGACTGCCGAGGAGTAACCAGCCTAAAAGATACAGGAGGCGTTGAGAACGATGCATAGGGAGTTAGGTTAAATCGTTGACTAAAACGAAGATACCAATAATGTATCAATGACCGTAGACTTTGATCGACACACACAAACACACTATGTATACCTTCATTATTGTCTTACGAATGGTAAAATAAAGAGATGAGGATCGCTTCTTTCCGAAAGTGTGATCTGTACACTACGGCGTCTGGCGGAAAATCACAATGTCGCAAAGTGCCCTCTATTCTGTCGGTTTTACACAGCGCGTCGTTTCGTGGTCTGCCGTAATTTTGATTTACCAAACAAAACAAAAACAGTCACCTAAAAAACAATCATTATGGAAACCTTATCGATTCAAAACACAAAATCACCTTCGAAGGCCGCGCTCTGGACAGGTCGCATCATCAGTGGTCTGATCATCCTTTTCTTGCTAGTCGACTCCATCATGAAATTGATCCGCGAGTCGCACTATGTGGATGGAACCAAACAACTTGGATTTTCCATCAGCCTGGTTCAACCCCTTGGCATCGTGTTGCTGCTCATCACCATCCTCTACATCATTCCCCGTACGGCAGTGATCGGCGCGGTGTTTCTCACCGCCTACTTTGGGGGCGCCGTGGCCATCATGATCCAGCAAGGGCAATCGTTCGTGTTCCCGATAGCGTTTTGTACGCTGGCTTGGGTTGGACTATTCTGTCAACAGCCGGCATTGAAAAGCTTTTTTCAACACAAACTACTGAGTCGCTGATCCTATCCTGCCGTGTCTCCGCGGAAGCCTGGTAAAAACATTACCGGGCTTTTTGCTTGACGGCTTATTTGCCCGACGGAAACCGGGATGCCAATGTTGATGGATCAGGTCTCAAAGCGTAACTTGTATTGCTCCCGCATGACCACGTAAAAAGAAAATTAAGTAAAAATCAAAATACCCCGCTATGTCCAATACCAACCGCACCATGCCCGCCGGCACGATGATCCCTGTGCTGGCCTATGACGATCTCCATGTTGCCATCGATTGGCTTTCGCGCGTCTTTGGTTTTTCGGTGCGGTGGATTGCCGGCGATCACCGGGCACAGATGAGTTTGGAGGGCGGAGCCATTGCCGTGACACGACAGCCCGGACCGCCGCCGAATGGAAGCTTGTCCACCATTTCGATCATGGTCCGTGTTAGCGACGTGACGCAACATTTTGAACGCGCGCAGCAACACGGCGCAAAAATTTTGCACGCTCCAATCGATTTTCCATATGGCGAAAGGCAATACACCGTCGTTGACCTCAACGGCTACGTCTGGACATTTTCACAGTCCATCCAAGATCTTGTACCCGAAGATTGGGGTGGCCAAAGTGTGAACCTCTAACCGTTCACCTCAGCATCAAACGTCCGAGGGATCGTACACGTTTTGTCTTTTGAATTGGTTTGGGGTGACGCCGACCTCTTTTTTGAAGAGCCTTGAAAAATAGGGAGGATTGTCGAAGCCCAGCGCATAGGCAATTTCCGCCACGGTAGTGTCGGCCCCCATCAGCAAGTTTTTCGCTTCGGAGATCAAAAAGATATGGATCAGTTCCAGGGCCGTCTTGCCGGTTTCCTGTTTTAATAAATCACTCAGATATCGCGAAGAAAGATTCAATTCCGACGCCATGAATTTTACAGTGGGCAATCCTTTTTGTTGCAAGTCGCCTTTCTCGAAATAGGCCGCCAGAATGTCGTTGAACCGGGAAACAATTCGGCCGGTGAGTGTGGCGCGGTTGATGAACTGGCGTTTGTAGAAACGCTGAGAATATTTAAGAATAGAATCGATGTGCGTGAGGATAATGTCCCTGCTGTACTCGTCCTGGTTGTTGTGGTATTCCGTTTCAATTTTGCGATAAAGCTCCCAAATCACCTGCTCCTCCTTCGGCGACAGGTAAAGCGCCTCATTGGATTCGTAGTCGAAGAAGCCGTACTTCTTTATCGCGGCGTGCAGTGCATGGCCGTTCAACAAGTCTTCGTGGAAGAACAAAAGGAAGCCGTCGTCTTCCAAGGCAATATCCCTCAATTCAATGACCTGCCTGGGCTTGACAAAAGAAAGACATCCATTGTCGTGATCGTATTTTGTACGGCCATAGCGGAAGGTGCCCGACTTTAGTTTCTTGAAACCAATCATATAGAAATCGGTCGTGAACGCATCTTGTCGCAACGTGCAGGAGTCGTTGTGATCGCAGGTCACCATGCTCATCAATGGATTTTCGGGTAGTGGATAGCCATTGGTACGGTGGAGTTCGGTAATGCTGCTGTAATGTTTCATGAGGAAATAGATAAGGCAGCTGCGACAAAACCGCAGCTGCCGTGAAGTATTTTACGGTAACAAAGCGCCGCGCATTTTAATTTACTTTCCGTGCGCTTTTTCGGCAACATCTTTCCATTCGCCCCAGGTGGCCAGGCGGTTGGCATAGACTTGTTGCACCCACGGATAGGCCACTTTGCCCAGGAAGAGGCGCAGCGGGGGGTTGGACGCGTCCACCAGCTTCAAAATGGCGTCGCTTGTGGCTTCGGGGATACCGAACATGTCTTCGGTGAGACCAGCTTGAAAAGCGGCTTTCACGCCGTCGTATGCGGCCAAGGGTTGCGTGTGGAAAGCGGATGCTCCAGCCCAATCCGTTGCAAAACTGTTGGGTTCGATAAGCGAAACATTGATCCCAAAACCTTTCACTTCCGTAGCGAGCGTTTCGCTCAAGCCTTCGACGGCCCACTTCGAGGCGGTGTACAGTCCGAGCACCGGCAACGCAGCGATGCCCAGCACGCTCGATACTTGTATAATATGGCCGTGTCCCTGTTCACGCATCACCGGCAGCACGGCCTGCGTTACCCACAGCAAACCAAATACGTTTGTCTCGATCTGATCGCGGGCTTCCTTTTCAGTGGTCTCTTCAATGGAGCCGAACAGTCCATAGCCGGCGTTGTTAATCACCACGTCGATGGAACCGAAATGTTTTTTTGCTTTGGCGATCGTTTCAAAGCATTGTGCGCGGTCGTTCACATCCAAGGGTAACGCCAGCACGGAAGCGCCATAGCGCTGCACCAGGTCTTTTACGGATTCTATATTTCTTGCGGTGGCCACCACTTTGTCGCCACGCTTCAAAAATGCTTCGGCCCAAATTCTTCCAAATCCCTTGGAAGCGCCGGTAATAAAAATTGTCTTTGCCATTTGTTAGGGAATTAATTTATAGGGCAAAGCTATGGTGGGGGCGGGCGGCAGGTCTTATACGGAAAGCGGGAAAAATGATACGATTTTACCTCCGGGCCAATTAAGACAGCTAGTTTTCATTCATTTTAAATCCGATAAACAGTATCAATTGTGGCCTGTTTTATATATATCTTTCGAGAGCAACGTTTTAAGCAAAATATTACCCTCGCGGCCTCCTTTGAAAGTTGAACAATAAGTTTTCGGTTATTAATTATACCCTAAAGAGACGGAACCATGGAAAACGCACAATCAAAACCCATGCAAACCTCACCACAAGTTGAATGGAACTTGCCGGAAGGCGTTGAAAAGTTCAGCGAAAAACACCTCTATCATGCCTACCGAACCGGTTTCAGCGAAGGCGAAGAGCAAGATGTAAAATTGTTTGAAAAGCAGATCCAAGATAACTCTGGGAAGGCAGCTCTGGATACTTTTGCCGTTACTACCTTGCTGGAAGAAATGGGAATCACCCCCATTTCTGCGCATCTGAAAATTGCATCTCGTTACGCGATGAAAGTTCTGATAACCGTTTCAAATGAGGACTTTGTAAAGGAGTCTTTTATCGATAGCTACAGCAAGATCAATGAAATTCAGGACAAAAGCAGAACCGACCTCTATTCAATAATGTTCACTTTTATTAATCGATCAGCCGAATTTGATATTGACCTAGTGCGGCTGGACGGTTTTGTTAGCTCATATCGGCCATTAGAAAAAAAGTAAAATCATGCCAGGACGTCCGCATGCCGAACACAATGAGAAATTGTGTGACCTTTTATTGAAAGATGGAAATTTCGATGATTGGGTTGTAACCACTGCATTCTATTCTGCCATTCATCTCGTCGACCATCAAATTTTTCCTTTGACAATAGACAAGGAACCGAAGTTTGGCGGCTTTATCCAGTACCTAAATAGAAGGTCTCCACGTCAAGCACCTCATGACGTAAGACGGGATTTGGTCGCAAAGTATCTACGCTCTTGTAGCGGTGCTTTTAATTGGCTCATGGACAACTGTTTCAACGCAAGGTATAACCAATATATCGTTCCGGTAGATTACGCGAAACGCGCTAGAGGATGTTTAGATTCTATTAAAAAGGCATGCCCAAAGCCTTAATGGAGCGCCCGGCGTAAAGTTGCTCAACACGCAAATCGCTGATTTAAACCTTCCCCGTCAAAAACTTTTTCAAATCCGGATGATACTGCGACGTGAGAAATTCCGTGATGGTGAACTCCGCCAGTTTATGAGTATAGAACGGATCTTCCTGGATCACCGCTTCAATATGCTCCTTCGACGGTCCCTGCGCCAAGATAATTCCACCCGTGCGGGGAACCTTACGGCCCGAGGCCACAAATAAATTTTGCTTGTAATACTTCCTCAGGAACGCAACATGATCGGCCATGTGCAGATCCAGTTGTTCGAGGGGTACGATGTATTTCAGGTCGATGATGAACATACTAATTTGTTGATGCTTTCGGATGGACTACAAAAAACAAAGGGATCGCGGCCCCTTGCCGTTATCCCAATGTTTCTTATTCGGTCTTAAAGTAAACAACTTTTGTAACCCAAACAAACTATACTGCTCACTCAGACCGCAAAGATTCTACAGGATTTGCACGTGCCGATTGTATGGCCTGGAACGAAATGGTCAACAACGCCAACACCAATGCGGCCATTCCCGCGATCCCAAATATCCACCACGACAGGTCAATCTTAAACGCAAACCCATTTAGCCATTGATGCATCAGGTAGGCGGCGATGGGCGTGGCCAATACAAAGGATACCAGCACGATCTTCACAAAGTCTTGCGACAATAAGCTCACAATACTCGACACCGTGGCACCCAACGCTTTGCGAATGCCAATCTCACGCGTGCGTTGTTCGGCAGAGAACATCACCAAGCCCAGCAATCCCAGGCACGACACGATGATGGCGAGTACGGCAAAACCGTTTGAGAGTTTGGACATCACTTGTTCGTTACGATACATGTCATTGTAGTCTTCCTCCACAAACCGGAAGCTGAAGGGGTAGTTGGGGTTGAGCTCTTTATACACGTTCTCCAGACCCGCCAACACTTCCTTGGTCTTGCCCGCCTCTGTACGCACGAGAATGACTCCGAAGTATTCGTACTCCTTTACATCCACGATCAACGGGCGGATGCGTTCGTGCAACGAGTTGATATTATAATCTTTCAATACCCCTATGATGTGTCCCTTTTTCTTCCAGGCCGACACCCACTTGCCGATGGGGTCTTTCATGCCCATTTCTTTTACGGCTTGCTCGTTTACCAGAAAAGCATCGGCGGAGTCAGTGGCGTTGTCGCGCGAAAAGGTGCGGCCTTCTACCACGTGCAGGTCCATGAGTTTCACAAAATCGAATCCCACGGAGGTGGGTTTGAATCCCACCATCTGGCCTTTCTCTCTTCCTTCCCACTTGATGGCGCTTTCGTCCTTTTCGTCCGTCTCGGCGGAGCCGTCGTTATCGTCGACGAGGAATTTCATGGCATGGGGTGCCTCGCTGCTGCGGTCAATCACCCGAACGCCGGGAAGTTGCAAAGCTTTTTGTTTGAAGGCTTGAAATTTGTCGTATTTGGATAGCTCACCTTCAATAGTGAAGTAAAGCAGGTTCTCCTTATTATAGCCAAGATTCATGCTTTGCATATAGCTGGTTTGTTGCGACACCACGATCGTGGCGATGAGCAACAAAATAGAAAGTCCAAACTGGAACACGGCCAATCCCTTTCTAAACCAGATAGCGTTTTGTGTGAACTGTACTGCGCCTTTTAAAACTCTCACCGGCTTCAGCGACGAAAGGAACAAGGCCGGGTAGCTTCCCGCCAATATTCCCGTGATGAGCGCTAACGCGATCAGCGTAATCCACGTAGGCAAACTGGTGATGGGCGCCACAAGATTTTTTCCCGTAACACTATTGAACACGGGCAGCAGTACCTGTAACAAAAGCAACGACAAGGCCAGCGCGAAGAACGATAACAAAAGGGACTCGCCAAAAAACTGCCCAATAAGATAGACTCTTGGCGAGCCGATAACTTTCCGGACGCCCACTTCTTTTGCGCGCTTCACGGACCGGGCCGTGGCGAGGTTCATGAAATTGATACAGGCTATAACAAGAATAAAGATTGCTACGCCACTAAAAATGCGCACGTACTCGATGCGACCGCCCGACGGTTTGCCATTGGAAAAATTTGCTCTTAGGTATTGATCACGGTAGGGTTGAAGTCCGATCTCCACCGAGTAGGGTTGGTTCTTATCGAGGCGGGGCTGTACCAATTTGTTGATCTTGACGGCGACCTCTTCCGGATTGGCGCCAGCGGCCAATAGAAAGGTGGCTTCCATATTGTTGGACGACCACTCCATACCGCCCTTCAAGTGCGCATCCCAATTGGTCAGGAACTCAAACTTGCGTGAGCTTTGAGGTGTCAGGTCTTCGAACACAGCGGTTACCTGGAAGTCGCGCTTATTTTCGTAGCGGATACTTTTGCCGATCGCTTCTTCGGGGCTTCCAAAAAACAGGTTCGCCATCTTTCGCGAAATCGCCAGTCCCTTGATATCTTGCAACGCGGTTTTGGGATCGCCGGCGATAACCGGGTAGCTGAACATCGTTAGAAAATCGTTGCTGGCCCGGGAGCCTTCCAACTTATAGATCTTGTCGCCCACCTGAAAGGTCTCTGCTTTGCCCCACGGCATCGAGTAGCCCGTGGCATAGTAGGCAATGCCCTCAACTTCTGGAACGACCTCCTTCGCGTCTTCGTAGAGGATGTGCACCGCACTGTCGTAGTACCGTCGCGGTGTATTATACACACTCTCCACACCAGATGCTGAGCGAACGTTCATGTAGACATTATAAAGTTGGTCGCCTTTAGCGTGAAAGTTATCGACGGCTTTCTCGTCAGCCACCCAAAGAAAGATAGCCATGCAGCAGGTCATGCCGATGGCCAGGCCCACGACGTTAATGGCAGAAAACGCTTTGTGACGCAACACCTGGCGCAGGGCCACAGTGAAGTAATGTCCAATCATGTTCATAGGAAGTAAGGGATAAGATGGTGATGATTTTCGTTTGATGGCAAAGGGTCTCATGAACCCCAACACGTTGCGCACATAGTCGCGTCGGGCGGCGGCCACACCGTTGTGGCGGCATTGGAAGTAAAATTCTTCCAACATATCGCCCTGCACTTCTTCCAGCAGCTCGGGAGCACAATACCAGTGCAGCAGCCGGGTGGCCCAGCGGGGTGGCGAAGGTGGGACTTGAAAGTGGTTCACGCCGTGAAAGATTTTAGATTGGAAGGCACAGCACTCCACAGCGTTGCCCGCACCTGTTGAATGTCCCGCAGCGTCGAGCTGCCGTAGGCCGTGATGCTAAAGATCCTTTTGCGTCGTCCGCCGCGTTCGGGCGTAGGGTCGCTCATTTTAGAAACGATCATGCCCTTCTCTTCCAGCCGCTGCAACGAGGCATGGACTTGGTTGAGCCGCACGGATCGCCCCGTCTGCTCTAATATTTCGTGCATGATGTTCACGCCATAGGCCGCACCTTCCAGCACGGCTACGATCAGCAGCACGATCTCTTCAAATTCGCCGAGGTAGACTCTCTTCATGGGAGATAGCTATTAAATCCATTTTTGCTGATCAAATACTTTGCCATAGAAAAACGACGAAATTTTAGCAGAAATCAACTTTTGGAATCGAAGCCGGTGGGGAGATGTCCGGATTAGAAACACCGGCGTTCGGGGACGCACGAATAAAAGTGAACGACAGTTTACGCGATCGATAGAAGACAGGTCTCAAAAATCAACTATCAACACCCCCGCGCAAGACATTTTTTGGGATGCCTATAAAAGTATTGCCGCTTAAACCTGAATCCGTCCATCCTAAATCAAATTGAGTTACTTTTGGAAGCTCACTAACCTCATACAAAAATGAACTCCGAAGAACTTCGCAACCTTCAGTCCCCATTGAAAGATAAATACCGTGAGCAACCCGAATCCGCCACGATCACCCTACGCGCAGAAGGAAAAATTGGAGAAGGTATTTCTTGTAAAGTGGAAACCGGAAAAGCCATTGTTGAAGCGGGACTCCATCCAGCAACGGGTGGGGACGGCATGCTGGCGTGTTCCGGTGACATGTTGTTAGAGGCTTTGGTGGCCTGCGCCGGCGTAACACTTCGCGCGGTTTCTACGGCCATCGATATTGAGATAAAGGGAGGCAGCGTGTATGCTGAAGGTGATCTTGATTTTCGCGGTACCTTGGGCGTATCAAAAGATGCGTCTGTGGGATTTAAGAAGATACGGCTCAAATTTCATTTAGACACACCAGCAACGCCGGAACAGCTTCAAACCCTCGCAAAACTCACTGAACGCTATTGCGTCGTATACCAAACCCTGGCGAAAGGCGTTCCCGTGGAAAGCACCTTTGATAAGGTGCCGACATAAGGAATGTCGCCATTTACGCTTTAGATTTTCACGGAGTGACTTCCCGTTGAAATCTATCCAGTATTCGTATTGTCCAGAGGCTATTCGAAATCTCTAGCGTCTGATGGTAAAACTTATCTTCAATCTTGGCCATAAAAATTTCAGAAACTTGATTGGAATGGTCCTGCTCAATGGATAAGCCAGCTGCCATGTCGCAATTTACCCTATTAGTTGTCGTATTCACAACGCTTCGAACAAAAGAGACCGCCGTACCTTCGGGTTGTAAACACATAGAATTTATGAGAAAGCTAATCTTATCCATGCAAATATCCCTCGACGGTTTTGTGGAAGGCCCAGGGGGCGACATGAGCTGGCTGTTGAAAGATGACGGTGAGCAGTGGCAAGATCTTTTCGAAATGCTTCAAACCGTAGACCTCTTCCTGCTGGGAGGTGGCATGTTCCCAGACTACCGGGCTTTTTGGAAACAGGCGTTGTCCAATCCGAAATCCACGCCAAACCAACTCGCCTATGCCAAACTGGCGGATAAAACAAAACACATTGTGTTCTCCAATACCATAAAAGATCCTGAGTGGGCGAACACGCAGATTGTGGGAGGCTCGGTGGCCGATGAGATTGCAAAGATCAAAGCAATGCCAGGAAAAGATATTCAAGTAGTTGGTGGGGGAAACCTTGCGGCTACGGTACTGGATGCTGGGTTGGTGGATGAATTTAGGTTGAGGATCAACCCGACGATTCTTGGTGGTGGAAAATCAATTTTTAGGGATCAGCATTGGCGGTATGCGCTGGAGTTGATGGGCGCGAAAACTTTGAATTCGGGGACGGTTATTGCGAGGTACCGGAGGAAGTGATAACGGCAGGACATGTCCGCGATTGGCACGCCGCGACGGTTGTTGGTGAAGAACACCAACAACGGCGAGGGACATTGTTCACGGGTGACACGCCGCGACTGCTGTTAGTGTGTTACCCACACCGACAGAGGTTGTTGGTGGGACAACAATAGTGAGGAGGCCTTAATAATAGTGCGACAGACATCATTCGTGGCGCATGGAATCGGATGGGTTGGCGCGGGCGGCGCGGAATGACTCCAATCCTACGGTGACGATTACGATCACCATAATGACGAGGCAGATCACGATGTAAAATCCAAGGCCCAACGCTGCCTTGTAGACGAAGGTTTCCATCCAGAGGTGGATGGAGATGAAGGCTACGGGAATGCCGATCAGGAATGCGATGGCGGCCAGTTTTATGTAGCGCGATGTGAGCAGCAAAAGGATCTGTCCGGTGGACGCGCCCATGACTTTGCGGATGCCGATCTCTTTTACTTTTTGTTCGGCGGTGAAAGAGGCCAGGCCAAACAGGCCGAGACAAGCGATGAGGATAGCCACTCCTGCGAGGTAGGTGATGATCTGTCCCATTTGTCGTTCGGTTTGATAGAGGCGGCCGAACTCTTCGTCCATAAACCAATACTGAAAGGGTGTGGCCGGGTAAACTTGTTTCCAGGATTGGACCAGGTGTTGGATCAGTTCGGGGATGTTGCCACCTTCCAGCTTCACATACATCATTTCGGACGCGGCGGATTTTGCACCGATGGCTACGGGGGCGATGGGTAGCCGCACGGAGGCATAGTTAAAATCTTTTACCACACCGATCACTTTGTGTCGCGTAACGAGGCGCTCCATTCCTCCTTGCTTCTCGAAAAAGGTCACCTCCTCCGCTTCCAGTCCCAAGGCTTTTTCGGGGGTTATGCCCAATTCTTTCACTGCTTTTTCATTGAGCAGAATGGCCGAGCTATCGGCAGGATTATCGGCCGATAAGCTTCTACCGGCCACCAACTCAAGACCAAACAAGCTACTGAAATCAAAGTCGCCATCCAGTTGGTCCCAGGAGTAAATGGTTTGGCTCAACGCATCGAACTTCATGGATCGCTGCAGGTTGCTAAACGTTTCCCTGCGTGGCAAATGCGGACCGGTTGAGATCTCTTTGACATGAGGGTCTTGTTTGGCGATCTGTTTATAGGCCGCCATCTTGTCTGCGTTGAATTGACCCAGGCGCACGGTAACCACTTCATCTTTATGCTCGCTAAGCCTGGTGTGGTCAATGAAGGCGAGCTGGCGTTGGATGACGTAGGTGCCGGTGAGCAGGACCAGCGTGATGCATATTTGCAGGATCACCAGAACCTTTCTGAAATTTTCCGGGCCGCGGCCGGTGACCAACGTACCCTTCAACACTTCTACCGGCCTGAAACCCGACAGATAAAAAGCGGGATAACTACCGGCGAGAATGCCCACGGTGACAAACAATATCAGCAATAGATACAGCGTCTTGTTTTGGCCAACGACCAACAGATCGAAATTCTTCAACGTCAACATATTGAATGTCGATAGAAACACGGCAAACAAAATCATGGCGAGCACCATGGCGATGCCCGTCATCAAAAATGATTCGCCCAGGAATTGTGTCACCAGCATGGCCTTACTCACCCCCAATGTTTTGCGCAAGCCCACTTCCTTTGACCTGCGGATGCTCCTGGCGGTGGCCAGGTTCATGTAATTGATGCAAGCCATCACCAGGATGAGCAAACCGATCGAGCCGAAAATATACAGGTGCGTTTTGTCGCCTGGCGTATCCAATTCAAACAAGAAACCGGTGGTAAAATGTACGTCGTGCAGCGGTATCAATATGGGGTGGGTGGTCTTGGCAAATTCAAGGTTCTTGTCGAAGATTTGCTGGAGCGTTTTCGACACTTTATTCATGTCGGTGCCCGGCTCTACATTTATAAATGAGTAAGAAAAAGAATCCCTCCAGGAATTGATACGGTCTTCGTCGTTGCGTTTCCACAGTGGATTTAACGCAACACAGTTCGCGATGAAGTCGGGTTTGAAGTGCGCGTTGGAAGGAAAGTCTTTCATCACGGCGCCGACGGTGAATACAAAGCTCATGCCGTCGCGTGCATAGGTAATGGATTGTCCTATCGGGTCCTTGTCGCCAAAATAGCGGCGGGCCGTTGTCTCGCTGAGGATGACCTCTTGTGGGTTTCTCAAAATCCGGCTGGCGTCGCCGATGCTGGCCAAGGGTAGGGAGAAAATATCGGTAAAGGTGGAGTCGACCCAAAAGAATTTTTGCTCTACGTATACGTTGTCGGGGCTGCCGGTCCATACATTCCCCGGCCAACCGAAGCGTGAAAACCGGGTCACGTGCCTCACTTCGGGCATCATCTCTTTTAGCGTCACACTCCACAGTCCTGCGGCACGCGAATCCTTTCCTTCTTTCCCATCAAAACTCTTAAACGAATAGCTGATGCGATAGGTGTTTGCTGCATCGGGATGAAAGGTGTCGTAGGTCGTTTCGTCTACAATGTAAAGCGCGATAAAGAGAAAGCTGGCCAGGCTCACGGCCAGTCCGCAAAGGTTTATGGCGGTAGACGATCGCGACCGGATCATGTTCCGGGTGGCGATGGTGAAAAAATGTTTCAATTGATCACGCAGCGGCAGCGTTTTGTTGTGGCTCTTCTTTCGCGGCTGCGACCGGTACAGGTTGGTAGCATCCAGCACATCGCGATAATAATGCAGACGAGCTTTGAAGAGCCCCTCCTTCTCCATGCGCTGTTGAAACATTTCGTAGAGATCGCCTTCGATTTCCTCGATAAATTCTGCATGACAAAACCATTGGAGAAGTCGCTTGGCCAGGGCCGGCGGAGTATGTTTCATAGCCATGGTGTTTAACCTTGTTGTAATAATATTTTAGGAAGCTGCGACCACATCTGCTTGCGGATGGCCTGGGCGTCACGAAGCGCCTTAATACCGGTCGCCGTTAACGTGAACAGCCGCTTGCGCTTGCCACCCCGCACTTCCTCGGCCTCGCCGAACTGGGATGAGAGATAACCCTTGTCCTCCAGGCGATGCAAGGCCGTGTGCACGGCGCCGATGTTCACGTTGCGGGTGGTCTGGTCCTCTATCTCCTGCCGGATGCTCACGCCATAGGCACCATCGCGCAGGATACCGACGGCTAATAAAACGATTTCCTCAAATTCGCCCAGGTATGTTCCTTTCATATAATTTCCAAACGATTATATTATTTATAAATGTATATAATATTATTGAATTCCAAAAGCCCCCGCTATTTCGCGCGCCGACCGAAACATCCCCCAAGCTGGGACATGCCGAGCATCCCAAGTCAGCGCAGGCAATGCAAAATTGTTAAAAAGTTCTTAACGACTTGTTAAAAGTAAAATTTCAACGCCCGCGATATGTACCTTGAAATACAGTTGCACTTGTTAACCCTAAACTCCCCAAACATGAAAAAAGCATTCTGCAAAATGTTCTTTAATGTCGCCCTTGCCTCCGCTCTTGTAGGGCAGCCTCTCCAAAGTCATTGTCAAACCGTCGCTTATACCGACAAAAATCTAAAGGTCACTCCCTCCGGCGAATTGGAGATCACGCCATCAAAGTCATCGTCGCCGGACGACTTCAACTGGTATGCCGGCAAATGGAAAATCCAAAATAAAAAACTGAAGACGAGGTTGAGCAATAGCAATGAATGGACAACCTTCGAAGCCACCGACGAGGTTCACAGCATCCTGAACGGCACCGCCTTCATGAATACCTACAAGAGCACGGTGGATGGCAAACCTTTCGAAGGCCTGTCGCTCACTTTGTTCAACGCAAAAACAAAACTGTGGAGTATCTATTGGGCGGATAGTCATTCGGGCGTGATGGACGAGGCGCCCGTGGTGGGATCATTCGAAGGTAACATCGGAACCTTCTATTCCAAAGATGTATACAATGGCAAGCCTATTCTTGTGAAAGCGCAATGGGACATCACCAATCCCGACAAAGCTGTTTGGAGTCAGGCGTTCTCGGTCGACAACGGCAAGACATGGGAATGGAACTGGCACATGTACGAAGACCGCCTCGCTGGCGATGTGGGCCAAGCCCGGCGCAAGTTTTTGAAGGCCGACCCATCGCTTGCCATACCCGCCCTGACGTTTGATGCCAACGGCGAATTAAAAATTACCGCCTCGGCAACATCGTCACCCCGCGATTTTGATTTCCTGGTGGGCCGGTGGAAAATGTATCACCGGAGACTGAACAAGCGGTTAGAGAACTGTCAGGACTGGACCGAATTCGAATCATCGGATGAAAATTTTAGAATACTAGGTGACGTCGGCAACACCGATACTTATTACACTACCGAGATGCCCGGTCCGGACGGAACCCGTGGCAGTGGCAAGCCCTTTGAAGGTGTGACCGTGCGGCTCTTCGACACGAAAACAAAATTATGGAGCTTGTACTGGGTTGCCAGCAACGTGGGCACGCTGGATCCGCCGACGGTCGGTTCGTTTGAAAACAATGTCGGACATTTCTTTTGCAAGGACACGTTCAAAGGAAGAGATGTCATTGTGTTGTTTCGCTGGGACGTGCGCGACAAAGACAACCCGGTTTGGAGCCAGGCATTCACCACCGACAAAGGAAAGACCTGGGAATGGAATTGGTATAATGTTTCGGAGCGCGTCAAATAAAATCCTGACGCTACTCCTCCACTTCTCCCAGCAAGGCGCAGGCGATTGACAGTTCAGCCAAAAGCTTAAAGCACTCTTCCCAAAGAACACCCGCTTCGAGAACATCTATCGTAACAGAGGCTGTTCCCAGGACCGCAGCACAAAGAAGCAAGATCCGGCTTTTGCCGTGCAGGTGGCGCCAAAGCATAAAACTGACAAGCCCTCCAACAACTGCCGCGGTGATTACAGGAAGTTCGTTGGTCAAGCGCGACCGAACGAAATTGTGCGTAAAGTGGAAAATGATATACTCTTTCATTCGCTCATGAAACATGAAACGCTCATCGAGGGCGAGCACGAAAAAGAAAGCGGATATGAGAAACCAAGGGAGCCAGTCGCGGCGCAGGCCGATGATCAAGGCTACGGTAGCGGAAACAACCAGCAACACACCCGACAGCCATGTGCCCACGGAAGATTCCCCGGCAATGACCAGCACCGGGTAATAGTGATTAGAAGCTAGCGCAACGAAAAGTACCAGGACGAAGAAAACACAAAGCAGTCCTACGGCTTTGCTGGCAGATCGGCGGGCTTTCATGTGCAGTCAACTTCACGACCCCAGTCGATAATTTTCCATTGGCCCTTGTCGTTGACGAACCATAGTGCTTCCGCCATCACATCGCTGCTCGCACCCGAGAAGGTGCCGGAGACACAAGCGAGATCCGGTATAGCATCGCCATTGAGGTCGGCAGTCCACACGCCTCCTTGGCGAGTCACCGCGCAGGAAGCAAACGGCGCATTTTTGTAAGCTATGTATATGCCTAGTATATCACTCTCTGCAAGATCGGTGGAGCATGCAAACTCACCGCTGGGCAGACTGGAAACGCAACCGTATTCCTCGAAAAGTTTCGTCTCCACAGAAAGAAGGTATGCCGGCACGATGCCTTTTTCGGTCAAAAAGAATGCGGGTATCCGGCTATCGAATTCGTGTATGAGCGAACCGATCCCATTCACTTCATGCGCTGGTCCATCATAGGAATTGAGCGGTGAGCCAAACGTAACGTGAGCGCTTGTTCTCTTAAAATAGAACATCGACTTTAGTAAATAGCTCGTGTTCTCCGTGATGCCGGCAACAAAACGGGTCTCCGGATTTCCGTTGGGATCGGCAAACACTGCGTTGTCAGGTGAGGTTCTTTTAGAAACAAACGGTGCACCTCCGAGAAAGAAAAAACCGTTGTGGTCGAAAGCCTGCGATGCCTTTACCCCGGGAAGTCTAAGAAACGATGAGTCATCATCCTCGGGTATCCGGGTCAACTGAAACAGATCCGGACACTGGTCTAGTTTTGGCAACCCATTGGCCATGGCTTGTTGATAGGCGAGTATAGCTTCGTGGGCCTTTGTTACGGATGCCTTGATGAGCAGGCTGTCATTTGGATCTTTACTAACACCATTCTCTCCGGCTGCATAATAAAGGCTGTCTTTAATCTTTATAGCATACTCGAATAAGGCTTCCACGTCCGACAGCATGGGAATGGTCTCCAGGGATGCCAATATACCATCCCTAACGGCGCCCCTGTACCTAATTTCCACGCGCGGAACGTCTTCCAGTGCTACTTCTTCTACTTCCGGAACGGCGGCAACACTGTCGGCCGCGGATTCTTGTGTTGTTGTTTTGGTTGTACAGCCCGTCGCTGCGAGTATAAACAGGCTGAGGGCTATCGGGTTTAGGATGTGTTTCATAGGGAGGTTTGGAGGGTCAATAAACAGGAAATGCAGAAACAAAGCAAGCCCCTGTTCTTGCCGCTGTGACGGGAGCGAAAAATTTATTTTAACAATTCCATAATCACTTTCGCCCCGCCGCCTTGTATCTTGTTGCATGATTTTGAAAAAATATATTCTCAGTATCTCCTTCAGTCTTTTTTTCGCTTTCGCCATAGGGCAGACCTCCTTCCAGGTCGTGCCGCTTGGCGTGAAAGGCGGCAGCGACGAAAGCAACCTGTCGGCATACCTCGTAGGAGCGGCCGGCGCCAATGCCTACGTCTGCCTGGACGCGGGCACCGTGCATGCCGGTCTTGAAAAAGCCGTCGCCTCCGGGACGTTGAAAGGGAATGTCACCACGCTCCTCAAAGAAAATATAAAAGGATACCTGATCTCTCATCCCCACCTCGACCACGTGGCCGGCCTCATCATCAACTCGCCCGACGATTCGCCAAAACCCATTTATGGTTTACCCTTTTGCCTGGACGTGATCAAAGAAAAATATTTCAGCTGGAAAAGCTGGGCAAACTTTGGGAACGAAGGAGAGAAACCGATGCTGAACAAATATCGCTACACCCCGCTTGTCCCCGGGCAGGCCGTCGCGCTGGAACAAACCACGTTGCGGGTGCAGGCATTTGAGCTGAGTCACTCCTCGCCCGGACAGAGCACGGCATTTCTGATCGAGCAAAATGGAGACTACCTTTTATATCTGGGCGATACCGGTGCCGATGAGGTGGAGCAGTCGAATAAGCTCGCCACCTTGTGGCAACACGTCGGGGCGCTGGTGAAAACAAAAAAACTGAAAGGCATCTTCATCGAGGTCTCCTTTTCAAATGAACAACCCGCAAAATTATTGTTCGGGCATCTGACGCCGGCTTTACTCATGAAGGAACTGGCAGCGCTCGACAAAGCCTCCGGAAACAGCATCGCGGGTTTGCCCGTGGTGATCACGCACATGAAGCCGTTGGATGACCGCGAGGAAAAAATCAAGACTCAATTAAATTCGCTGAATTCGCTGGGGGTTAGGCTGGTGTTTCCGGTGCAGGGAGAGCTCATGAGGTTTTGATGCCGGGCAGTGTCATGGCCTCCGGTCCTACTCCGTTAAAGGCGGGCCAACCACCTCCAGGTCGTATTGCCTGTGAATCTTTTGAAACTCTTCGTCGGAAGGCCTTGTCTTCAGTGTGTTCATGTAGTTAAAGAACTCCTCCATCTTTACGGCAGGCTGAACGATGTAGATCATTTTACCCTTGTCGGATCTTTGAAACCAGGTGTGGGGTATGTTCCGGGGAAGAAAAATGGTGTCGCCGGCTTTGAGGAGTTGCGATTGATCGCCCACGACAAAATGGTATTCCCCTTCAAGAATAAAAAAGATCTCGTCCTGGTGGAAGTGAACGTGAAGGGCCGGACCAGCCTTACCCAACCCGGTGTATTCGAACGCAGCAAGCTGGCCCGCGGTGTCCTTGGAGGAGATCTTCAGGTCATTGGGGTGGACGCCGAGGAATTTAACGACGTCGCCAAAGCGGCTTTTTCCGGCATCTACTTTGAACGGAATATTCGCAACGTCTTCCTTGGTTTTGATCCTTGTAAATGCCAATAGAGGGGTCGTTGCAGTAAGGGCTGCGAGGATGAATTTTTTTCTTTCCATAATCGAAATTGTTTTTTTTTGTAAATATGAAAGGGGTCGACGAATGAATAGTGGTACGGATTGGACGTTGTTTTTAGAACTTATCATAGGAATAGAAAACGCTTTGGAGATTGTGCAGGTGGGCTAATCAAAGTTTAACCGCCTCACCTTGCTAAAGCTTCGGCGAGTAGAGAAAGACGCCCACCTTCGCTGAAGCTTCGGCGGGCAGGCAAAATTGATGGTCAGGAATCACTAATAGACCTCTTCTGACCCGAGTTTTCTTTCGGGGGAATCGAGGGCAAAGAATTGTTTGGGCGTATAGCCTGTAAATTCCTTGAAGTCACGGGAAAGGTGTTGATAATCATAGTAGCCGCACTCCAGCGCCAGGGTTAGTCCGTCTTTCATTGGATACCGGTTCTTTGTCAAATAGGTCTGATAGAAGCGTGCGACTCTCATAAATTCCTTGGCGCCGACGCCGATGCGTTCGAGGAATTTTCTATCAAATTGCCGGTGACTCAGGCATGCGCCATCGATAAACCGGTCGAGGGAGGAGCATCCATTTTCCATCAGCATCTGTTGACTGAACCTATCCAGGGCATGGGCATCTTTTTTCAATTTCCCAAGGCGGTTCAGAACAAAGCGCTCGCCTATACGGATCATCTCATCGTAGCCGGAAGCGTCATAAAGTTTCTCACCGATCTCGGCGATCTCTTTTCCAAAGACTTCATCGGCTTCGATCACGCGGTTTGTAAACTCCCCGGTGGGAATGCCCAGCAAACGATACAAGGCGCCCGGCTGAAAAACAATTTGGAAGGAAAGCAGATCGTTATAAAATGCTCGGGTATTGAGTTCGGTGTGCTGGCCAGCCAACAAGGATTGCTTGACCGTAATCACTTTGCGGCCATGATCGTAGCTTATCGTGTTCGGGGTGGTGAAGAACTGGAGACAGTGCTCCGGCCGGGGTGGGTAGGCCTTGGGTGGAATGGGGGTCTTGTCCGGGAACTTGAAATCAATGACCCGGTAGAGCCGCACAAATTCGCACAGCATTGGATTGGGCGGTATCTCCTTTAAAACAATCACGACTTTCTTCGGCGGCCAGACACTATCAGCCCTCTTCAGTGGATAATCTCATCGCTGGGCGTATGCCAATATAACGAAAAGCACTGCCCTTTCAGTGGTACAAATTGGACATCTTAGATGTTTTAACTCAGGTAAATCGGCATGGGTTGACCCGTTACTGCAGGGATTATCACCCCAGGCAGCGTGGGCCAATGAGCGGATTCCCCTGGTCACAACAAGATCACCCTGTCCCGTTGAAAGCTATAGTGTTCTCCATACTCGACATATCCCAGCTGATTCGTAGTTAGCATGGTCTTGTTGATCTTGAAGTCGGGTACCGCAGAATGATTGTGACCGTAGATCCAATAGTCAACCGCCGAACTTTCGATAAACGCATAGAGCTCTACCGCAAAGGCTGAGTTGAGTTCGCTGTTCCGGTATTTTTCCGGATAGTGAAAGAGCGTGGGCACGTGGTGGGACACTACGACTGTCGGTTGCTCCGTTTCGATCTGAAGTTCCCGCAAAAGAAATTCACGACAAGCATCATGAAGTTTGTTATAGTCATGCGGAGCGATTTTTTTTTCGCCGTTTTGGATCAAATGAAAATCCGCCATCGCTTTTTGGATCACCCACTCCCTGACCGGATCGATCTTCGACCACAAGGTTGAAAAGACCAGGCGGACGTTCTTGTAAGGGACGGAAACGTTGTTTACAAGCGACACATTTCCTCTTATCTTTTCATTTACCACGCCGGTCCGGTGAAGGATATCGGAACGATAATATTCATGATTGCCGGCTACCCAATAGACCTGCTCAAAATTCCCAGAGACGAAATCGAAGAACGCCTGCTCTTTTTCCATTATAGCAAAAGGAACAATGTCGCCCGCCAGCAAAAGGATCTCTCCGTTGGGCTTGAGGGGATTGGCTTTCAGGTATTTTTTATTTACGGGGAACTCCAGGTGAAGGTCGGAGCAATATTGGATGATCATGGAACAAAGATACCGATCGGCAATGAGAAGTATGGGGGCGAAACATGGCGGCGGTTCAGGGAAGGCAGAATTCAGGAGCCAGAATTCAGGAGCCAGAATTCAGAAGCCAGAAGCCAGGAGCCAGGAGAAATGCAAAAGGATTTGCTCCCAACTCCTGGTTCATGTTCCGACCTAAACCGGCGGTTATTCTAAAGGCGTGTCATGTCAAACCAGTACGCCGCCGCCATCGACTGTGATCACCTGGCCGGTGCTATACGGTTGCTTCATGAGGTATAGGTAGGTTTGTGAAATTTCTTCTGCTTCGCCTACTTTCTTAACGGGTAATGCTTCGGCGGTGGCCTTGTACAGTTGGTCGCGGTCGGTGGCACTCAGCGACGACCATAGGTCGGTTTTCACTACACCTGGCGAAACGATGTTTACGCGGATGGGGGACAACTCCATTGCCAGGGCGCGGGTCAATCCCTCCATGGCGCCGCAGATGCTGGCGCCCAATGACCATCCTTTGCCTGGGCGGACGCTGGCAATGCCGCTGGTCAGGGTGATGGAGCCGCCCTCCCGTATGGAGGCGCTGCCATACTTCACCGATAAATAGGCGCCCCAATAGCGGATATCAAAATATTTGCGCGCATGTGCAGCGTCCGATTGCGCGATCGCGCTGATGCTGATGTTCTCCCCTGCCGTATACACCAGGTGATCAAATTTGCCGACCGTTTTAAAGAAATCCCTAATCTGATCCTCTTCCGACAGATCGATTGCATAACCCTTCGCAGAGGGCGGCAATTTTTTTACCGCTGCTTCCATTCTTGCTTGATTGCTGGAGGCGATCACCACCTCTGCGCCTTCCGCTCCAGCGGCCATGGCCGTGGCCAATCCTATGCCCGAGCTTCCTCCTAAGACGATGATCCTTTTTCCTTCCAGTGAAAATGTTTTGACTTTTGTGTTCATGCTATTCCTTTTTTTTACAAAGGTCCAAACACGACATCGGGGAATAGTTACCAAATGGTAAAAAAGGAAAGCCTATTTAAGATTTTTGCGGATCCGGCTTAGGGACTGCTGGGTGATCCCCAGGTACGAGGCGACATCGCTGAGGGAAACTTTTAGGGCGATGTCGGATTGCTGGATCAAAAACAATTTGTAGCGGGTGGAAGAGTCATAGCCCAGATAGGTGTTTCTGATCTTGATCTTGTCCAGCAAGGCTTGCTGTGTGATCTGATCGATCAGTTTCTCAAGATAAGGGAGTTTCTTGTAGAGGGCGAGCAGGCCTGTCTTCGTAATGCTCAATACTTCTGTGGGGCATGCGGCTACAATGTTTTCGTCGGCTACGGTTTCCTTGATAAAGCTTTCCAGGATGGTGCAAAACTGGTTCTGCTTCAAAAAGTAGTGGGTTACCCGCACGCCATTGTCGTTGATGACCACGATCTTCAGAATGCCGCTGCAAATAAAAAACCTTTCCTTGCAAACATGACCGGAATTAAATAAGTATTCTCCTTCTGCAAAGGTTTTGGACTGAAAAGCATCCGCGATGATCTTTTGGTCACTTTCGGGAATGTTTATAAAGAGCTGCAAAAAGGAAATCAGCTTGTTCTCCATCCGTTTATAGCTTGAAATTGATAGTCAAATATATATTTATCCCACACGGAATTGCGAAAGATCAAAGGTAATTCGTTCCTAACGCAAGATAAAACAGCGCAAGTTTCGGGTTGAGGTCCTGTCGTAATATGACGCTCTTTGCTTCATCATTAGTCAACCCAAACCATGAAACGCAAAGTCGCCTTTCTCTTCTACTCTCTTTTGATTTTGGATGTATACGGACAGGAAACATTCAAACCCGATTCCATCAAGCCACAAGTATGGGCCATTCCAACGACCGACAACATCCGCCTCGACGGAAAATTGCTGGAAGCCTCCTGGACAAAGGCAAAACCCGCCTCCTCGTTCACGCAGGTAGAGCCCTACCAGGAACACAAGGCCAACGACTCAACCGAAGTCAAGCTTCTCTATGATGACCGCTACATTTACATCGCTGCCTTCTGCCGCGACACGCTGGGCACCAAATCGCTAAAAGCCCCGGACCTGATGCGCGACTTTAACTGGCGGGCACACGACACGTTTGCTATTGTCTTCGACGGATTTTGCGATCACCGGAACGGCATGTCGTTCGTAACAAATCCCTATGGCGCACAAAAGGATTATCTCTCATTTGACGACACCTATTTTGACAGCGATTGGAATGGGCTTTGGCAAGTGCGCACCTCACGAAGCGATTCGGGTTGGGTGGCCGAGTTTGCTATTCCGTGGAAGACGTTGCGCTATGCAAAAAAAGATGTTCATGAAATGGGTATCAATTTCCTAAGGCTGCGTCGCCAAAGTAACGAGATCTCGGTATGGTCCAAGTATCCACGATCCTACGGATTCAGCCGGATGGAGTATGCCGGGATTCTGAAAGGAATCCAGCCGCCATCGCCCGGCACCAATCTGCAGGTCAATCCGTATGTGCTCTTTTCACGTCATGACAAAGACGGTACGAGCACATTGAACTACAAAATGGGTGGCGAAGCAAAGTGGGCCATCAACCCCAATACGGTGGCGGACTTCACATTCAACACCGACTTTGCACAGGCCGACGCCGACCTGCAGGTGAACAACATCACCCGCTTCTCGGTATTCTTCCCGGAGAAACGACAATTCTTTCTCGAGAATGCCTCTCTGTTCGGGCCTGGAATTTCACCAAACGATGATCTGTCGGGTGGCAACATGACCATACAACCCTTCTTCAGCCGGCGCATTGGTTTGGATCCCCTTGGAAATCCGATTCCGATCGATGCCGGGGCGCGCATGGTCTACCGCTCTTCGAAAAGAAGCGTAGGCGCCATGCTGGTCCGGCAGCACGCATACGACACACTGCCCGTGAGCCACTTCGCCACGGTTCGCTATACGGAAAACATCGGGAAGCAAAACCGGTTGGGTGTTCTGGTGACAGCGAAATCATCGCCCGGGCACGTCAACGGCGTGACGGCGCTGGATGGTTTTTTCCGGTTTGGACAAGCACATTCTTTGAGCGCTATGGCCATGCACTCGGGCACCACGGAGAAACCGGATGGGTTTGCTGCCTATGCACGTTATTTCTATACGACGAACCGGTTTAAGTTTTGGCTTAGCGAATCCATTGTAACAAAGGATTTCAATCCGGAAGCGGGGTTTGTGTCCAGGCAAGACGTTGTTGCTACGGCGCCTGGTTTCTTTTGGTATTACAGAGGGCAAAGGTTGCCGTACCGTAAATTCATCCGCTCGTTTGAGCCCGGCGTAGCATCAGAGTTCTACCATTCGATCACTCGCCGTGAACTGATTGAACGGTCTGTGAAAATAACCCCGGTGTGGTTGACCTTGCAGACAGGGGGATATATCGGGTTTAGTGTAACGCCGTCCTATCAACATCTTTCCGACCCATTCGAACCGCTGGGAGTGTATATCCCCGCCGGGCAATTCACCTATACCCGGTATGCCCTCTCCATGGGAAGCAATGCTTCCCGAAAAGTCTCCTATACGTTCCTATACGAAAGCGGCAGTTACTTCAACGGGCGGCTAAACCTGACGGATCTTCAGCTCAACCTTTCGCCGCTTCCCAACATCACCCTGCGGCTGCGCTACAACGACAATTACTTTCAGGAAGTTGGCGATCAATTCACAACCCAGCATGTGAAACTGTACTCCACCCAACTCCGGTTGGCGCTCAATCCACGGTTGCAGTTGGTGGGGCTCTTCCAAAAAAACACACAAACCAATACGAATGCTTACAATGTGAGACTGTCGTGGGAATACAAGCCTCTGTCGTATGTGTACCTGGTCTACAATAGCAGGACGAGTACTACCGATCCCTCCGTCCAGGAAGTCACGCAGATCGCCAAGGTGAGTTTTCTCAAACAATTCTAGGATCGGGCGTCCAACCCAGGCCAACCTTTTGTGCGTGTAGCCTGCTTCAATTGAAAATGAAATCGTAATTTTGGAGTCACCCGACAGCCCCGTGCGGGTGACTTCAAAATTACACCTATGAAAAAGATCTTTACCGCTTTCTCCCTTGTCGCCGCCCTCCTACTCACCGGGTGCAATCCCAACACGCTGGACCGTGAAAAAGTCGAGCAGCTTCTCCAGAAGGCAAAAGCATATCCCAAAGTAGTGGACTATAATGTCTTTTGCGGCGACGACGTCACCGTGCAGAAAGTGCTTGCCAATGGTCTGGAAAAAGATGGCTACGTAACGGCCCAACTGGATCATACCTCGGCGGACATCGGCCAACCCCTGGTGCGATTCACGGAAAAATCCACTCCCTATTTTCTCCCCACGTCAGACACGGCCAAGTCGATCAATGTGCAAAAAGTGAAGCTCGCGGATGAGCGGCTTTTCGAGATCGACAAGATCACCATCAACGCGGAGGGCAACCGGGCGCTGGTGGAATACACTACCGCTATGGAGAACCTGACTCCCTTCGTTGTGATGTTAGACCAGGAAATAAAAACAAAGCAAACACGCGAGACCTATTTCACGAAGACCGATGCGGGGTGGGAGTGGGAAAAGAAGATCATAAAAACCAATGGCAGGAAGGAACGCGAGTAGCAGATAACCCCAGCCTTTTAGGCTGGGGTTAAAGTGCAAAACCCACAAGGGCTTTAGCCTGAACAATACGGGCGTTACTCACGCTCCGTGGAATTGATTTTAATTAACTCCAGTCTTTAGATTCCCTTCTGGTCAGATTTTAAATCCTAGCGAGAGGTAGAAGCTTCTTCCATCACCAGGCAAAATTCCGGGGCCGGGGTACATGTTGATCCTCCGGCTGAAATAACGCGCGTCAGCAATGTTGTTGACACCGCCCGCGACGTGAAATTGTTTCAGGAACGACCAGTTGAAAGACCAATCATAGAGCGTGTAGGCGGGAATCTCACCTACCAGGCCGGTAGCCGAAAACGCCGTGTTGTTCGCATCATTGAATTGGTTGCTGACGTAGCTCACTTGCACCGTGGTTGAAAATCGTTTGTGCAAAAATTCAAGACCTCCACGTTCAATCCAGTCGGGTACATTCTCCACGTGTTTGCCAGCCAGCGATATGTCTGAGGCTCCATTGTTGACTGAGCCACTGGTGTAGCGGGCGTGTGTATAGGCTAACGAACTGAACAGGCGCAAATCCGTAAAGCGCGCATTTTGTTTTACCGGGCCCAGGAGCGAGAGACTGACATACATTTCAAATCCCTTTGCTACCGAATTTCCCACGTTGGTGGTGAGCAGGTAGGTAGAGTTGTCGCTTGCATGTGCCGTCACTTTGCCGATCTTGTCGCCGTAGAAGAGATAGAAGGCGTTGACGTCAAAGTTGATGAAGTCGGCCAGGTGGCCGCGGTAACCGGCATCTACGTCATAGCCCTTGCTGTCTTTGAGGTTGGGATCAATCTGTCCGATCTGGTCTGCCGGTGTGATGCTGGCATACAAGTAGGGACGATAAGCCTGCGAGATGTTGCCATACAATTGCGTTCCTGCCGACACCTGGTATTGCAGCCCTGCACCAAAAAGCGGGAAGGTGCGATTGCCTTTATAGGCTACGGGAAAAGTGGCGTTGTTGATCACGCCGGTCAGATCGGACTTTATTACTTCATAGCGGAAACCGGGGGTGATGGAAAAATTCTTACCCAGATAAAATATGTTCTCTACAAAAGCCGCATAATTCAGGGTGCTGAATTTCAAATCAATTCCGTAGGGTCCGATCAGGCTCAGGTCAAAATCGCTTCCGGTAGTGCCCTTGCCTTTTTGTCTCCGCTTGGTGTGTCCATTAAAATAGCGCAAGCCGCCCGCCAATACACCTTTGATCTTGCCCATTTCGTAGCGATGCAGCAACCTGGCTTCCGTCGTAAAACCGCTGTAGTAATCGCGATCGACTTGCCGGGGGTTATACGAACCGATCGCCGTGTTGAAGGTGTCGGCTACGTTAGCGGTGTTGATAAACTGCACGCTGCTCCGCTCACCCCAAACCACATGCGATGTGATTTGCAGATGCGTGGACGGAGACAATGCATAGTTGAAAAGTATGGCCGGAACATTGATCTTGGGACTGAAATAATTTCGCGCTCTGTTCGACTGCCGGGCGTCGGCTTCGAACATGGCATCGGTCTGCCCGCCGGCGATCTGTTGCCGGTAGTCCATCCGCGAAAACTGAAAGGCGATGCTTCCCTTTTCCGAAAAGCGATACCTTATGCTGGCATACATCGCCTGATAATTAAACGCTGAATTGGATCGCCAGCCATCGCCGTGACGATTGTCATAGTAGGCATAGTAGTTCACCTTGCCTTTTGTCCCACCGATGGCATTGAAGGAATTGAAGAAATTGAAAGAGCCCACGGTTTGTTCGCTCTCCAGCGAAAACACTTTTGCTGTATCGCCTTCTTTCATCACATAGTTCATCATCCCCCCAAACTGACTCCCGAACTGAAGCGCCGCCGAGCCCCTGACGAGTTGGACCTGCTTCACGCCCTGCATGGGTGCTGTGTAGTGATTTTCCGGATACCCGAACATATCCGAGTTGGTGTTGTATCCATTTTGACGCATGTTCATCTCGATGGACCGGTGTGCATCCGTGCCGCGCGTGCCGATGTTCATTTGTGTTCCTGCGCCATCCATGTCCCAAAGGTTCACACCGGGCATGCGGGCAAAAATAGTCCGGCCTACGTTCTGTGGCAGGTTGGCATCTCCATTCTTCAAGGTGATGACATCCGTTTTCTTTCCGGCAAAGACGTTCATGCCCACCACGTCGGGCAATGCGTGCTGTCTGTCCTGGAAGCCCTCGACCGTCACGGGACCCAGCAGGGTTGATTTGATCGTGTCTTTTTCTATAGCCTGTGCGCTTGCCGTGAGACAAAGGCATGGCCATAGGAAAAGTATCAGTAATGGTATACTCCTGTTCATATAAATTTCTTGGATAATAAAATAATAGTTGTTTCAGAATGAATCCTTTCTGAAAACAATAGATCGTTAAGCGTTTCTCCTGTTAAGATTCGAAAATACTTCGTTGATGGATGGTGAAATTATCCGAGACAGGGAGGATGAAAAATAGAAGCCAGCGTGCTGAAATGATAGAGGTTGGTCACCGGGATGTGCTGCAGCAAGCGGCTCCACCCGGTTTCAATGGGCTCCTTCACGGTCGTGCTGAGCGTATAAAATTTAGCAAAGGAAACGTCGACGCCTTTTTGTGTGTTGCCGGATTTATGGTTTTGGTCGGCCATTGTCTTGGATAGGTCCGAAAGGGCCTCTCTTACCTCGGAGGTCTTGGCATCGCGGAGACAGATAATATAGAGCGTGTCCTGATACAATTTCTGTTTCACGAAGTGGTACAACTCGCCTTCCACCGTGATCTCGCCCTGGGCTTTCCGGTATTCACGATCGTCTTCGTTAAAGCGCGAGGCCAGCGGAATTTTGAGGAGCAGGTTACCGCTTATTTCGTTTTCGTTGCCACTGATCTTTTGAACGGCCTTGTCATAGTTTTGCTTCTCCATGAACAGCAACACTTCATAATACCCGATGGTATTGAGAAGGATGAGGAGCAGGAAGAAAAAACTAAAAAGCCGCTTCATGGGTGGTTTGGGCTACGGGCCATAATACTACGCAAATTTTCGCGATTTGCCCAGGGCCGTAGTCAACTCCGGAAAGAAACAATGCCCCCCGGGTTTTCCCGAAGGGGCACGTCCAACTGCGCCAACAAATAACCTCAAGATCAAAATTTAGTATGCACAGGCACCCTGTTTACTTTACAATCACGCCATAGGCAAAGGCGTCCGTGGCGAGCGCGGAGGCTACGCCATTCTTCCAAAGTGTGGCAACCTGTTTACGGTCATTGTCATACTCCCAGCCCGCTATATACACATCACCATCGTACACATATACAGATTTGGCATCAGACCCCGCCGCGCTGGAGAGGAAAGTGCCCGTTCCATTTTTCCAGACCTTGGCGTTGTATTGACCATTTCTAACTTCATTTCCCACTAAATAAACATCGCCGTCCGAAACAAACATCGCCGAGACGTCGGAGGCCGGTGTATTAGGGTCTATGATCTCGGAGATCCCATTTTTCCAAACCTCAAGAACAAAGGTTGTTCCATTATAATGTTGACCCGCTACATACACATCATTACCCGAAACAAATACGGCATGAGCATAAGCTCTTTGATCTGCGGGACTCAGGTTAGTAGCCACACCATTTTTCCAGACTTTCGCAATCCAACCGGTAGCGACCTCTTCCCATCCGGCTACGTATACATCATTGCCCGAAACAAAAACCGAGTGAGCAGCGCCAGACGAAGTCGTAAGCGCGGTTACTGCTCCGTTTTTCCAGACTTTTGCTATAGTCCCTATACCGGCACCGTGATTTTCCTGCCCCGCAACATAGACATCGTTATTGTCTGAGACATAAATAGAATTGGCATAGCCATCATTGACTGTCTCATTAAGCTTTGGCGTAGATAATTCTACGCCATTTTCTCTTCTCCAATACGTGGCAAGACTGTTCCCTATCGTTTGATTACCCGCCGCATAAAAAGTGTTGCCCGAAACAAAAACTGCAGTGGCATAAGCATTGTAAGCGCCATCGGTAAGGTTTGCTCCTGTCCCATTCTTCCAAACCCTGGCGTAGTTTGTGCCGAAGAAGCGCTGTCCACCGACAACGTAAACGGAAGGACCTGATTCCGATACTGACACTGAAATAGTGTACGCCTGGGTGCTGCCGTCTTCTGCCGTCACGGTGTAGGTAGCCGGCGTAGTGAAATCATGCGCTGCCCCTGATGCAGGACTTACAGAACTACCGATGTACACAAGGGTTGGCTTTAACGCTGCGGCTGAAGCACCAGCAGGAAGTGCACATACTACATTTTGGCCACTGATCGTCCCCTGTACATCCGCGGAAAGCGCTGGATTATCAGTTTTAAGAAAAGAAAAGGACGTAATGGTTTTTTCGGTTGACAAAACGGGTGGCGTGACGGTTACAGAAATCGCGTACGTTTGAGTACTGCGATCTTCCGCTGTTACCGTATAATTTACAACACTGGTAAAATCAGCAGAAGTGCCCGACGCGGGACTGATGGCGTTGCCGGTGTGTACAACGGTTGGCTTCAAGGCCGCCACAGAAACACCAGCAGGAAATACACAGTGTATCTCCTTTCCTGAGATGGTTCCTCGTACATCCGCTGAAAGATTGGGATTCTCTACAGCAAGAAAGGAAAAGGACGTAATGGATTTCTCTGATGATGGCACGGGCTCATCATTTCGACAGGAAATAAGGCCAGACAATGCAATACATAATAGCAACACTGCCATTGTCAAATAACGGAGCGAAAAGAAAGTCTTCATTTTTTTTTGGGTTATGCGATCACTGGCCAGATCTTGAGGGCAGACTTGCCTCGTCGCTGGTGGTACAAATATGACCTTATCCCATTTCGCCCGCCATCCTGTAAAAACAGGAGATTTCTGAAAAATGAAAAAATCATGGAAAAACAGGAGGAGAAACCCTGAAGGTTATAAGTTTATTTGCATAAGTTTATCTTATAACCAGGGATGAAATGAATTTTCGTTTTATAATACTGCTGCTATTTTGTGCCTTCATTTTTTCGGAAGGGTCTGCACAACCGCATGTATTAGATAGTTTGAAAAAAGAAATTGAGAAGAGCCAACAGCAGGACAGTTTCAGGATAAAAGCGATTCTAGAGTACGTAGTAGAAGCGCTGAACAACAATACTTCCGATTTTCTGCCTTACATGAACGAGATTATTTCGATCAGTAAAAAAACGGATTATAAGAGAGGGCTTCAAAAAGGATACATGATCGGGCAAATCTATTTTAGTGACCGGGGGGATTATGAAAAAGCATTTTTGTATGCAGATTCTGCTTTCTCCGCTCTAAAAAATGACGCATCACTAAAAGCCAGGCAGAGCACCGGGCATTTATACAATAACATTGCAGGCGATTATTTTAAGTTGGGCGATTACGAAAAAGCAATTGACAGCTTTACCCTTTCCGCACGGGTTTTTGAACCCATGGATCACCCCTTTTTAGCGACTGTCTATTCCAACCTTGCAGAGGTTTACGAGAAAATTCATGATGCACCAAAGGCCATCGAGTACGATAAGAAGGCCATTGCCATTGCTGAAAAAAGTCAGAATGACCGCTCGCTGGCGTCAAGGCTGTTAAACTATTCCATGAGACTGATAAACCAAAGAGAGTTTACGCAGGCGGCTACGGCGCTAAACAGGGCGGAACCTATCATTATGAAGCAGGAAAACACAAGTCACCTGCAACAATTTTATTATACCCGTGCATATATAGATGAAAATAATAAAGACCACAACAAAGCTGTAACGCATTATAAAAAAGCGTTGGGGTATGCAACGTTGAATGAAGATGTTTATCAGAAAACCAATATACTCGAGGCCTTGTCTGATTGTCTGATCAGAATGAATAGAATGGAAGAGGCAAAGCTGTATTTAGACACACTTCTTCTATTGTCAAATGGCCATGATTTAAAAGCGGCCAGACGCAATGCTTATGTCAACCTGGTCAAATGGCATGAAAAAAACGGAAACTATAAAAATGCCAACATCTACCTGCAAAAAACACTGGCGCTGAACGATAGTCTGTTTTCAGAGGAAAGCAAAGAGAAGATTGCCGGATTGGAAGTGCGGTATAATGTTGAAAAAAAAGAACAAGAGATTAATGGATTGAAGGCCGAAGCGAATATTCAGTCGCTAACGATCCGTCAAAAAAACATCCTCAACTATATTTTATTTGGCGGCGCCATCACATTACTTATTATCTCATTACTTTCTTACCGGTACTACAAACAAAAACAAAGCCTCCAGCAACAACGCATTACAGAACTGGAAACAGAAAAGCAGTTATCCGCCACAGAGGCTGTGTTAAAAGGCGAAGAACAAGAGCGTACCCGCCTCGCTAAAGATTTACACGATGGATTAGGAGGGATGCTGTCCGGAATAAAATACTCATTCAATACGATGAAAGGAAATCTGATCATGACGCCAGAAAACCATCAGGCCTTTGAACGCGGTATGGATATGCTGGACAGTTCCATTCTGGAAATGCGAAGGGTGGCCCATAACATGATGCCCGAGGCATTGGTGAAGTTTGGGCTGGATACTGCCCTGAAAGATTACTGCAATGCCATTAATCAAAGTGGTGCTTTACAAGTCAGCTATCAGTCCATTGGGCTGGCGAATGAAAATCCTGATCAAACCGTAGCCATCACCCTCTATAGGATTGTCCAGGAATTGATTACGAATACATTAAAACATGCTGGTGCTAAAACAGCGATTATTCAGGTCACTAAAACCGGGGGAATTCTTTCCGTAACCGTTGAAGACGATGGTAAGGGATTCGATGCCATCACATTGGATCAATCAAAAGGTATTGGTTGGACAAGTATTCAACATCGTGTGGATTTTCTAAAAGGCAAACTGGATATTAATTCTACCCCTGACAAGGGGACTTCGGTTCACATCGAATTTAATATTTAGATGGCAATAAAGATCTTTATCACAGACGACCACTACATGATTGTGGAAGGTATCCGCTCACTCCTTCAGTATGAAGAAGGTATTGAATGGATGGGCCATGCCATGAATGCGGCTTCCTGCCTGGCTTTTCTTCAGCAACACCAGCCCGATGTGATACTGATGGACATTAACCTTCCGGATGTGAGCGGTATCGATTTGTGTAAGGAGGTTAAGACTAAATACCCAGCTATTCATATTGTTGGACTGAGCTCGTTCAATCAGCAAAGTTTCATTCAAAAAATGATGGATAATGGCGCCTCCGGCTATGTACTAAAAAATGCTACCCGTGAAGAACTTCGCGAAGCCATTGAAACGGTCATGTCCGGTGCAAAATTTTTAAGCATCGAAGCGGCTGCAACCATAAAGAAAGATGATGATTCAAAGATACCGATACTCACCCGCAGAGAAAAAGAAGTGCTTGGACTCATTGCCGAGGGATTGACGAATCACCAGATCGGGGAAAAATTGTTTATCAGTACAACGACAGTCGATACCCACCGTAAAAACCTGTTAAGCAAATTTGACGCAAAAAATACCGCCACGCTGATCCGCCTGGCCGCACAGTTTCAATTTATTTGAAGCATAGAATCAACATTCATCATCTGACGTCAGTAAAACCGCATTTTATCATCGAAAAATTTGACCCGCTCGTAACTTCAGCGTTCACACAGCAAATTTTGTTGATCGGTCCCCCACTGTGGATATTATCTGCCTAGGCACGTTTCGTTGTTTTTTGCCGCTCAAGCTCGGCCTGCTTTCTTATTCTCTTCCGGTGCATCTTTCCCCAGGCCGTCAACGCCTTCAATACATCCCGCAGGGAATCTGCATAACCGGTGGCCTCATATTCAACGACTACCGGGAAGGTGTCGGCATGAACGTTCCGGGTAACAAAGCCATTCATTTCCAAGTCCTTTAGCTCGCTTGACAATACGCGCGCTGAAATACCTTCTACCATACGTTGCAGCTCATTGAACCGCTTCGTTCCTTCCGAAAGCGCAATGATAATACGCAGCTTCCATTTCCCCCCAATGACATAAAATGCATCCCCGACAGCGCTCAAACTCGTGACACAATCCGGCCGGGTGATCTTTTCTGATTTTTTTACTGCAGTCATACGTCCTCCTTTACACTTACTTAAAGGTTACTACTAACCTTTTGTATACTAGTAACAAACCAATAGCAAAGGTAACTAATTTTGTGTCAACAAAGCGCTAAAAACCGACCGTCATGACGTCGAAAAAACAAATCGATTGTACACCCTTCGAAAGAACAGGACTATGAACTAACCATTCCGCCCAGATATATCCGGGATGGTTGCTTCATCTGTATTCGAACCAAATCTATGGATACACCATGAAAAAAATATTGCACATCATCTCCAGTCCCCGCGGCGCCGAATCGAACAGCACGCAGTTGGGAAATACCATTATTGAAAAAGTAAAAAAACAATATCCCCAGAGCACGGTAACGGTCAACAATGTTGTAGAAAAGAACTACGAGCCGCTGCAGGCCGTGCACGTGACGGCTTTCCGGACTCCGGAAGACAGTTATACTTCGGAGCATAAGCAAGCGGTTCTCGATTCCAATACCGCGGTGAAAGAACTCTTTGACGCCGACATCATCATTGTCAGCGTTCCACTTTACAACTTCGCCATTCCCGCGGCGCTGAAGGCCTGGATCGATCATATCGTTCGCGCTGGAAAAACATTCAGCTATCAGACCGGAAAACCCGAGGGACTTTTGACGGGAAAGAAAGTTTATCTCGCCATCGCCTCCAGTGGTGTCTACACAGACGGGCCGATGAAATCCATGGACTATGCCGAACCTTATCTCAGATTTATTCTGGGTTTTCTTGGCCTTACCGACATCACCACTTACCGCATTGAGGGCCTGGCCATTCCAGGCGTGATGGAGACCGCCGTACAAAAAGGATTGGAAAGCGTGGTTGTTTGAGTTGTCATTCAGCCGTCCAACTTACTCGCCCTGTGACTGTCTTTTTCAACCAGGGCGAGTATTTTTTTGTCACATAAATTTTAGAACGCCACAAGTTTTGCTTTGAGCAAAGAAGACAGGATAGAAATGGCGGAAATTACTTTCGGGCTATGGTGAGCAAAGCAACCGAAGACAAAACAAAAATGCCACCGCCTACCGACATAACAATGCCGTTTTGCGAAGCCGCCCATCCCAGCAGGAAAATACCAAGCCCGACAACGGCCGAAGCAATAACAATGACCGTGACCCCAAACACATTCTGGCGGCGCGCCTCGGCGTGATGGGCACCCGACGGCTTCGCAACGCTCGATTGTTCACGCGCCAAAGCCAGAGCCCTCTCCGAAACCATCGCCTTCGAAGCATAATACCATTCAAAGCAGGCCAGCATTAACAACGGCAGACCTACACCCAACAACGTTTCGATAGTTCTATTGAATTTCAGACCGATGAGCGAGGGGGCGATCACTTTAAAAAAAAGATTGATCAACAGAGCCACGATGGTTGTGGTGATGACGGAGAAAGCATTCTGCCGTTTCGAATACAACGACCAAATGATCGGCGCAAAGAGTGCGCCCCCCGCGATGGCCGCAATGCTCAACACCACCTCAACGATGCCACCGGCCAGCGGCACCAGCATGGCCACGCCAATGGTGCCGGCTCCAAACAGCAGCGTAAAGAGTCGCGCCACCAGGATCTGTTCCTTCTCCGACGCTAGCGGACGGAAGACGCTGCGATAGACATCCTGCGCAAAAACGGTAGCCGCAAGGTTAATGGTCGTGTTCGCTTTGCTGGAAGTGGCCGAGATCATACCCGACAACACCAACCCAATCAAGCCCGCCGGCAGCACGCGCTGGCACAACATCATGTAGGCCCCTTCGGGGTCGAGTCCTTGCAGGTCTGGGTTGATCACCCGGTAGATCATGGGGGGCAACATCCAAATCAGGGGACTGACGAGGTACAGCCCGGCAAACAAATAAGCCACTTTCTTTGCGTTCCGTTCGTCCGACACGCTGGTGTAGCGTTGAACGTACGACCAATTGCCGCCGATATAAACGGTTTGATATCCGATGAAGGCCAGCATGAAGCCCGCCGTGTAGTCGCTGGTGAACGGTTCGAAGAAATGCTCCGGGGCTTTTGTAAAGAGATTGCTCACGCCGCCGATCTCGCCAAAGGCCGCGGGGATCACGATCAGTACGGCGGCCATCAGGATAACGAACTGCACGACGTCCGTCACCAGCACGGCCCATAGCCCGCCCGCCGCGGTGTAGAGCACAATGACCAACCCAATCCCGATGATGCAGGCATTGAGCGAGAACGGCGTGGCCACATACACCATCTTCCCCACCGGATAGAGCACAGCACTGGTATTGACCAGGCTCAGGATGAGGATGAGGTAAGTATAAAATTGTTGGGCTCTGGTTCCGAATCGTTTGCCGATATATTCCGCCGCCGTGCGCGTGCCCGTGCGTTTCCACTTGGCCGCGATGAAGATGGCCACCAGGAAACCGCTCACGGCCATGGTGAGCTGAATGACGTTGGCCACCGCACCGTGTTTATAGGCGATGGAACCCCACACCACGAAGGTGCCGGCCGAAAAATAACTGATAAACAAAGAGAGTCCGTTGATCCACCACGGCGTCTCACCACCCGCTTCGAAAAAGGCTTGTCCACTTTTGCTCCCCATACGGGTGAACGTCAACCCGATGGCAAAGATGAGCAGGGCAAACACTATCATGACGACAAAATCGAGTTGTTCCATGGGCGCGGGGCGTCGTTGTTATGGGGTGTAAAACTAAGTTAGGATGGCGATTGGCTCAAAGGTCTACGGCATATACTTTTATGCCATAGGGCGGCACCGTGATGTCCACGGCAACACCGGGGCTCAACGTTTTGTTTTCGGTGAGCTCCGTAATGGCCTTCGCGCGCGCACCGGGGCTGATCTTGGAGAGATCGATGCGCAGCGTTTGCTGGTGGGGTTCGTTGCGATCGTTGAGGATCACCGCGTACACGCGTTGCTTCGAAACCGATTGTGCCATGATGCATTCCAGGTTCGGATCGTCCAGTTGGAACAGGCCTTCGCGCAGGATGAGGTTGGCCGGGTCGTTGTAGATCTTGCCGGGCGCAAAACCGTAGCTCTGGTGTGGGCCGACTTTTGGCGTCACAAAGCCGCGGGGGAAGATCACGTTGTCGTTGGAGCGCAGTTGCGCTTCGGCCATGAGGTAGTCGGTGATCCAACCGATCTGCCACCAGGCGTGGTGGGGATACGGTCCCGAACCTTTGTTCATGGCGCGCCAGTAATACGACGCCACGCTCGTAGCCGAATCTACAAAAGCGTCGCGGCCGAGAGCGCCGGCGCGCGCCATGTCGATGAGCAAGGAATCGCCCGTTAGTTTGAAAACACGGACGAAGAGGCCGGCATGGCTCGCCAACTGTATGGGTCCATTGCGCTGGGCCGAGCCCATGATTCCTCCATGTTCGAACCCGAGTCCTGACTGCGTGATCTCCCAATCCTGCCGTTTCTTGCCGTTCACCAGCTTTTCGTCCTGGGTTGGGATGGGGTGCGTATAGATCGAGGTCGTGTAGATCCGTGTCGTAGCGATGGCGGCATCCTGATAAACTTGTTTCTTGGTAAAGTCATACAAGTCCAACAAGGCTTGCGCCGTTTGGGCGGTGGCAAAATCAGGAGCATACCGCGCATCGCCACAAACGCCGAGGAAATGTCCTTTGTCGACGCCGTTCTTTACGAGCCAGTCCGCTCCTTTCTCTGCTGCCTTGAGATATTTTTCATCTTTCAATATCCGGTAAGCAACGATCAATCCATAGAATGTAGGGCGGAGATCCTTGATGTCGGTGAATAATGGTTTTTGCGTTTGCTGATCGTAGGCCACTTCCCAGCTGCCGTCTTCCTTCTGCCATTTCAACAACAGGTCTGCACCCATGCGAAGTCGTTCGAGCAAAGCTTTGTTGTCCGGTTCGAAGAGCAGGATATTTCCCACGTCGAGCATCGTGTAGTAGGTGAGGCTCACGGGTTCAACAAATTCTCCCCACTCCTCCACAAACATTTTTCGTTTCGCCAGATAATATTGGCCGATGGCGGCGCCTTGAAAAAATCCGGGTTTCGTTTGCTGTTGCACCAATTTGAAGTTCAGTGCGTAGGGCAATACATTTTTCTTCAGCAACGGATCGCCCGTAGCGTTCGCCAGCATCCACATCGCGCCGTAGTCGGAATTCTTCATGGCGTCCTTTTGCGAGCCGACAACACCTCCCAGGTAGGACTGTCCTCCAATTTTTAGCCCCTGATAGGATTCGATGTTCCAAAGCGACGTCTTGGGATCGATGAGGTAGTGGTGCATGGCCTCGATCCGGCTGGTCAATGATTGCCGGTTTGTGCGCAACGCCAGCGTACGCTTGAATTGATAGATGTCGTTGGCGGCGTGGTTCACATTTTTATACCAGTTGCCGTTTTGAACGCTGTAGCGGAATTCAAAGGAGATGGTGTCGCCGGCCTTTAGCAGCGATGGCTTTTCGCCCAACACCGGGAAATACAAGGATGGCGCCAGGGCCGCGTCACGGTTCTTGTGCGAAATACCAATGTGCCATTCCTCGTGGGTGTTGTGATCTTTTTCCCAGGGGTCACGACCCAATCCCGGCGCGGGGATCACGGCCAGCGATACCTGGTCTTTTGTGTCGACGATAGCCGCCATCGTGCTGACACAACGCTCGCGGTAGATCACAGGCAGTTCTGGAACGCCCTGCCCGTAAGCATAGGCCAGCACAAAGTCTTTCTGGATGGCATCGCCTTGAAAATAGCCCGGCACGGTGGCCCAGGCCATATCTTTTTCGTCAACGGTCACCAGCGTGGGGGAGCCTAGCGAATAGTAGCCGGCTTTTTTTACCACGGCCGTTTGCTTGACTACGATGTCGGTAGGATATTTTTCATCCAACTTCCATTCGGCTGTCACGGTGGCTTGTTCATTGTCGGCTGTAAAGGTGATAGCGTTGCCGATTGTCTTCGCTTCCTGCGGGAAAAATGAAAGGGCATTACCGGCGGTGTTCAGCGATACGGGTTCCGTGGCGGCTTGCCAAATATCCTGTTGATAGTGATAAACCTTTTCGGGGAATTGGATCCCGGTGTTGGCGTTAAAGATTGTGGCCGTGCTGTCGGGCTTGCCTTCGCTGAACAACAATGTGTACTTGCCCGACGGCACGCCGACTTTCTTCCACACCCCTCCCGCCTGTAACTGCAAGTCCTTCACCTTCCATCCTTCGCCGCTCTTTTCCCAGCTAAGTTTCAACTCCGCATTGCCCAGTTGCACATCTTCCTTCTGGCACCCAGCCCAAACCAGCGCCAGCACCACTCCAAAAACAAATCGTTTCATCATGTCCTTCTCAATTTTCATAGCACAATACTTCAAATACCGTCGCGGGAACGTTCGCCGACGGATGTTCCACTTCAAGCGTCAATCGTTTTGTTTGCAGGGGTTCATGCAATCGGATGGTGTTCATCGTCTGATAGTTTCCGGTCTTTTGGTACACCACCCTGCCCTGGTCGTCGCGGAGCACATAGTTGCGCACGCAGAAGGGCATCACATTTTCCGGGTGGCCCATGAGCACCGATTCCATAGGGTGATCAAAGTCGGTATCGAACTTTAACACAATGGTACGAATGGTTTTCGTTTCGGTCCAGGAGATTTGCAACGCTGGTTTTGGATCGGAAGATGACGCCGCCCAGGCATTGGGACGGTTCGTGGGACGTGCCACGCCGTTTCGAATATTTTCCACGCCAAAGTCCTCCAGCGGTGTGCTCATCTTGATGGCCAGATTTTGTCCTTGTGGCCGGCGTTGCGGACACCAGAATTCAAACGCATCGATGCCGATGTCATCGGGTGGTGTTTGCTTGCCGTAGTTGGACACGGCTTCGTTTATATGATTGAATACCGACAGCACGCCCGTGATCCGCTTTGGCGAAAAGTGCAGCTTTATCGCGGGGTTCTTTCGAAACGCGATGAATACATATTGTGCCGCGGGAAGTTTTGTTTTAAACGCAAGCTTCACACAGTTCCGCCCCTCCGCGAGATCGATGGTTTTTTGTTCGAGTAATACATCGGGCGTAAAGCTTCCGATTTTGCTACTCGTGCGCAACTCCACTTGCATCGCCGTGACCCCGGTTGCCTGCGCGTGTACGGTATAGATGGGAAGATCGCCTTTGGCGGCCGGCAACATCTGCGCGACGGCGGGGTCCAATGTTTTCAATATGCTTTCTTCCGGCAATTCGTTCAATCGCAATTCGCTGGAAGCCGACAGGGATGCCTGTTGCACCAGGTCCTTTTTATCATCCAGCACAAATCCTGGAATATATTGTCCGGAGCGGATCAGTCTTTGCTGCAGTGCCTTCATGCGTTGCGTTTCGCCCAGTGCTGCGGGCAACACGTTAAGCTCGCGGCACAACACGGCCGCCATGCCTACAGACTGTCCACCGTATGCGCTGGTGCCCATGACGCGCGCAGAGCCAAACGCCACGTGACTTACACTGATGATCCTTCCTGCAAAAAACAGATTGGGAACGTTCTTGCTATAGAAACTGCGATAGGGAATATGATAAATGCCCTTGCCATGCCACTGGTTGCAGCCCGGCTTTTCGCTGAACACGCCGTCGGCCGGGTGCAGGTCGATGGACCATCCCCCGTATGCAACGGCGTCGCTATGCTCACGCTGCTCTACAATGTCTTGTTGCCGCAACATGTAGTCGCCTTCAAAGCGACGGCTTTCGCGTTTGCCGGGAATGGTGCCCACCCACTCCAGTGTGAGGTTCTTTGCTTCGGGAAACTCGCCGGAGTTTTTGATGTGGTTCCACACGCCATAGACCACGCGCCAGAGTTCCCATTTGATGGTCTCCGTTTCATGCACGGTGTCTAATCTTCCACCGTATTCAATCCACCACAAATTGCATCCGTATTCTTTCGAGTTGAACTTTCGGTAGCGGGGAATGGCCGTAATGTCTTGCAGGGCATACGACGGTGGCACGAAGTTCACAGGCTTGCCGGTGTCCTTGCTGTAGAAATAAAGGGAATGCCCCAGCAGTTCGCCGTAGTCTTTGGAGGGCGCGAATTTCTCACCCAGCTCATCCCGCGATTCAGCACCCATCCTAAACGCAGCACCGGATAAAAATCCCAGCACACCATCGCCAGAGGCGTCGCAAAACAAAGGCGCTTTTAATAGGTATTCCACCGAGTTCTGACTGCAAAAGGCTTTCACGCTCGCGATGGTGTCGTCCGGTGCCTTCTCTACTTCGATCGCGGCGGTGTTCAACAAGAGTGTGATGTTGGGTTCGCTCACGACCTTATCCAGCACCACCGTATCGAAAATGACGGCGTTGCCCTCAGGATTCCGGTAGAGGTTTTCCACCAGGATCTCATCGATCACACCGCCTTCGCGGGACCAGCGGTTGTTATTCCCCATGTGCGACGTGGCACCCAAAACCCAGAGGCGCACCTCGCTGGAGGCATTGCCTCCCAATACGGGTCTGTCTTGTACCAGCGTCACTTTGATTCCTTCGCGTGCGGCCGTGATGGCACAGCAGGTGCCGGCCAATCCGCCACCCACCACCACCAGGTCGGAGGCGATTATTTTTTGTTGAAACGATCTGGACTTCATTTGCTCTTCAATGATCATATGTATATGGCCGTTAACAATTTTTCTAGTACTGAATTGATTTTTTCAATACGGTAAACCCGCCAGGTTTTACCAGCGATATTTCTTTTACCGCCGGGCCCTCATAGGTAAACGTCTTGCTCTCGCCAGGCTTGAGTTGCGCGATGTCGAAGATTTGACTTCCGCAGGCGAGCTTGTAGTGACGCAGTGTGTAGCTTGGAAAATCTTTTCGCGCGGTGACCGTAATGTTAAGCTTACTGCCGTCGTTTTGGAAAGCTATAGTAGCCGCAGCAAATTCTTCCTGGAAGGCATAGTACATGCCCCGCAGTTCACGCTCGGGCGACACCAGTCCCCAGGGGCGATAGCCGTTGGGATTGGTGCCGGGGAAACGGCTCTGATAGTCGTTGAAGGTCCACACCGAAGCGCCCACGAGGAAGTCGCATTGACGGAAGTCTTGCATCGCTTTGGCAAGATGATCTACCCGGCCTTGTTCTGTCTTCACGCCGTCGGTGCGAATACCAAATTCGCTCACGTAAACGGGTTTGTCGGGATAGATCTCGTGAATGTGCTTCAGGTTGTTGAGATAGTTGCCGTACATATTGGAACTGATGAAGTCCACATACTGCGAGGCTTCATCTTCGGGTTTCTTAATGATGTCGCGCGCCACGAACATGCTGGCGAAGGTGACCAACCGCGAAGGATCGAGGGACTTTGCGTAGGCATACATGTCTTTTGTCCAGGACTTGCCTTCGTCGGTCTGGGATGGGTATTCGTTGCCCACACTCCAGGCAAACACCGAGGGGTGATTCCAGTCGCGCTCGATCATTTCGCTAAACTGCGATTGAAATTTCTTGCGCATCACCGGGTCTGACATTTGTTTTGGTGTGAGCTGCCAGTTACCGGCTTCGGCAATGATGAGCAGCCCATGTTCGTCGGCCCAGTCCAACAAGTGTGTGGACACCGGATAATGGCTGATCCGCGACAGTTCCATGCCGCCTGATTTGATGAGGGCGAGGTCCTTTTCTAAAACTTCTTGAGGGTCCATTGATCCGTAGTGGGGATAATCCAGCGGGCGGTTGCAGCCGCCCATCCGGATAGGCTCGCCATTAAGCAGCAGGCTGGTTCCTTTTACTTCTACTTTTCGAATACCAAACCGCGTACGCACCGTATCCGCACCGGCGATCACTTCCGCTTCGTACAAGGTGGGTTCGTCTGTATACCAAAGTGCCACATCCTTCGCGGCCAACGTGCCGTCTATCCACAGGCTGTTTGACGTAGCGCCTGCAGGCCTCAGTTTCCCTTTGAACGGCACTTTAATCTTGTCCCGGTAAAGCGTGAGTATCGGCGTAATTTTCTTTGTCGGGTCGGCATTGACAACATCCACGCGCACCTGTAGCGATGCTGTTTTCTTCACCAGGTCGGGGTCGGCCACGATCTTCACGTGTTGAATGTATGTTGCAGGCCGAATAATGAGATACACTTCGCGATTGATGCCACCGTAGTTGATCCACGGAAAAACCTGCGCGTTGTTCTCCTTCTCGTAATTCACACGCGTCTTGGCGCCGGGAATGGTTGTGGTGTCCCAGACATTGTTCACCCGGAGCGCAAGGGTGTTCTCCGCCGACAACGCATCGGTGATATCCACTTCAAAGGGCGTGTAGCCACCTTCGTGCTCGCCCAATTTCTTGCCGTTCATCCACACGGCCGATTTATAAAATACCGCTTCAAAACGGAGAAAAGCACGATGACCTTGCGGAACCGGGGCCTGATTGAATTTCTTTACATACCATGCCGAGCCGGTGTAGAGTTGATATCGTGGATCAACCGAAAAACAATGCGGCACCGTCACTTTGTCCCAGCCCTGAACGGGAAAGGATGGCGTATGCCACGCATTGTGTTCGCCGATGTTGACGGGGTCGAGGGCAAAGGCCCACTCGCCGTGCAGGGTTGTCTTCGATGCCTGCCCCAGCAGGGTGAGCGGATAAAAAAGAATGAGGAGAGCGATGTATTTCAATTTCATGTCGTTATTTAAAGTTTGCAAGGGCGTCGGCCACTGCCGCGCCAATGTGGTTTAAGCCGGTTTGATTATAGTGAATTTGGTCTTTCATCCAACCCTTCGCTTCAAACAGGTTTGTTTCCGTGTAGACCACGCTTGTGAATTTGTCTTTGTCGGCCACGTTCTGTTGTGCGCGGCGTACGGCGTCAAAGCCTTCGTGTGGATGATCTTTGAAGTAGCCCGTTTGAACAATATAAAATGGAACATTTCCTCCGAGGGCTTTCCGGAATCGGGCAATCAAATTTGTCAACGCTGCTTCATACTCAAGCCCTGTCAGTTTTCCGTCGTTGATCGCGTTGGCATCGCGTTCGCCCTGAAGCCAGAGTATTCCAGATAGCTTGAGCGCTGTCTTCTTTTCGGCAGCCTTCACTTTTGTAATAGCATCCTCGAACAACACCAGGTTGCCGTAGGTATCCCACGTTCCATAGTTATTCAACTCCGCTTTTTGATGACATGAGGCTCCGCCCCGCGCAGCCGAAACAATGACGACAGAGGAGGATTGTTGTCGCGCCACCATGCCCGATGCAAAGGCCGGTGCGAGGCTTCCGTTGTTGGCCCGTTCGAAATTCAGTTCTTTTACCCCAGCAGGATCAGCGAGTGGACGCAATGCATTGGAAGTGAATCCATACTCCCATGCCGTCCCCTCCTCACATTTTGGCGACAGCGTGCTGTCACCCTGTCCCACGGCATTGCTCTGGCCTGCGATGAGCCACAGTGTTTTTTCCTGCGAAAAAGTTTTTGTATTCATCAACAGAGTGCTCACAAAAAAAAGGCAACAGGCGAACAGCAAAGCCCTCCGGTTAGACCGAAAAACTCCCCTGCTCGCACTGTCGCCATCTACCCAAATCATTATCACTTACTATTATTTCCAGGGATCATTTTGTGTCAACAACGTGTTTGCGTTGAGTTCATCCTGAGGGATGGGGAAATATTTATTCCTTGGCTGTGGCGTGCGCACGGGATAATAGTCGCTCACGGCCAACGGAATAACCGTCATAAATTTATCGGTTCGCGTGAGGTCATACCAGCGATCGCCTTCGGCAAAGAACTCCCACGAACGTTCCTGCAATACGGCATCGATGAAAGCCTGCTGACTCAATCCGGCTGTGAGGTCCCCAAGGCCCGCACGATTGCGAACGGCGTCCACATAGCCATAAGCTGCCGTGGTCGGACCGTTGAGGTGCGCTTCGGCTTCTGCGGCAATGAGGTATACATCGGCCATCCGGAAGATCGGAATATTGTTGGTATTGCCCACCGTCGAAATGGGATCCATATATTTTTTTACCAACACGCCCTTCAGGGTAATGGGTGTAACGCTCTTTTGCGGGACAGTCTTGCCCGTCTTATCAATATAGGTCGTGTCCAGCAATCCCCGGCGTTTGTCGGTGGGATCAAAAGAATTAAAGAAGGATTGATATGCAAAGAAAGATCCAAACGTAGTGAGCCCATAGGCCGGACCGTTGCTGCCGGCCGGACCACAAAGGCCCACCATCTGGTGGCCTCTCGCCGAGGTGGAGCCGGAAACAGAAGCGTTGGACTCGGATTCGAAGGCGAAGATATTTTCCACCCGCGCCACATCTTCTTTTGTTACGTCGTAGATATCCACCACGTTGGGCATCAGCATCAGGTAGGCATTGGTCATCACGGCTTGTGCCTTTGACAAGGAGGTGGCCCAATCCTGATTATAGAGTGCCGCCTTTGCATACAGGGCCAGTGCTGCTTCCTTTGAAGCCCTGCCTTTCACGAGGGAGGCGGTGTGCGTCGGCAATTTGGCCACGGCGGAATCAAGATCCTGATAGATCTGTTTATATACATCAGGGATCGAGCTTTTATCGGCGTAGGCATTTGCCTGTACATCACTGGGTGTTGTCTTCACGATTACTTCTCCGAAATTCTTTGTGGCCATCCAGTGATAGAAAGCGCGAAGGAAGAATGCTTCACCGATGATCTCCTTCTTGCGGGTGGCGTCCATGGAAGCTCCAGGCACTTTTGCAATGACCCAGTTTGCTTTTTCAATACCATCATAGCAGGATATCCAGACCTGCTGCGGCGATTCGAACAAGCGGCCGGCCGTGCGTTGTGCTGTATAGTTTACATCATACGTAAACAAGGTCAGCGAATTCCTCGATACGGCCACGCGCGGATAGGTTTGATCGGCGCTGAGGTCGGAAACCAATACTGCCGCAGGGCCGTTGTACATGTCTGCAATGGGATCATAGGCTGCCGTGAGCGCGGCCTGCGCGTCGGCGCCGGTTTTATAGAAGTTTACCGTGTAGATGGAGGAGTATACTTGCTCATCCAACTGGCATGATGCAAGCATCGACAGCGCCAGGCAAACGAAAGTGACATATGTTAAGCGTTTCATAAGATTATGCTTTTATAGATTCGCGACCGTTTAAAAAGTTACCTGGATACCACCGAGAACTGAGCGTGCCGAAGGATACACCAGGTTGTCGACACCGATGGTAGTGTTCGAACCGGCGTAGGTATTCACTTCCGGATCGTAGCCCGTATACTTGGTGATGGTGAACAAATTGTTTGTGCTCACATAAATACGGGCGCTATTGATCCCCTTGATGGTAGGCAAGCGATAGCCCAGGGTAATGTTCTTGCAGCGCAGGTAAGACCCATCCTCCACGAAACGGTCCGTGATGGGAAGGCGTCCTCCCTGGAGCGGACTGGCGTATTCATTGTTCGGATTTTCGGGTGTCCAATGGTTGGCTACGCCCGCCAGCAGGTTGCGCTGTCCCAACGGATTTTCGAAGGACGCACGGGCCACATTGTAGATGCTGTTGCCATAGGTGCCCGACAGGAAAATACTCAGGTCAAATTTTTTGTAAGAGAGATTTGTCGAGAAGCCATAGATAAATTTTGGATTGGGATTCCCTGTCACAACCTGGTCGGCGGCGGTGATCTGACCATCGCCATTGTAGTCCTTTACTTTCGTTCCCCCGGTTCGTCCATCCAAACCTGGAATGATGGCGTCGCCGGTCTGATAGATACCGTCAAACAAGTAGGTTTTGAACAACCCCAACGGCTGGCCCACTTTCAAAATCGTGTATGTGGTGATGAACTTCTCCTGCGTGGTGCCGCCATCGATGTCTGTCACTTTGTTGCGATTGGCCGTCAAGTTTGCGTTGACACTCCACTTGAAGTCGCCGTGATCGATCACGCGCGCATTGACCGAAAATTCGATCCCTTTGTTCTGAATACCTCCCAGGTTGGTGGTGACGGAACCGTAGCCGGAAGACAAGGGTAATGTCTTTTCATACAGCAAGTCTTTCGTGTCTTTTTTATAGACGTCTACCGTAAAGCCAACGCGATCGTTCAATATGCTCAGGTCTAAACCGATGTTCAACTGTGTCGATTTTTCCCAGCGAAGATCCGGGTTCGCAATGCCTACGGGGTGAATCCCTTTTGTATACCCATGGCTGAATTGATAGTCGCTTTGATCTGAGGTAGTCAACAGCGAAAGCGATTTATACGGATCAATGGCCCCGGCGTTCCCGGTCAGGCCGTAGCTCCCGCGGAGTTTCAGGTCACTGATAAAGTTCACGTCTTGCATAAAGGCTTCTTCGTTGATGCGCCATGCCGCGGAAGCTGCGGGGAAGAAACCGTATTTGTGATTTGCCCCAAACTTGGATGAGCCGTCCACGCGGGCCGTCACGTCGAAGAAGTATTTGTCTTTGTAGCCGTAGTTCACCCGGCCGAGATAAGAATCCAACCGTTCTTTGGTACGAATACTGGTGGTCGACACCGTGCTGGCAATCTGCAGGGCTTCATTCGTGGTGGCGTCGTTGGGAAAACCATTGGCGTTGATGGTGTTCTGGTTAAACTGCACCGACTGCGTAGCAAACACACCCGTGAATTTCAACGAGTGCGCATCGGCAATCATCTTCGAATAGGTGAGAATACTTTCGTGCAGGAGCACCAGGTTGTTGCGATTGTCTTTCTTGGCCGAGCCCGAGTTAGCGCCGATATCTTTTGTGGCGATGATGTATAAGGGTGAATAATAATTGTTAAGATTTTCCTGCACATCCGCATTGAACGATGCGCGATAGGTCAAGCCTTTCAATAGATTGGCTTCGCCGTACACATTGGCCATCACACGCCGAATGTCCGTTTGATTTTTGATGGACGCCAATCCCAGCGGATTGGTCACCTCGCGATAACGACCGTCGAGCTGTTCGCCAAACGGGAAGATCGTTCCATTGTCGCGGTAGGGTCGCAGTGTGGGTGGCGCACCCAATGCCGCGCCGACGATGCTGCCGGTTACCACATCGGCGTCGCCCACGGTTTGAGAACCGGTGGGAATACCCGAGTTGATGTTGTAGCTACCCATGATGCTGGTACCCATCTTAAAGTGATCGTTGATTTTATGATCGAGATTGAGTCGCAGCGAATAGCGCTTGAAGTTGGAATTGATAACAATACCATCCTGATTGAAATAATTCAGCGACAGCGCAAGTTGTGTTTTCTCCGTTCCTCCATTCACCGACAATTGATGGTTTTGGATGGGCGCTGTGCGAAAAATAAGGTCCTGCCAGTTCACACCTTGCCCTTGAGAGGCCGGATCAGCATAGACCTGTGACTTGAAGACGTCGTTTTCAAGTTGCGCAAACTGTGCAGCGTTGAGCATGTCCAGTTCCTTGCGCACCTGTTGCACGCCGTAATAGCCCTCGTACGAAACACGTGTGCTCCCGCTCTTGCCTCGCTTTGTGGTGATCAGCACCACACCATTTGCGCCCCGCGCCCCATAAATGGCTGTGGCCGACGCGTCCTTCAACACCTCCACCGACTCGATATCGCTCGGGTTGATGGTCGACAACGGGCTCACATCGGTGATGGTACCGCTATTGGCGATCTGGATGCCATCGATGACGTATAAAGGTTCCGACGTGCCATTGATGGAGTTTGTTCCGCGCACGCGAACACTGACGTTGCCACCCGGGGCGGCCGAGTTCTGCGTGATCTGCACCCCGGCTACGCGCGACTGAAGACCTTGCGCTACGTTGCTCACGGGCGTCTGCACCAGGTCTGCGGATTTCACGGAGGCGATGGAGCCTGTGGTTTCGATCTTGCGTTGTGTACCATACCCCACCACCACGACTTCACCAAGGGTTTCCATATCCGTGGTGAGGGTGATATCGAACGTCGTTTGGTTCCCCACGGTCAGTTCCTGTGTGGTGTAGCCGATGAAGGAGAATACCAGCACGTCGGCCGGCGTCACATCGCCCAGCGCAAACTGTCCATCCGCATCCGTCGTCGTGCCGCGCGACGATCCCTTGACCAGCACGTTCACCCCCGGCAGAACTTCCCCGACGTCGGAGACGACTTTTCCCTTCACCGATCCGCCTTGCGCAAACGCAAACGACGGGCTGCCCAGAAGATAAAGCATGCATCCCAGCAGCAGGAAAACACGCGTTGTAGTAGAAGATTTTCTCATAGAGGTTTGAAATTATGGGCAGAAATGTAATTCGCGTTCCCGGAAAAATTATTGAAAACGATTGAAATCGCGTTTCAAGATGTACCGGGAACGCTTTCGCAACCGCTCTCGATAGGTGACCGCCGCTTCGCACCCCTCCTTTTTCAATCGTTGCCATGATTTTCCAGGCGACTTTTTTTTACTATTTTTCAGATGGCGAAGCCACGTCATTGCCGTTCGCCGGGAAGACTACTATGATCAAATGCAACAAATGCGGAGAGGTGGATGCCATTGCCAAATCGGGCATCGTGCGGGGAAAACAGCGATATCATTGCAAGCGGTGTGATTATTATTTCACGCAACCCTCGTTGCTCACCCCGGAAACCCATCATCAACGGCGTCATCAAACCACCATCATGGACATCGCGAGCGCCTTGCAGATCTCCAAATCAACGGTATCGCGCGCATTACAAGGGCATTCCGACATCAACGAAAACACCCGCAAGGCCGTGCTGGACATGGCCCACCAACTGGATTATCAACCCAACCTGTTGGCGCTGGGGCTGGCCAAGAGCCGTAGCTATACCATCGGCATCATCGTGCCCGAGTTTATCAATAGTTTCTTTCCCTACATCATCATTGGCGCACAACAGGTGGCCAACCCGGCGGGATACCACGTGATTATTTGTCAATCCAACGAGTCGCTGGAAACGGAGATCGCCAACACCAACGTGCTCATGGCGAGCCGCGTCGACGGCGTGGTGGCGTCGGTGACGGCCGAGACAAAAAGCCTGGATCATTTTCAAAAGTTCCAACGCGCCGGCATCCCGCTGGTGATGTTCAATCGCATCTGCGACGGATTGGATGTGTCGAAGGTTTTAGTCGACGATTATGACGGGGCCTACCGCGGGGTAGAACATTTGATCCAACAAGGCTGCACACGCATCGCGCATCTGGCAGGACCTCAAAATCTGCAGGTGGGCAAGCAACGGCTCCGCGGATACCTCGACGCCCTTCGCGACTATAACCTGCCGGTGTACGACGAATTGATCGTGTACTGCAACCTGACCAAAACCAGCGCACAAGCCGCCGCCCGGCAATTACTGGACCTCCCTACTCCACCCGACAGCATCTTTGGCGTGAACGACCCGGCGGCCATTCAGACCATTCTCATTGCCAAAAGCAAAGGCATCTCCATCCCCAACGACCTGGCTATCGTCGGCTTCAGCAACGAACCCACGTCGGCGCTCATCGAGCCGGGACTCACCACCCTGGCGCAGCCGTTGGATGAGATCGGAAAAACCACCGTTCAGTTTCTGTTAAATGAGATTGAAGACGACACTATCCTGCCGCAGACGGAAATCCTGAAGACACAATTGATTGTGCGGGCTTCTTCTTTGCGGAGGCGCTAAGGCCGCCACTCGAAAGGTTTAGATTCCCTGGAAAATCGCAGCAATAAAGCCTTCCTTCTGAAACTTCTCCGTTGCATCCGAATAAATAGTAGACAACACCTGCATCCCGTCTTCACGGTCGAACTTCACCACAAAATTATGATAGGCTATTTTCTTTGTATCGGTCGCCTTTCCTGACATGTTTATATCGAAATCGACGAATGACAGCGTTGTGAAAACAAGAAGGTGGTCTTCGCCAAAGGGAGCGACATGTAATATTCTATAGTCTCCTTTAAGGGTGGAGGGCTGCAGATTCGCTTTTATTTTCTCAAACTGCTCACGCGAATAGGTATTGCGTTGCAGGTAAGGAATATCCAACGATGCGGCTATTTCCTGTGCCTTTGAAGGATTTTTCTTGATCGCATTGATGGCGGCTTGTGTTGATTGTTTGCTTAACGCCGTGCTGATCAGGCGCATTACCACAAAACCGGACCCCTCCTATGACCATCAAAAGGGCAATTATTCCTTTTCCCATAATTAAAAATTGTTTACTGTGATTTGATTGCGGATTAAAAATATATGCTAGCTCACATAAATGCCACGAAAAAACCGCAAAACCAATTTGAGATTATGAGACTTGTCCAGAAATTCTGTTAACGGTATGGCTAAGTGGTTAAACCGCTTCTGCTTCCCGCAGTTCGCGCCGCAGGATCTTTCCAACGGCAGTCTTGGGGAGCGCTGTCACGAAAGCAACGTGTTTGGGGATTTTATAGGGGGCCAGGTTTTGCCGGCAATGGGCGATGACTTCGTCGTTGGTAAGGGAGGGATCACGTTTCACAACGAATACTTTTACCGCTTCGCCACATTGCGCATCGGGCACGCCAATGACGCCCACTTCCAGAACTTTGGGATGCGAGGCGATCACATTTTCGACTTCATTGGGAAAAACTTTTAATCCCGACACAACGATCATATCTTTTTTGCGGTCGACGATCCGGAAGTATCCGTCTTCGTCCATCACCCCCACATCGCCCGTCCTAAACCAATTGCCCTCGAAGAAAACGCCGTCGTTGTCGTGATTCCAATAGCCGCTCATCAACTGGGGGCCGCGGGCACAAATCTCTCCGGTTTCACCCTGAGGGAGTTGTTGACCTGACTCGTCGAATATGCCCAGTTCAGTGCTTGGCAACGGTAACCCTACCGTATCGTTTTTGATGGGACCGGCAACAGGGTTGGCGCATAGTGCGCCGGAGTTTTCGCTCAGTCCATAGCCTTGAATGATCGTGTTGCCGGTCACCTCTTTCCATCGCGTGGCGACAATCTCCTGCAACGCCATGGCCCCAGCCCCGGCGATGCGCAATTCGGAAAAATCAACGGAAGCAAAATCGGGATGGTTAAGCAAGGCATTGTACAACGAGTTGACGCCACTGATCATGGTGAATTTATGCTTTTTCAACTCGCGCACAAACCGGGGGATGTCGCGCGGGTTGGTGATCAATACGTTTTTGCTTCCACAGCAATAGCCGACCAGCAAGTTTATCATGAGGGAATAGACGTGGTACAGTGGCAGTGCCGTGATGCCTACGTCTTTCCCCTTGCCCTTCATGGCCGGAAAAAGCCAGTCCCTCATTTGTTGTGCTTGCGCCAACAAGTTCCTGTGCGACAGCATAGCACCCTTCGGCGTGCCGGTAGTTCCTCCGGTGTATTGCAACACCACCAGGTCATTGACATGAACGACCGGCTTCTGATACAGTGAGCCGCTGCCGATCTTCAGGGCATCGTTGAACTTAACGGTCCCCGCGATGGAATAGGCGGGCTCCAGCTTCTTGCCATACTTCACCACGAAATTGATGAGTGTGCCCTTGATCAACCCAAGCCTATCGCCTATGCGCGTAACAATAACATGTTTGATGCCGGTGCGCGGCAGAATGGACTCCAGGCTTTTCGCTGCCGTGGAAAGTATAACGACGGCCTTTACCTGTGCATCGTAGAATTGAAATTCCATTTCACGCGCCGTGTATAACGGATTGGTCGGCACCACCACCAATCCGGCTTTGATAGCGCCGAAGTATGCGATGGGGAATTGCAATAGGTTGGGCAGTTGAATGGCAATGTGATCTCCTCTGCGCAGGCCGATGCGTTGCAGGTACGCCGCAAAGTACGTGGCCTGGCGATGCACATCGGCAAAGGTCATGGTGACACCCATGTTGTCGACCGCAATCGCGTCGTTATAAACCAGACTGTAGTGATCGAAGTAGTCGATCATGGAGTAGTGCTCGACGGCGCCGATTTCATGCGGCATGCCGGTTGGATAACTTTTGTACCAAGCGAAAGCCATAGGATCAAGGTTGGGTTCGATGACAAGACGCGTACCGGAATACCTTGAGACAATGGTCAACGAAAACGGTTTCCTGCTAACGACCTGTCTATCGAAAATAACAATTTCTCCGAGAATTTCAAGAGCTTTTGCCGTGAACAAATTCGGTGTTCACACGTGTATCACCCCAAACCTTCAAAGTCTTTGTTCACAAAAATTATAAGATGGATTCCCGAATCCCCACGACCACTTTTCCCAAATTCTTCCGGCTCTCCATAACACGATAAGCACGACTGGCGTCTACCAACGAAAATTTCTCCGGATGTATCAACGGTTTTATCTTTCCCACTTCAACAAGTTTCGTTGCTTCCTGAAGGATCTTCCCATGATGCGGCCGGTTTTTACCGGTCAGCAAAGGAAGCAAAGTAAAAATACCCGAATACGTCGCTCCCCGGAAAGATAAGGGCGCAATGCTATGTGTACCCCAACCCAACGCGCTCACCACATGGCCGTGATAGGGCCGGATGGATTTAAATGAGTTGTCCAACGTCTCGCCACCGATGGTGTCGAAGACGATATCAAATCCTTCGGAGTCGGTGTATTGTTTCAAGTATTCTTCGGGTGTCTTCGTGGTGTAGTCGATCGCCTCGGCGTTCAGCGTGGCGAGGTAGCTCATTCCTTTGGCCGAACCTGTCGCGAATACTTCAGCACCAAAAGCCTTGGCGATCTGGACAGCAATATGGCCTACGCCTCCCGAACCGCCATGAATGAGAACCTTCTGTCCCGCGCGCACTTTTGCGCGGTCCACTAGGCCTTCCCATGCTGTTATAAAAGCCAACGGCAACGCAGCAGCTTCTTTCATGGAAAGATTTTGCGGCTTGCGCGCCAACAGATCGGCGTCGACCACGATGTATTCGGCGAGCGTTCCCTGGTGTCCTCCAATGCCGCCCATCATGCCATACACTTCATCCAAGGGTTTGAAGTCGGTAACGTCCTCTCCCACTTCTTCTACAATGCCTGCTCCATCAATGCCCAGTATGGCGGGTAGCGAAACTTTGGCGTGCGCGGCCTTGCCGGCCATGATCTTTAAATCGAGTGGGTTCAGACCACTGGCCATTATTTTTACCAGGACCTGACCTTTGCCGGGTGTGGGGCGCGACATCACCCGGAACTCCAGTTCATCGTTGTACTTTTCAAGGACCATGGCGTGCATGGTGAGAGTGGTTTTTTTCATATGGGGTTTTATTGCAAAGATTCTGCGGCGGGAAAATCAACGGGGATGGCGGTGAGTGCGTAGACATAGTTTGTATACACCCTCACGGCAACAAGACCAGTAAGCTCCATTAGCGCAGCTTCCGTGTAGCCTTGTTCATAAAAGTTGTTTAGCAGGCGTTCATCTGCATGTCCCTTGTTTTCGGCGATGGACTTTGCCAGTTGCACGATTGCGTTCAGTTTGGCATCGCCTGCCTGGCCCCTCCGGATATCCAGCGTCTCCGCTTTTGAGAAGCCCCTCAGGATGGCCAGCCCCGTGTGGGCTGCCAGGCAATAGGCACATTGGTTCACTTCCGAAACGACCAGGGCAATGGCTTCTCTTTCTTTTGCCGAGAATTTCCCGCCATTGAGACCTGCTTCAAAATCGAGAAATCCTTTTAATGCGTGGGACGAATAGCCCATCGTCGCATATAGGTTGGGGACCTTGCCCAGACGTTTTTTCAATTGATCCAATAGAACACGCGACTCGTCGCTGACCTGGTCTGCCGAGGGAACTGCAATGGTTTTCATAGTGGGGTTTGACAGGCGACGTTGGTTTGATGAATTACTTCTCTGTCGCCAGTGAGTTATACGTCAAATGTAGTGTGGGCGTCCACACCATATCATGGACAAAACGGGAAGAGTACCGGACAAATTCGACAGGGGGTGCGTCGATCAACCTAGTCCAACCAAAACGATGGTGTTACTGGGCCAGATCGGCCATCATGGAGATCCCCGTTTTGTCGCGGAAGGTTTGGGGTGAGACGTTAGTGAACTTCTTGAAGAAACGGCTGAAATAGGATTCATCCTCAAAATTCAAAGCATGGGCTATTTCCTTGATGCTTTGCCGGGTCAGGTGGAGTTTCTTTTTGGCCTCCAGGATCAGGCGTTCCTGGATGAGGGCGGACGGCGTTTTTTTAAAATACCGGACACACCGTTTGCTGAACGTGTTGGGCGACATGGCCAGTAGACTGGCATAGTCGGTCGGCTTGTGAAGCTCCAGGAAGTTTTTTTCCAACAGTTGCATGAACTGCTCCATTTGTTCGTCCCCTTCTTTCGGGTTGCTCACGGAAAGGGTGTGGAGTTTAGCGCTGCTCGACTTGGCCAGGAAGAGTTGCAGATAGGATTGCAAAACCATTTCATCGGGAACCTGCGCAGCAAACTCCTCCTCCATGTCGGTGACGATCTTCTTAAAGCCTTTGACTTCAGACGCCGTGAGCGCAATAGACGGCTCGATATAAATATTGTTAAACAACAATCCGTTGCAGCCCACCTGAGCTTTATGATATTCTATACAATAGAAATCACCGTGAAATTGGATCATGGTTCCCTTCAGGCCATGACACTCCTGCATGTAGATCACCTGCAGCGGGGTGGAGAACAGCAGCATGGGACCTTTAAAAGGAAAGACACCAAAATCGGCATGGTACATTCCTTCACCTTCTTCGAGAAAGAGAATGGTATAGAGGGAGTGTTGTCCCGGCACGGCCATGGTTTCATCGTGAACCGGGTGAAGGCAAAAGAGCAACTCTCCGGTTTGAGAAACCAACCTGTTCATCTTTTCTAAAAAAGCAGGATCTTCCATGTGCGGCGTTTTGCAGAAGCGCCTCGCATGCGCTGCTGTGTCCACCTAATATTGAAAGAAAAATTCAGGTCTCCAAAAAACGGTGACGGTAAGTCGCCTTAGGTTGGCGTATTGTCGTTACCGCTTATGCTCCACGTTCGGAAGCAAACCGGTCACCACCCCGATCAGGGGCAGAAAAGCACATACCCTGAATACAAAGCCGATGCTGGTGTGGTCGGCGAGATTTCCCAAGACTGCGGAGCCGAGCCCGCCCATCCCAAACGCAAGGCCAAAGAAAAGTCCGGCGATGGTGCCTACTTTGCCCGGCACCAGGTCGGTGGCATACACGAGGATCGCGGAGAACGCCGAGGCAATGATCACGCCGATGATCACGGCAAGTGCCACGGTCCAGAACAAGCTCACGTAAGGCAACACCAGGGTGAAAGGCGCCACCCCCAGGATCGAGAACCAGATGATGACCTTTCTTCCAAACCGGTCGCCCAGCGGTCCGCCGATGATCGTGCCCACCGCCACGGCTGCCAGGAACGCAAACAGATAGAGCTGCGACTGCTGTGCAGTGACGTGAAATTTATCGATGAGGAAAAAGGTGAAGTAGCTGGTCATGTTGGCCATGTAGAAATATTTGGAGAAGATCAGCAGCAAGAGAATGCCGATGGCCGCGATCACTTTTCGCTTCGGCAAGGCCGGTTGCCCGCTTAGCGAAACGGCCTTTGCTTTTTTCAGGTACAAATGTTTTTCATACCATCTTCCCACCCGCCACAACAAGGTGATGCCCAGCACGGCCGCTGCCGAAATCCAACTGACGCTGTGCATGCCATAGGGCATAACGATCAACGCTGCCAGCAAAGGACCAAGCGCACTGCCGGCGTTGCCACCCACCTGGAAGATCGATTGCGCGAGTCCCTTCCGGCCACCCGAAGCCAACTGCGCCACCCGCGACGATTCCGGATGAAACACCGACGACCCCATGCCGACCAACGCTACCGACACCAGCAACATCCCAAAGCTATCGGCAAACGAAAGCAAAATAAGTCCCACCAACGTAAAGCTCATACCAATGGCCAGCGACATGGGCAACGGCTTTTTGTCGGTATAAAATCCAACAATAGGCTGAAGCAAGGAGGCCGTCAATTGAAAGGTGAGCGTGGTCAATCCAATTTCGGTGAAGGACAAACTAAACTGCTCTTTGATCAAAGGATACACCGCCGGAATGACGGACTGCATCATGTCGTTGAGCAAATGCGTAAACGCGATGGTGAACAATATGGGAAAAACCGTTTTCTGAACGGCGGCGGGCTCGACCGCGAGGGGCATCTCTGACGCTGCTTTCATCTTGAAATAGTATGCTGTGAGTTATGAATTCATTTTTGGGTTATGGCCATACTTGTAGCCGATGATCTTCTCGGCGGTGTCGCCGGCCTGGGTGGCATTTTGCGCCACGATGGCTTTGAGGAGTTTTTCATGCAGGGAATGACTTCCCTTAAACGCTTCGGTATCTTTATAGAGTCGAAGAAATCCTTTTTTCAGGTGCACCGAGATCACGCGATACAGGTCGGCCAGGATCTGGTTCTTGGTGGCTTCGGCCACCGAAACGTGAAATTGGATATCGGCTTCCACGCAGTCTTCCAGTCTTCCCTCGCCCGCTGCTTTCTTTCGGTTGGCGAGGTGTTTCTCCATGATGCGGATATCTTTTTCCGTCCTGTTGCGGGCGGCTTTCTCTGCGATCTTTAGTTCCAGCAGTTCACGAACATCGTCCACTTCCTGGATGCGCGCGCGTTTGAGGCGTTGGTCGAACGGTTCGTTGCTGGCCGCCGCACTCTCCACAAACGTTCCCAGTCCCTGGCGAACATTCAGAAACCCTGCATTGACCAGGATTCGGATGGCCTCGCGAATGGTGGACCGGCCCACCCCAAAGAGCTTCATCAGCTCGGGTTCGATCGGCAGCTTGTCGCCGGGCTTGTATTGGCCCAGGGAAATCTTCTCCTGCAGGCGGGAGGCGACTTCGTCGGAAAGCGATTTTCGGGAAAGCGTGTCTGGCATGGTCATCATATCATCTGATGATTACAAATGTAGTAAAAACGACTCCGCCCCGCAGGGGGTTACAATTTTTTTACGATCGTCGTTTGAATGTGACCGGCAGAACAAAGGATCGTTTGGCGAAATTCCAATACATTTGTATGAACCTCGTAAAATGGATAAAAAGATCGTCTCGTACACCACCCTCTTTGATACCTACCAGGCCATGGGCCTGCCCGTGAACGATATTGCCACGGCGGGCGATTTCACTATCAACAATTTAAAAAATCTCCACCCGGAACTGCCCTTCACATCGGTGGGCTACAGACCGGGTTATTTTTCATTCCTCTTTGTAAAAAATGCCCACGGAAAATACACCACCGACGACTCCACGTTCACCACCGTGCCCGGCACCATCTACTTTACCAACCCGGGCCACTTTAAATCATTTGAATGGCACGCCATCGAAGACGTTACGCTCATCACGTTCACGGAGGCCTTCCTGAAAGAAAATGTGCACCACGACGTGTTCCAGGAATTCCCCTTCCTGTTGTCGGAAACCGTTTCACCGCGCGTGCTGGCACCCGATGCGTTTATGGAGTTTGAATCACTCTATGAGCAGATCGACAAGGAATTTCACGGTCGTTCCAGCTATAAACAGAAGATCATCGGAAATCTCTTTGTCATCCTGCTATTGAAGATCAAGGAATATTTCTGGAGCGATTACAATCCCATCTACGAAGGCAACCGCAGTTCACAGATCGTAAAAACTTTTCGTAAAAACCTGGAAGCGCACTATCGCCAGTTGGTGCAGGGCAAGACCGACAAAGTGTATCGCGTGCAGGAATATGCCACGTTGCAAGGGTTGCACCCCAACTATCTGAGCAACGTCATCAAAAGTAAGACCGGGAAAACGGTAAGCACCTGGATCATGGAAAAGACCATTACCGAGGCAAAATCGTTGTTGCAAAATTCCTCGCTGTCCATCAAGGAAATTGCCTACCTGCTGGGTTTTTCGGAGGCCACCCACCTGAGCAACTATTTCAAAAAGAACACCGGCACCACCCCAGTCCTTTACCGCAAGGAGTCGGCAAAGGCCGATCTTTAGATTTCATAAGTAATTCTGTAATTCTCATACGTTCCAGGCCTGGTCTGTAGGCCACCTTTGTGTCATCAACAAAACACAAAGCCATATGAAAACCCTGCAAGAAAAAGTAATCCTGGTGACCGGTGCTTCCAAAGGAATCGGCGCTGCCGTTGCCCGCCAATTAGCCTCCGATGGCGCCAGCCTCATTGTGAACTATGCCGGCGACAAAGCCGGTGCCGACCAACTGGTGGCCGAACTAAAAGCAAAAGGCACCAACGCCATCGCCGTACAAGCCGACGTGAGCAAGTCCGCCGAAGTAAAACAAATGTTCGACACCGCCCTGGCGCATTTTGGCCGGATCGACGTGCTGGTAAACAACGCCGGCGTAATGATCACCAAATTGTTGAAAGACACCACCGATGAAGATTTCACCCGCCAGTTCGACATCAATGTAAGAGGTGTATTCAACACGCTGCGCGAAGCGGCCACCCGCTTGGCCGACCATGGCACCATCATCAATTTCTCCACCTCGGTGAACCGCATCATGTTGCCCACCTATTCGACGTATGTGGCCACCAAAGCCGCTGTCGAACAATTGACACGCGTGTTTGCAAAAGAAGTCGGCGGTCGGGGCATTAATGTGAATTCTGTTTCGCCGGGACCCACTAACACCGAGTTGTTCACCAAAGGAAAAACAGACGAAACCATTGCGCGGCTTGCTTCCTTGTCGGCTTTTAATCGCATTGGACAGCCTGATGATATTGCTAAAGTGGTGAGCTTTTTGGCCAGTGATGGGGCTAAATGGATTTCGGCGCAGAATATCGGGATCAATGGTGGGATGGCTTGACAGCGTCAGTAGCCAGTAGTCAGTAGTATCAAATTAAAAAAAACTTTAAATCCATTTATTATTATGAACAGTTTAAAAAATAAAGTCGCCATTGTTACGGGATCTGCTAGAGGTCTTGGTAAAGCTATCGCTGAACGTTATGCTGCATTGGGTGCCGATTTGGTGATCAATTATTCAAAAGATAAAGCCTCGGCCGATGAAGTGGTGAGCAACATCAAGGCCATGGGTGCGCGCGTGATCGCGGTGCAGGCCGATGTCAGCAAGGTTGCCGACATCGAGCGGCTTTTCGCGGAAGGCAAGAAGGCTTTTGGTAAAATCGATATCGTCGTGGCCAACGCCGGCATCGAGCTGGTGGAGACGCCGGTGACGGATTTTACGGAAGCCCAATTTGATCGCGTTTTTTCTATCAACACCAAAGGCTCGTACTTCACCCTGCAACAGGCAGCGCGCAACATAGAAGACAACGGGCGCATCATCTACATTGCTTCCAGCACCACTTCTTTTCCGGTTCCCGGCATGGCCGTCTATGGTGGTAGCAAAACCACGCCTCGTTATTTGGTGGACATTCTTTCCAAAGAGATTGGGCACCGGGGGGTGACCGTGAACTCGATCATTCCTTTTGCGGTGGATCATTCGGGGATTTTCGCGGAGGCCGACAGCTATCCGGCGCTGCGCAAGCAACTCCTGGACAGCTGCCCGATGGGACGCCTTGCCGAAGTAGAAGATGTCGCCAATGTGGCGGAGTTCTTTGCCAGCGATCTTTCCTCGTTTGTGAGCGGCCAGCACCTGTTGGTCAACGGAGGCGCTACAAACTAGCGGCTGGGCCACCCAGCATTTTGACCCGATCGTGTGAAGCACGTCGGGTTATTATCATTGTCATTCACTTCTTAACATTCCCTACATGCCGAACCATTAAAAGCGCTTAGGCGCCCATGTATGTTGAACACCTCTCAAAATGAAGATTATCAAAAAGCCTTGAATCACCTGGCTTTCTCGATATCGCACCGGTTTCGAAGACCTATCGCCACCATGCTGGGGCTGCTTGAACTCATCCGGCTCGATCTCTTGAAAGAGCAGGAACACGAGCAGGCGATCCTTGATTTCAGAGCCTGTCTCGATGAACTTGACCGGTATACGCGCGAGGTAGGGTGCCTGATCCATCGCGAGCAGAATAAAATAACCGGGTGCGGCGGATCCATCGATTGAAAAATTCGTTTTGGCGCATATTGCCCAACCAAGTCCAGACGGTCAGAATAGTTTCATACCGGTCACCCGGTTTTTGGATTTTAAACCGTATCTTTACGTATCCTTCCTGTTTTGAGAGAAACTTAGCCTCCTAGGCCATCCCGATTCACCAAGGCCCTTTCCCCAGTCTTCACCAACCCACATTACATGGCCCGACCACAAGAATCATTCAGTAAAAAAGACCTCGAAAAAAGAAAATTACAGAAGCGCAAAGAGAAAGAGCAGCGCAAAGAAGAACGCAAAGCCGCCCCCAAAGACACCTCTTGGGAAAATATGGTCGCCTACGTTGACGAAAACGGGAACCTGACCAACAAGCCGCCCGATGCGACCATCAAAAAGAGCACCATCAACACCGCCGACATTGTTACCGGATCGCGCAACACGGGCGAAACCGTCCACGTGAAGACCAGACAGGGAAAGGTCATGTTCTTTAACTATGCGAAGGGATTTGGTTTTATCAAAGACAACGAAACCGGCCGGAACGTTTTTGTCTCCAGCAACGTGTTGCTCAACACCATCAAAGACAACGACATGGTGACCTTCGAGACCGAACAAGGCCCCAAAGGATTGAACGCTATCAAAGTAAGACTCCTGAAATAGATTTTGCCTCAAAGCAAAAAAGAGACTGTCTCAAAAGGACAGTCTCTTTTTGTTTGCAACCCAAGCTAAAGCCTGGGTATTAAATCCGAAGGGAGGCCAACGGTTGTTCCGGTTGTTATCGCTAAGACTGGCGTGAGTAAAATCAATCATAAAAAGAAGAGGCTGTCCTTTTGAGACAGCCTCTTTTGCTTTTTATCGAAGACGGTGGATTAAACCAGTTTCACTTTCACGGCATTCAAGCCTTTCTTGCCTTTTTCCACTTCATATTCTACTTCATCGTTTTCACGAATTTCGTCGATCAGCCCGGAGGAATGAACGAAGATGTCTTGTTCGTTCGAGTTCGAGGGCTTAATGAAACCAAAACCTTTGGCATCATTGAAAAATTTTACTGTTCCTTGCATTTTGTAATGTTTTATTAAAAGCATCGTTTTACGCTGCAGCCAGCCCGATAATCACCGATACGTTCGCATTAAATTTTGCCCGAAGAACTAGCAGGGCGAAGTGTAATGAGGGATTGGGAAATTAAAGAAGGAAAAAAGACAACGATGTATCAGTCTTGTTTCCGATTCACTTGAACTACGTCACAAAGGTAACCCTTTATTACCGGTAAACCTATTCCGGCAGCCGGTAATTCCACCGTTGCCGGTCGGGCAACCCCCTTACGATTGCTCATCCGCACCCGGCAGTCGCGTAACGTGCAGCACAAACTGACTGTCGAGCTTGAATTCGAAGCCATATTTCTCCATTTGCTCGCTGGCCTTGCGCGATGTGTTGAGCATGCTCAGCAGGTCCTGGGCGGCGAATGATTTCCGGATGCCGTTGGTCGACTTGCCCCGGAAGGCCTGCAGCACAAAGGAGAACGTTTTTTCCTTCGCGGCGAGCGCTTTGAACTCATGACTAAAAAGTTTGTACTGTTGGGGGCCGTCGCCGGCAGCCAGCATAAGGTGCACGATTACGGGGCGATACTTATTCCACAAAGAAAGATAAACGGTTGGCGTCATAGAATTCAAGATGTCCATTTGAAGGATTGGTTTGCAGTGAGGATTTTATTCCAGGTAAGCACGCAGCGATCTGCCCTTGGTGAGGGTTTGCAGACGCCGGGTAGCCTTTTCCTTTATTTGCCGTACGCGCTCGCGTGTCAGATTGAAGCGGGTGCCGATCTCGTCGAGGGTCATGGGGTGGCTGCCGTTCAGACCGAAGTAGCTGGAGATCACTTCCGACTCGCGGTGCGTCAACGCTGCCAGCACACGGTTTATCTCGCCCTTCATGGAGTGAAGCATGAGATTGGCGTCTGGCGTTTCCGTGCTGGTGCTGGCCAACACGTCTAGTAAGCTGCCGTCTTCGCCCTGGCTTAAGGGTGCGTCCACCGAAACTTGCCGCCCGGTAAAGCGCATGCTGGATTCGACTTCCTCCAGCGAAACATTCATGGATTCGGCAAGCTCCGACGGAGAAGGCTCGCGCTGAAATTTTTGTTCCAGTGCCGCGAACTCCTTGTGCATTTTGTTGAGGGCTCCCACGCGATTCAAGGGAAGTCTCACCACGCGCGACTGCTCGGCCAATGCCTGCAAAACGGATTGACGGATCCACCACACGGCATAGGAAATAAATTTAAAACCTCTGGTCTCATCAAACCGCATGGCCGCTTTGATCAGGCCCAGGTTGCCTTCGTTGATCAGGTCTCCGAGGGCGAGACCGTTGTTTTGATATTGCTTGGCAACGGAAACCACAAAACGCAAATTAGCTTTCACCATTTTGTCCAGCGCTGCGGCATCACCTTGTCGTATCCGCCGCGCCAGATCCACTTCGGCCTCGGCCGAGATCAGGTCCACCTTGCCGATTTCCTGCAAATACTTGTCCAGCGATTGCATCTCGCGGTTGGTGATCTGCTTGGTAATCTTAAGCTGCTTCATGTTGCGGGTGATTAAACCTGTTACTCAAAACACCGGGGGAATATGTTTTTGAAGATTTCGTCAAACCTCAAACGGGGCGTGCGCCCAATTGCTTCAATAACCGTCCATGCAATACCAGCGCCTGGAAAAACGTGCGCGTACTTTTGTACGGCAGTCCAAACTCCGTGGCCGTTTCTTTTACAATGCCGGCGATCTTCCGGTAATGCACATGGCAGATGGAGGGGAACAAATGATGTTCGATCTGAAAATTAAGACCTCCTACATACCAGGAGAACCAACGGCTTTTGTTTCCGAAATTCGTAGTGGTCAGGAGTTGGTGTACGGCCCAATTGTTTTCCAGCATGTTTTCTCCGTCGGGCAACGGAAACTCCGTGCCTTCAATGACGTGAGCGGGTTGAAAGATGATGGCCAGGATAAAGCCGGCGATGTAGTGCATCAATACGATGCCGATGATGATCTGCCACCACAACAAGGGCGTGAACAACACGGGCAGCACAAAAATATAGGTGATATACAGAAGTTTGCTGAAGATCAGAATGATCCACTCTGTGGTGATGTTGGCATTTTGTTTTTTGGCGAGGCCCGTTTGATGATAGCGGACGATGCGGACATAATCTTTGAAGAAAAGCCAAACGATGGTCATGAGTCCATAGAGGAACCATGCGTAGATGAATTGGTACTTATGTACTTTTTTCCAGGCGGTGTGCGGCGTCATGCGCAAGGCTCCGCGTGGGCTGATGTCTTCGTCTTCTTCGTGCACGTTGGTGTACGTGTGATGCAAAACGTTGTGTTGCATCTTCCAATTGAAGGCATTGGCGCCGATCAAATTCAGGGAATAGCCGATCAGAACGTTGATCCATTTTTCTTTGGCATATGCACCGTGGTTAGCATCGTGCATCACCGACAGGCCGATCCCTGCCAGACCAAGGCTCATCACGATCACCGATGCAAGCATGGCGATGTTGCCCGTAACGACGTTGGCCAGGATGAGGCTGTAGGGAACAAAGTAGGCAGCAAACATCACGAGGGTCTTCACCACCATTTCGCCGTTTGCATGGCGATTGATGTTATGATTTTTAAAATACTCGTTTACACGCTTGTTGAGGGTAACCGAAAAATCACGATGTGACGTCGCAAAAGTTAAAGACTTCGATTGTTGCATTATTGAAGAAGTAAGATTAAAAAATGGAGGTGAACGACTCCATTGGACCCATGCACTCCCATTGCAGGCACTACCACACGTGTGAAAGATGTGCTCTCACACAAAAATTCCGTATTAATTGTGGAAAGGATTAAGAAACTACAATTCCGAGACGAAATTTCGGCAGTGAATTAAAAGAATCCGCAATTGACGCGTAAAGATACGACCAATTAAGTTATGAACCTATTGTCTCTAAAAGGGGTGAAAAGGGCCTTATTACCCTTTGATTGCGCCTTTATTAGACAACGTACAAGTTGTGTTTCCAGTTCAACTTTAGACCCTTGTTGGGGCTACAAAGAATCATTGTTTTGCATGACCGTAATGCCTTCGACGATCGTCAGAAACTTCCCCACGAATTCATCGATGATCCTCTTCAAATTTTCTTCAATGCACGCTCCAGGTCGGCCAGCAGATCGTCTACGTTTTCAATACCAACGGAATAGCGCACGAGGCTTTCGGGAATGCCGAGTAACCTGCGTTGTTCTTCGGTCAGCTCCACGTGGCTGGTCGTACGTGGAGGACCTGCGAGGGTGCTTACCGATCCCAGGCTTGCTCCCAGGTGAACAAGTTTTAACGCCGGTAGAAATTTTTTAACCAGCTCCCAGCCGCCATCCAAAGAAAAGCTCATCATCCCTCCAAAGCCGCGCATTTGTGATTTAGCAATAGCGTGCCCGTGATGACTTTCCAACCCCGGATAGAAAACATCTTTGATCTTGGGATGCTGCTGGAGGTAATTGGCAATTTTCAACGCCGACACATTTTGACGTTCCACTCTCAACTCCAGCGTTTTCATTCCGCGCGCAATCATGTAGGCCGGGTCTGCCTGCAGGCTTGCGCCGTTGATCTCGCGAAAATTAAAAACCTTCTTCACCAATTCCTCTTTTCCCGCTAACAGTCCGCCCATCGCATCGGAATGGCCACATAAAAATTTTGTCGCGCTGTGCACCACCAGGTCGGCGCCCAGTTCAAGTGGATTTTGATTGATTGGTGTTGCAAACGTGTTATCCACCATCGTGATCGCTCCCACTTTCTTCGCCGCCGCTGCCAGGCGTTTGATGTCCACGATTTTTAAGGTAGGATTTGTCGGCGTTTCGAGGTAGAGCAGGTCGCATCCTTTGGCCACCTCGGCTTCGATCATCTCGTGGTCGGTGGTGTCGCAAAGTTTAACGTCCACTTTGTAGTTGGGAAGAAAATCAAGAAACACTTTGCTGGTGCCGCCGTAGGTATCCTTTAACGAAACCACTCTTTTTCCCGCCGTTAAAAATGTGAACAGGCTGTTGCTGATGGCGGCCATGCCCGTGGAGAACGATGTTGCTGCTTCCGCTCCCTCCAATACGCGAATCTTTTCCTCCAGCGCCGCCACCGTGGGGTTGGTGTTGCGGCTATAGATATAACCGGGTTCCTTTCCCGTTGCCACGTTGTGCCATTCGTCCAGATCCTCGTAGGCGAACGTTACGCTATTGACAATGGGTGTAGTGGTGGCGCCCTTGGTGTTGACGTTGCCCTCGCCTGCCCATACGGCATCCGTGCCTTTTTTGTAAATCGATTTCATTGTTTTTTCAAATTACTTTTTGATGATGTTGTTGTATAGGATGGCAATGGACCGGCTCAGCACATTCCGGATATCGCTTTGGTTATCGGGAATGCATCCATTGGTGATCACGACAAATCCGAATTTGTCTTTGGGATCAAAGAACATGGCGCTGTACAATCCATACGCCGAACCGGTATGTCCCTTCAATACTTTTCCCGGGATCAGTTCCGTTGCCGTACGCATGGCCATGCCATAGCCCTCTTCTTCGGAAATCTTTTCCCGCATCTTTTCAGCGCTTTTTCCGGACATGATCTTCACGCCCTTATACGATCCGTTATACATGTGCATGGTCATGTATTTCGCCAGGTCGTCGGCACTGATCTTCATGCCGCCCGTGGGCGAAAATACCGGCGTAGAGTATCCCATGGTGTAGTTCCTGATTTCTTCCGTGCGGGGAGCATAGGCTTGTGGCATGGGGATGAAACTTTTGTTCAATGAATCATACTCATACAATGTGGCAAAGCGCGACGCATCCAGCGAGTCGACACAATAGCCTCCATAGAGTCCCAGCGGGTCGAGAATGCGATGCTTGATGCGCTGGTCGAACCGTTCGGCGGTCTGCCGTTCGATGATGGCCCCGATCATATTGAAATTTAGATTGCAGTATTGATATTTTGCCCCGGGCGCATAGTCGCTATAACATTTTGCCCAGTTGAGATTCTTGCCCGGGTCGATCAGGTCCAGGTAGAAATACCCCTGGCTATCATTGATGCTGGAGGTGTGCGACATGAGCATTTTCAGTGTAATGACCTTGTCCGGGAATTTGGGATTTCTCACGGTGAAGCCCACCAGCTTGCTGGCGTCGTCGTCGAGGCTAAGTTTCCCGGCTTCGATGAGCTGCATGATCGTGACTGCGGAAAATGATTTTGATATGGATGCGATCCTGAAAAGAGAGCGGTCGCTGAGCGGGATATTCTTTTCAACATCCTGCATCCCGAATTGATGCTTGTAGACGATATCACCTTTGTTGACAACCACCACAGAAAGGCCCACCACATCCAGGTCGTCTATCACCGATTGTAATTCTTTTTCCGCCTTGGGATTTTGACCGGAGCAGAAAATAGAAACGAGCAGGACGGATAAGGTGAGCACGCAATGTTTAAGCATGGACTTCTATTTAAAAATACACGATCGATCAAGCTATCGAATATACCGTATTGTTCCAAATTATTTGGCCGTGGCATTTAACAATGCCAAAGCGAAAAATCCCGGCGCAAAAGAAAAACCGATGCCAAGCAGGTGGCCCTCCGGATGTACCTTAAAATTATTATCTTCGTTTCGCTTCATGCAACGATGAACGTGTAGCCCTAAAAACAATCGCCGTCCAGACCGCCGATATGGAGTGATCGTCTGACCGAAAGTTTTCTGACAGACGCATGTGGCTTCTCTCTATCCTGTGGGTCAATCTGTTTTTTAGATATGTTTATCGGATTTCGTCAGCCTTGCACCGAACTTCAGTCTCACGTGCAATCCATTATGATCGTACATGAACATTTGAGCCCGTTGTCGGAAAAGACTCTCTTCAGACCTTTTCCCCCTGCGGCCGAACAGTGCATGTATTTCTATCCGCGGGAAAAAAGTTGGCTAAAAGACCAACCCAACAAAACACCTCTGCAGCAACCTTTTTGCATCCTGGTAGGACCCCAGGTTTCTAGTGTGGAGTTGGGTATTGTGGGTGAGCATATCATGATCGGCTTTATGTTCAAGCCCGGTGGCCTGCACCGCTTGATTGGAGTACCCATGACAAAACTTCTTGGTCAGGCACTGAATGGTTCGTTGGTGTGGCCGGCCGCAATAAGGCAACTTGAAGAACAGATGGCGGCCACCGATGATTGCCTCGCGATGGTAGCCCTTGCTGAGGATTTTCTGAAAAAACAGTACGCCAAAAATACCGTATCAAGCCTGCCCATAGATGCCGTGTTAAAGACCATGTCGCATGCAGCGTCCCCCTATTCCATCGACCAGTTGGCCAGCATGGCTTGCCTTAGCACCCGGCAGTTCGACCGGAAGTTTTATGAGCGTATCGGCATGAGCCCTAAGCAGTTCATGCGCATCGCCCGATTCAGCACCGCTTTTCGGATGAAAGAGCGGTGTCCCGATGTGGATTGGTTAACTGTAGCGCTGCACTGTGGCTACTATGACTTTCAGCATATGCTCCGTGATTTTAAAGAATTTGTGGGCACCACCCCCACCCTATTTCTCGCCTCCGAAGCGCTTACCAATAGCGAAACCACATCCCTTTTTTCAGCCCGGTAACTTGTCCGATTTTTACACCTGGCACGAAATGTCCCGGCCCTAGTTTTACGGAAACAAAAAAAGTCTTCCGTATGAAAACATTTCTCATTCCCTTTTCGCTGCTGATCGCCTCCACTTTGTGTGGCCAACCTAATCCCAACGCCGCCTACCATGGTGAAGTATTCGACACGCACTTGCATGGTCATTTTGATGTCGACAAAAGGGCGAAAGAAACAAAAGAATATGCGCAGAATAATATCACCCGGGCCGCCATCACCTGTCCATGGAACACGCAACAACCTTACCGGGCCATGGCCAAACCCAAATTCCTATACGGAATGATCTTCCCCTGTCCCAACGGGATCGTTCCCTATGGCGGGCCGAAGTGTTTTGAAAATGGCAAGGATTTTCCCGATCCCCAATGGGTAAGACAACAAATACGCGATCATAAAATCGATTTCCTGGGCGAACTCGTCAACGAATATTATGGCATCTCGATGTCAGACTCCGTCATGTTTCCCTATTATGCGTTGGCACAGGAATTCAATATCCCCATCGGCATGCATTCCGGGCTCGCAGGCCCTGATCATGGCTGCCCGAATTTTGATCCATTGATGGGTGATCCTCAATTGCTAAAAGATGTTCTGGTCGCCTTTCCCAAACTTAAAGTGTGGCTCATGCATGCCGGCGCACCGTATTTAAAAGGAACCCTGGATATTATGTCCGCATACCCCACCGTTTATGCCGACGTATCGGTTATTGCAAATCCCGACATCGTGACCAAGGACGCGTTCTACTCCTATATGAAATCACTCGTCGATGCCGGGCTTACAGACCGTCTGATGTTTGGCTCGGACGGTGGAGATATTTCCCGGATGATCGGCCGGGTGAATGAATTGGACTTTTTGACTAAAACGCAGAAGGAAGACATCTTCCACAAGAATGCGGAACGGTTTTTCGGAGGAACGACCGGGGCAAGGAGGTAAAACCATGCCGTGATTTCCTTTGAATATGAAGCCCCAAGCTGTATTTGGGGCTTTTTTTGTTTTAAGACGAAAATCTGTCCGGGGGCAAACGAGTCTGGAAACTATTTTTTGGGGTGGCTGTAACCCGACGTCAAAATAAGCGTCTAATGCATAAGAACTTTATGTATTAACAGTTTATGCATCCAACCGAATTATTAAGGGGAACCCTGCAAACCATCATTTTGAAGGTTTTAAAAGACAATGGCAAAATGTATGGCTATGAGATCACGCAAACGGTGGGCGAGCTTTCGCAAGACCGGATCCTGCTCACCGAAGGGGCGCTGTACCCGGCTTTGCACAAGCTGGAAAACGATGGGTTGGTCAAAACGGAGATTGTGAATATCGGCAAGCGTGTTAGAAAGTATTATACGCTAACTCCCGAAGGAAAAAGCCTGGCCAAAGACAGGGTTACTGAATTTGTTGATTTCATCAAAACCATGTCTGCGGTATTGCAGGTAAAAGTAGGCTAAGCCATGGCACTGCTAACGAGCGAACATATTGACTACATCACCAAAGACCTGGACTATCGCGGCATCGTCCTGGAAGGTTTTCAGGAAGAAGTGCTCGATCACCTCTGTTCGGTCGTGGAAAAAGAAATGGAGGGAGGAAAGAAATTTATCGACGCCTATAATCATGCCTTAAAGCGCTTCGGCCATATCGAGGGACTGCGGCAAACCCAAAAACAAGTTCTCATCACCGACACTCAAAACACCAGCATCATGTTTAAAAATTACTTCAAGATTGCCGTGCGCAATCTCACCAAACATCGTTTCTACTCCCTCGTCAACATTGCGGGACTGGCAACCGGTGTTGCTTCCTGTTTGATCATCTCGCTCTTTATTTTGAATGAGCTAAGCTATGACACACAACATGTCAACCACGATCGGCTGTACCGGGTGAATTTCCGGATCAAATTCGGCAACCTGGACTATGACATGGCGGTGACACCACCAGCCCTGGCCACGGCCGTGCTTCAGGACTACCCTGAAGTGGAAGCCGTTGCACGGATCCGCCAGCAGGGAAACTATCTCGTAAAAAGAGACAAGGAAAATTTCAAGGAAAAGAATATTGCATATGCCGATAGCTCGTTTTTTAAAGTCTTCACCATTCCGTTTCTTCATGGCAATCCTTCCAAAGCACTCACGGAGCCCAACACCATTGTCATTAGCCGGAAAATCGCCGACAAATATTTTCCCAACGAAAATGCCATCGGGCAAACGCTCACGTTCTTCAATAATTGGAACAACAAGATCGTCGGTGTCATGGAGGATTTCCCCGACAACAGCCAGTTTCACTTCGAAATACTGGTGTCCATGCTGAACAGTGAGGAAAGCAAAAACAACATGTGGCTCAGCAACAATTTTCACACCTATGTCCTGCTGAAGCAAGGTACCGATGCAAAGGGGCTGGAGAAGAAATTCTTAGGCATGAAGGAAAAATACGTTGGCCCGCAGATCCGTGAATTCCTGGGCGCGGAAAACACCCCGGAAAAACTCGCCGCCGACGGTAGTAAATTCGACTTCTGGCTTATGCCGATAACGGATGTGCATTTGCGTGCCAAGACCATGGTCGAGTTGGAACCCGCTGGTGACATTGTCTATATCTATCTTTTCGGCGCCATCGCACTTTTTATATTAGTCATTGCCTGCATCAACTTTATGAATTTGTCTACTGCCCGGTCCGCCAATCGCGCCAAGGAGGTAGGCGTCAGAAAAGTACTGGGATCGCTTCGCTCGCACCTGGTCCGTCAATTCTTGCTGGAGTCTGTCCTGATTAGTGTCATGGCCTTCCTGCTGGCCTTGGGGTTGGCCTTCGTATTCCTTCCGACGTTCAATGATCTTTCGGGCAAACATCTCCATATTCCTGTGGCCGATCCTAATTTTCTTGTTTTCTTCATGGGGCTATCCTTGTTGGTTGGGGCCTTGGCGGGCGTTTATCCTTCTTTCTTTTTATCGGCCTTCAAACCGGTTAATGTTCTCAAAGGAAAGTTGGCATTGGGAATGAAAAGCGGACTGATCCGGAGTGGCTTGGTGGTTTTTCAGTTTACCATTTCCATATTCCTCATTGTGGGAACGATCACCATCAACCGCCAGCTCACCTATATCCAGGAGAAAAAAATAGGATTTAACAAAGATCAGGTCATCGTCATCAGAGAAGCGCATGCCATGGGCGATCAACTGGAAAGCTTCAAGAACGAAATGCTAAAGGATAGCCACATCCTCAGCGCGACGATTTCCGGATACCTCCCCGTAGCCGGCACCGACAGAAGCAACAGCACCTACTGGCCCATGGGAAAAGAACCCAACCAGGAGAACATGGTCGGCATGCAGGGATTCTATGTCGACTATGACTATATCAAAACGTTAGGCATGGAGATCAAAGACGGCCGGGACTTTTCGCGCGACTTTATTTCGGACTCCACCGGCATCATCATCAATGAGGCGGCCGCCCAGGGGTTTAACATCGCAGCCGATCCCATTGGCAAAAAAATAGAAACTTTCAAGTTTGCAGGAGGGAGCAATTCGATCGAGAAAGACAAACGCAATGTTTATACTGTGGTCGGCGTGGTCAAGAATTTCCATTTTGAATCGCTCCGCGACAACATCACGCCGCTGGGTCTTTTTCTTTCCAAAAGCACGGGCCTTATCTCCTTCCGGTTCGAGTCTAAAAACGTGACTGATGTTATCTCCGCCCTGGAAAAAAAATGGAAACAGATGGCTCCGACCCAGCCGTTCGAATATACTTTCCTGGACGATGACTTCTCCAGCATGTATGCCACGGAACAACGGCTTGGTAAGATCTTTGGCATCTTTGCCGGGCTCGCCATCATCATAGCGTGTCTGGGATTGTTTGCGCTGAGCGCCTTCACGGCCGAGCAACGCACAAAGGAAATTGGCATTCGGAAAGTTCTTGGCGCCACCGTGACCAGCATCGTGTTGTTGCTCTCTAAGGAGTTTGGCAAACTCATTATCATCGCTTTTGTGATTGCAGCGCCGCTTTCATGGTTTGCCGTGAAATGGTGGTTGCAAAGTTATACCTATAAAACGGAGGTCGGCGTGCTGGTTTATCTGTTGGCTGGAATATCGGCCTTCCTGGTTGCCTGGCTGACCATGGGATACCAGTCTATCAAAGCCGCCGCTTCAAATCCTGTGAATTCGCTGCGCAGCGAATAACGACTTGAGCGTGGGGAAGGTCAGCTTAACGCAAGGCCTTCCCTCAGCGCTTTGTCGTATTTCCGTTTGTCAAAACTGTAGAGATGCGGTGAGCGATGGGGACCAATGCTTCTTCTTTCCTCCAACTTTTTTAATAGTCCCAGCGCCATCAATTTTTTTGGAAAATTACTGACATCGAGTTTCTTTCCCAGTAACGTCTGATACAACGCATGAATTTCGCCTAGCGTAAACTTCTTGGGCAACATGGTGTAGCCAATGGGGCAATGGTACAGTTGCATGCGAAGTGTACGCAGGGCTTCTACTACCATTTGATCGTGGTCAAATTCAAGTTTTGGAAGGCGGTCTACATCAAACCAAGCGCACTCGTCCGACATGATATCGGGTTTGGGAATGGCGTGAGAGAAATCGGTGATGGCATAGAAGCCGATGGAAATGGTGTGATCGATAAGCCAGTTGTCGTTCCTGATCCGGATGCCGGTCATCTCAAAAAACTTGTCCGCGTCAAACTCCCGGTAGCGCGACCGGTCGGGGTCGCCAAAGGTTTTATACTGTTGCAGAAATAAATTACCAATACTGGTGCGCTCTTTCACGATGCGGTTAGCGGCTTCTACCAGCGTCTCAGTCCTTTTTATATATCCTCCCGGAAGACACCACCCGTGCACATACCGGTGCTTGATCAGTAGCAGTTTCAGCTGTTGTGCATGGTAGCCGAAGATGGCGCAGTCTATGGAAACATGCGGCAGGTATTTCTTGTGCCCGTTTTTAAAAAAGTCAACTAACTCCGCCTGGGATTCCATATCCAAAAATGATCATTTATTCCCGCAACTTAAGAAAAATGAAAATATATTTAGTGAAAATCACTAAATAAGAATAAGTTTTTTGACATTTATTTAGTAAGTTTCACTAAATAAACTCTACCCCTTCGTTATGAAAACCAATCGCAGAAAATTCATCCAGCAACTCGGATTAGGCGCGCTGGGCGCTGGTGTAGCCTCCGCCCTTCCCTGGGAGCTCAACGCCTTTGGTGCCGGAAAGTCGTCGTACGAGATTTCGCTGGCGCAATTCTCTTTTGCATCCGAGTTCTTCTCCGGAAAACACAACACGTTGGATTTTCCCGCGAAGGCGAAAAATGATTTTGGAATTAGTATTGTAGAATATGTATCCATGTTCTTTGCCGACAAAGGAGAAGACACTACGTTTCTCAAGGAATTAAAAAAACGAGCAGACGACCTGGGCGTACGGAACAACCTGATCATGGTGGATGGCGAAAACATAGCAGACCTCGACACCGCCAAAAGAAATCACGCCGTGGAGAGCCACTACAAATGGGTGGATGCCGCAAAAATATTGGATTGCAAATCCATCCGCGTGAACCTGGGCAGCATGGAGCAGACCGGGACGGCCGAAGAAGTGGCTGCAGCGGCTGTGGAAGGGTACGGCAAGTTGCTGGAGTATGGCACCAAAAATAACCTCGACATCATTGTGGAGAATCACGTGGGCCACTCGTGCAACGGGAAGTGGCTGGCAGACATTATGAAACAAGTGAACAACCAGCGGGCAGGCGTTCTTCCTGATTTCGGCAATTTCTGTGTCAAGCGGACCAAGCCGGCTACGCTGGATCTGGCTGGTTACATGAATACGACTTGCCTGGAAGAATATGACAAGTATAAAGGAGTGGAAGAACTCATGCCCTACGCCAAGGGCGTAAGCGCCAAATCGCACAAGTTTGACGCCAATGGCAACGAGACCGAAATTGACTTCGTCCGGATGTTTGACATCATAAAAAAATCAAAATTCAAAGGCATCGTCGGCATTGAATATGAAGGCGGGCTCATGCAAATGATGGGCAAGCCTGGGTATTTAACCAACGAAGAAGGGATACGGGCAACAAAAAAATTGATCGAGAAAATGGGTTGATTTTTCTGAAGCCGTTGTTGACCCTGCTAAAGGGATTTTTTAGAAATTGGACGAGGATTATAGCGTTCCCGTTGTGATGTGGATTGTAGGACAGCTAACCATTTCGCAGCTGAGCAGCAAGATAGAATTGTCGTCATGATTTGCTCATTTTTTTTATTTCTTATTCGCGGCGCCTAGGGCAAGGTTTTTGCTTAAGTTTAGGAGGAGTGTTTAGTCGAGGCAATCGATTGGGGTCCGGCATTTTAAATACCAAATCCAGAGAAATTGCCGTCTGACCTTCCTTCCATCAGGAACCATTGAGCAACCCTTGTGCCCATGATCAAGTATAGGATATTCCTGCTTATTGCTTTGTGCGCAGCATCCTGCAAGCCCCCCGAAAAGTCGGCTCTCCATGAAGATCGGCCGATAGCAAGCCACGATTCAACACCGCCAACTGGATTTCTTCCCGATAACCGCGTGGAGCCCGATAACCCTGTGGAAATTGATACGATCACGGTAGCGGAGTTTGTAGCAGGCTTCAGGGAACGGGAGCTCCAGGAGTATTCTGTGGACGATCTCAATTATCACGAACAAGATTTGCTTTTTTATAGAGCCAAACGCCTGTTCATAAACGATTCGTTAAAAGTGATTCCGATTTCCGGTTACCCCAAGTCATTCCGGGAAATGGGCAAAGGAATGAAGCGCATCACGACCCTGGCAGAGGGGGAAGTAAATATGAATATCTCCGTGTATACGCTGGACAGGTTTTACAATGTCATAGACCGCGCCGTGTTGACCCTGCGGGGCGGAGATGAGACGACGAGCAGTGAAGAATACGGAAAATTTCTGAACGATTCCACCTACTCCAGGACAACGTTAATCATAGACTATCCCGGCGACGGCAAAGTAACCGCCGACACATTGAGGAGGCAATTCATCATTCACCTCAATGGAAAAATAGAGTGACTGGATTCTCCAATCTGGCGGCCAAGTCGCTCCGCGCATCACCACCCCGCTCAGCGAAACCACGTCCTCGCTAAGTGTCTTTCCGGATTCCCTAAATGGCGCTTCCGGCCTTACGGTAGGGTCGATACATTCGGATATGATTCAACGAAAGATCCTATCGCTCCTCCCGGCTGCCCTTCTTTGGGTGCCGCTGATCTTCTTTTCGCTTTTGTTGTCGCACAATGCCATGCTCTACTTTACGCATGGTGGCGAATATGGCATTCTGCCGGAAAAAAGAGTCGCGCAACAGGACATTCTCTGGAACGTCGCCTTCTATGTCCACCTTCCTACCGGGGTTATTTGTTTGCTCAGCCCCATTTTCCTTTTCACCCGCAGGTTTCTAAAACGGGCGCTTGAAGTGCACCAGGTGGTGGGAAAAATGTATGTGTGGGTGACGCTGACCTTGGTTTGCCCCACGGGCATGTATCTCGCTTGTTACGCCAAGGGAGGCTTGATCACTCAGGTTGGGTTTATGTTGCAGGGAATTCTTTTAGCGGTGTTCACGTACCGTGGGTACCAGGCGATCGCCGGCGGTGACAAGGTCGGGCATTTTCATTATATGATCCGGTCGTATGCGATCGCCTCCGTGGTGCTTTCGTTCCGGATCCTTCACATTTTATTCTTCTTACTGAACGTTCCCTATCAGGATAACTATGCCATCTCCCAATGGCTCGGGCTGTTTGGCAATTTTCTTATGGCCGAGCTCATTATCTTTTTTATTGAAATCAAAAAATCACATTCACTAAAATCCCAATCTATATGAAACCCATGAGAAGAGTCCTGGCGCTTTGCGTCATTGTCACATCCATCATTGTCTTTTGGCTGAAACCCGGAATAAACACGGCAAAGGACACGACCTACACACGCCGATATGAAGACACGGACCGGAAAGCCAGTGGCGACACGCTGGCCATCAACAACCATCGCAGGAAGTATCAGAAATCGGAAGCATCAAAATCTTTGCAGGAAAAGAAGGTTTATAAAACAGAACGGATCAGCTCGAAGGACAAGTTTTCAAAAATAAAACCAGAAATGTTCAGCCGGGCCATTCAGTTCGAAGATACGATGGTTGTGGCGAAGAAAGTTAAAGAAGTTACCCTAACGGAGAAAGATACGCTGGTGATCAATCCTTAATTCGAAAAAAGACATGAGATCCATTTCTCTATTTCCAACGCTCGCATTTATCACCGGTTGTCATCTGGCATTTTGCCAGGACAAAAAAAGTTCCTCCCGGTCCTTTGATGAAGCCTGGGTCACCGATTCGGCCTCCACGATGTTGATACCCTATCGCTATGATGCAAGTCTTTTTTCCTCCGATAAGATGGGTTCTTGGGGCAACTACTATGCAAACTATATCGTGTATGATTTCAAATCCGACTCCTATAAAACCCTATTCCCAAGCGACACCTATATTCAAGCGCCGGAGTTCTATTCTTACAGCAGTCGCCGAGGTGAGACACGGCAAAAAAGCGTTTCAACATCATGGATCTTTTATCTGGTGAAAAACAAAGACTATAGCGGCAACGGAAAAATCGATGAGCGCGATCCTTTTATTCTATACGTTTCAGATACCCATGGCGAAAATCTAAAGCCCGTTACCCCAGAATCCGAAAACGTTGTTTCGTTTACGCTTTACGAGACGCTGGGCTTTGCCTTGGTAAACATGCAACGCGACAAAAACAATGACAAGGAGTTTCAGCCAAACGACAACGATCACTACCTGGTGAAGGTCAACTTGTCGGATCTGAGTTTGGGCAATAAGATCGAGTACAGGAAGCCGTGAGGAAATAATTTTTCATCAATGGAGTCAGTTTATTTTCACGCCCTGTTTATCATCCCGCAAATGATAAACGGGGCTTACGATTGAAGCGGCCCCGGCGAGAACACACTGCAATTTCCTTTAAAATATTCTTCACGCTAAAACAAAGAGTTGCTATTTTAGTACCCTGGATTTGGAATTTTCACAAACGGGTATCTAAAATGGAAAAACACAAGGCTTTGTTGATCATCGATATGCAGAACGAATCGTTTCCACCGGGTGCGCCGAGCTACGACATGGAAGGCGTTGTAACGCGGATCAACGCATTAAGCGCAAAGTTTCGCGCGGCAGGCCTTCCGGTCATTTTGGTTCAACACGATGGAACGCTCCAGGGCGAGTACGTGCCAGGAACACCCGGCTGGGAACTTATACCGGCACTAACAGTTTCCCCCGGAGACATCCGCATCGGGAAGACGGCAAACGATACGTTCTATGAAACGGAGTTACAGACCATCCTGGATCAACGGCAGGTGAACGAACTGTTTATCACCGGCAGTGCCACCGACTTCTGCATCGACTCCAGCATCCAGTCGGCCCTGACCAAAAATTATATCGTGAACGTTGTGAGAGACGGACATACCGCCGGTGAACGATCGCACTTGAGTGCCCAAAAGATCGTGGAGCACTACAATTGGGTGTGGAGAAATTTAAACCCCACCAAAGGAAGAATCGTCATGAGGCGCGCGGAAGAAATTGAGCTGTGACCCGTCGCTTTATTTCCGATATAATTTCGGATCTGTATTCAGCATCGGAAATTGACGCTGGTGCCAATAAGGATAGGCGGGTAAAATGTCGCTGACTTTGTCCAGCCTTTGGACTTGTTCCAACGTCAAATTCCATCCCACAGCATCCAGGTTTTGTTTCAGCTGTGCTTCGTTTCTTGCCCCGATGATGATGTTGGACACGGTTGGTCGCTGTAACAGCCAGTTCAATGAAATTTGCGCAATCGTTTTGCCGGTCTCCTTTGCTAACGCATCCAGAACCTCAACGATGTCGTAGAGGCGTTCATCATCGCTGGCCGTACCCAACACCGGGTTGCCTCCCTGGGCAACGCGCGCATCGGCTGGAGCGGGTTGATTTCTCCGGTATTTGCCACTCAGCTTGCCACTGGCCAACGGGCTCCAAACGATCGTTCCAATGTTCTGATCAATGCCCAAAGGCATGAGCTCCCATTCAAAATCGCGATTGACCAATGAATAGTAGGCTTGGTGTGCGACATATTTTGACCAACCATATCGTTCCGAAATGGAAAGCGATTTCATCAGATGCCATCCCGAAAAATTGGAACACGCGATGTAACGGACTTTTCCGCTCCGCACAAGATTGTCCAGCGCGTTTAGTGTTTCTTCCATCGGCGTGTTGCCGTCGAAGCCGTGCATGTGATAGATATCAATATGATCGGTGCCCAGCCGCTTCAGACTGTCTTCGCAGGCCTTCACCAAATGTGCGCGTGACGATCCAAAATCATTCACGGCGTCGGACATCGGGAAGGTGGCCTTGGTGGAGATCAGCACTTTATCTCTCAGCCCGGCGATGGCCTTGCCTAAAATTTCTTCGGCTGTTCCCCTGGAGTAAACATTGGCCGTGTCAAAAAGATTGACGCCGGCATCCAGGCATAGGTTGATCATTTGCCGGGCCTCGTCCACTTGCGTGCTGCCCCAGGCTTTAAAAAAATCGTTGCCGCCTCCGAATGTGCCTGTTCCGAAGCTCAAGACGGGTACTCTTAGACCGGAATTTCCTAGTTGTCTGTATTCCATTTTATATGAATTGAATTTGTTAGCATGCTCATACGCCGTCTGCAAGCAGACTTGCGTTACCTGCCCAAAAGGTAACAACGCGCGGGCATAAAAACATACCGTTCAAATTAAATTACAAACGCGCCGTTACGTAAATCTCTGTCAGAAATCAGCGCTCCCCAATTCAAGGCGACATACCTGTGATCTGCGATCAATCCACTGCGTTTTTTATTTACAGAAATTATATCCCTGAAAACTTTTGTCTGGAAACGATTGCAGAAGCTTTAATGCTTTTCTACTTTCGACACATCAGCCCATCTATTCTGCCTCTTGCTCAGAAGGCATATGATGGGATTTTTCTTTTAAAGCAGTCATCATCATTGTTCATGATGATGCGGTGATCCATTGGCACATCGTATTGTGATCTATTCTTAACTGTGCTGCTGTGATTCCGCTTACCGTGGGACTCTCTTGTCATCTTCATAAGTATTATTTAAAAACCCGAATCATGTTATGAAAAAAAATGAAAAAAGACCCGTTACCGTAAAAATCAAAAGCGGTAATGAAGACGCGCTGAAGGGCGCTCATCTCTATTTGTTCAGCACGGAAGGAGAACTGCTGGAATCGGCGACCATTAAAAACGGCGAGGCCGAACTTAAAACGGCTGCAACTGATTTTGAAGGAAAGACGCAGTTGATCATTGGCCCGGAATTGCCGAAAGATTACAAAGGCCGAAAGATCACCCCCATGCTGATGAAAAAAATGGGAGGCTATCAACCGTCTGTGCACCTCAACGCCGCCAATGAGATCCTTGTTCAAGGTGTTCCGAAATTTAGATTTCCGCTTTTCGATTGGTGTCTCATTACAGGGAATTTATCAAAGAACTTTACGATAGACGGTCAGAGCAAGACCTTACCTGTCTGCGACGCGCGCGTTCACATTTGCGAGGTCGACCGTATAGCCTGGTGGTGGTGGCGTATTCCTCCCTACATCATCGACGACCTGGCCAGAAACCTTCGCGAAGTACTCGTCAATCCACACATCGTCATTCCACCTCCCGGTCCCGACCCAGGTCCGGATCCGGAACCCTGGAGGGCTATGAATCAATTCCAACTGCGGTCCAGCAGCGCCAAGGCGGCCTCACCGATCAAGGGTGATCTGAAAACAATAGCATCTATCAATTCTACCTTGCCGGCGCATGTACAAAACGGGCTGTTCTCCGTATCAGACACCGTTGTGCGTGACACGATCTACAACAATTTTCATCTGCTGCACCCCTACCTGTGCTGGTGGCCCTGGTACTGGCCCTATTTTTATTTCTGCGACGAAATAGCCACCGTGTACACGGATTGTAACGGGCGATTCAACTACGAATACCTGAACCTCACAAACGACAAGGACATTTATGTTTGGGTAGAAGTTTGCATCAACGGCACGTGGGTCACCGTCTACAAGCCTGCCATTCCTTGTCACACGCGATGGAATTATGCTTGCGGAAGCGATATCAACATTTCCATCACCGACCCGCGCGTATTGCCCTGCACGTGTGGACAACATCTGCAAGGCGAGCTGGTATGGTTTCGTTCCATTGGCGAGTATGCTACAGCCCTTCATATTGAACAAGGCGACGCACATACCGTGCCGCTCCAGGGTATTAATTTCCGCAACGTGGGCTGCACCGATATTGTCGATGCGAATCGCGTCAGTCCGTTTGGTGGTGGCCTTAGCTTTAAACTATTGTTTGGTGACGGATTGCCGAAGACGGGGATCACGCATTATCGCTGGAGAAAAACGCGGATCAAAGACGCGGCCCTGGGAAATATTTTATTCCCCAGCACGAGCGTGGTGAACGGACTGGTGCAGAAAACGTATTTCGTCATCACTACCGACAGTGGCGGGCACATGCATTTCGAAACAAAGGCAGTCACCCTGGGCGCTGAAGGAAGCGGGGAGAATATTGGCTATCGCATTCCGCATTGGGATATCTACCAGGACCCCGGCGTCCCCGCAGCCGACAAATTGCTCACCATCCAATGGACCAGTCCCGACTTCTGGTCAGCCTCGCTAGACAGCAACGCCCTCGTAGAAGGTTTGTGGCGCTTCGACCTCGAGCTGCTCGAACTTGACGGCAGCGGCACCTTCCAAAAAGTGCCCGTTCCGAAACAGGTGTTCCAGGTATCGGACTACAACAACTCCGGAAACTCCATCGACGCACCCAATGACTATCTGAATATAAATCTGATCACACCAACGCTTGCTTCCAATCTGAAAGTCAAAGTCAGGATCGACAATGCACATTGTCAGTCCGATATTCAGGATGCAAACATAACTGTTAACGGTGTGGTGGAATATTCTGGACGATGCGGCTTCCTGCATTATACCGCGCTGAACCAACCGGTGCACATCAGCTTTATCGCGGCGCATCCGCGAAATTTTGCCACGTTTGGTTTTTCCGTGATCAAGGGTAACAACACGGAGAATCCCGGCATCAGCCAGAGTGGTTATGTGCTTTCCAGCGTGGGATTGTATACGTTGTCCGGTGGAATATTTTTCAGGGACGTGCCCGTGTCACAACTCTTGGGCACCTGTCCGCAGGCCGCGTTCGCCGAAAACCTGGGCGTGTATTCCCTGGCAACCGATGGCTCCAGACGCCTCAATGAGTACGATGCGTGGGACACCAATGCGTTTGCTCTCAGCAACACGTAACTTCAAAAACTCTTGCAGGCACACTCGCCTGCAAGAGTTTTTTTTATCTCCTCAATCCAACATCAGCTTATACAATTTCTCGAGCGCAACAGTAGTTTGCTTGTGCAAGGGACTTTCCGTTACCGTGCCCAGGTTTATCGCCACAAACATATAGGTATCCTTTTCGGGAAAGTAATACAATTGGCAGCCGGCGCCGAGACCGCCGCCACTGTGACCATAGCCGGTGTGGCCCTGAAAGATGCCATAGTCTAGCCCAAGGCCGTATGTGGGATTGCCTTTGCTGTCGTTAGCCCAAGACTTCATGATGTCGAGCGTGGACGGTTTGAGAAGTTTGCCCTGCATCAGTCCTTTTAAAAAAGCCAGCGCTTCTTCCGGGGTGGTCACCACACCATCGTCGCCAATCAAAGCACGCACGTTGTTGCGCTGCAAAAGGGAAACGTTTTCCAGCAAGCCGTCGCTGTAACGATCCCAATAGGCATTGACCAACTGGGGGTAGTCGAGGTAATGCGAGTCGTTTCGGTAGAATGTGTTGGTCAGGCCCAGTGGAGTGAAAATCACTTCCTGCATATACCGGGCATGATCGCCGGTGATGGCATCGACAATGAGCGCCAGCACCACATAGTTTGTGTTGCGATAGGAGTATTTGCTCGCAGGCGCAAAATCAAGCGGTTTGCCGTCGATATATCTGAGATAGTCTTCCGCTGTAAACTCGTGTTCCGGATGCTGCAATAGCGTGGTGATGTATGTGGGGATGGAATTGTATTCCGGGATGCCCGAAGTATGATTCATCAACATGCGAATGGTGATGGTCGACGGCTTGTCGATGTAACGGCTATACTTTTCAGGAAGATACCTGGTCATGGGCGCGTCGAGATCGATCTTGTTTTCTTCGTACAACTTCAATAGACACACGGCCAGGTAGGTCTTCGAAATACTTTGCAGGTATTGCAGGTGGCACAGTGCCATCGGTGTTTGGTCTTCCACTTTGGCCAACCCTTGCGCCACACTCCACGCGGTATGTGGCGTTTGTATGCTGAACACCGCGCCGGGTACGCCTTGCTTTACGAGATCGTTCAAAATTTGTGTCGCACTGTCACGTGTAGAAGAAGGGCTGGCCTGGGTTGCTTCAGTGCAAGATTTTGTTGCCAGATCGCTAACATAGGGTGAACAACCAGCGGCGAGCCCGGCGACGATGAAAATGTAAACAACAATTCGTTTCATGAATTTCTTGATTTAAAAGTGTACCCTCGAACCTACCTGCACCAGCGTTTCGGGCACCACAGGCACGCTCTTGTTATAGCCGCTGACCACCAAAAGTTGATAGCTTACAAACGGTGACACCATCGCCTGGCCCGAGCCTTTCAGGTTATATCCTGCTGATATGCCAATGGGCAAGGTTAGCATTCCCTTGCCCCTATGGCCTGCGGTTTTCCACTCGCCGTCGGTTTGTTTTAGTGCTGGCGAGGGACGGCTTGCCAGTAAATAGCCGATACCCGCCTTGAGTTCTCCATAAAAATTATCACCAATGCCCGGTCGCCAAACCGGTTGGGTGTAGAAAAGCAGTCCGTTTCCAATGGTCTTATTGCGATACCACACCACCGACAGTTGCTGCACAAATTTTTGATTGCCCGTATAGCTCACTTCGGTGCCCAGGCCGATCCCCACATTCCTGAAATTGGATTTGAGATCGTGAAACGGCACGGCGAAAGCATGGAACTGCAGGGTGACGATGATGGGGAAGTCCTGATAGGGACGGGGCGAATCCGACTGGCCTCTGGCCGATAAGGCAAAACAAAAACATATCGCCAGGCTTCGTGCAAAGTGCTTCATGGATGGAATGATTTACAGTGCAATATTACGGCTGCGGGTATGGCCTCAGCGGGACTTTCTAGCGGTTTTCCGGCGAAGTGTGGCAACTTTATCCGCCAAATGCAGTCAATCCGGCTGAAACCAGCTCTTAAATGCGCTGGCTTTGGTGCGGCTCACGGTGATTTCGGCGGGCAATTGTTCGGTCGCGGCGATGAGTACCTCCAGCTTGCCATTTTCGGAGCGCCGGAATCCCTGGATCACTTGCCGGTGCAAAATGTATTGGCGGTTGAGACGGAAGAAAACCGAGGGCAGGGTCTTTTCCAGTTTGTCGAGCGACTGGTCTACAATAAACTTTTTGCCCGTCAGTTGAAACGCCATCACGTACTCCCCCTCCACCGAAAAACCCGCCACCGTTTCGAAGGTTAGTTTCAGATCCTGTTTTCCCTGCTTCACCACCAGGCCGTCGGTGCGCTCGCGCTTTTCTTGGTGCCGCTCCGCTTCCAGGGTTTTCCACTGATTGTAAAAGTAGAACCCGATATAAATGCCATTGATCACAAAAAACCAGATGCTGATGATGAACAAGTCGGTGGTGTAGAAGTTCAGGGCGGCGGGTTTGCCCCGGGCAATCCAACTTGTGAGTTCGGTCAGCGCGATGAGAATGGCCAGGCCCAGCACGACCGTGGTGACCAATTGAACAACGATGCGTTTGAGCAGACCTTGGTGGAAGGGCAGCTTCCGGTCCATATAGAAAATAAGTTTACGGACGGCCCACCAGGCGATATAGCCTTGCACGGTATCGAGCACGAAGGTGATGAGCAGGAACCAACTCAGGCGAATGTTGGAATAGGTGAGATAGTAGTTGAAGGCACTGATAAAAGGTATCAGCACCAGGAACAGCGTCACATCAGGACGATACGGGTTTCGGACAGAACGGTCTTCCTTCATGGGGATGCTCAGAGCTTACAAAATTAAAAAAACAAAACTCTCTTCAGCATTTTAGTTAACGGGATCGGCTTTGCCCCTTTTACGAATTTATCCTATCCGTTATTAAGGGACCTGCCCTTCATTTCAATTGTCGCCGGAATTTGCGTTCTTCACGAACCAACCCAGATCCGAATTCCCTATGCTGTACATGATCATCGAGCGATTTCACCCACGTCAACTGCGCACGTTGTATCAACGATTTGATGAAAAGGGACGTATGCTGCCCGAAGGTGTGCGGTATATCAACAGTTGGATTGACGAAAACGTCACCGTTTGTTACCAGGTTATGGAAAGCGAATCCATCGAAAAACTCCAGGAATGGGTTGGGCGTTGGAACGACTTGGCCGATTTTGAGATCATCCCCTTGATTACCTCGGCGCAGGCAAAAGAAAAAGTACTGGGCGGAAAGTGAGCATCCCTACCCTGCTACCGGCCATTTTTCCAAACGCCAGGCGCTGTCCCAAAACATCCACTCTAACTGGCAGCCGGTGAGAAAAGCGTCCGTCATGGCTTCTCTTTGATCGGGGGTGCATGTGGCCGCGACCTCATCGCAAATCTGGATCGCCTTGTTGACGACTATTCCAAAATCCTTGCCCGAATAGGTGTTGATCCACTCTTGATAGGGATTGCCGTCTTTATTTTGATGATGAAATATATAATCACCAACTTCTTTATAGACCCAGAAGCAAGGCAACACGGCCGCCATAGCAATTTCCACCGGCGCGATGGCCGCCGTGCTGATCAAATAACTATTGTAGTGATGGCAGGCCGGCGACACTTCAATTTTCTTTGCGCCATCCTGTCCGCTCAAATAGCCGGCATGCAAAGCACTCTCCACTACGATGGCGCCTTCTGCAAACCGGATAAAATCGAGCACATGATCTTTGCGATGCGCACGGGCCGCAATCATGGCCAGCGCTCTTCCAAAATTCTCAAGATACCGGGCATCTTGTGCTATGTAAAAATTGAATTTCTTCTGATCCAAGGTGCCTTCGATCATTCCTTTTATAAAGGGCATGATGACAATTTGGTCATAAATAGGTTGTGCCTTTTCCCAGGCTGATTTACTCCAGGTCATGTGTGATCATTTTTTGAGGATTGAAAAAGTGATTGAGCGGACCATGTCCCTCGCCGGTCTGTACATTTCTTCCTGCTTCTATGGCCTGGTGCACATACAGCGTGGCCTTCGCTATGGCCTCCACCATTTCAGTGCCCCTCGCCCGGTAGGCGGCAATGGCAGAAGAAAGTGTGCACCCTGTTCCGTGCGTGTTGTCGGTGTCGATAAAGCCCGATTCAAAAACTTCTTCTCTTCCGTTTGTATCCAGGTACACATCGAACAGATGATCGCCCTTGAGGTGGGCGCCTTTGATCAACACGGCGCGACAACCTGTCTTGATGATCTCACGGGCTACCAATCGCATGTCTTCCTTATTTTTTATAGACATGCCTGCGAGGAGTTGCGCTTCATGCACATTTGGTGTCACCAGATCGGACAAGGGGAAAAGTTCTTTCCGCAGTGTATCTATCGTGTTGTCCTCAATAAGTTTGTCACCACTGGTGGCCACCATCACCGGATCGAGGATCACCGGCACAGCATATCCTTTGATGGCCGAGGCAATCGCCACCGCCAAGTCAGCGGTATGCACCATGCCGATTTTTATCGCAGAAGGACGGATGTCGTCCATCACTACTTTTATCTGATCGTGAACGATGGCCGGCGGTATGCTGTGTATGCCAAATACACCTCGCGTGTTCTGAACCGTAATGGCAGTGATCGCGGATGTGCCAAAGCATCCCAACGCAGAAAAGGTCTTTAGGTCAGCCTGTATTCCTGCGCCACCGCCGCTATCGGAACCGGCGATGGTCAATACACTATAATAACTCAACATAGTCATTTTACTTTAGCGCTTTTTCTATTTCCATTCGAATCGTCTCCGCTGCCCGCGCCGGATCGGAAGCCGAGCAGATCGCAGAGACTACCGCCAGGCAATCGGCGCCGGCGGTTATAACTGCAAAAGCATTGTCGCTTTTTATTCCTCCAATCGCCACCAGCGGTTTTGAACAAAGCGATCTGATCTTGCGAATACCGTCCAATCCCCATTCTGTTACCGTGTCGGTTTTGGTCGGTGTGGAGAACACGGGACTGATGCCCAAATAGTCAGCGTGGCTGGCGGCCGCACTGGTCACTTGGGATTCATCCTCTATGGAATAACCGATCAGGTGACGCGCCGGCCATTCCCGCCGGATATCCACTGGCGACATATCCGAGTTGCCAACGTGTATGCCAGCTGCGCGACATGCCTTAGCCACATTTAAATTGTCATTGATGATCAGCGGAACATTGTAGCGATCCAGCATTTGTTTTAGCCGCAAAGCTTTTTCTATAAAGTCTTTTTGATTCAGGTCTTTCTCACGCAGTTGAACCAGGTCGACACCGCCCTTTACGGCGGCTTCGGTTATCTTGATCAGGTCCCTTCCCAAACAAGCCTTTTCGTCGGTCACCAGGTACAAGCGATATGGAAATTCCTGCTGCATCACGCGCTTACTTTCAATCGCTCCACAAACTCGGTTTCCCGAATGGTGTACAAGCTATCGAGAAAATTCACTTGCAGACTTCCCGGCCCGGCCGATCGCCGCGCGGCAAGCTCACCTGCCACGCCCATCAACGCCATGGCCGCCACGGTGGCTTTCATAGGATCCTCGGGATGCGTGGCAACAAAAGCTCCTGTCAAGGCTGTAGCGGTACATCCCATGCCGGTTACGCGCGCCATCATGGGGTGGCCGTTTGACAGTTTAACCATCTTGTCTTTGTTCACAACAATGTCCGTCGCGCCGGAGATGCAGACCACACTTCCAAAATGCTGGTTCAGTGTCAACGCTGCATCAACGGCTTCCGTACTGCGGTGTGTACTATCAACACCTTTCGTTGGGGTGGTATGCTTGCTCGCCAGGGCCAGGATTTCGGAGGCATTGCCGCGGATGATCGTTGGGCGAAGTTGTAGTAAACCTTCCAGCACTTCATTTCTGTAGGGCGTAGCTCCGGCGCCAACCGGGTCAAGGACCCACGGCACATGCAACGCGTTGGCTTGGGCGATGGCCAGGTGCATGCTCTTCACCCAATAGTCATCGAGCGTGCCGATATTAATTACTAATGCGCCAACGATCGACACCATGTCCTTCATCTCTTCGTGGGCATGGGCCATGATGGGCGAGGCGCCGACCGCCAAGAGCGCGTTGGCGGTGTTGTTCATCACGACATAGTTGGTAATACTTTGTACGAGAGGAGATTTGTCCCGCACCAATACAATACTCTTCCACAGTTGCTCCTGCATGACTTATACTTTAGATCGTAAATTATAAAGGGCAATAGGAATTTTCCCGAATGGGATATGCACAGAGATTGTAGCATTACTTTTCCCTTCGCCAGTATGACCTGGATCAGGTTCAAAGGGTATTATCTCAGTTCCTATTTCGGAACACCCCTAAAGCCGGGCCAAAGCTATAAAAAACTATTCTAGAAATACTAATCGGCTATTTTTTAATTAGACGCGACCAGACCAACAAAGTGAACTGGTTATCGCAAGCCGGGAGCGGCCTTGCATTGTCTGCACCAAAGTCCTTTTCCGTGGGTGCTCCAGGCGATGAGGTAAATGGAGATTATAAAAATAAAAAAAGACAGTGGCCAGAATTCTGGATTCCAGATCATCACCATGATCGCTATTATCATGAAGATCATACCCGACAGAAATAATTGCCATCGGCTTTTTTGGATCAGCGGTCCTCCACAGGCTGGACAGGTTTTGTTGTTCATTTGGGGATATCGCTTTGATATCTCGGTTCGGAGTAGTTGTCACTCTATCGTTCCAGCTTTATATTTTGTATGGATATAATAATTTTACAATCTCAGACCAATAAAATAGCGCACCTCCTCGAATATGCTTTAGTTTTTTATTCAGAAAACTATATTCCGGATGATGTATACCATATGAACCATTTTCTGCACTTGGATCAAAGACAGGCAATGTACCCTGAAAGTCTGTTTTGATCGCAGCAGCAAGCAATGCAGCTTTCGCACTTGCCAGAATCGCATCATCGATTCTAAAACGTCCGTTATACACAAAATAAATAAACTGTTTAATTCCAAGCATAAGTTCGCTAAACCTGGCCCCATCGCTTGCATTTTCCTGGCTTTCTCTTCGTGCCAATATTAGCGCGGTGGCGATTGTGTCATTCAAAACATCTTCATGGGTTAGTTCTGGCAGCGCTCTGTAGGCAATTTCAATAGCAGCGATGCTTTTATAAGATACCTTGACCGTTTCAATGTTGTCGATTAAAGGATATAGCATCCCCACATCGAATAGTTGCTTTATAATTTCCCTTTCTTTCTCCGCCCCATACGGAACCCCGATGGTATTTGGTGCAAAAGCCGTGAGTTTGTCACCCGCAAGGCTATTCACATCGGGCGTTGTAACAAACAGTGCGTTTGCTTGCAAGCGAATCCATTCGCATGCGATAGCTCTCTCCACACAGACAGGATATTGATTCTTTTCAAATAGAATATCTAATAAGACTTCCTGTGGCTTTCCCGAATACTGAGATTGGTAAACAAATCGATAGTGCGCCTTTGGGATTCTTCCATTATAACTTCTTTTTTCGTCGAGCTCCATGTCGACAAAAATTCCTTCATCTTTTACTTTATTCAAAAACTCTCCGATTGCTTCCCTGCTTAGATCAGGCGAAACAACTATATCAACATCCACAGAGAACCTGGCTGGATCCGGTAAAAGAAGCAACAAACTTGTTCCTCCTTTGAAGATGAATGTTAATCCCGATTTTTTTAGTTGTTGAAGCAGGCACAAAGCGTAAATCACCTTTTCCATAATGGACGGATCGGCTTTGGCGTGCGTTTTTCTTTTCTCTGTTAGCCATTCAGCGCTGAAAGAATGGTTATCAATCATCAACTAAAATTTCTAGGAATATCGGTTTTGTTCGACATAAATTCAATTAATTCTTCCTCTTTACCACGCCTCTTCGCATAGGCCAGTAGTTTCGAAAAGTTTAATTGATATTTATTATACGCATTGTTAAAAATAACGCCCAATTCTCTCCCCTGAAAAACATTATATAGCTCGCTTTCAACGAATATATCCAGCAGAATTTTTTCCAACGTTGGCACGCTTATTTTTTTATTTTTTTGAAGTGGAGCAAGGGAGACAAGAGATTTCACGATTATGGGTTGCGCGCTTTCAGCGATGTACCAATCAATTTCCTTTGTCTTGGGCTGCAGAAAAACTTCTTTGTATTTATTCTCCTTTAAAAAAGAGAAGACGGTTTCTACGGATTCCTTTTCAACCTCTAAAATAGTCCAGTAGCGCCCGGGGATGTGGAGCATAAAATCCGCTACCCACCTTGTTGACCAAATCGATTTCTTTACTTCCGGAAATTCCCGATCGACCAACATGTATATATCCTTGAGCTTTTTATCGAGATCAGGTTTATAAACCGGCTTGTAGGAAAGCGAGAATTCGGTTTTCGACACAGCCCTTATTATTTTCTTGGCCTTCAGGTTGTAGATCCTCCAAGCAAAAGTATTCTCATTGAGCTTTGGCTCCAGGAGCGAATAAAAGTCGGACAATTCCTTCTTTGTGAAGGTCTCATGACCCTCAAAATGCTGCCTTAGCCGTTCGGTAATAAAACTTTCTGTCAAATCAAAATTTTATAAAATGTAACTCGCTGATTTAAAGTTATATAATATTCAAATTATTTACAATAATCGCTATAATAGTTAAATATTTGAATTCAAAATAATTTCAATAAATACAAAAATTGGACAAATATTGAATGTGAAAAATTGAAGAATTTGCCCAGAATCCCGCTTTTGAGCCTAGGGAGCGCCAAAAAACGTCGTATTTAAAAAAATCCGCGTCCCCGATTATGGAATCCCCTCCCCCCTCGCATCCTGTAACAAACATCGGTTATGAAAGAAAATATCTCGCTCTCCATTTCCTCGCCTTGTTCCGAAAAATGGGGTGACTTTACGCCTGCAACAGGTGGTAAATTTTGTGGTTCCTGTGAAAAAATTGTTGTCGACTTTACCCGAATGGGCGACGCTGAAATCCTTGATTTTTTTCGCGCCAAACCAACCCATATCTGCGGGCGTCTCCGGCCGGATCAATTAAAAGCCTATTCGAATACGGCGGTTATAAAAATTAATCCGGGTCTGATGTTACTCAAGGCCGGCCTGGTGAGTTTGCTCCTGGTCCTGATGAGTAAGCAGGCTTCCGCACAGACCCCCAGTGTTAAAATCAATACTGAAGTGGTTCAGTATCCGGACACGACGGCAACAGCGCGTTCGGCGTCCAGGCCGAAGCAAATTATCCGGGGCGTCGTCAAATCCGGCGAGGATAAATTGCCGCTTCCCGGTGTTAATGTTTATTTGAAAGGTTCCACTGAGCACACCATCACAGACGCAGACGGACGATTTGAATTTCCCCAGAGACTCAAAGAGGGCGATGTGCTCGAATTTAATTTCATCGGATTCGAAACGCAGGAGCATATTATCCCGAGAAAACCCGCCGAGAAAATCGAGGTGTCAATGATGTACGCCGACCTTGCAGTGTTGGGTGCAATATCTGTTGACGACACCTACACAGCAAAACCATCGGGCCTTCGCAAGTTGTGGGCAGCGGTTAAGTCGGTGTTCTGATCCTCTTCTTCGAAAACCTTATGAGGGCTGTTTTAACCTTTTGTGCTATTGTGATTTTTTCGGCGCGCTTATATGCGCAAAGGACAGACTTTGTGTGCACTGACTTTAGAAACGCCGACCATCTCGCAGCACAGTATCCCAGGCATGCTTTGAACGACTTGAAAAGTCTGGCCGACAAATTGACCCGGTCGTTGCCCACCGAAGAAGAAAAATTCAGGGCTATCTACGTCTGGGTGGCCAATAACATCGACTATGACTACGCACTATTTCTAAAAAATAAACAGAAAAGAGAAAGTCTGAAAAAACCGGAAGACCTCGCGGCATGGAACAAAGGATTCAGTTTGCGCGTATTCAAAAATCTGCTTGAAAAGCAAAAGACCGTCTGCTCGGGTTATGCCTACCTGGTCCGGGAGTTGGCTACCCACGCCGGTCTGGCTTGCGTGATCATTGATGGTTATGGAAGAAACACGCAATCTAATGTTGGAGGGACCGGCATCGCCAACCATTCGTGGAACGCGGTCCGGCTTCACAACAAGTGGTACTTGTGCGACGCCACGTGGTCGAGCGGAGCCTATGATACGGAGCAATCCCGGTATGTGAGGAAGTTTGATGATTCCTATTTTTTAGCCGACCCATCTTCGTTTTTTCACAACCATTACCCCTTGGATCCATCCTGGACGCTCCTGACACACCAGCCCACGCTGAACCAATTTTTAAATGGACCGCTCGTTTATAGCGGTGCCCTGCTACACGAAATCCATCCGGTGTTTCCGGAAACGTTCAACTTGGTCGCGGCGAAGGGGGAAACTGTCTCCTTTCAGTTTGTTAAGCTTGGTGATGAGATTGTGGAAAGTATGAAGATATCCATTGAAGGCCCGAACGCGCAGCATGAATTCTATCCGCCATTTCAACAAGGTCCCACCCGCCGATATTCCGTTGACCATACTTTTGACACAAAAGGAAAACAGACCGTTCACTTTCTTTTGAACGACCGCTTCGTTTTTACCTATGTTGTAAACGTCCGGTAGCGTCTATTCAAGGCGATGCTAGCCATAGGTTTTTTTACGTTCCTAAAAAAAGTTACTTTTAAGAGCGGTCAATGAAATTCTATAACCTCATACTCCTTGAGCAACTACCGGAAGATCTCAAACCGGACACGAATAATTCAGCCAAAACCAATGAGCAGTGCACTCAAAAAAGGAATTTTGATAGGCCTGGCCCTTTACGGGCTTGGTGCAGTTCTTACTGTTATTGTCCACTTGATCTTTGGATGGGAATCTCCTCACGCACCACCGGTTAGCGCCATTCCCGTTTTTTTCACACTGGTTATTGGCGCGATCCGGTTATTCATCACAGCAAACAATGTATTCATGAAAAACTCCGCCACAGCCAAAGGAGAATTAGCCATTCATGCTTTTGTCGCGCTGCTTCTCGTCCTGTTGATCCTGTGGATGAAATATCAATAGCCCCATTTTCGCACGATCATTTTCACGTTATTCCGTCACAACATCACGATTTCTCGTCGCGTTGAAAATTTTCTCCCTTTTTTTGAAACCAAAGGCAAAATCCGAAGTTTTACTTCTGGCTCGTCCTCCCACGTCGGACAACCTAACCCAACTCACCTATGCTGCGCAACTATCTGAAAATCGGTCTTCGCAATCTGCTGGGCAACAAACTTTTCGCCCTGATCAATATTGGTGGCATGGCCATCAGCATGGCATCGTTTCTCCTCATTGCTTTCTTTATCCACGACGAGTGGCAATTTGACAAACACGTGGAAGATTATCCGCTGAAACATCGCGTTTATATCGAACGCTTTAGCGACGATGGTAGCCAGACGCTCAGTGCCATGGTCGCTCCCATGATTGCGCCCACGATGGCTGCCGAATACCCCGAAGTTGAATCCTATTTCCGGTTTATGAATTTCAACAACCCGATCTTATTTCAGGTGGGCGACAAAAAATTTACGGAAGGCAAGGGCGGCTATGGAGATCCCACCGTCTTTGATATGTTCAGTCTTGAATTGCTGGAAGGCGATATCGCGAGCGCGTTAAGGGAACCTGGCACGATCGCCATCAACGAAACACTTAAGAAAAAATATTTTCCGGATAAGCCGGCATTGGGCGAGATCATTCAACTCAATGGCCCCGTTAAAGTAAGCGCTGTGTTTCGTGATTTCCCGTCACACTCGCATTTCCAGGTCAACTATTTTCTTCGCATGGAAGATTTGGTGTCCATGGCACCGGACCGTATGCAGAGCTGGCGTTGGAGCCAGTTTCACACCTACATCAAACTAAGGCCAGGCACGGACGCCTCATCTTTGGAAGCCAAGTTGAAAAGGTTTGCAGAGCGCAACGCCTGGGCTTCCACAAAACCCAGCGGGAGCTACTACATTCCGCACCTCATGCCCATCGAAAAAATACATTTGCATGCTTCGGATCAATCGTGGGATATCGCCGTGCGGGGCAATGCTCAAACGGTGTACATACTTCTCGCTACAGCGATCTTCATCCTTGTCATCGCGATTCTCAATTTCGTGAATCTCTCCACCGCCAGGGGAATCACCCGGGCCAAGGAAGTGGGCGTAAGAAAAGTGGTGGGTGCATACCGCCGGCAACTGATTTATCAATTCGTTAGTGAGTCCACGATCATCTCCATCGTTGCGTTGATTGTTGGGGCACTCGCCGCGGCCTTGGTGCTTCCTTGGCTGAATGCGTTTACAGAAAAAAATATTTCCGGAAGCTTCTTCATGAATCCCCTGCTCCTGATCGCCCTCCTGCTCTTTGCCTTGCTGATCGGTATCGCTGCCGGGGCATACCCGGCATTTTACATCTCAGGATACAAGCCGACCCAAATTTTATCCAAACGCGCCGGGAGACCCGGAAACACTTCGCTTCGAAAAGGGCTGGTGGTGCTTCAATTCATCTTGTCTTTTTTTCTGATCGTCGCCGCGATCACCATCGCCGATCAACATCAGTATATGCGCAGCGCCGAGATGGGATTTGATAAAGACAACTTGATTGTTGTGCGGCTGCGGGGCGACATGACCAAGAACGTTGCGTCCACAAAGCAAATGTTTGCCAATCATCCGGGTGTTATCAGTGCCACGCTGGGCTACGGGCTGCCCGGCGAAGCTTATGCCGGAGACGGTATTCAGGACAAAGATAACCACTACAAAGAATGGAACATCAACATGCTCACCGTAGATCACGACTATCTAAAGACACTGGGACTGGAACTGATAGCCGGTCGCGATTTTTCTACGGCCTTTCCATCCGATGAAAAGCATGCTTTTATATTGAGTGAAACAGCAGCAAAAATGCTCGGCCATACCGATCCAAAAGACGCCATCGGTCATGCCCTGGCGTGGCCGCGGTGGGATGCGCCCGATACGTTAAAGGAAGGCAAGGTGATCGGTGTGGTCAAGGATATCCAGCTCAATAGCATGCGCGATCAAATCGCTCCCGTAGTTCTTCAAATTTTTCCTTTTGGCTATTCCTCGCTGACCCTTCGCATAAAGCCCGGAAACATTCCCGGCACGCTCGGCCACCTGGAAAAAAGTTGGAAGGCTTTCAACTCCGATTGGCCGTTCGAATACAAATTCCTGGACGACAATTTTGACAAGATGTATAAGTCAGAAGAAAAGCTGGCTACGCTATTCACGTTCTTTACCGGGTTCACCATTTTTGTGGCCTGCCTCGGACTGCTGGGCCTGGTGATCTACAGCACCGCGCAACGATACAAGGAGATCAGTATCCGGAAAGTGCTGGGCGCCGGCGAAGGAACACTGGTGGTGGAACTGACAAAAAATTATGTCTTCCTGATCGGCGTCGCCTTTGTCATCGCCATTCCGTTGAGCTATTATGCCGCCTGGCAATGGCTTCAAAAGTTCGCGTTCCACATTCCCATAACCGCCATGCTCTTTCTAAAGGCGGCCGTGCTTATTGTGACGATCACGCTCATCACCGTGGGGATACAATCTGTGAGAGCGGTTCGTGCCAATCCTGTGAACGCGTTGAAGGAGTAATTTTAGAAAACCTTTCTTCACTAAGGGTTTGCTAGTTCCCAGGCCGCTATTCGGGTTGTATAATGTTCAGGAAAAACGCCGTTGCTTCCTCCGAGTGCAATGCGTTGGTGGAGTCCATCGTGATTTCCGCAACCTGCGAAGCTCTTAACAGCATCTCCTTTTCATAAGCGGCAATAGCTGTCCGGGTGTCCTTGAAATCTTCGCTGGTGAGACAGTTGCTAAGTTCCAAAGCGTCCAGCATCGCCATGTTCACACCTTCGCCTGCATAGGGCGGCATTAGGTGGGCGGCGTCCCCGAGCAGGGTTAAGTTTGGTTGTGACTCCCAGTGCTGGTCCAAAGGCATGCAGTATTGTGGACGCGGAACAAAATTGCCGTGCGCATTTTCGAACAATTCCTGCCAGGCAATGTCCCATCCTTCAAAAGTTTGTGCAAACCAGGTTTGCACTTGCTTCCGGTTTGAGAAGTCGATGCCGCAATCTCTGCTCCAGGACTCTTCCGTTTTGCAGCCTGTATAAAACACCAGACTACCGTCGCCCTTGGAACTTACGATGAGGCTTTTCCCGTCGTCGCCCAACGCAAAGATCTTTCCTCCGCCTAACAACCGGTGAATGTCGGGGCTTTCTTTTGCAGAATCTGCCACAGCGCCTTCCACAATGGTAACGCCGGAATAAAAAGGTTTTATCGGCGTCAGGTAGGATCTGATTTTGGAACTTGCACCATCGGCGGCAATGACGATGTCAGCGGTTGCCGTTTCACCGCTGCGAAAATTAATCTTCCATCCTGCTCCATCTCTATCCATGGAAACCGTGTGCCTATCCCACAGCACCGTCCCCGGTTTTAAGGAGTCTAGCAAAATCTTCTGAAGCGGGCCGCGGTCAATCTCCGGGCGTGAAACCTCGTGGCTGGTGTTGGCATGGTCATCAAATATCACGTTGCCGTTTTTGTCCACGAGGCGCAGTTTGTCAGCACCTGCGCGATGGTTGGCCCAGAAGGCGTCGATCAGGCCGGCTTCTTTTAAAGCGTTGAGGCCCGACTCTTCATGCAAATCCAGGGTGGCTCCTTTGGGTCTTGCGTGCTCGTGAGGATCTCTTTCATATACGCATACATCGACACCTTTATTTTGTAAAAGCCGTGCCAGGGTAAGCCCTCCAGGACCTGCGCCGACGATGGCAATCCTCTTCCCTTCTATCGCATTCATAAGTTTATATACGTTTCTATTTTAACATTCCTTTAATGACGGCCTGACAACAGGCAGCCAGCACGCCTTTGGTGATGATTTGTTTCGGTCGTTCCTGGTGGTCAAAATATTCGTTTACCAGGTCGAGCAGCGGCGAAAACAGCAGGGCCCGATAGACGTCGATTGGAAAATCGTTGATGGTGCCTTTTTGTACATGCCGCTTTAGAAACTGGTGCACCGGCTTAAAGTGATCGCCTTGCCGGATGTTCTGATCCTTGTAGGCCTTGTTGAGCAAGGGCGATGACTTGCCATACTGAATTAATGCGAAGGCATGTTTATTATTTTTCAGATACTGAAAGACATTCGACCACAGCTTCCCGACGCCCTCGGCAAATTCCGCGTTGGGGTCGAAGTCCTCCAAAGTAGCTTTCTCGTATGCTCCCAGCACTTCGTCGATAAACAGTTTGATCAGGAGGTCCTCCTTGTTTTCGTATTTGATGTAGATCGTTCTCGGCGATATATTAACGGCCTTCGCCAATTTTTGCATGCTCAAGTTCTCCAGGCCTTCCTCGGCAATGATTTGTAGCGCTACGGTACGGATGGCGCTTTCCATCTCCAAATTCTTGGGTCTCATAGGGGTTTGCTGTTTATAAACTCATGCTCTATCGGTTCTCTATTGGCAAACCGGATGAGCGTCCGTTTTTATGGTCATGCTGATCCATTTACCGCATGATTATGCCTTCGATACAAAGATAATAATTAATAAGTAAACGTTTATATACTAATGAATTATTTTTTACCAAGGTTATCCACGCTTCCCCGATACGCATAGCCGGGTGTTTCAGCTCATCCAAAAGGGGTTTATTAGGGTATTGAGGGCAATGAAAGCCGCATTACCGCGCACCATTTAGGCTGGACACGATGCCACTGATTGGCAATCTTTCCGGACGACATCCATCCCGGATATGGAAGGTGTTATGATCGGCAAATTCCAGCGATCGAAGGAGTTTCTCCCCGGCGAGGGCGAAACTGGAAAAATAATAAATGACGGTCATCCATTTTTACGTCGATCTATTGCTTTGATTTCTTAAATTAAACCAGCAAAAAACCTTATCCATCCTATGCACACCATCAAAAAAGAAGACATCAAACAAGAGGTGTTTGACCTCTACGACGACTATGCCCACAACCGCATCGACAGACGGCAATTTGGAGAAAAGCTGACCACCTATGCTGTGGGAGGCGTTACGGTGGCGGCGCTGATGAGTTTCCTCATGCCGGACTACCAGGGTGGCGTTCAAATTCAGCCAAACGATCCCAGACTAAAATCAGAATACATCAACTATCCATCGCCCAAGGGTGCGGGAACGATCAAAGCTTTGTTGACGAAACCCGTTGACGCAAAAAAGAAACTCGGGGGCATCGTGGTCGTGCACGAAAACAGGGGATTGAACCCGCACATTGAAGACGTCGCCAGACGCGCTGCCCTGGCCGGCTTCATCGCTATTGCGCCCGATATGCTCACCCCGTTGGGTGGCTATCCCGGAACCGACGACCAAGGACGCGAGCTTCAAAGCAAGCGCAACCGGGACGAGATGCTGGAAGATTTTATTGCAGCCTACGATTATCTGAAAGCAAATAAAGATTGCAACGGAAAAGTTGGAGTGGTTGGTTTTTGCTTTGGCGGATGGATCGCCAACATGATGGCCGTCCGGATTCCCGGTTTGGCTGCGGCGGTTCCTTTTTATGGAGGGCAGCCGGCTGCCGAAGACGTTCCAAAGATCAACGCACCGCTCCTGATACACTATGGAGAACTCGACACGCGTGTCAATGAAGGTTGGCCGGCGTATGAAGCGGCGCTCAAAGCAAACAAGAAAGAATACACCGAGTATATGTATCCCGCCGCCAATCATGGCTTTCACAACGACACCACTCCCCGGTACGACAAGGCAGCCGCTGAACTGGCGTGGACGAGAACGGTTGATTTCTTCAGTCAAAAATTGAAGTAAACAGGCGCTACAACATGCTATTGAAATAGGTGGTGATAAAATTTTCCTTTGTGGCAATTCGCTCTGCGATCCACGCCATGGAAAGTATGATGGTGAACACCGCAAAGGCCGTTCTCACGGCAGGGTAGGCCTTCCATTTGCTGATCAGGAGCACGGGGAGAAAGCACGCCATGATGATGAACTGCATGGCCTCGATGCCAAGATTGAAACCTACAATGCTCAGGAGCTTACTGCCCAAGCCGAGCTCAAGGTGTGACAAGGAAATTGAAAAGGCGAGACCGTGAATCAATCCAAATCCGCCGGCAATGAAGATTTCCTTCTTAAAAAAGATAGGTTTAACACAGTTCACCGCCGAGACGAGAATTGAAACAGCAATCAACACCTCGACATATTGAACGCGAAAATCAATCCAGTTCAGACTTCCTGCCAGCAGTGTAATGGAATGGCCTAACGTAAAAGCCAAACTGATTTTTAAAAAGCGCGTAAGTGTGTAGCGGAATCCTTGATACCCGGACCATTTACTCTTCTCGATGGTTAAAGGTGCGATGAGCAGAAGGGTTAACAGGAACAAGATGTGATCAAGTCCTTCGCGGATATGTTTCATACCCAACAAAAACATTCCCTTCACACCGTTGATCCAACTTCCTTCTTCCAAATGAACATCCAGTGGAAAGATCTTTCCGCTGGGCACGTCCAATCCAATCACCCCAAGGGGCTCGGACTCAGACTCATCTTGAAGGCCGTTGCTCCAATCGTATTGCACAAACACGAGTGCCCGATGCGTAACTACCTGGTGGATCACCGCGTCGTATTTGAAAGTAATATGCCGGAGTTGCCGGGCGTCCGGTGGCGTTAATCTAAAATGAACAACCACTTCCTGGTACTCGCCAACGAAGGGACTGGTGTCGGTGACGGGCGACAAACTCTCAATTTCGGTGCGCCAGGTTTGATTGTCCGATACAGCTTGGATATGCGTTGTAAAATATTCGCGAAAAAAATCGGTATTCAGCTCGCTGGCTTTTCGGCCGATCGCGCTTTCAAGTTCAAGCAGCGGAATTTTTACTTCGCCGCTGATCGATTCCTCCAATACCGAGAGGCTTACTACGGAATTGGGCATCGGATGCGCCACCGCATTCAAGCAAAGCACAAACATGGTCGCCATTAAAATGCCCTTCGAAATAACGACTGTTGTAAGTTTTATTTGACCCATATCTTTTTGTGCACCGACGTCTTAATTTCCTCCATAGTCGGTTAATTTATCACGCCATACCGAGTGAGGATGCGTTCCCGAGAGAACCACACCGCGCTGACAGGAATATTCGATCCACACGGAAGGGCCGTCGATGCGTACGTAGTCATTGGTTGTCGTGAGACCGGTTGTTCCGGAATAGGCAATGTAAGTGTCGTCGAGTTCGGTGGTGTATTTGGTTATGAACGTCTCGGCGTCTTCCACATCTTGTACATAGGTTTTAATGGCGGTCATGATCAGATTCTTCTGATCGGAAGAAAGGTCGCCCCCTTTCACGCCGGATGGAGTCGTGGGAAAATTTGCATCTTTTTGCGGCCCGGCAATCAAGTCAGCAAAGGTTGACCCAAGCTTGGCAGAGGTCAACTGATCGGATGAAAGGCCTGTCAACATCGCCGAGAGTGCGTCTTTCTCTTGAACCAATGGCTGGTTTGTCTCTCCGTTCCATTCAAACGCCGAGAAGGGCTCTATCCCTCTGAAAGAAGGCGTTGCGCCTACCAGCACACCGTCTATATACGTGTTGGCAAAAGCCACGTGGTGTCCGCCATATTGAATTTCAAATGTGCCGGTAGCTGCCGGTGTTCCCAGAAATGCAATGTAGTAGTTTGCTGCGCCGTAGTCGGAGCCTCCGCCATTTTCGGCTAAGTATTCGTCGGCGTTGAGCAATTGCTGAAGCTCATCCCAACCCTCGTTGGCGCTCGTACCGGCCACTTCCTTTAACAATGCTTTTGCATATTGTATCTGGGTCGAGGTCATGGAGCCAAAGTCAAGTCCCACCCGTTGACCGTAGAGTGCTTCCGGAAAGTTAGACCACTTCGCTGCCTCGCTGGTGGTATACGTTCTCTGCGCTATCGCCAGCTGCGACGAAGTCAATTGCGTTTTAAAGGCATCGGAAAGACAAATGATTTTTTCAATACCGGTTGATGACGAACAACCCGACACCTCGATCGGGTCCGGGTTTGTTTCGGTATCGGCGGTATCCGTGGTGGTATTGTCATCATCGCTGCTACACGCACTACCGCCCAACAAGAGCGCGGCACAAAAGAAAAGGAACGCTGAGTTTCTCATTCGCAAATACATTTATGGTTTCTTATCACCACCAACGCAAAAATCAATACAAAATGTTGTCAACCTATTGAAGTGCCTTGACTATTCGACCAATTTGAGGAATGTGTAGATTAAAAAACTGAATTACTTTGAGAATACAGATTGTGCGGCGGCAGAGCTGACCTTGAAATTCCTTCACCACTTGAAGTCAATCCTACTAAAAAGACAGATCGCGGCGATCATTTCTTCTGACAGACCGGCAACTGGTGTCTCAATCGATTTCGCGTCATGAGAATAATTCGTAAATTCAACAACCAACAACCTAAATCCCACAACCTATGAAAAAACTACTCATCGCGATTTCCCTCGTGCTCGCCCTGACGGGCTGTAGCCGGATCGCCATCGACACGAAGGCCGAAGGCGAAAAGCTTATGCAACTGAGCCGGGAATGGTCGCAGTCTGCCAGCAAACACGACGTCGAGAAAACTTTAAGCTACTGGGCCGACGATGCCACCCTAATCTCCGCGGGAGACCCTATGCTGAAAGGCAAAGCGGCCATACGCCAGATGGTGGAAGAGAGTTTTAAAGATCCCAGTTTCCAGATCAGTTGGGAACCTCAGCAAGTAGAGATTGCCCAGAGCGGCGAGTTGGGATACCTGTTGGAAAAAACCACGATAACGGCCAATGACTCCACCGGAAATCCCGTGACACATTTATACAATTCCGTCAGCGTGTGGAAGAAACAAGCCGATGGTGCATGGAAAAACGTGGTGGACATTTTGAGTCCTGAGGGCGCGAATTAGCCGAGGTGTATGCGATCACCATCCGCCCATCTATAAATTGCATTTTTCATCTGCTATTATCTCTCCCCATGAAAAATAAAATCACCCGCCGGCAAATGATCTTGAAGAGTTCCGCGGCAACGCTCGCCTCCATCGGCCTTACATCGATTGCCTCTGCCAAAGATCACACCACCTCCCGTAGTGAAAGCACCAACAACATGCCGGCACGCGACGAGATCTGTTTTATGACCGCGGTGGACCTGGCCGCATTGTTAAGAACAAAAAAGATCTCCGCGCGTGAAGTCATGACCGCCCATCTCAAACAGATCGCGAAAGTAAATTCAAAAGTGAACGCCATCGTTACATTCGTGCCCGAGGACCAACTGATGGCACAAGCGCTTGCAGCAGATGAAACGATCGCGAAAGGAAAAGCGACAGGAGCACTACACGGACTGCCGATAGCCGTGAAAGATCTCATGGAAACTAAAGGTTTGAGAACGACGTATGGATCGCCCTTGTGGAAAGATCTTATCCCAACACAGGATGCCCTGATTGTCGAGCGTCAGAAAAATGCGGGCGCGATCGTGATCGGAAAAACAAATGTACCCGAGTTGGGGATGGGGTCACAAACTTTTAATCCTGTCTTTGGTCCGACATTCAACCCATACGATCCATCCAAGACCTGCGGCGGCAGCACCGGTGGCGGCGCAACCGCGCTGGCCTGTGGCATGACGCCCCTCGCCGATGGCAGCGACATGGGCGGGTCCTTGCGCAACCCCGGCAGCTTCTGTAATGTGGTGGGCCTTCGCACGTCGCCGGGAAGGATACCGCTTGTGGCTGTAAAAATTGCCAATCAAACGTTAAGTGTACAGGGCCCCATGGCACGTACGGTTTCAGATTGTGCTTTGCTACTCAGTGTTCAGGCGGGAGCCGACATCCGTTCTCCCTTGTCTATTGCGGACGATCCCAGACAATTCGCAAAACCGTTGGGTCGTGATTTCAAAGGTGTAAAGGTTGCGTTCATCAAAGACCTCGGCTTGCCCTGGGAGAAAGAAGTCATCGATGCCGTTCATGCCCAGCGAAAAGTGTTCGAGGACCTCGGGTGCGTCGTGGAAGACAACGAGCCGGACATGACCGACGCCAACGAATGTTTTATCAACTTCCGGCATTGGCAGTATGAGGCTCAATACGGTGACCTGCTGGAAGGCAACAGCGACAAAATGAATGCGTACACAAAATGGCACATCGCCGAAGGTCGTAAACTGACGGGCCCCTATCTCTCGCGCCTTGAGATGAAGCGCTCGGCGTTGTTCCGGCGTGTGCAACAGTTCCTGACAAAATATGAATTCATCATCATGCCCGTGAGCCAGGTGTTGCCCTTTGATGTCAATACGCCTTACCCCGAGCAGATCGGGGATGTGAAAATGTTGACGTATCTCGACTGGATGCGGTCGTCTTACTACATTTCTGTCGCGGGCAATCCGGCCTTGTCTGTGCCCTGTGCTTTTTCGCGGAGCGGGCTTCCGATCGGGATACAAATTGTGGGGAGATACAACGCGGACCTCAGTGTGCTGCAGATGGGGTTTGCGTTCGAACAAGCGACCAAGGTTGGGGAACGCCGGCCTGCGATTGCTGTTTAATGTGGGGAGGTTCGCTATCAGTTAATTCAGGTTAAACCGCAAAGGCGCAAAGGACGCAAAGTCAGCGCAAAGAGCTTCGCTTCTTTTCTTTGCGTTCTTTGCGACTTTGCGGTTCTGTATTTTTTCTTTCAGCGGGGAGTAATACCAGATTCGGTCCGCTTCTTTAACAATTCACTTGATCGTAAAAGAAGTGACAAGGGCAACGCTATGATTCCTTGGCAATTTGTCAACGCCAATGATGGCGCGGGTGTGCAGCCCGCGGTCGCCTAAGACTTTAAGGAACAGATCCGATGCACCATTGGCTACCTGGGGTCCCTCATCCCAGGTGTCGTGAACCTGGTAGTAGATATCGGCATGGTTCAATCCTACGATCCGTTCGTAGCCTACAAATTTATCGATCTGTAATAGTACATTCGTCGCTGCCATTTTTGCGGCCTCGTAGCCTTGCTCGGTGGTGACTTCTTTACCGAGACGTCCAAGGTAGTAGAATTGATCGTCTTTGATGGGCAATTGGATGGCCACATAAGCAACATTCCCTCTGATGTTGACAGCGACGTAGGATCCACCGGGTTGAGGTATTGCGCCAAAGGATACCCCAAGGGATTTCAGAGAGTCAATTATAATACTGCTTTGCATGAAAATTATTTATGTCGGTTTGCTTCGTCCAAATTAAACTAAAGTTCTTAAACCACATCCACTCAGGAGATACTCGCCTCAAAAATCTCATCTTCATGGCTCCACTTTATGTTGCTCACCCAGCGAAAAAACATGGGTGCACGCAGCGCATTCCTTAAAATTTTTTCTTTACTTGATTGGTCTTTCCGCGCATCCATCGTGTTTGGTGTGCCTGAGACACACCAGCATTCCTATAACCCTTCCGTTATGGCTTGCGCTCTTTAAGCAACCCAACAAAAAGACCTTTCATCATGATTTCTGTCCGTCCCCTTCTAAAACACCTGAGCAAATATCCGGCACTGCTCATCCTGGTTACGCTGTATGGCCTCACCTCCTGCACCAAAGTAAAAGAGCAAGCTCTCTATTCACCGGATGTCGAATCGATCCACGCGGGGGAGGCGTTATTTACCAAGAATTGCAGCGCGTGTCACAATTTTCGTATCAATGGCATCGGACCGAACCTGGCCGGTGTGACACAAGATACTTCAAAATCGTGGATCAAAGGTTTCATCACCAATCCCCAAAGCTATATCGATCAAAAAGATCACCGGGCGCTCGGCTTAAAGGCCGACTTCAAAGGGGTGATGCCTGCGTTCGGTCAGTTCAGCGAAAGCGAGATGGAAAGCCTGCTGGCCTTCCTCCACACGAAGGTGAAACGTTTGATCAAGAACAACTATGATACGCTAACGGCCATCAAAGATCCGTTCCCGGATTCCATACCGATGTCGGACCTCCGGGTTGACCTGGAACCTGTCACACAGATTCCCGCTTCGAACGACAAAAATTTGTTAACGCGAATAACAAAATTTCAGTCCGCGCCAAACGGAGGTTTTTATATTCTCGATCTCCGCGGCACGCTCTATCTGGTGGATAAAAATAAAGCAGTTCCCTATTTCGATATGAAAAAGGAGGAGCCGGCGTTTATCGACGAACCCGGCATGGCCACGGGCTTTGGCAGTTTTGCGTTTCACCCCGAATTCAAATCCAACGGCCTGTTCTACACCACACACGCCGAGCCTCCCAAAAGCAAACCGGCCGACTTCACCTATGCCGATTCCATTCCTTCCACTTTACAGTGGGTGCTGACGGAATGGAAAACAGACAAGCCCGGCCAAGTTCCTTTCGCCGGCAAAGGCCGTGAAATTCTTCGCTGGGATATGGTCACTCAGATGCATGGTGTGCAGGAGATCGCATTCAACCCCTATGCAAAGCCGAAGGATGAAGACTACGGCCTTCTTTACATCGGCATTGGCGACGCGGGGTCGGTAGAGTACGGCTATCTTGTGACTGGAAACGAACACAGCTACCTGGGCTCGATTTTTAGAATAGATCCTTTGGGCACCAACAGCAAGAATGGTCGCTATGGCATTCCCTCCATCAATCCTTTTGCAAAGGACACCTCACCGGCGACAGTCAAAGAAATTTATGCCTATGGATTCCGGAATCCCCATCGCATCACATGGCTGAGAACCGGCGAAATAGTGGCAGGCAATGTGGGGCAACACCATGTGGAATCGCTCTATAAAGTTATAAAGGGAAAAAATCACGGCTGGCCCATACGCGAAGGAAAATTTGTGATCGATTCCGAAGGCGACATCAACCGGGTCTATCCGTTGCCCCCGAACGATTCCATCAATGGCCTGGTATATCCCGTGATAGAATACGATCACGACGAAGGTCTTGCCATGGCGGGAGGTTATGAATACAAAGGCAAAGCCATACCGGCCTTCGCTGGAAAATTCATCCTGGGCGATATCGCAAAAGGAAAGATCTTCATCGCCGATGTATCAAAGATCCGCGAAGGCAAGCACGCCGACATACACCGGCTATATCTGCGCATCGGCGGCAAAGAGACCACCCTGCTGGCCATCGCCGGATTAGGTCGCGTAGACATGCGCCTTGGCCAGGATGCGCAGGGTGAATTGTATGTGACAACCAAGTATGACGGCCGGATCTATAAAATGGTGCACGCCGAAAAAGTGAAGTAACAACCTGGAAGATTGATTTATTTCAGTCCTTCAAAACTATACCTTGCATTCTCCCAGAAAGAATCAAGCGCAATGATCCGCGGCTTGAAGAAGGAGATCAGGTCGGGCCAGTGATCTTTGTTCATCACCGATACGCGGGGCAGCTCTTTATATATCCTGCTCACTACTCTACCGTCGACCGGAACGTGCAACTGCCAATCCCATTCCTCTTCGAGTGTGTCCTGCAGGAGGTCTTTAAATTGCTGGAACTGCTCGAAGTATAATTCCTGGATATCCGCGTCGCCATGCTCGATTGAAATAAAAATGGCAGCCGACTTTAACCCGGCATCCATGCGGAAGTGCACGCCTTTTATTTTTGTATGATAGTTCACCCAGTTAACCTTCATGCCTTCAGCAGAAAGAACCGGGTTCATGTATCTGCCAAAAGCAGTCCAGAATTCGTGCTTAGTACGCGATACTTCTTCCCGTGCAAACATATATCCTGTATTGGTTCATTATCATCAAATCAAAGGTTGAACGCTTAACAATACAAATAATATCAAAAGAAAAAAAAGCACCTTTCGGGGTGCTTTTTCTCTAGTACAATTTATCGCCTTACTTAGCGCCGGACAACGGCACCAGCTTCGCACTGAGATCCGGGTCAGCCATATCTTTGTCGAATGGAAACATGGGACGTTCGATCCTTTTGAAAGGCAATCGTTCAAGATCCTGGTCAACACCACCGGGTGTTAACGCCATGATCCAGTCAGCGCGCATGTCGTAGAGTTCCGGCACGAGGTAGCCGAGTTTCACCACCACGATGTCCGTCTTCCGCGGATTCAAGCCAAGCCTCGTAAAATCTATCTCCCGGTGATAGGGTTTGCGTTTTTTGGTCACGATGACATTTACGCTTCCGACTTTCACCACCACCTCAGTTTCCGCATGTTCATCTCCCTGCTCGATGGACTTTACAATTCCTGTTAACCTCACGGGCGGCGAAAAACGTGAATCGATCGCAGCGCCCGCATAGCCATCCACCTTTCCTCCTACTCCGGCTTGAATCGCTTTCTCTACAAGCTCCGGTCCGGGGAGAGAGGCATAGATAAGAGAAGGGCCTTTCTCAGTTTTGAACTCGGGACGTTTCAGGATCTCATTCAACGTCCAGGTAACATCGCCAGCTCCGCCTGCCGTTGGGTTGTCGCCCATGTCGCTGATCATAAAGGGATGTTTGTCGCTGACCACGGCTTTATCCAAAGCTTCTTTTAGTGAAGCGGTGGCCGCTATGAATGCGAATTCTTTTCTCACGTTCCAAAAACTTTTGGCAAGGTCCTCCGCGGCTTTGGTCACTTTCGTTTTGTCGTCACCGGTCACCATCACGACGGCGTGATTGCGGGGTTCGTCCGCCCAGGCATAGCCGATCCAGATCGCTGCGTCGGTTACACCCTCCTGCGAAGCGGCGGGTGCCACCTGCGCATATAAACTCTTTCCGGGATCAACCCTGGTGCTGGTCTTTTCTCCTGGCAACAGAATCGGTACCGCGACGTATGCTTTGTAAGCCGGCTTACCTTTGCCGGTTTCGATTCTTGCCAATAGATTATCTACAGCCCGCTTATCGGATTGCACAGCGTCTTCGTGCGGAGCCATCCGGTAACAGGTGATCAGGTCACTATTTTGAGCAAGCCGCCAGGAAACGTTTCCATGCAAATCCATGGACGTCGAAATGATCGTTTCGTTTCCAACCACTTCCCGTATACGCACAATCAGATCACCTTCCGGGTCGTCGAGACCGACTACGCTCATGGCCCCATGGATGTCAAAAAACAAGCCATCATAGGGAAGATCTTTCTTCAGCAAGTCTAGTGTCTGCTTTACTAATGACTCATACGCCTCCCGTGTTACCACTCCGCCAGGCAAAGCGCGTCCGATCAAAGCCGGAAACCATTGCGCTCTTTTACGATCCAGCGAATCGGCAGCCAAAAATGAATACGAAGACAAAATGGTATCCCCTATTTTGGCATGAAATGCTTCTTCATGCGTTAAGGCTGGGGAAAATGTGCTGGACTCGATAGCCAGGCCTGCAATGGCAATTCGAGGGAGCTTCTTGGCCGGCTTACTGCAATTGATCATGGTCACGCAGGCCAGGGCCACTAACAAATTGAAGAATATTTTTTTCATGGGGGGGAGTATTCCTTTCCAGTCAATATATAGATCAATTTGCTCTCCGCCAATGACTATTATTTGATTTGGCCCATTTTTATATCGCTTCCCTTAAAACCCAAAGATTTTTTATCCGAAGGACTGTTCGCTCAAAAATCCCTTCTGTCCCACGGGCTCAAATCGCCGCCTCCTTGTTATACTTATTCCTGTAATCCAATGGCGACATTCCGGTTATTTTTCTAAACACTTCCCGGAAGGCTTTAATATCGGAATAGCCCACATCATACATCACCTCGTTCACATTTTTGCGACTTGTCTCCAATGCTTTCTTTGCCGCCTCTATCTTTGCCCGCTGCAAATATTCCACGGGCGTATTGCCGGTTGCTTTAATAAAGCGTCTATCAAAGTTCCGTCTGCTCACGTTGAGCTTTGAGGAAAGATCTCCCATGGAAATTTTCTCGCTCAGCTTGTTTTCAAAATGCACCTGCGCTTTTTTTACCACTTCATCCCCGTGTTTTTTCTGCGTAGAGAAAATGGTGAACGGCGACTGACTCTGTCGGTCGATATCGACTTGAAAGATCTTTGAACAATAAATTGCCGTTTGGCGATCATAATATTTCTCCACCAGGTAAAGCAACAGGTTTAAAAATGAAAATGCGCCGCCATTGGTATATATACCATCTTCGTCGGTGATCAGTTTATCGGTACCAAGATTTACGCCGGGAAACATTTGCCTGAATTCATCAGCAGCCATCCAGTGTGTGGAGCAACTCTTGCTCTCCAGCAAGCCCGTGGAAGCGAGGAGAAAAGCGCCCGTGCAAATGCTGGCAATTTCAGCCCCCTTGTCGTGCATCTCAACCAACCAGTTACGAAGGACTTTGACTTGCCGGATGTTCTGCGAGAAGTCAGGGCGTACGGCCGGGATAATGATCAAGTCGGTGCGGGCGATCTTTGCAATATGCGCGTGGGGTTTTATGGCAAATAAATTGTCATGCAACTTCACCGTTTTCGAAGTGCTGGCCAGCGTTATTTTGAATACCGGTTTTCTCCCGAGGCTTTGATAAAAAGCATTTGCTTTTAAGAACACTTCATAGGAGCCCACAACACTGCTAAGATTGTGGTATCCGTTCGGAACGAGAATGGTTAGCTGTTTCATAGGGATTCATCTTGTCGTTAAAGATAAAAAACAGGCCTGTCCAAATCAACCCATCACAATGTCCATTTAGCACCCCTGATTCTTTGGAACGCGACACTAGTTTTGCTAAAAAAAAAAACAAACGCCATGACCACAAAAGAACTTCTGGACTCCTATTACAAGGGCTTTGCAAAAAAACAAGGTTGGGAAGCGACCATTGCCGATGATTTCAAATTTATCGGAGGAGATATGACGAAGACAGAACCCATCGTGGGCAAGCAAGCCTACATTGACATCATTAAGCGGTTTAGCGCGCTCTTTACCGACATGCGTCCGAAAGAAATCTTCACGTCGGAAGATGGGGCCTTCGTGCTGGCCAACTATGACTATGTTTTTCCTAATGGAAAAAGCATCAACGCCAATGTGGCGGAACTCTGGAGCGTCAAGAATGGCCAGTTGGATGCTTTGACTATTTTCTTTGATACGGAAGGTTTTCAAAAATTCCTGCCAGGATAGTATTCCGACACTATGCAGCAAATGACGCACTCGTATTATGATTTCTCCATCACTTTGATGAGTGCGTCAATTTTCTCCAGCCTGGGTATCAATTGTTTTTTTACCGCGCTTTTATTTAAGAAGTACGTGGCCGCTGCTATAGCAACATTTATCACTCCCATTTTCACTATTTTCGGCAATCGCCCAGCGATCCCGGGCCCCAGGATGAACAGGAATATGAGGGTCATTGCGGGCAAAATGTACCAGTAAAGTACGCTGTCCAACAACTGCTTTTGGATCTTAAGATATTCCCTGGTCTTATATAAATATTCAAGGTAGGTTTCCGTGAACGCACTGGGTTTGTATCTTTTTGCACGTCGTATCTGAATGATCACGAATATGCCCCAAAAAATGATCAGCACAGAAGCGATTTTTGTCAGGACAAATGGAATGTGGTAAGCATAATAAGCGAATATGGGGATTCCCACGATCACTGCTATCTGTTCCATGGCATCCCGATATTTTATCTTTTTATGAAGATCATCCAAAGTCGATTGCACCTCCATCATCAAACGCGATTTCTCAAACTTAACACGCTCCTGGTTCGGAGACGATTGCCAGATTTTTATCAATTCATCTTCCATCATGACCTTTCGATTATACAGTTCAACAATTTTTCCTTAGTTCTTTTGATCATCACCGCGACATGATTTTCCGTCAGGCCCGTGATTTCGGAGATCTCTTTATAGGGCAACTCCTCCAGATAGAGTGTGATGACCGCCCTGTCGGCATGGTTGAGTTTTTTGATGCAGGTTCTGAGCTTCACCAGTCGTTCATGATCTTCACCACGGGTTTCTTCGGTGGCCATGTTTTCTATCCGGACGCTATCCATCTTCAGGAACCGGTCTCGTTTTTTCACCTGCCTGGATTGCAGGCGAAGACAGACGTTTAGGGTTATTCTAAACATCCAGGTGCTGAGCGAAGATTTTTCCTCAAAGGAGGGCATAGCCTGCCAGATGTTGATCAACGCTTCCTGGAAAAGGTCTTTTTTGTCGTCGGCGTCTTCGGCATAAACAGAGCAAATCCTGAGCAGCTTCTGCTGATTTTGCTCTAACGCCTTTAGAAAGGTGTCTTCAAGTTTCTGATCCATGCGCAATATTTGATCCTTGCATTCTTAGTGACCTGAGATCTGAAAATATGACATAAAACCCGTTTTTTTTTAAAACCGCTTCCAGGACTGTCCAGAATGAACCCATGACAAGGATGACAATCTATCGCAACGGTGACACTGGGAGTAGTTTTAAACCCTCTTTGCGCCGCTACGAAAAGGACATAAATAAAAAAAGCCTTCAAAGTCCGTGGACTTCAAAGGCTCTCTCTCCAGCGATCCAGTGCTACAATCTTTTGATTGTTTTCTGAACAGCCAATTTTTTAAAACTTCATCATTGATTCCATCCGCCGCCCAATGCCTGGTAGATATTCACCATGGCATTCATTTGCTGCTTTTTGGTTTCAATCAGTTCAAATCTTGATTCCAGTGCATCGCGTTGGGTCAGCAGCACTTCCATGTAGTCAGCCCGTGCCGATCTGAAAAGGTTATTGGAAATCGTGATCGACTGGGTGAGGGCTTGCACTTCCTGCGACTTCAAATCATAGCTTCTTTCCAGGTTGCTGATCTTCGACACCTGGTTGGCCACCTCGATGTAGGCGTTCAGGATCGTACGTTCATAGTCATAAACGGCCTGTATCTGCCGGGCATTGGCACTATAATACGTTGCTTTGATCGCGTTCCGGTTGACCAACGGCGCCGTCAGCTCTCCAGCGATGGAATACAGCATGGATTCGGGTGTTGTGATCAAATAAGCGGGATTGAATGCCTCATAACCAACGCCTGCGAAAATGCGCAGCGAAGGATAAAAGTTGGCTTTGGCCGACTTCACATTCAGCTTGGCTGCCACCAGGTTCAGCTCGGCCTGTCTGATGTCGGGCCGGTTTTGTAATAACTGCGATGGGATACCTGCATAGATGGTACCTGGCACTAAACTATTGAAGCCCTGAGAATTCCTTGGAATAGGCCTCGGGTATCTACCCACCAGGAAGTTGATCCGGTTCTCCGTCTCGATGATACTTTGCTGAATGGTGTACTGTTTGCTTTTTGTGTTGAGCACCTGGGCTTCAAACCGGCGTACGGCCAGTTCAGTAACACGGGTAGCTTCTTTCTGCAGCCTTACTATTTCCAGCGCGTTGCTCTGGATCTCGATGTTCTGCTTTAAGATCTCCAGCTGATTGTCGAGGGCCAGCAGTTCGTAATACGAATTAGCGATTTCGGCGATCAGGTTCGTGACCATGAAATTTTTTCCTTCCACGGAACCCAGGTACCGGCTCACCGCCGCTTTTTTAGCATTGCGCAGCTTGTGCCAGATATCCACCTCCCAGGTTGCAAAGGCACCGAGCAGATAATCCTGTAAAGGATCGGGTGTCTTTGTTCCAGGTTTAATCTCGTTGGCTTCTTCGCTGGCACCCGTGTTGGTGTAGCGGCCGACTTTGTCGACAGCAGCACCACCTCGTAAACCAACAAAAGGCAAGTACTCCCCTTTTCTGGCGCGTACTTCATTGCGGGCAATCTCGATTTCCTGCAGCGTGATGTTCAACTCCTGGTTGTTTCTCAGCGCCGTATCGATCAACGTCACCAGGTAAGGGTCGGTAAAAAATTCCTTCCACTTGACCTTTGCCGTATTGGTCGTGTCCTGTGAGCTTGTATAACCCGCAGGCGTTGCTTTACTCTCTTTCTTTGTAACCAACGCGGGGCCAGTGCAGGCGGTAAAAAGCAGGACGATACCCGTTATCCCTACGTACTTCATTATTCTTTTAATGCGCATGGTCATCACGATCTTCGGTTTGAGGAAAATTGTCCATTTGGTGGACAAGGTTTTCAGTTAACGAATCTTCATCTTCATCTTTAATCAGCTTCCGGCCTGCAGCCATGGTGCCGAATATGTAGTATAAGCCGGGGACGATGATCACCCCGAAAATGGTTCCGAAAAGCATACCGCCGAGCGCAGACGAACCGATGGTACGGTTACCAATGGCACCGGGGCCGTGAGCGAGAACCAGCGGAATCAAACCCGCGATAAAGGCAAACGACGTCATCAAGATCGGGCGGAAGCGCACCTTGGCACCTTCGATCGCTGCGTCGAGCACGGTGGCTCCCTGATGGTGTTTCTGCATGGCAAATTCCACGATCAACACGGCATTCTTACCGAGCAAACCAACCAACATCACCAGACCCACCTGGGCATAAATGTCGTTGGCCAGTCCCATCGACTTGATCAACATAAACGATCCGAACACCCCGGGCGGAAGTGAAAGCACAACGGCCAAGGGAATGATGAAGCTTTCGTACTGCGCGGCAAGCACCAGGTAAACAAACGCCAACACGATGAGGAAGATCACAACTGCCTCGTTTCCACGCCGAACCTCGTCGTATGAAAGCGCCGCCCAGTCGATGTCAAAACCCCGGGGCAATGTCTTCGCTACTTCTTGTACCGCTTTGATTGCCTCACCGCTACTATATCCTTTTGCCGGACCCCCTCTGATGGCCGCCGTGGTGTACATATTATAGCGGTTGATTTCATTGGGGCCTTGCGTTTTTTCAATTTTCATGAAGGCCGAAAAGGGAACCATTTCATCACGATCATTTTTCACCCACATGTTCAAAACATCTTCGGGCAACTTCCGGTATTCCGGCGAGGACTGCACAAACACTTTGAAGAAGCGTTGGTATTTGATGAAACCGAGTTCATAGGTACTACCGATCAAAATAGAAAGCGTGTTCATCGCCTTGCCAATGGAGACGCCTTTTTGCATCGCCAATTGGTTGTCGATCTTGATCTCATATTGGGGATAGTTGGCACTGAAAAAGGTGAACAAGCCCGTGATCTCTTTGCGTTTCTCCAGTTGGGCCATGAAATCATTTTTCACTTTTTCGAGCTGCACATAGTCACCCGAATTGGTTTTGTCCAACAGTTGTAAAGCAAAGCCGCCCGCAGCACCGTAGCCGGGTACAGCCGGCGGATCGAAGAATTCTATGGTGGCCCCGGGGATTTCCTTGGCTCTTTCCTCCAGTTCAAGAATGATCTCCGAAACGGAGTGTTCGCGTTCTGACCACGGTTTCAAGTTGATCAAACACGTTCCTGCGTTCGAGCCGCGGCCTTCGGTGAGCACCTCGTAGCCCGCCAATGCTGAAACGGATTTTATACCTTCCACTTCCTCGGCAATGGTCTGCAGTTTACGCGATATATCGTTGGTTCGTTCAAGCGTCGAACCCGGAGGTGTCTGGATGATGGCATAGATCATCCCCTGGTCTTCGCTAGGAATAAAGCCCGCCGGCAAATTGGCGGTGATCGCAAATATTCCCAATGCAAAAACAACCCACAACCCGATCGTGACCACCCTTCGGTGTGCGATCAGTCTGAGCAGACCGACATACTTTCCGGTCACCCTTTCAAACACATTGTTAAAACTGTCGAGCGACCGGTTCAACCAGTTTCTCTTACGGGGTTGTCCGTGCGTATTCTTCAAGATCATGGCGCAAAGAACCGGTGTAACGGTAAGGGCCACGATACCGGAAAGAATGATGGCGCTGGCCATCGTGATGGAGAACTGCCGGTAGAATACACCCACAGGACCCGACATAAAGGCCACCGGAACAAATACGGCGGTCATCAATAAGGTGATGGCGATAACGGCGCCGCTGATCTCGCCAAGAACTTTTTGCACGGCTTTGTAGGGCGATAGGTGTTCCTCCGCCATCTTCGCGTGCACGGCCTCCACCACCACAATCGCATCATCGACCACCACACCAATCGCCAACACGAGCGCAAAGAGCGTGATCATGTTGATGGTGAGTCCGAAAAGCTGCATGAACATAAAGGCCCCGATCAGCGAGATCGGCACGGCCAGCGTCGGGATAAGGGTCGATCGCCAGTCGCCAAGGAATACGAACACTACCAACGCCACGAGTATAAAGGCGTCTCTCAAGGTGTGGATGACATTCTCGGTAGACGCATCCAAGAAGTTGGAAACGTCATAACTGATCTCATACTCCATACCCGGAGGGAATGAACTCTTTTTAAGTTCGTCCAGCTTGGCTTTTACTTTTGCAATTACTTCGGTGGCGTTACTGCCATACGTCTGCTTCAATACGATAGCGGCCGATGGGAAACCATTCAAGTTGGAGTAAATATCATAGTACTCGCTCCCCAACTCCACGTTGGCCACGTCTTTCAAATGAAGAATTTCTCCGTTTGGATTGCTCTTGAGAATAACATCTCCATACTGCTCCGGTTTATTGAACCTTCCCTGGTATGTCAAAACGTATTCGAGCGCCTCGGCGCGTTTGCTATCGGCTCGACCTATACGACCGGGCGAACCGATCACACTTTGATCGGCAAGCGCCTCCATCACTTCATCGGCCGAGACGTTATACGCCCGCATCCGATCGGGTTTTAACCAGACACGCATGGCATATTGGCGACTACCCAGGATCCGGGCTTGTCCGATACCGTTGATCCGTTGCAGTTCGGGGATCATGTTAACGCCCGCGAAGTTGAACAAGAACTTCATGTCGGCGTTCTTATCCTTACTGTAAAGGTTAACGTACATCAACATACTGTTCATGATCCGGTTAACGATCACACCTTCGCGTTGAACCAGTACGGGCAAGCGGTTCAACACCTGGGCAATCCGGGTGTTCACTTGCACCAGGGCCTGGTCGGGATCGGTGCCCAGGTTGAATACAATCTGGATGTTGGCTTCACCGGCGCTGGTAGCATCCGATGTCATGTAGCGCATGCCCCAAACACCGTTGATGGCTTGTTCGAGTGGGATGAGAACCGATTCCGTGAGCACTTTGGCACTCGCACCGGGATACGATGCACTCACCATCACCACGGGCGGCGCAATTTCAGGGAACTGTGATTTCGGCAGGGTATTGATCGCCAGTATACCGATGAAGACGATAACGAGCGATATGACGATAGCAAGTACCGGCCTGTGAATGAATTTACTAAACATTTCTTTGCTGTTTTAGGATACTTACATTACTCGGCATATACTCTCAAGTGCGGGATCACCGTCTTGGGATCCTGATAGTCGTACGCTATCTTATCATTGTCGCGAACCTTTCTCAATCCCTCCAGAAGTATCCTCTCGTTTTCAGCTAATCCTTCTTTGACGGCATATAGATCGGGCATTTCTGCCAGAATTTTTATTTCTCTTTGCTTCACCACATTGTCTTTACCCACCACGAAAACATATTTCTTTTCAAGGATTTCGAAAGTCGCTTTCTGAGGGATGAGTAGCGCATTTTTCAGCGGCACCGTCATTTGTACGCTGCCGGTTTCACCGTGCCGCAGCAGCCCTTTCGGATTCGGGAAGGTTGCCCGGAAAGCAATGTTCCCCGTTTCATTGTTGAAGTCCGCTTCGATGGTCTGAACGATGCCGGGATAGTCGAACATCTGGTGGTTTGCCATGATCAGGTCCACTTTCATCAGACTATCTTTCTTCGCCTTGGTTTTATAGTTCAGGTATTCCGCTTCGGGAACATTGAAGTAGACCCACATCTTGCTGTTGTCCGACAGCGTGGTCAGCAAATCTCCTTCGTCTACAAGACTGCCCAGTCGCACCTGGAAGTGGTCCATGATGCCATTAAAAGGCGCCCTGATATCCGTAAACCCTAAATGAACCTGGGCGAGTGCCAGCTCGGCATTGGCCTTGTCAAATTTGGCCTTGGCCAAAGACAGTTCATTTTTTGATACGACATTGCTATCCGCCAGTGACTTTGTGTTCTTGTACTCTATTTCAGCAAAGTTGGCCTCGGCTTGTGCTTTTTGTTTTTCGGCCTGGTACAGCAGGGGCATAATTTGAAACATCTGCTGTCCTTGTTTTACGGACTGTCCTTCGTCCACAAAAATTTTCTGCAAATACCCTTTTTCCAGGGCTCGCATCTCGATGTGCTGTATGGCATGGATCTGACATACATATTCTCGGGTGACCAACGTGTCTTGCTTCAAAGGGGCGGTAACCAAAAACTTGATTTCTTCTTCCTTTTCTTCTTTTTTCGACTCACAGCCTGTATAGCACAACACGATGCACAAGCCAGCAAACATGAACATGGGAATTCTCAGCATAATAATCCGCATTAAAACGATATGGTTTTTTGTTGATAAATTTTCCTGGACGGTGTGTGTGTAACACAACACATTTGAGCCATCCTGTTTAGCGTAATGCCAGGGGGATGATCCGCAATAAAAACACCGATGGGAAGGTTCGGCAATCTGAAATTGCCTACGCAGGGTCTACATCAGATCCGGAAAACCTGGAGCACGAGATAGCACCTGTAGAAGGAGATATAAGAAAAATGATTGCAGAACGGCAAGCTCTTTATGTCGCCGAAGAGATTTCCGGCCGCTTGCGCATCAAAGAGCGTGGTGAAGTAGTTGCTGATTTCAAGGTGTTTCCTGGAAGAGGCCGATTCATATTCTTCGGCTTCCTTTTCCGCGATGTCTATTCTGTAGGTCGGATTCTCTTTGCCGGTCGCAGCCGACTGGATGATAAAGGCAGCGGAGCTATTTCGAACGGGGCAAAAATTAGCTTCTTCCGACTTTTTAGGGACCTTTATCGGCGAGAAGCAAACACAGTCCTGATACGCGTAGGCGTGCAGTTGACCATACCCCCCCGCCAGGAGGACACACAAGGAAAGAAAAAACTTGACGATAAACTTTTTCATCAAACCGTAAACTTATATAAAGAAGCCTATACAGGCAAGCACTTATTTTTTATATGGTCTATGCAAACGAACGCACCCCATCACTTTTTTCTTTAAATTTTTCGCCTCCAAACAGACATCATTCTCCACCCCAACTCGACCCACCGGAGATCAAAGGCTCAAAGCGATGATAATGAAATCGTTTGAAATACACAGAAAGCCCCAAAATTTACCGTTCATCGCGTAGGGTTCAGAACGCTGAATGAACTGATCAGCCTTTAGATGATCTGTAACCGGTTTGGTCACATAAACAATTATGCAACCGGTTGGTTCAGTCCCGGTCTATCCTTACGATGGGAAGGCATCAAGGGTTGTGAACCATGCATTGGAAAATCTTAAGGAATTCTTAAGGTGAAGAAAAGCTCTGGGAGAATTGTTACCCGCCAATCGCTGCACCAAGGGTTGAACATCACTTTATCTTCATCCCCGGCACAAGCGGGACAGTCTCGACAAGCTCAAGGGACTTGACCATATCCTTTGTTCCCGCTTTGTATTTTAAAAAATGAGGGGTTTGCAAATGCGCTTTGTACGCCGTCGTATCGGCATAGATTTCCAGAATCGTGATGTGGGTGGGATGGTCCTTTTCAGAAACGGCATACAAAGTCAGCACTCCCGGTTCGAGGCGCACAGACGCCTCGATTTCTTCTTTCAATGCGGCCTTATAGCTTTCCAACCGGGTCGGATCGATCTGAAGTTTTGCCAGGCGAACCATTTGGCCTTTCGTTTGGGCAAAGGCGCTTCCAAAAGAGAATAGCGTCGCGATGCAAGTCATACACGTCAGAATAAGCACTCGGGATCCTATTATGCTTATCGTGATGTACACATTTCTAAACACCTCGTCCAGGTATTCGGAAGAAAATGGGGTATAGGTTTTCATTTTTAAATCTCGAGCTATGTTTCCAAACTAAGGGAAGTTACTTCGAAATTTTCAAATCAGAAAAAAAGCCATCCGTCCCCACGTCGACCCACAAACCAATGGCTCCAGAAAGCCCGGCACCATGCTTTAGGTCGTTTACTATGAGCGAGGGTTCCGGGTGGTCGTTTAGGAATAGCTTGGCTTGCAGGCCTTTCACAACGATCCTCAATTTGATCCATTCATTTAGTCCCATATCCGCATAGGACTCATATTGTTCCGGAGCATCTTTTCTAAGCCGGTTAAATTTATAGTCGGGGTAAGAGAAGTACTGAATAGAATGATTCCTTCTAACTTGATTGCTATCTCTTCCGTTCGTCGGACGAATATAGATGCATTCAAATTTTGAATTATCATCATTGACTCTAAACGCGACTCCAATGAATCCACGCGCAAGCTCGGGGGCAGTGGGTTGGAGTTTGCTCAGCACCCTGACCTCGATCGTGCCGTCTTTGAATTCCACCCCTTTCAGTTTGACAAAAGTAGGTTCATCAACTTCTTTGACAGCAGAATCCTTTATCACCCGCACAACACTTTTATCCTCCAACGTCTCGACCGACATCGTTACGTTGACGCCAACCAGTTTGTCTTCCGCAAAATGGAAGGGCTGCGCGCTCAGCTTCATGGAGCAGAGCGCGCAACAAGCCAGAAAGGTTAGCATGAAGACTTTCATTTTCATATCCGGTGAAGTTTTCAAACAGGCAAGCCGCCAATTTGTTGCATCAATCCCATCCTATCGGGCATGCCATACTCTTCAATAAACTGTCCATTCGAAAGACGATAGAAGTTCATGGCCTGCACGGCAATGGATTTTCCGGTTGGAGGAACGCCAAAGAAAGATCCCCGGTGCGTGCCGCGCATCATAAAACGAGCAGCGACTTTATCACCCTCCACAACGGTTTCTTCCAGTGTCCATTGAATATCCGGGAAACCACTTCGCATCATGCCAATGATGGCTAGATATCCCGCGGGGCCTTGCATAGGCTCAGGGCTTCCCGGGGCATAGAATCTCGCATTCGCGCTAATAAGTTCCTGCGCCAATTTCTCGTCAGCCGTGTTGATGAACTCGACAAAGCGGTTCATGACAAGTTTATTTTTTTCTGTTGACATAGTCGTTCCAGTTTTCGTTTCGATAAGCCTCGGGCATTTTAAACTTTGGCTTCTACTTCGGCCAATGTAACGACTTTACCAATCGCCCCGAATTCATGGAGGTCTCCAAAGACCTCAATGCGGATGGACTGATCTATACCACCAACATGCACGGGATCAAAGCCACTGTCTTTAATCAATTCTTCAATCTTGCCATTAACGCCGGCGTCATCTGAAGCATAGAACAACACGGCAGCATCGGGCTTCCTCCTGGAGGCACTCGACAGCGAGGCCGCGCTTAACGTGCCGAAGGCCTTCACCAACGTTGCACCCGCCGGCAACAACCCCGCGATTATTTCACCCGCCGATTCCTTTTCGCCCACGATCTTCTTGAATCCGCCATTACCATCCGGAGCAATGGGATTGGAAGGATCGATGATGATCTTACCCTTAAACTCAGAAGCCCGACTGCTCAACAACTCCTTAATAGTTCCAAACGACACGGACAAAACAACGATGTCTGCCTCCTTTATGGCATCGGAGACCTCCAGGGCCGTTGCTAAATTCCCGGCTTGCTGGGCAAATGATTTTGCATCCTGAATTTTTCTGCTGGCGACGATAACGGGTCGGTTTCCTTCGATCAAATTGGTGGCCACTACTTTGCCAATGCGTCCCAGGCCAATGACGGCGATTTTTGATTTGTTGGTTGACATAATTTTTAGATTTTAAAATGTTATTGTTTGTGATTGACGATACAAAGCAACAACACTCCACGGGGTCACCCAATGATCAAGTTTAAGAAAGCGTATTGACCTGGTTTAAGAAAAAGTATTGATCTAGGTTAAGACGGGCCTCACCCCTTCGCCATTTTGCTCCGGATGCGACTCAAAAATTCGGGCGTAACGCCCAGGTAGGACGCGATTTGCACCTGCGAGAGCCGCGTGAGAAGGTGCGGATAGGTTTCCAGAAAAGACTGGTATCGCTCTTCTGCCGTTGAGCTAAAAAGTTGAGACAACCGCTCTTGCTGATGCATAAAGCTGTTTTCCAGCAACACCCGGAAGATGCGATTGAACTGCTGGCCGTGTAAGTAGAGATCGACCAAATCGTTGCGGGTAATGCGAAGCACAACCGTTTCCTCCAACGCATCGATGTCAAGCTTTGACGGTGTTCCCTTGTGAAAGCTTGCCAGATCTAGTATCCAGTGATTTTCGGTTGCAAATTGAAGAATATGGACAGCACCTTCGTTGTCCACTTGATAGAGCCTCAGACACCCGCGAACAATAAAGTTGAAATACTGGCAAACGTCTCCATGCTGCAACGCATATTGCTTCTTCAAATAAAGGTGTGGATGAAATTTTGACAGGACGAGTTGCTTCTCGCCAGGCGTAAGGGGCAAAATACCATCGAAATAATCGAGCAGCGGTTGAAGGGAAGCATGGTCTGTTTTCGAGTTCATTTTAGGATTTGAGGATTGAAAGATTGAACCGAAAATCGTCCCGGTTACTCCTCTAAAGTATGAAAAGTTAACTTCATATACGATCCCACCGGGATGGCTTCTGATCCCATAACAACACGCCACAAGAAAGCAACCCTCCCGGATCAGCATGACGGGCTTTCACTTTAAATTTCTGATAAACAGAACATTAAATGCCTAAGATCCAGACAGGCATACCTTGTCGATTCTAGTACGCTAAGAGTATATATCGTTCACTTATTTTTTGACTTCTCTATTTTTTGACCTACGTCAAAGCTAATCTCCTTCTGGCCAGGCAATTTTGCATCATCAATCAAACACTAAATGAAATCTAAAATGAACAAAAAGTATTTCAAGTACGTCAACACATTGTTTGTTGTCATTCCGATGACGTTAATTATGGCGTTTGTCGGGTTAATGCGAAATTATGGCCTCGGAGAAGATTGGTTTTTCAAATTTCTGAAAGCGTGGAGTGTTATGGTCCCGGTGGCATATGTCTCGGCGTTTATCATCATTCCGAATGCCCGAAAATTAGCAGAGAAGATAACCATCAAGTCTTAGCAAACGCCATGGGTTTAGTAAATTTGTTGATTCCCTATCTTCCGCCATGCAAGAAAAACTTATCCACTACATCAAAGGAATTATAACGGTCACGGACGACGAACTGGAGAAAATTCTTTCCTATTTCGAGCCGCAGGAAGTTGAGAAAAACGAACTGTTAGTAATTCGGGGACAAACCAGCCAACGGACCTTTTTCGTTGGCATGGGTTGTTTGCGCATATTTTTTATTACGGAAGACGGACAGGAGGCAACCCGGTATATCGCCTTTGAAAATAATTTTGCGACCGCACTGTGCAGCTTTATTTCCAACGAGCCTTCCCTGGAATTTATCCAGGCATTGGAACCTACCAAACTTCTTTCCATTTCACACAAAGACTTTTACCATCTGCTGGAAATCATTCCTTCCTGGGAAAAATTTTACCGGCATTATCTGGAAAACGCCTACGTAAACAACACCAACAGGCTCATGTCGTTCCTGACCCTCGATGCGACAGAACGATATAAGCAACTGCTGGACACCCATCCGAAAATTGTCCAGCGTTTACCAAACAAAATGGTAGCGACTTATCTAAATATTTCGCAAGAGACATTGAGCAGGCTTAAGTCAAAACGTTAGCTTTGTCAAACCACCCAGGAGCATTAAGCTGGCAAAAAATATCATCGAATGATCGCTACTTTAATACAGGTGATAGAACAATTCATCACCGTTAGTCCGGCTGAAAAGAAGTTAATACAGAATCTGTTTAAAGAAAAAAAATACAAGAAGGGAGACTTCTTTTTAGCGGAAGGTGAAACGTGCAAACACGTTGGCTTTATAACGAAGGGCATCGTGCGGTATTACATCAACGACGAGGGCGAAGAAAAGACGTATGCCTTTTCCAAGGAAAATGACTTTGTCTCCAACTACGAAAGCTTCGTACCACAAACACCATCGCTGCAGATCATCCAGGCATTGGAAGATTGCGTCTTGTTGGTCATATCGCGAAACGACTTACAGCAGTTTTACACCCAACTAAAGGAAGGCGAACGCTTTGGACGGCTTGTCATCGAACAGGTTTTTATACAAACCCTGAAAGAGCGAAATTCTTTTTACACCGACTCCCCGGAATTCCGTTACGAAAAATTCATCCGGCAACATCCCGATTTGCAGCAGCGACTGTCCCAGTATTATATAGCCTCCTACGTGGGCGTAAAGCCACAATCCCTCAGCCGGATCCGGAAAAGATTATCCGTTTCCTGATTTATTAACCTGGGTGCATCAGAATCCGTGGGACGGTGATGAATTTTGTATCAACAAAAAATTCATCACCCATGAAACACATCGCAAAACAAACCACCTTCTGGATTAGCCTCCTCTCGGGTATCGGCCTGCTCTTCATCGGCCTGAGATTCTTCCTGGATCCTCCCGGTGCCGAAACAGACTTTGGCATCAACACCCTGACCAACGGCGACTTCTCTTTTCAGTACATCAAAGGCATTCGAGACTTTTTCTCCGGATTAATTATTCTCATTCTCCTGTGGCAAAAAGAATGGCGTGCCTTAGGCTTCGTCTTGCTGGCTGGGTCAATTATCCCCGCGGCTGACTTTTGCATTGTTCTGTCGCAGCCCGGTTTTACAACCCGTCATTTGTATCCGCACCTGGTTGCCGTGCTGATCTGTCTGGCTTGTGGATCTTACTATATCACCCACTTTAAAAAAGCAAACCCATGACACTTTTCAACATCGTGCTGATCGTGCACTTTATCGCATTTCTGTTTTTCCTGGGTCAACTGGCTGTGCTGTTTCCCATGCCCGAAAAGCAACTCCATAAACAAACGATCTTTTTAGGGATCACCATTTTAATTACCGGAATCTTCCTGGTCATGTTAAAATACCCGCAGGTGAATCTCTACAAAGTGATTCCAAAATCCGTTCTCTTCGTGATCATCTCAACTTTTTGCGGGATCTACAGCGGCAAGGTCTTGCCAAAGAAAATTTACTGGACCTTAATTGCCCTGACCGTATTGGCGAGTTTGATTGCCGTGTTCAGAGTGTAGGAAAAATTATTCATATTACGCCCCGGCTATGCGCACGAGTTAAACTAATCTTAGTTTATAACTCGTGCTTCTTCCTCCTCCTTCGTCTTTTTCGAGGATTCCTTTTTCAATCAAATCCTGTATATCTCTCAATGCAGTGTCCGGAGAACAGCGGGTAATCTTTGCCCATTTCGAAGAGGTTAGCTTGCCTTCAAAGCCATCCATAAACGTATTGAGCATTTTGCGCTGCCGTTCGTTAAGCGCGACGGCCTGGTGTGACTCCCAAAATTTTGCTTTATGAATCACGCCCGATAAATTCTCTTCAGACAAAGCGATGGCCCTGTCAAGACAATCGAAAAACCACAACAACCACTTGGTGATATCGAGATTCCCCTTCTGTGTTTTCTCCAGGACTTCGTAGTAAACGTTTCTTTCTCTCTGAATTTGGGCAGACATACTGTAGAAGCGCTGCCGGCTTCCATCGGCTCTTGCCAATTGCATATCTGCTATGGCTCTTGCTATCCGGCCGTTGCCATCGTCAAAAGGGTGAAGGGTAACAAACCACAGATGGGCTATCGCGGCTTTCAACACAGGATCTCCGGTTGTCGTTTCATTAAACCATTGAAGAAACGCCTTCATTTCAACACCGAGTCTTGTTGCCTCCGGTGCTTCATAATGAACGCGCTCTTTTCCCATGGCTCCCGACACCACTTGCATGGGCCCATTGGCATCGTCTCTCCAGGCACCTACTTTAATTTTATGCATACCACTTCGGCCGGTGGGAAATAAAGTAGCGTGCCATCCAAAAAGCCGGTCGTCCGTGAGTGGTTCCTTATATTTTTGTGTCGCATCGAGCATCATCTCCACAATCCCTTCCACATTCCGGCTAACGGCCACTTCCCCGGCAATTTCAATCCCCAACCGCCGGGCAATAGAAGAGCGCACCTGGTCGGCGGGCAGTTTCTCGCCTTCTATCTCGCTCGACTTGATCACATCCTGTGTTAAGGTTTCCAGCGTTGCCTCCTCCCGCAGGCGAAAACCCAGTCCTTCTAATTTCCCCAGCAGCCGGCCTTGCTTATGTCGCATGGCGGAAAGCGGCAAAATGATCTTCTCATCTTCCCATTTGAAAGCCGGCCACTCTTTTAACAGATGGATATATATACTCATTCTCCGCAAATTATGCGGTAATAACACGATTATTCACCGCATTTCCAATCTATTCACCGCTTCATTTGCGGAGAATAGGTCTTATAATCGCCGCATTTTGGGCATTTTGCAGTGAAATTGCCCTGGGATAGGCAAATGATGATCGATTGTGAAAGGATGGCGCGCTCTCCTCCTAATGTCGTCTTTCTCTTTGTGTTACCGATAGCCTTCCCGTGAAGGGCGGGTGGCCGTGAATCTTTCAACGTCCCTTGACCTTACTTTCCAGGCAGGCTTGGGACACTTCTATCAGTTTATTCGTTGTTAACCCTTGCATCACGCACCAATTTTCGCAGATTTGTACGCTTAAAAACAACCATAAACATGAAGAAATTCGAGGAATTGAAAACCCTGATCGCGTCTTTGGAAGACGATATGGATAAGTTTTACAACAAACAAAATGGCGCCGCCGGAACACGCGTAAGAAAAGCCATGCAGGATTTGAAATCACTGGCACAAGAAATCAGAACAGAGGTTCAGGAAGCAAAGAATAAGGAGCAATAATCTGTCTGCTTAAACTTTGCGAATTGAATGGCTTTGGTTGAGTCCGATAATTTCGCTGATTTTTTCACAATCGATAAACCGTTAACGCTTAATTATCTCGTCGTCTCAACCAAACGCCGCTCCCTTTGATGGGAGCTAAATTTTTAATGTTGGAAAAGGAACAATCACTTTTCTTTTCAAACATTCCATCCCAGTAGGCGAACTCCCAACCACAAATGCCCTCAAAGATGAACCTACCGGATCATGAGTTTTCTTAAAACAACTTTTTCATCTTTCCGGAGCATCATGTTATAAAGACCCGGCGGAAGATTCTCCAGAGGGATCGGGCTTGCTTCTTCGCTGAAGCGGATAGATTGTGAAAGAACCAGACTTCCCGTTGCATTGTATAGCGATATTTCAGTCTGACCGCGCATGCTGTTGCTGACCTTCACGTTTACAGTGCCCTTAGTTGGATTCGGGTAGATCACTATGGCATTTTCGGCGCTGGTTTCCAGACCCGTCACGATAAATGAAAGCGATGCAAAATCTGTGGAGCGACATCCTCCCGTGCTTATACTGCGCACTTTATAAAGTCCTGATTCTGTAACATGAATCTCGGAGGTTTGCGCATCCAGTACACCATCATTCAATGTCCATTCGTAGCGCTCACTGGTGCCAATAGCTTTTAACACGTCGACCGACGGTGCTTCAATTCCGGTGGGTGTTGGCGGCAGGACATGCACCGTCACGGTTGTTGCTTTTGACACCGGGCTTTCACAACCGTTGTTTATAACTACGGTATACTCTCCACTTTCACTCACCATGATCTCTTGTGAAGTGTCACCCGTCGACCACGCATAACCGCTGAAACCTTCCGGTGCGGCGAGCACTACGGTTTCTCCTGCGCAAAAAGTAAGCGGGCCATCCGCGGCAATCGCTGGCTGACCAGGCACGCTATGTACCGTCACGGTAGTTGCTTCCGACACCGGGCTTTCACACCCATTGTTTACCATTACCGTATAACTTCCACTCTCACTCACCAGGATCTCTCGTGAAGTCTCACCCGTCGACCACACATATCCGCTGAAGCCTTGCGGTGCCGCGAGCGTCACGGTTTCTCCTGCGCAAAATGCAAGCTGACCGTCAGCGGTAATCGCTGGCTGACCAGGTGCGTTAAGTACTGTCACGGCAATGGCTTCCGATACCGGGCTTTCACAGCCATTGTTTACCACTACAGTATACGCTCCACTTTCACTTACAATAATCTCTCGTGAAGTGTCACCCGTTGACCACGCATAACTGCTGAAGCCTTCTGGTGCCGCGAGCGTCACCGTCTCTCCTGCGCAAAAAGTAAGCGGACCATCCGCGGTAATCGTTGGCTGATCGGGCTCGCCGAGCGAAAGCGTAATCGCCGGCGCAACCGTAGTACCACATTCGTTGGTGAGTGTGCATACCCAGGTTCCTGCATCGGCTGCCTGGAATGCTGTAAAGCTCAATTCCGGAGTAGTTTTCGATACGTCCACTACGTTGTCATGTTTCCAAGTAACGGTGGTCGCATTTGTGCTGGCAAGATCCAGTGAGAAGGCTGCATCGCTGCAAATGTTATATGCTGTTACGGATTGATATTGGTAGGCCGGTTTGCGGCAAACTTGAAGCATCGAAGCTGCAAAACCAAGTGACCAGAAACGGCCGCCCATCCGGATCTCGCTTGTAGCAGGGTTATACTCAAACACACCGAACTGCGTGGTGCCGTATAGCTTTCCATTCTTGCTGCTGATCAGACTCCTCGGAAAGGACCCCATGTCGCCAAGCCATGAGACGCCCAGCAAGAAATCGTGTTTTTTTGTAAAGGTGTTTGTGGTCAGGTCAAACTCGTAGAGAATACCACCGCCTGCAGGGAGATTGGCTTCGGACACGCCACCTCCGAAGGCTGTACCATACAGCTTCCCGTTCTTTGCGACCACCAGCGAGGAGGCTTCATAGCCATACGTCGAGCCTGCAAAATCATGTCGCTTCGTATAGGTATTGGTAGCCGGGGCATATTCATAGATCACACCTTGATTATTTGTGCCACCATAGAGTGTTGTTGAATAAAGTTTCCCATTCACTTCGGCGAAGTAGCCGTTGTACGAAAAGCCGGCGTCGACGAGGCAACTGCTTTTGTACCGGACCGTTAATGCATTGTTGGCGGGGTCCAGACGGAGGATAGAACCCATGTTGGGGTTGGGGATGGGGCAGCTTGAATTGGTGTAGGTGGCCGCATACAGGTATCCATCCGCGGCTTTATAAAACGCCTCGGCAATCCTGTTTTGCAACGTGCTGTTGGTTGCTCCTCCCTGGTAGGTGGGAAGGGTAAACGGCTTGCTCATCGCCCCGGTAGCCATGTTGTAAGAGAATACAGATTTTCCCTGGTTCATCAGTCCATAGATCACGCCCGGAGAAACTTCTGTGAGCCCGGCAAGTCCTTCACCTTTCGGCAAGAAGACGTTGGGCAAGTCGGTATTGGAAGGCCCGAAGTGTTCGATCACACGGAGCCGGTCCGTGTCGAGGTCGTACTCGAAAAATGTACCGCCTGCAAAAACGCCTGCGGCATTTTGCCCGCCCGATGAAGCAAGTCCATACAACTTATTGTTGCTGGCATAGAGCAACGCGCCAATGTTTTCGCCATCCACCGTGCTTTGAAAGTTGTGAATGATCTCGAGGTTATCGCCAATGGAATCGGTTTTAAAGATAAAGCCATTGTTGTAAACACCACCTTGACTTGCCGTACCCCAGAATTGCCTTTGAGCAAAGGTAACCGACAACGTCATAAAAAAGAATGAAAAGACAACCAGGGTTTTGCACATCACTAAAAATAACACTTAAGTATAGTTTTCTTTTTTCGGTGTAAGATTATGTGTTCATTTCAACTTTTGTAATGGCACTATGCTCACAGGCAGGTAGCCTGACTGTTGTGATGGTCTGACAAGGAGCGTTGCAAATCGTGGTTCTCCGTGATTGCCACAGTTTTTCCGTTTCAGAAAATGGCGAACGTTTCAGGTGCTAAAAACCGGTGTAATACCCCAGTCGTGAAAAAAGTTTACTGGACAGGGTGGTCATTACAGAAATCATCTCCAAAGCCGGAAACCTTGCACATTTCCGGGTGTTGTTTACATCAATCACACAAATTCACTGCAACTGAAGCGTAGTTCGTACATTGGACCAGGATCGATTGTACGGTCACGCTTTCGTCAATACTAACGGTTCCAACAAATGGAACATACATGAATGGAATGGAAACTAACCGGCATCAAAACTGTTCATACTGTTATCTGGGTAGGTTTCAATATCATCTTATTCTACCTCCTCTATGCCGTAACTACCAACAAAATTGACATGTGGGTTTGGATGGGTGTTAGTGCTGTCCTGTTGGAAGGGGTCGTCCTGGCGATCTTCAAATTAACCTGTCCTCTCACTTTACTTGCGCGGAAATACTCTGCCTCGGCAAGCGATAATTTCGACATCTACTTACCCAATTGGATGGCCCGAAATACAAAACGCATTTACACGACCATGTTTGTTGTTATTCTTGGGATACTGGCGTATCAGCTAGTGACGGGCTAATGAAAACTAAAGAATGATCATTCTACTTTTTATAATTGGACTTCTACAAGCGATCCTGTTGATCGCCAAAATCAATTCATCTCTACAATTCAGAAAAGAAGTAAGGCAACTGTTTGCCCAATCCAAAACCCTTTCGAATAAGACCTTTTCAAATACGCAACTGGCCGGTCTGCCAGAACCCCTTCAGCGATATTTCCGTCATGTTTTAAGAAATGGGCAAGCTTATATCAGTCATGTGAGGCTCACCCACGATGGACAATTCAAACCCGGCCTTGAGAAGAAATGGACGAATATTACTGGAGAACAGTACTTCACCACCGTTACACCAGGATTCATCTGGAAGGGCACTACAGCCTTGTTCACCGCACGAGATATGTATATTGGCGACAAAGGCAGATTAGTGGTTTGGATAGCATCACTATTCAAAGTAGCCGACGGTCAGGGGAAAAATTACGATGAAGGAGAGCTCCAACGATGGCTGGCCGAATCCGTCTGGTTTCCCACCAACTTATTGCCGAGTGAAAGAATAGTCTGGGAACCCATCGACTCCAACGCAGCAAAAATGATTTTTACCACAGGAACGGTGACTATATTCTTCACGGTGACCATTAATGCCCTGGGTGAAATCACACAAATGGAAACGCTTCGTTATATGGACAACGACAAAAAACAAACATGGCTTTGTTCCATGTCTGATTACAAAGAACGAAACGGAATCATCATACCCTTCCATTGTGAAGCTACCTGGAGGCTGGAACGAGGAGACTATCCCTATGCAAAGTTTGACGTAAAAACCATCGAATACGACCATCCAAAAATGTTCTAGAGCACGATGCCCTCTGAAACATTTTCCTATTCTTCATGGCGTGCACTTTACTATACAGCACAGTGATTTTTCGCTGCATCACACCGACACATCCCAACAAATCACCCTTGTGCTTTAGGGCTTCCGGAGAAATATTCTTTAACAAAGGCATGTTCTTGGTTCTCCGTCATTTTGTCGGACTGCCTGACCTTAATTTCAATTTTCGCAAATAGATGATTTGCTGTGAGCAGGTTAAAAAGTTCGGTCTTTGCGTCGGTTGGGCCAAAGAGTAAAATCGAATCATATTGTTTGATGGTGTCTCCGAGTGCTTTAAAATATTCAGCCTGCTGGTGCTGTTCCTTGTTGTGCATACCGTTCTCACCTTTGTGAAGGCTACCTTCCTTTACCGCATGTGTAAATTTCGACTCGATGGTTTTCGTCACCATGGGATCTGTTGTAAACTCAATCAAATGAGCACTCTGGTGATCCATCCAGATTCCTATTTTTTTTACGGTCTTCATGTCATCTTTATTTTAGTACTATCGGTCAGGCATTGTCCTGTTCTTTTAGATCATCTTTGTCTCAACGCTATCCATTGGACGCTCCGCTATCTTCCGTTGATAGATGCATAACATCCTCACGGTGACGGCGCTCATCGTCCTCCTGAGTAGCGACGTTCTTTTGATCGACTACGGCTTGCTCTTTCTCAGAAAGACGAATCATACGTTTACTCGTCTTTCTCAATTCAATCTTGACCTGTCTTTTCATGTTGTTTGTTCACTTGGGCCTCATTTACGCAATGATCGATCAAATACCAGCAATGTTGTTACAAAACAACAAAACAGATTTACATTTTTAACTGATTTATGTCCGACATCAACAAGGTCATGGTGGGTGGGATTCCATGCTGGCTATAACCGTGTGGGAAGACCAAAACAATGTGCTGCGCTTTGCCTGGCCTTTATATTTGATCCGGTCGGCCTCCAACGAAACGTTTGGTTTCGCTCCCATGAAATAAAAAACGCCTTGGAGGCCAAGGCGTTTTTTTTAATTGTGAATATTTTACAATGCGGTAGTAACCGAAAGACCAACATGGTCATTCGTTCTATTGGGTGCCACCAGATTCTACGGGCAGTGGTTTCCGTTCCGCTTCTACCAGCTCGAGGTCCGGCTTCGATTCGTCCGTCAGTTTTACCTTGCCCCGCTCCTGGCGCACCGTGCGAGAAAACAGCGAGATGTTCTTATCAAACAAGAAACGAAAGAAGAGCCGTGTCCACGAGGCATGCGACAGCAGGGTATCGTAGAATGCCGGCGCCTGCTTCTTCAGCCGCGGCAACCGGTTCCAGGGTACCGAAGGAAAGTCGTGGTGCTCGTTGTGAAAGCCCACGTTGAAGGCGACGATATTCAGGGGGCCATAGTAACTGTATGTCTCCTGGTTCTCGTCCAGCGTAAGATAGTGTTCCTGGATCCACCGTGCACCCAGGGGATGAAGCCCTACCGAGAAAAAGAAACTCAACACCATGAACAGCAGTGCACCGGGGCCGAAATAGTTCCAGATAGCAACGTCGAAGGCAACCTGGACCACAAAGTTGGTCACGATCCAGCCATCTATCGGTTTGATCTCCTTGAGCCGGAACGTTCTCGTCACCTGGAAGAACGGGAACAACAACAGCCAGAGCGCTTTGCCGGCAGTGGAGTTGCGAATCAGGCGCGCTTCCCAAAAGTCGGGAAGGTCGGCATCCAACTCATGGACACCCTGAAAGGAATGGTGCTTGATATGGTAACGCTTGAACGAGATGGCGGACGGGACCACGTGTGGCAGGTTGGCGATGATGGCGAAGATGTTGTTCAGCGACTTGCTGCGGAACAATAAGTAGTGTGAGCACTCGTGAATCATGACGAAGAGCGAATGGTTCAGAAATGCGCCAACCCCGTAGGCCAGCAGCAGGACAACCCACCACGCACTGTCTTTCACCCAATAGGAAAGACCGACCATGGCCCCTACCAGCCCGATGATCGCCAGGCTTGTGAACGGATTCTTCCCCATCAGAGCCTTCACTTCGGGATGTTGCTTCAGTATTTGGAGGGTCCGTATACGATGAGGTTCGGGCGCTCCCGAAAAATGAAACTGGTCGTCAGGCATCACAATGCTTGGTTTAGGAAACAAGAAAGATTGGAAAAAAATCTCCCCCATGCAAGCGAATACCGGTCCGTCTTAAACTGAACCGAACAGCAAACAAACATGAGCAGTAATCAACAACACGATCGCCGGACTTGAACGGATTGTCTTCCAGGAATACATTCGACATGTTTAGACCGGGAGAAGTATCGCTTTTAGAAAGTTTATCTTAAATATCAGGGGACAGCAATTTCAATATGGGGGACAGCAGCCAAAGTATCCTTTTATGGAAACATATCAAGGTGTTCTGCATCTTGGCGATGCCCGCCACCGATTTGGACCTGCATCCCAGGGGTGGCACCCTATTCTTAATGGTTTAAAGCTGGCGCTCCTTAATTTTTCGAGGAAAATAAAAATATCGACTAGGCTGCAAATATTTATGACTTTTCAGGCTTAATCTGTGTCTAAGGTGATAACTTTAATACTACATCCCTCCGTGTGCACATGGTCAAATTTCGGTTTCTTCTCGTGTTTTTGCTGCTCTCGTGTGAGGGTGACGTGGATACCTTTTCCGTCCGTGTAACGGAATATCCTGAAAACAAAATTGCCGCGCTGTCGATTACCTTCGACGACGGTTGTCCTTCCGTTTTTACAAAGATCGTTCCCCTCCTGGACCAGTACAATTTAAAAGGTACGTTCCTTATCATTGCTCGAGCCGCTTCTGCCCGAAACGAATGGGACAAATGGAATGCGCTCATTGCAAACGGACACGAGGTCGGAAATCATTCCATGACACATTCTTACTATTTGGGAACGGTTCAAGACAATGCCCTGCTAAACCGCGAAATTGATTCGAGCTACCTGGTGCTCACCAGCCACCTTAGCAAACCTCCGTTTTCATTTGGGCATCCGTTTCACAGTACGAGCCCGCAAGCTGACAATATCGTTTTCAGGCATCACTACGCAACAAAAATATCACCACCGGGATTTTGTCACATGATTCCTCTTTTCGACAACCGGTCGTTCAAAGAAGAATTGAAAGAAGGAATTGACGGACATAAATGGATCGTTACCACTGCGCACGGAATAGGCGATTGTTTTGCCCCAATGTCCTATGAGGTGTGGCAGGATTTTATCCAAACCGTAGTGGCATCACAGAACGACGTCTACATCGATACGTTCGGAAATCTTTCAAAATATAAAATCGAAAGAGAGAATACCCGGGTGCGCATCACGGGAAGGGCCGACAATTTTACCGTTAGCCTTGATAATGATCTGCCTGAAGTATTTGATGCCCCGCTTACGCTCGCTATCGGTGACCTCTCAACGGATCATCACGAGATCATTCCATTGCGGGGGAAGATCTGGAGCACGCATGCTGACGAAGACAATACCTATGTGACGGTAGATCCGAAGGGATCATTTTCGGTTAAACGGAAATAATCGATTCATATTCACTCCCATGGAAAGATTAATCCCTGAAAAATAGAGGTCAGCCGGGATCAGGTTGTTGTAACAATTACGAGATTTCTCCTGCAGCGGATTGAGGCCGCGGCTGTACACTACTTTCGCCGTATACCCTGACGTCTGGTAAGCAAGACCTGCCGATGCTTCGAACAAAAACTGGTTGACGTCCCTTCGTTGCAAGGAGACCAATTGATATGCGAACCCGGCATCATTCGCTTTTTCGGTTTTTTTGACCGACAGCACCGCGTTCGTTCTGAACGCCAGGTCAACGTAAAATTTGCGATAAGCGGGAATCATGATCCCCAAGGGAATTTGCAGCATGTTAAAATTCTGCTTAATGTCGATCGCAAATCGATGTTCCTCGAAGGGTGGTTGGGTGTCGTAAAAAAAGAGGTTGTCATTATAATAGGTCACACGCGCTTGCTGATAAGCAAAGTGAGCACCCATGTAGATATTCCATTTTCGAATCTGCCGTTGAATTTCAACTCCAACCATAAAACCCGGAGTCTGCTTCCCCTCTATATGAACTCCCTCCGTATACAATAGATAGTCATTAACTTTTATATACGATGGAACCTCCGAAACGATGAGGTGATTTCCCAGTAATCCTGCGGACAGGTTAAATCGCGTTTGCGCCATCGCTGGAGCTGTTGCGCAAAGTAAGATCGCGTAGAACAGTACGTATTTCATCGTTACCTGAATGCTAAGAAATTGTTTTTATTCTTATAGCGCTATTTTTTTATGCGTTCGCTAATTCGACCTAAATGCATTCAGACTTTGACTACCGTTTCAAGATCGGTTCGCTATGGATAAAAGATATTGGCAAGCTAAGTATTGTAGGGTGAATTTCTTCTGCTCTTTGAAAAATTATAGTGGTTGGGAATACCATTCAGGGATTCCTGGCGATGCGGCGGTTTGCGGTAGCGGATTTCCGTCTGGATACCATATTGTGGAAGATACTGCCGAGGAACATCCCGTTGCGAATGTCGGCTGTTAAAATGTTATAACATCAAAATATCCAGGTCTGGCAACCGGGAAGATAAGCCACCATTACACTTTTTGCTTTGGGATGAATTGACTCACCACGTTATCAAAAGTGAGCACAACCCAAAACGTATTGATATAGTCAAATTCTTTGCCGGAGGGCCGCTGCTGAATGGTAAACAAATACCCCGGCGCAATCTTAATATTATCGAAAAGCTGATAACTCACTCCCAGGTAAATTCGGTTTTGGTCGAAGACATTGGGATTGTCCTTTACGGCCTTACCGAATTGCAACATAATTTCATCATACGCAATCACACTAAATGCTTTGTCATTTAGCCAGTCACCTTTAATTGGCTTTTCAAACCTAGCCATATAGCGAAAGCGCCAGTTAGGTTCATAGTTTCCTGTATTGGAAAGATCACGGGTACGATACTCAAATGAATACCGGTTACTGTAATTAATAAATTTGAATTTTTGCTCATTTTCTATCCGAAGGGTGTATCGAAATTCCTTCACCGGTGATCGTTCCAGGTCTGACGGATTCGTGTATAAGACGTAAGACTCGAAGTAGCCAAAGGGAGATAAACTAACCTTTAAATTTTTGTTAACACTATACGTGAACCATAACCAATAGCTATCAAACTGATCCGCATCAAACATGTTGCTGCCAGGCTCGGTATCTTGTGTCCGTTTTTGTATCCACAGTTCGGTACGCAATCGCTTTGTAATGTTATCCGCCAGGATCACACGACCCCAGAAAACATTATGGTGATACTTCTTGGTTTGTGCGAGAGCGTTCAGGGATGTGAGCGCTAAGGCTAGAATAAGCCAGCACCTTGCAGTGGCCATAAATTGTCTATAAAGCCTATAAATATAGTAGTTTTATAATCAAGCCAAAGAGGAAAAAACGAAAAATTCCAGCTTAAGACAGTATTCACCCTGAGCGGCGACTTAAAGTATTATATTTAACCAACGAGGGGACAGTCATCCCTTAAGATCAGAAACTGGAAAGCTAGCTACCGATTAAGCGTGAATTAAGAATTTTACCAATGCAATTAAACGATTACAAAAAGTGCTTCATTCTAAGTTATGATCAATTCATAACGGAGAATAAAATCCTCAGTAACCAGATCTATAAAAATGTGCGTTACGAAAAAATGGAAGACGTATGTCGCGTGAACCTGCCCGACAATCAGTTCTTCTTTTTCAAGGACGGCAAATTGAAAATGATCTACATTTCCGGTGACGCGTTGGCAAAAAAAATCTGGGGCGAATTCAATAGCACCACAAAGATCAAGTCACCGGAAAAAACCGTTCCTTCCCGTGCCGGCAAAACCTCAAACCAGGTAATTTTCGCCCAACAAGGTATTACGGCTTCGTTAGCGAATGACGATGTGGATTTCATAGAACTATACCCTCCATGCGCTCTTCATGACTATCTGGAAAACATCTATAGAGAACAGCAACCCTTTATAAGATAACCAAAGCCTGATGAGCGGAAACTTTTCAGGAATCCGTTGCAGAAATTTACTGTGGCTTTACGGGAACAATGAATTTAACATCCGAAAATTCAAAGACCACGTTAACGCCGCCGTCAGCTTCAACCATGGAGATGGTATACTGCTCAACCGGAGTACCCAGGTGTTCAACCGGGACTTTCGTGTGCAAAACGTCCAAACTGTAGTCGGGCTCCATAGCCCCCCACTTGCCGAGTTCCGAATTCAAAGCGATGTCAAATGAATCTTGTCCAGGAATGGCATACATTCTATAGGTACCAGCCTTAACAGCCTGCCCGTTAAAAGCTACATCTTTATTAACCGTGATTTCAGTTGATTCATTGGCACCCAGGCGCCAGTATTTTCCATAGGGCTGAAGCGCATGTTGTTCTTCGGTCCCAAAAATCAAACGCCCACGAACCGAAGGTCTGGCATACGGTATAGAAACGGTGAGGCCATTGACTGTCAATTCTGTCTTTCCGGAAGGGCTTAACGTACGGTTCCGGTAATTGAGATAGGCAAAGCCAATAGCAAGCAACACAACGAAACCCGCCACCCCAATGATGATCTTCTTTTTCATGTTTATGAATTTATAATTGATTTTCAGCGATAAAGATAACATCTTTAGGCTGACTGTCCTTGTCGTTTTTTTTAACTCTGTCCATTGAAAATTTTACTTTGGTCAGCGTGAGACGCAACGGTTCCTTGGGTGGTCGCTTTCAGCACCTTTCATTTCGAAGATGGCGCTTCGCTTTCGGAAACAAATTGCTGGACTATTTATAATTTTCTATATTCGAAAGTAGATTATTCGTATACATCAAATATTTCCCGTCATGCGTAAACACAATAAAATGAAAGGCGATTCTTCGCGAAGAAAATTCATCAAACAAAGTCTGGTTGCGTCCTCCATTTTTATTGTGCCCAGGCACGTGCTGGGAGGCATTGGGTTCACCGCGCCCAGTGATCAACTGGTTATTGCCGCGATTGGGGCGGGAGGAAAGGGCACCAGCGATATCAAGAACGCTTCGGTAAACGGACGTGAAAGAGTCGCTGCGTTATGTGACGTTGACTTTTCAGGCTCTGCGAAACGTTCTGTGGAGAACTTCCCAAAAGCCAAGTTGTACAATGACTACCGAATCATGCTCGAGCAGGAAAAGGATATTGATGCCGTGACCATTTCCACTCCCGATCACGTACACGGCCCGGCAGCAGCATTTGCTATGCAGCGCGGAAAGCACGTATATGTTCAGAAACCGATGACCCACAACATCCGTGAGGCCCGCATGCTCACCAAGATGGCCCGCGATAAAAAAGTGGTGACACAGATGGGAAACCAAGGTGGGTCGAATCCATTGCACAGCATGGTTCAGCGCTGGATAGATTCCGGAAACCTCGGTAAGATTTCGAAAGTACACATTTGGACGAATCGTCCCGTGTGGCCTCAGGGTTTCGCGATGCCTGCGCCGGATGAAAGTAAAAAACCAAAAGATCTATATTGGGATCTTTGGCTCGGGCCTGCAGAGATGAAGCCATACACCCCTAACCTGCATCCATTTAACTGGCGCGGCTGGTGGGACTACGGTACGGGTGCGCTAGGCGACGTAGGTTGTCACTTGATCGATATTCCGTTCCGGGCACTCGGACTGAAATACCCCACGGATGCGGAATGCAGCGTGAGCTCTATCTATTCGCAAATGTGGACACCCGATTATCATCCAGAAGGATGTCCGCCTTCATCTTTCATTACGCTTCACTTTGCAGCAACAGAGAAAAGCAAAGCTCCCATTGAAATGACCTGGAGCGATGGTGGCCTGAGGCCATCACGGCCGGAGATCATTCCTGCAGACAAAGACTTTGGCGGCACCAATAGCGCCAATGGTGTTCTCATTATCGGTGAGAAAGGTCTGATCACAACAAACATCAACGACAGTTCGCCGATGATGCCGAAACTTTACCTGAACGACGGCACAACGGAGTTCGGTCCGGAGACCGGTTCAACTGACGAGCCGGAATACGGTCACCAGCGGAAATGGGTCGATGCGTGTAAAGCAGGCTTCGGCAGCAAAGAGCATAAGAGCCTGACTTCATCGTTCGACTATGCCGGACCGATGACGGAAACGGTGTTGATGGGCAATCTTGCCATCCGCAGCTACATGTTGAGAAAACAAACCGGCGACCAAATGGAGTTCTACGGCCGTAAAAAGTTGTTGTGGGATGGAGAAAACATGAAAATCACCAACATGGAAGACGCCAATCAATTTGTTGGAAGAACCTATCGCAAAGGTTGGGAAGTGTAGCCGGACAGTTGCCGTTGGCACGAATGGCTGTTCATTTCTAACAAAAATTATCGGCAATCGACCTTATTTTGTTTTTTCCGGCAGAATCATGGTATCCGCTTTTTCCGGTAGAATCAAGGTGCGCATTACCTTTTGGTAAGCTGTTTTTGTATTGTTACGCCATTTTCATAGAATTCCAGAGGCACATTGCTTTCATAGAAGTGTTTCTCAAAATTTAAGTCTTTACTATTTTCTTCTGACGACTTGTTGATCTTTGAATCAAGCGTGATCTAATTTTATTTTTTTCCAAGCAATAAACGCACCTGCGATCCCCAGCCACCAATCATCAAATCCAGTACAGCATCACCATTTACATCTCCCACAGCAATACCCCAACCGCGACAAACCGTTATGTCCGGAATTACTTTGCTGGTTACATTGGTAAATACCCCCTTACCATCATTCTGCAAAGCCTGTACCTGCGCGGCTTCGAAGGGCGGTGTTTTAATAGCGCTTAAAATAATATCCTCGTAACCGTCGTGGTTAAAATCTATAATAGTACCCGAATAATCGGATAATGTTTGTGCTGGAATTCTTTTAGCGGTTTCATCCTTAAAATTTCCCTTGCCATCATTTATCAGCAAACGGGCAGTAGGATCTTTATCCCATTGCCCACCGTTATTGGTAAGGTTAACAAATAAAATATCCGCATGTCCGTCCCGGTTGGCATCAAACACCAACACGTCGCGGGTATGCAACGGTACCAACAGTTCAAGTTTTTCCGGGTGCTCTGTAAACTTTCCTTTGCCATCGTTAAAAAACAAACGATTCGGCGGCGCTTCATTGCCTACTACCAAATCCAGTGTACCGTCGCCATTTAAATCGGCCAGTTTTACCGCCTGCGTTTGGTCTTCAATAGCAGGCAGACCCTCGGCGGTATAATCAATAAAGTACCCAGGTTTTTTGGGGTTATTGATCCATAAAAAATCCTGTGCTTTAGAACCGGAATTGCCTATAATAATATCGGTTAGTCCATCGCCGTTCACATCCCCCACGTCCAAGCCATTCGCTTCGCTTTTAGCAGGGAGGCGGTCACTTACGTCAACAAAAGTACCGTCGCCTTTGCCCAGGTAATACTCGTGTGTCTGGTCGTCTTCTGCCACGAAAATAATGTCGGCTATATTATCCTTATTAAAATCGGCTATACGTACATGTTCTGAATCGTGATTCTCCTCTGTAAAGGCGCCTTTTTTCCATGTGAATTTTCCTTTACCATCATTCAGGTATAAACGGTTGGGTTCCGATTCCAGGGCCAGTATCGCATCCAGGTCGCGATCTCCGTCTACATCCAGGAAAACGACATCCAGCGCATGCTCTCTACCATCAATGGGTATATGCGTTGCCGTAACATCTTTAAACCAGGCAGTTTCCGTTTTTTGTGCTTTTAAGGCCAATGGTGCTACACCTATCAGGCAACTACCCAACCCCGTTAATAACAGATTTCTAAACATTTTTTATTCATTTTAGGAAGCCGGCGCATGTCCGGCTCACCAAGAAGCATAGAAAAAACCGTTTTTGCCTCCTCGTTTTTCAATCCGGTTGGCCCACCGTTTGAGCGGTTCCAAGGGTTGGGTTCCACGCTCGCTGCGTGCACGTCTCAACCGTGATCACAGGTAGATTGGCACGGTGCCTTGAGTTCTGGATCTTCCATTCAGCCACTAAGGGGAACGGGTTGATTTTAATGAAAAACATTCCTCCGTGGGGACCTGGAAGGCATAGATTTTTTCACCATAGCGGTATCGATTTTCTCCCAAAACCGAATGGCCCTTATCTTGTTTAGCTAATCAAGGTTGACAGCGCTCCAGGGCTGCCCGTCATTTGATTTTACGCATTTTATCACCCATCTTCCAATTATTCAATTCCTAAAGTCATTCTCATGAGCGCGTCGACTCCTAATAAAACAGTAAGCCCCGAATTTCTTTCAGGCGGCGGCGAAATGGGCCAGCGAATTCGGGAGTACGATTGGTCTAAAACCCCGCTCGGACCCGTGGAAAATTGGCCACAAAGTCTGCGCACCTGCGTGCGGATCATGCTCACCTCACGCCAGCCCATATGGATTGGCTGGGGCAAGGAACTGATAAAACTTTACAACGACCCCTACAAAGCTATCGTGCGCGGCAAGCACCCGTGGGCGTTGGGGAAGCCGGCCTCCGTGGTATGGAATGACATCTGGAAAGACATCGACCCGATGCTGCGAAAGGTGATGGAAGAAGACGAGGGAACCTATGTTGAATCCCAACTCCTGATCATGGAAAGGAATGGCTATCCGGAAGAGACCTATTACACCTTTTCGTATACGCCCATACCCGGGGATAACGGCGGCACGGCCGGCATGATCTGCGCCAATACCGACGACACCGAGCGGATTATCAGCGAACGCCAGCTCGGGACGCTGACCCAACTGGGAAAGACCCTGACCGATTGCCACTCGAGCGAGGAAGTGATCGCCAGGACCATCGAAACACTCAAGCAAAATCCTTACGACTTTCCGTTCGCTTTGTTCCGCGCCATATCAGGCGACAAAGCAAAGCTGGCACTGTCCACCGACCTGGGAGAATCGGCCCCGATTGTGTCTGCTGAAATTGATATTGACGCCGACAACGAGATTGCCCGCATCATAAAACAGGCGCTCACCAGCAGGCAGTTGCAGGTATTTGAAAACCTGCCCCAAAAAGTGGGTGACCTTCCAAAAGGTGCATGGACTGTGGGACCAGAGAAAGTAATTGTCCTTCCCATTGCCCAGCCTGCTGGCCAGGAGCCCTTTGGGCTACTGGTCGTGGGACTTAACCCCTACCGGCTGCTGGACGACAAGTACAGCAGTTTTTTTGTGCTCGTGGCCGACCAGGTCGCCAACAGCTTCGCCAATGTTCATTCCCTGGCTCAGGAGCGCAAAAGAGCCGAGGCACTTGCCGAGTTGGACAAGGCAAAGACGACATTTTTCTCCAACATCAGTCACGAGTTCCGGACGCCCCTCACCTTGTTGCTGGCCCCTGTGGAAGACGTCTTGAGCGACACCAGGCTTGATACGGAAACGAAAGCCCGCATGGAGGTAGCCTACCGGAACGCGCTCCGGATGCAAAAGCTAGTCAACACGTTGCTAGAGTTTTCGCGTATAGAGGCAAAACGCATCGATGGCAAATTCCAACAGGTGGATATCTGCAACTTGACCGAGGACCTGGCCAGTACCTTCCGCTCCGCCATAGAGCGAGCCGGCATGCGCCTGGCCATCCGTTGTGAGACGGTAACGGCGCCGGTGTACGTGGATCCCGATATGTGGGAACGTATTATCCTTAACCTGGTGTCAAATGCATTTAAATACAGCAAACAAGGTGAGATCGCCGTCATTGTCGGTCAGCGCGGGAATGACATTGAAGTATCGGTTTCCGATACCGGCATCGGCATACCGGCCGATCAGTTGGACAAAATATTCAACCGCTTTCACCGCGTGGACCATCCCGGCGGCCGAAGCCAGGAAGGCACAGGCATCGGACTGGCCATGGTAAAGGAGCTCGTGAAACTACACCACGGCACGATCGCCGTAACCAGCACACTGGGCGAAGGATCGCTGTTTACCGTCGCCATACCGGCAGGCAAGGATCATCTCAGCAGCGAACAGATCGATCAATCGGCTGGCAGTGCGTCCTTCAAACATTCGGCGGCATTTGTCGAAGAGGCACTCCGGTGGATACCCTCCGGGCAGGGAACGACGGAAAAAGAAATCAGAGTTGCTCTCCCCTCTGGCCGGGCCCGAAGCAAAGTGCTGTTGGCCGATGACAACGCTGATATGCTCGACTACGTGGAGCGGCTCCTCTCCGAGCAATTTGATGTGATAACGGCCAGCGACGGGGAGGAAGCGTACCGCAAGACGATCGAGTCACGCCCCGACCTGGTGTTGTCCGATGTGATGATGCCACGATTGGATGGCTTCGGACTACTGGAGAAAGTTCGAAGTCATCCCGAGATAAAAAACACACCGCTGATCTTCCTGTCGGCGCGCGCCGGCGAAGAGGCGAAGGTCGAGGGCCTCGACGCCGGAGCCGACGATTACCTGATCAAACCATTCTCGGCCCGCGAGCTGATGGTGCGCGTGAGCAATCTCATCCGAATCAACCAGGTTCGCCGCGAGACCGAATTGCAGTTTTACCAGCTCTTCCTCGAAGCCCCTGCCATCATCAACATCTTCAAAGGGCCGGAATTCCGCTACGAACTCTTTCATCCTAAAAACCGGGAATTTTTCGGTGACGTGGACTTTACCGGCATGCCCCTGCTGGAGGCTTTGCCGGAGCTGAAGGAGCAGCCGATCGTGCAGCAACTCCAGCAGGTCTACCGAGAGGGGAAAACCATTTATCAAAACGAGCAGCGCGTGGTCTTTCAGGATCCCAACCGTGGACCCGTTGATTCCTATTTCAACTACATCTATCAGCCCTGGTACGACCTGAAGGGTAACATTCAAGGCGTGCTGAACTTTGCCATCGATGTAACCGAGCAGGTGAAGGCCCGCAAAAAAGTGGAAGACAGCGAAAAACAGTTTCGCGGCGTATTGACCGGCTCACCCAGTATTTTCGTGATCCTGGAGGGTCGCCAGATGCGGATAACCTTCGCCAACGAGCCGTCGCTTATTTCATGGGGAAAAACCCCCGACATCGTGGGAAAGACATTGCTTGAGGTGCTGCCGGAACTGGCCGATCAGCCCTTCCCAAGGCTCCTTGACGAGGTACTCACTACCGGCAAACCCCATTACGGCAACGAGGAAAAGGCCGTCATCGTCAAAGACGGCCTACGCCAGGATAAATATTACAACTATGTTTATCAAGCGATCCAGCAGCCCGGCGCCGCCATCACAGGGGTAACCATCATGGCCACCGACATCACCGAACAGGTTATCGCCCGGAAGAAGATCGAAGAGAGTGAGCGCCGATACCGTGAGCTGACCGAGCACCTGGAAGCCATCGTGCAGGAAAGAACCGTTGAGCTGCGCAGGTCCAACGACGACCTTCAGCAATTTGCCCACGTGGCCAGCCACGACCTTAAAGAACCGGTTCGAAAACTCAAAACCTTTATCAACCGTATCGACGACGAGTTCGGTGCAACATTTCCGGAGGCCGCCAAAGGTTATATTCAAAAGATGCGCAGGGCCTCTTCCAGAATGCATGACATGATCGATGGCGTACTGAAATACTCATCGATGAATGCCGGCACACAGGACATCGAGCCCGTTGACTTGAACGAGCTTATGGCAGGCATAGAATCGGACCTGGAGATGGTGATCCAGCAAAAACAAGCGGTCATTGAAAAAGGCAATTTACCCACCATAGCGTGCGCGCGGATTCTGATCTATCAATTATTTTACAATCTGATCAACAATGCATTGAAATTTTCAAGTACCGAGCCCCGTGTGTATATTTCTTGCCGTGTTGCCGGAGAAGGCAGCCATGCCACGGCCGAGATCTCCGTGCGTGACAATGGCATCGGCTTTGACACGGAGTTCGCAGACCAGATCTTTCACGCCTTCTCGAGGCTGCATTCCAAAGACCAGTACGAAGGAACAGGGTTAGGGCTGGCATTGTGCAAGAAGATCGCGGAGCGTCACCATGGAACGATCCGTGCGTCGGGGAAAGAAAACGAGGGCAGTGAATTTGTGGTGACCTTACCTATCCATCAAAAAATTACCGTGTTATAATTTATGTCAACCGCTACAAAAGTTTTGCTTGCCGACGACGACAAGGACGATCGTGAAATTTTTTCGGAGGCTTTGGCTTCACTTGATCAGAACATCGTCTACCAGGGCGTCGAGGACGGCCTCAGGGCCATCGAGGCTGTCTCCGATGGCCAAGCAATGCCAAATATTATCTTCCTGGACATCAACATGCCCGTAATGAGCGGTTGGGATGTACTCAAACGCCTGAAAAGCAACAGCCAGCACGTCAATATTCCAGTAATCATATATTCTACCTCGTCAGGTGAAAAAGAGAAAAGAATTGCCCTTGACCTGGGGGCACATTGCTTTGTCACCAAACCGGACGATGTGAGACTGATCAAAGGGATGCTGGAGATTGTGGTATCCAATCTCCGGAATAATGATGTCAACCCCGAGATGTGCCGGGAAATTCAAAAGCTGCTGCGCCAAGGTTAGTCCGCTGCGGGACAAGCTCCGGTGTGCGTCAACCGATTCTATACGAACAGATGAAAACATCATGTTTACTCTCTTTTCCATCCGCCTATCCCTGGCCGGGCTTGTTTAAAATGGCTTTCAATGCTTATCGGAACTTAAAAAGTAACAAAGACTTTTAATTTTTCAACGTTCTAAATACAATAAATATTTATTGTTTTTCAATAAATATTTATTATGTTTGCAATAGAATCTAAAATTGCAAAGTCATTTATGAAAAGAACTTCAACCCTATTTCTTCAGGCAGTCATTGTGCTGATCGGCATGGTGGTGCTTGCCATTTTGATTCGGTTTCCCTTAATCGAGGGAAGAGCCGCAAACTTAGACTTGTTAAGCATTTACGCTGACCCGTTCATCTTGTATGGCTACGCAGCATCCATCGCTTTCTTCGTGGCGCTGTATAAGGCGTTCAAATTACTCGGATACATCGGACAAAATAAAGTATTCTCATCAAACTCCGTTGGGGCTTTAAAGAGTATAAAGTATTGTGCCATTGTATTGGGTGTTTTAATTGTGATGGCAGGGCTATACGTAAAGATATCCCATCATAAGGACGACGACCCTGCGGGTTTTCTTGCTATTTGTATCGCAACTACGCTTGCTACGATCGTAGTTGCAACGGCTGCCGCAATATTTGAAAAAATCTTGCAGAATGCCATAGATATGAAATCTGAAAATGACTTAACAATTTAAGCCATGCCAATCATTGTAAACTTAGACGTGATGATGGCAAAACGAAAAATTTCTCTCAATGAACTTTCCGAAAGAGTTGATTTGACATTATCTAACCTCTCTATCTTAAAGACCGGTAAGGCGAAAGCAATTCGTTTCAGCACCTTAGAAGCAATTTGCAAAGCATTAGATTGCCAACCCGGTGACATTTTGGAATACGTAAACGACAAAAAAAGAACAACGAACCGCTGACAAAGCCATACGATTCCGTCAATCAAGAACCACCAGGTAAATTCGTTGTGTATGACAATTCGCTTCTTGAGGCGTGATGACTTGAGATGATGCCAACTATCCTACCGATTCGGCATCGCTTTCATAAGGAAGGTAAATATTGAACGTTGCGCCCCTATCGGGTGAACCTGTTGCCGTGATGATGCCGTTGTGATTGTCCATGATCTTTTTTACAATGGCGAGGCCGATACCCGAGCCTGCATAAGCCTCTCTGCCATGAAGTCTTTTAAACACCTCAAAGATTCGATCCTTGTATTCCGGATCGAAGCCGATGCCGTTGTCGGAAAATGAGATGTGGCAGTAACTTGCTTCGGGCTGGAGCTTTTCTTCGCCCAGTGCGCGGCCTTTTGCAATTCTGCTTTCAATGACAATACTAGGCGCAACACCTGGCTTTGAAAACCTGAGCGAGTTGTTGATAAGGTTGTGTATGACTTGACAAAACTGAAAAGGGATCATCCTGACTTTGCATAGCTTTAATGCCTCTATGGTCAGGTGCTTCTCATCGATGGTTTCCTTGAGCTCGTCTTTTACTTCGTCAATAATAATATTGAGATCAACGATCTCAAATTTCCGCTCTGCAATGTTCAGGCTGGAAAAGGCCAGTAAGTCATCAATAAGCGTGCGCATCCGGGTGGCTGCTGAAAGAATCCGGTGCATGTGGTCCTTTCCTTTCTCGGATAAGGATTGATTCTCCATTCCTAAAATCCGGTCGGATAAGAGTTGAATTTTACGCAAAGGTTCTTGCAAATCGTGGCTGGATACATAGCTGAATGCTTTCAGTTCAGCGTTGAGCGTGATGAGCTCCGCCGCTCGCTTTTCCTTTTCTTCGTTTTGAAAGGCAAGCTCCTTGTTGGCAATCACCAATTCTGCTGCCCGTTTTTCTTTCTCTCCATTTTGAAAAAGAAGTTCTTGGTTTGCAAGAACCAGTTCCAGCGCTCTTTTTTCCTTTTCTTCGTTTTGAAAGGCAAGCTCCCCGTTGGCAATCACCAATTCTGCCGCCCGTTTTTCTTTCTCTCCATTTTGAAAAAGAAGTTCCTTGTTTGCAAGGACCAGTTCTAGCGCTCTTTTTTCCTTTTCTTCATTTTGAAATGTCAGTTCCCGGTTGGCAACGATTAACTCCGCTGCACGCTTTTCTTTTTCGTTGTTTTGAAAAGTAAGTTCATGATTCGCTACGACTAATTCTGCTGCACGTTTCTCCTTTTCTCCGTTTTCATAAACAAGTTCTTGGTTGGCAAGGATTAAATCCGCCGCCCGCTTTTTTTTCTCTTCGTTCTGAAAGGCAAGCGCATCGTTAGCGATGATGAGTTCTGCGGCCAGCTTTTCCCTTTCTGCTATTTGAAAGGCGAGTTTCCGGTTGACAATCGTCAGCTCTGCTGCCCGCTTTTCCTTTTCTTCGTTTTGAAACGTAAGTTCTATGTTGGCAATTACCAGTTCTGCTGCTCGTTTTCCCTTCTCATTGATTTCAAAAGCAAGATCTCTTTTCGCCAGTGTTAATTCATCTGATAGTGCGGTATTCGCCTTCATGATACAAGATTCCGTTTATTTTGACCATTTCCTAAGGATGAAGCGGAGGCGTGAAATAGGGATAACGTTAGCATGGCAAGCATATCGAGGAAGGCCTGGGCCTCAAAAAATATTCGTGGAAGATAAGAAACGCAAGTGCTGTGTCGATAATGATGCCAGTATATTAAACAGCTCCATCGCCTTGAAATGGCTAATTTGTTTGGAGTTACTATATGGATGGGCACATTTCTCTACAGCTGCGACAATTTCCCGATAATGTTAGATGGTAAGGTTTGGACAACGGGAAATTTGGATACCTCTCAAAACTCGCATATTATGAGCAAACTTTATGCAGGCTTTAAAGATGTGTGAAGAGGTTCAGACCTTCTCTTTGCCTCAGCGGCTGCATTGTTAACTGTAACCAAATCAGGTCCCTGTCTGGTTGACCATGCTTCCTACTTCCCTCGCAAAAGCGGTCATGACCTTATTTGCCACTTTTTACGTTTAGTAACTAGACAGGACATCGAGAGACAATCGAAAATTCAAAAAATGCTATCCATCAAAGTAATAGACGAGGCAAACAAGGAAGACTACCCCATGCACTTCGCTTACAACGAAAAGCGAAAATCGACCACATTGTCGTTTGCGGGCCGATATGCCATTGTGGACATGGTCAATACCGTCGATGATCTGCTCAGTCTAATCTCTGCGAAGGTTCATATTGCGATGGACGGTTCCATCGGCAAGCAGATGAAGCATCGCATCCAGCTTGGAGAGTCGATCTTTGTGGTGGATCGACAGACGAAAACGCTTAAATGAGAAAAGCCGAAAAATTTTTTCACCGTCACACAATTCATTCCAGTCGGACTCGCTATTGATTTGTCGGAAATTCTACCCTATTGGCTACTTCATTCCGTCTTCAATGAAACAGCTGGACTAGTAGCCGCCGATTTTAGTGTGACGAAAACGATGGTCACCAGGGAAATCATCAGAAGGAGCATCGGCGGAAGAATAAACATCTGCCACTGATACCCAACGTGAAAGGCAAAGTTGTCAAGCCAGTTGCTTATGCCCAGAATGATTACCGGAAGCGATATACCATAAGCGATGACGAGAAGCCAAAATGAGTCCTTCGAGAAAAGTAATAATATCTGAAATACCGACGATCCCAATACTCTTCTGATACCGATCTCTTTAATGCGCTGTGTCACGCTGAAAATACCAAGACCTAATAGTCCAAGAGAAGAAATGATAATCGCCAGGATGGTAAACACGCCGAATATCCTCGTAAACTGAACATCATTTTTATATTGATTATTAAAGTGGTCGTCCAGGAAAAAGTATTCGTATGCGCTGGTGGGGAACGCATCCGAGTAGAGCTTGCCGATCTGATTGATGGTCTCCGACGCCTTTGACGATCGAAGATCAACTTTTATGGAGAAGTATGACCAGCTGTCGTACATGGGATAATAATAGATAACAGGCTGGTACTTTTCCCGAAGGGATAACTGATTGTGATTTTTAATAACCGCTGTGATCTCTCCCACGAATTTGCGTCCCTGTTCGAATACCACTTTTTCATTGATCGCATCTTCGGGTTTCTTGAATCCAAGGCTTTCCGCCAACGCCTCATTGATCATGATGCGATTTGGCGCACCCGACACCAGGTACCCATCGTCGGTAATGATCCGTTCTCTTTTTGGATCGACATCCCTTGGCACATAAATGAACTGGTCTTTTTCAGTGAGATTCCTTCCGGCCAGGATCTTCATTCCATAAGTGGCGAAAAAATTCTCGTCCGTATTAATAAAAAACGTACCGACGTTGCCATTTTCATCCTGCGTAACCCGCCGGACATTGTTCCGTTCATTAATAACGTGACCCGGAACATCGGTGGACCTCGCTACATGCTGGACTTGTGGTAATTGTTTCACCGTGTTAACAAACTGACTGACGTGACTTCCATAGGTGGAGTCGCCTATGGAAGTCGCGCGTACCACGAGCATCTGGTCCTTGTCATATCCCAGATCCTGATTCTGCATGAAGTTCATTTGAGTGGTCATGGTAACCGTTCCGGCTACCAGGAACATCGACAGCACATATTGGAAAACGACCATACCTTTTCGCATCAGCGTTCCTTTCGCGGACTTAATGAACTTCCCTTTCAGAACCGTAGCGGGGTTAAACGATGATAATACCAGCGCGGGATAAAAACCGACTACCGCGATTCCCAACAACAACGTCAATACCACTACAACCCAGAAGGTTGGTGTGTAGAATGTACCCGATGAAATCAGGGTATCAGAAAAATGTTTGCCGGTCAGGAATTCGAAATAGGGAGTAGCGATGACGACAATGATTACTGCCAGCACAATGGAAAGCAGATTGACCAGGAAAGCATCGAAGAAGAATTGGGTCATCAACTGAATACGCGATGCTCCTGAGACTTTTCGCATCCCAACTTCCTTCGCCCGCTCAAGTGCCTTTGCCGTTGAAAGATTTATATAGTTGATCCACGCGATGACGAGAATAAAAATTCCCAGTAGCGACAAGAAGTAAACGGTTCTTTCACTTCCATTCGCGCTTTGTTCCAGCGTATAATCCGATTTAAGATGGATGTCGGTAATAGGCTGAAGCCAGATATGTGATTCGAATTTGTATTGTTCCCAGATCTTGGCAGAATATTTCTCCATAAAGGTCGCGAACTTCGCTTCCAGGTTCGCTGCACTTGCACCGGGTTTCAGCAGCACGTAGTTATAAAACTCAGGCCATGCCCATTCGGTATATCCCCAGTTCGGTCCTAATGAAGAGAACGAAACCAGTACATTGAATTGCAGGTGAGAGTTTTCAGGCACTTCCACAACAGCCGTAACCTTGCAAGGCATTCTGTTCAGCAGTAATGTATTGCCAACTGCCGGTTTGTCGCCAAAATATTTTTTTGCCAGCTGCCTTGTGATTACCAGGGACATGGGTTCTTTTAATGCACTCGTATCTCCTTCCAAGAATGGAAAAGAGAACATGGAGAGGAAAGATTTGTCTGCTATGAATACAGCTTCTTCGTTAAACGTGATCGGTTTGTTGGAATCGCCTTCATAGGTAAACGTATTGGCCGGAAAGAACATGGATGCCCGCATCATTCTGGTGAACTCCTCTACTTCGGGAAATTCAGCTTTCAGCGCCGGGCCGATGGCGGGATGGTTCGTGGCGGATGGTCTTGCTGCAAGCGCGCCGGTGTATTGAATGGGTACGCGATACAGACGTGACGCATTCGCGTGGAACAGATCATAACTTTTTTCCGCCTGAATATACTGGTAGATCATAAACACCACCGACATGCCCACCGCTAGTCCGACGATATTAATAAAAGAAAAAATCTTATTTCTCAATAAGTTTCTCCAGGCGACGACGAGGTATGATCTGATCATATTAACATGTTTATGTAATGCCGTGACGGGTAATTCCGGGACAACTAAAGATAATAAAATTTTTGACCCGAAATTTTAATCCTCTTTGGCAAAAACGCCTTTCCATGTTGGGTTTCCCTTCTCAATTGCATCCATTGCATCGTCAATGTCTTTGGCTTTCCCTTGCAACCATTTCCAACGCGCGGAAGGTGGGGACATAGAACGTTTGAACCGAAAGTCCTGGTCAAGAAGTTGAACTGGTTTGATCTTTTTCTTTCCGTGTATCAATTTGTTCACGGATGGCCTGTACAATTTTTCACGACCGTGTTTATGCAATTCGTCGCTGTCGAAGTGGGCTTCTTAATACATGAAAAAAATAATGGACGACAAGATTAAATAAGCAGAGATGGAAAAAACCAGGATTTTTAACCTGTTTTCAGGCCATGTTACAACCAGAACATCAATTGGGACAAATCCGATAACCCTTTCAGCATCCTACCCCTATTTTTATTTCATGTTTTGAGTATCGGGGCCCATCAGAGGCATCTGTCCATTAGGCTTTAATCGATGGATGAGAAGGTTGTACAAGAACGTCTCGTCCGGGCGTGCGCCGAGGCATGCGCTGAACTGTCCAGGGCTTGCTCTCAACGAGCAGGCTTTGGGTGGTTGCCCCGGATCTCCGGAAGGGGACCAATCTCAAACATTAAGACCACACGAATTTTTAACTAAAATCAAATTGTGTCATGAAAAACCCTCTTTTTTTCTCATTCATGCTGTTTTTTGCATTTTCCTGTTCATCGTCGAGTTCTGACGACGATCCTGAGCCCATTGTCAGTGAAGCGAACTTGCCTGGCGACTATGTTTTTACGAAGGACGAATCCATCATTGAGCAAGATCCATCGGTCGCGCGGTACAGCTACATTTATACGAACAAGTCGGCCATGTTCCGCGACGACATTTTGAAAACGTATCCGCTGAGCGAGCTGGTGAAGGAGGAACATTGTCTTTTTACGGTGGCCGAAAGCCAGTGTGACGGCACCAAAAAATGCTACACCATTCAACTCACTGACGACCCGGAGCTTTTTTTGTCCGCAGGATCTTCTTCAAATAAGGAAGAAGTACACCTTTTCATTTTTCATGGCGAAAAAATTGTGCCCGTGGGCAGCCCCTCGTATTATTCTCCCGGCGATGATTCGGACGAAGCCAGATTTTATTTTCACAAAGCCGAAGATGTAAAAGGGGTGCGGACGTATGCCATCGAATGTGTGGGCATGCCGGACTGGTATCTTTCCGATGCGCCGCCGGGCTTTAACTATGCCGCGAACGTGATGACCTTGCAGAAAGAAAGTAACCCCGAGGGCGCACCAAAATGGCAATTGAGGGGGGTGAACTGAGGGAATGACTTATCGCGTCTTCGCGCTCACCGCGTTTGCAACGAACTCCGAGGGTGTCATGCCGGTGTGATCCTTAAAAGTTTTGCTGAAATGAGAGACATTGCTGAATCCACAATCATAGGCGACCTGGCTTACCTGGGCGTCTTTGATGACCAGGTATTGCTTTGCCTTTTCCAACCGGAAGTTCCGGATAAATTCTCCTGTGGATTGATCAGTAATTGCTTTTAGTTTGCGATGCAGTTGCATACGACTCAAGCCGATCTCGCGGTTAAACTCTTCAACGCCAAAACCTGCATCCGGAAATTTATGTTCGAGGATGGCTCCGATCTTTTGGAGAAATGCCGCATCGACAGTGTTTGCCTTGACAACCTCCAATGATGTCGTGTGTTCCGGGGTGCGATATAGCTTCCGCAATTTACGACGTTGTTCGATGAGGTTATGAACCCGGATCTGAAGTTCCTGTACATCGAATGGTTTCACCAGGTAATCGTCCGCCCCTCGTCGCAGGCCATCCAGTTTGTTGGGCTGACCGGCCCTGGCGGTAAGCATCACTACGGGAATGTGGCTCGTGGCCAGCGTTTCTTTTAATTTTTCGCAGAAGGTTGTTCCATCCATCCGGGGCATCATCACGTCGGTAACGACCAGGTCGGGAATAAACTCCTGGGCTTTTTCCCACGCCAGCAGCCCGTCTTGTGCTTCCATTATCCGATACTCGGGTCTGAGCACGTTGCCTATAAAGGATCGCATATCGGGGTTATCTTCTGCGACCAGGATCAGCGGTAATTCATCGTCGATGTCTGCTTCAGCGAGGCTGCTTTCTTCGGGATTTGTCGTCGCGTGCAAGAAAGCGTTCACGGTCGTCTTTCCGTCGCGGGTCTGCAGGCAATCGTCGGATCCGTAAGCGTTGCGGCCTACAGGTATCGTGAGCACGAACATGCTGCCGGACCCTTCTTCGCTCGTTAGCTGAAGGGTGCCGCGATGAACCTCGGCCAACTCCTTGGCAAGGGCCAGCCCAATGCCGGTGCCCTCCGTGGACCGGGTTGGCGAGTCGTCGACCCGGTAAAACCGATCGAAGATGAACGGAATGTGGTGCGCCGGTATGCCGATTCCATTGTCGCGTACACGAAGCGCGATCGCCGATTCCTGTCGCGTGGCTTCCACCACAATCCGCCCTCCGTCGGGTGTGAACTTAAACGCGTTAGACACCAGGTTGTAAACTATCTTTTCAAGTTTATCGATATCGATGAAACCCCTGCCGACCTCGCTGCCCACGTTGATCTGGTAATCCATACCGCGTTGATCGGCCAGCGATTGGAAGACGGAGCATAGCGTTCTGATCGTGTGCTGGATGTCTTTTTCTTCTACCTGCAACCTCATCTTGCCCGATTCGATGCGGGATAAGTCGAGCATTTGGTTGATCAGCATATGAAGCCGCGTCGCATTGCGATGCATCATGCGAATATCTTCTGTCGTTAAACCGGCATGGGGTTGCGACAGATAATTTTGCAATGGACTTATGATCAACGTTAACGGCGTGCGGAATTCATGAGAGATGTTGGCAAAGAACCTGGATTTGGCGGCATCCAATTGTTTCAGTTTTTCCGCACTGCGTTGTTTGATCCTATAACGGTTATACAGCACGACGATCAGCAAAAGCGATAGCAGGGCGACGCCGGCAAGGTAGATCCACCGCGAGCGCTGTTGCTCCAACTGCAAGGTTTTGATTTCATTTTCGGCGTGAAGCGCGTTGATCTCGCCCTGCTTTTTTTCACTTTGATATTTTGCCTCCAGCTCCTTGGCCGCCGATTCGTTCCGAAGAGTCTCCAGGCTGTCGTTCAGCTCGGTATAGCGTACGTAATTTTCGTGCGCCAGGCGGTACTGCTTCTCTTGAGAATAGATTTCACTTTTACCCTTGTATCCATCCATCACCAAAGACAACAAGCGTTTTTTTCGTGCAAAGAACATGGCCGAATCAAAATAGAGGACGGCCTTGCCGGGCTCGCCCAACTGAAAAAAAGCCTGAGCGCTGGCATTAAAATCGTAGGCCATGCCTACAGAATCCGGAATGGATCTTTTGATGCGGAGTGCCCGCGAATAATAGTCCAGCGCGTCGGTGAGTTTCTCAAGTTCGAAATAAATGTTGCCGATGTTCGTATACGTCTCGCCCATTTCGCGTCGTTCGCCCGATCGTTGGTAGACGTCCAACGAAGCGGCGTAGTTTTTCAGGGCCTCATCAAATCGTTTCTGTTTGCGGTAGATCCGGCCGAGCAACCGGTTGGCATAGGCGATGGCAGAGGCTTTATTCAGTTTTTTTGCAATGTCAGCACACCGCAACGCATAGGTTTCCGCCTTGTCATAGTTCCCTAAAAGATATTGTATGTTGCCGATGTTGGAAAGACTTTGCGTGAGCCCATCGTCGTTGTGATACTTTTCAAAGATCTCCGTGGCGCGAATGTAATACTGCGAAGCAGACTCAAAGTTGTTTTCTTCCTTGGCCACATTTCCCAGCATGTTGTATACGAAGCCGGTGTTGACTTCATCGTCCTTGTTCCGGGTAAGCGCAAGACTTTTGTTTAACGTTGCCCGCGCCGAATCCAGTTCTTGCTGCCGGACAAAAGCGATGCTAAGTTCCAGGTAGGCTTCGGATAGATGTGAAGATAAATTTTTAGCAACGCCGATACGGATGGCCTTATTTAAAATTGCGCGCGCTTCCTGGTAGCGGCTTGTCCGGGTGTGAAGTGACCCCAGGTGTATCAAACTTTCTATGATCGCCTGGCCATCCTTCGTTTGTTCGGCAAGTTTCAGAGCCCGCTCGCTGTACCCGATGGCGGCGATGGGGTCCGATGCATCAGCAAGGCGGTGTGCGATGGTGATTTTGTCGGTTATCGCGGTGGCACGTTCGAACGCCCGTTCGAGGCTATCGACACGATGGGCCGTTTGCTGTCCGTAAGAAGTTCCCCAGCCGAATATTAACAGGTATGCCACTAGTGCGAACGCCTTGGTATTTTGCCAATTCTTTATGGAACAGGAACTTCCTGACTGTTCGAAATTGTACATTGGGCGAGAGGGTTTCAAGCAATTTAGAACTAATTTTTCAAGTTACTGATTCGCTGGCGATCCGGTCGCTCGACTCGACCGGGTTGTTGAATGGGGCGTAATGAGAGTCAGTTGCCGAAGAAAATTAAAAACTTTACAGGATAAGCGTGATGAAGTTTAATCATGAACTGGAAATTCCGGGATTCTTGACCACCTTATTTCGCGACGGCGTGGTCATCTAAAGTAGCTCATGAAGATTATTCAACAGTAAAGTTTATCCCTCAATTTCAAAGTGGATGATGGTCAATTTGTCCCGAAACCGTTGAACGGCATCGCGAAAAAAAGATAATAACGGGCTAACGAAATGAAATGGTCAACCATCACGGAATTTCCACCTGGACAACCTTTGATGCACTCTCGGGGATGCGGCCCGCCCTATGAAGAAAATCCTCACTCAAAAGGGGGTGGATCCGTTGTATTTAGACGTGTCGACCATCGCTCCTTCCGAATATTCCTCCGATAGCCATCGCATTGACGCTGCCTTCCGAATGAAGAATATTTACATTGGTGCGATACCTTAAGTTTCTCCAACTACTCCTAAAGAACTTCTGCGTTTCTAGTTTCAACCACCTTATCGAAGCGGTCAGAATTTCCACACTAATTGAATATTTACTCTATTACGAGTTGAACTTACTTTGACTGGGTGGAGAATCGGTGCTCCTAAATGTCAGTCCCGGTTATCGATCATGCTGTTGTCATTTACGCTACTTTGAAACAGAATGGCTATTGCACCTTCACGAACTTCACGTTCTTACTCGCGCCGTCCACAGCAATGGCAAGAATATAAACCCCGGCGGGAAGGGCTTGCACATCGAGCTGAGATGTGCCACTGTTCAGTGTGTAGTTCGCCATGCGCGTGCCTTGCAACGAATGCACATTGGCTGATGCGTGGCGTGTATTCTCGGGCAGTGTGATGGTAAGCTGAGTCCGAGCTGGGTTAGGATAGACTTGCAGATGCGACAACACATTCTCCTCGGCAGCCAACACGATGTTTATCGCAACTACTTCAGAGAAGCCGGACGACTTTCCGTTTCGAAAGCGCTTCACACGATACGTGTATTGCTGCCCTACTGCTAAGCCTGTAACGGTGTTGGAATTCGTACCCTTCACGATGCGTTTCTCATAGCCGGGCAAGTAGGTTATGAAATTATCGGACGACACCTGCAGCAACACGGAGTCGGTAAGCGGTATGGCCTTCCAGTTCGCGGTGAACGAATCGTCCGTAACCTTGGTGGCGGGCATGGATGGCTGGGGGGCAATGAGCGTGGAGTCGTGTCCTACAAAAGACGACGCGTAGGAAGCGTTGTAGCCCGTGATGCGGAAGTAGTATGGTGTCAATTCCTGCAGGTCTTTGGCCGTATAGCTGGTCACATTGGGGGCCAGCTCGTCGATCACTTCAAAGTGTGCGTCGTCGGGTGTGGAGCGTTCGATGCGTGTGCCGGTGGCGTTCTCCACATTGTTGCGCCACGTAAGCTTGGTGGCTTCGTCGGTCTGCGCCTTTACGACGAATCGGCCCAGGGTGGTGTCGGAGAAAACAATCTTTGCACCGGCAGTGACATTCATGCCGTGGCCGGAAGAGAACCGCCCGAACATGTATAAGGCCTTGTTGTGATACACGGCCGCTGTGGCCGTCGACAAAGCTGAGTCCAGCGGATTGTTCATCGCCACCGGCGAGCCATCATCGTCCAGGATCATCACGGCCGGGCTGGACATATTGTTATAGCCATTGAAACTCCCGCCCACAGCAATCAAGTTGTCGGGTAGAGGCTCCACGAAATTAAAAGATCCGAAATCGGCATTAAGATCGGTTGATGCAAACCCCTCGTCAAGCACACCATTCTTATCGAGCCTTATTAAGCCCTTGCGGCGGCGCGTGTCCATAAACCAGCCGTACATTAAGATTCTATCCTGGGCGTCGATATTAAACCCGAACGGTACATCTGTCGACACAAACGAATCGTCCTTAGACCCATCAGCGTTGAGTCGCACCATCGGCGAGGTCCCGGGAGGAAGCAGGATGATCTTGCCATCGGACTGAACACCCATGTCGTAATTTTGACTGTAGGTGGGATGCCAATTTTCCACGGGACCGATCCATTTCCCATTCCCATCCAGGATCGCCAAGCCGGGTGAGGGGTGGTCATCGAATGTTTCGAAATAACCGATCACATAGATCTTCCCAGACTTAATGATCACTTTTTTGACCCATGCAGAATTGTCACTGTTTTGCGGTCCCTTGCCGATTTGAAATGTGGCATCGAACGAGCCATCGGCATTTAACCTTCCCAATGACAATGGGTTTGAAAAGATGGTTTGTCCGCCAACAATAATTTTATCATCGTCTTGAACAGCCAAGGCCTCCACCAGCGGAAAATCGCCGCTCAGTGCCAAGGCCGCTTCAAACGTATGGTCTACTGTGCCGTCTGGGTTCAACCGTTGAAACCCCCACCTCGTGGAGGGCACCAAAAGTTTCCCGGTGGACTGGGCTGCCATTTGCATGCCGATGGGATACTCCCTAACGCTCGACACCGGCAATTTAAACGAAGCGTCCACCGTATTATCGGGTTTAACTTTCACGGAATACGCTATGGGCAAGGCGTCGATCTTTTCAAAATAACCGGTAAGGAGCAGGTTACCTCCCGAATCTTCGCTGATCGAGTTGACATTGCGAAATGAATCCGAGATCACCGAACGGATGAAATTACCATCCTTGTCCAGCTCAGCCACGCTACACCAGTTGTTGTCTATACCAACCCAACCGATGGATAAAATCAAATTGCCATTTTTGCGGCCACCCGTCTCCAACACAATTCCGTTGGCGAGTGCCTCATGAAAGGTGTCGTCCTTCGAGCCATCCGCATTCACGCGCATCAAGTGTTCGTACTGTGACCCGAACTCGGCATGGCTTGCCGAAAACACGAGACGACCATCGGCCTGGAAAACGATCGTGCCGATGGGCAAGCCCTGGTAACTCCATTCGTAGTGGAACGATTCGTCCACGTCGCCGTTCGTTTTAAGTTTTACGAGGCTGTTGGTGCCGGCCCAGCGGGTGATGCCCACAAAAACATGGCCCGCCAGATCCAGGTACAGCCCTTCTATCGTCGCATCTTCCTCCTCCAAGGAAAAGTTGAACGACGGGTCGATGCTACCGTCGGCCTTATAGCGGATAAGGTTAGTCGCCCAGGTTGAACCGCTGGTCGCCACGACTTTGCCATCGGTTTGCACGACCATGGCAACCACCGACGGATTATTGGCCAATGCAAACGACTCATCAACCGATCCGTCTGCATTTAACCGCACCACGTTGGGGCGACGAATGCCGTTGATGTATCGAAAATCTCCGGACATCAACAACTGTCCCGACGGAAGCGGAACAACCTGCCGCACGAGCGCGTCCGTCTGCACGGTTTTGAATCCGGGGACACGCGCGCCTGTGCCATCCACTTTGATCAGGTCGGCAACAAATTCGTCGCCGTAGTTTACGATATCGCCATACATAAAGTATTTACCATCGATGGATTCGCATAGATGCGTATACACGGGAGCTTCTTTAAAGGTAATCGGAAAATCAGCGAGTATCTGCGCCTCGCACAGGATCGCAGCAAGGCAAAACAAGCAGCAGGTAATGAATTTCATAATTAAGCCAATGATTGGAGGTACGAAATAAAGCTTTTTTTTAAAAAAAGCAATACACCTTCAAATTTACGGTGTCGCTAAAGTAATCAGTGTTCGAAACAAGCACATTTTTTTTAATGATAGAATTTGGAAGTTCTGTGGATCTCACGGAGCAATAGTAGGTACACCTGGTATGTTTTGAACGCTTTGGTTACGTTCCATATGAAATACGCGATGTGGGAGCCGCTCAATTTACTCATCACCTTTTGAGTTCAGTAAATAAAGGTAAACCCCATATGTCTCCAAGCTTTCTTGAATGCGCTCGAATCTTTGAACTAACTACCCACTCCAATCCCAGACTAAACGAGATAAATTATGCAGAGAACGTATAAAAAACATGCTGATACTCGATCGAGCCATTTTCATAGAGGTCTATGATCGTATAGGCCGGCGGAAATTCATCGAACACGACGGAATCGCGATGGTCACCCCACCAATTTCCGCTCACGGCCCCACCACAAAGGTAGCGGACGCCTAAAAAATCCACATGGTCAATCTGGTGTGTATGGCCACTCAGACAAAGTTTCACATTCGCGTGTTTGTAGAACAAATTCTTCAGCTGTAAAGCATCTCGATGCTGGCGCGATGCGGGGTAATGGATATCCTCCAGTTTATCGTCTTTCAAGGCTCGCATCAATGGAATGACTGAAAGAATAGAAACATGACTAAAGATGCATATGGGGCTTGTAGAGGGTATGCCCTGAAGTTCCTTCTCCAGCCAGGCGAACTGCTCGTCATCAACAGAGTATTCGTCTTTATTGATACTATCGAGCGCGATAAAATACCAGCCGTTCATTCGAGTGGAATAGTAACGACCTGGTAAGTCCAACACCTCTAAGACCCAATTTTTGTGATATCGCCTGTGCGACTTATACGTTTCGTCGGTTTGAGGATCGGGACCATACCAAACATCGTGATTACCGATGCAACTCCGCATCGGGATGCGATTGGTTTCTTTTAATGTTTTTGCCAACAGGTCCCACTGCGCTTCCGCTTCTTCATAGCGTCGGCCGTCGGAGCGAAAAACGCTGTCACCGGTGTTGATGATCATATCGGGTTTATCTTTCATCGCATTGATCTCCGTCAGCACCTTCTTTACATTAGCGCCCGCGATGGCGCGGGTGTCCAGGTGCATGTCGGTGATGTGTGCTATGCGCAAGGACCGCTTGGCTTGAGGTGGTGCGGAAATCAAATCCGGCAACGCCATGCCGGTCATTGATGCGGCGGTAGCCCTTTTCACAAAGTCCCTTCTGTTCAATGTCATACTGACGATAAAAATAATGATGGATAAATGGACGTCCTTTTGTTATTTAAACCTACCCAATTGATTTTCATGAATGGGATACGAATGGTTAACGAAATATTAAGAAATGAAAATTCAGCTAATATATTTGATTGAGGAGGAATTGGAAGGGGAATAGAAAAGGACAAGCGAAGAAATTAATCACGTGTCCTCTCAAGTCGGCGACGGGATTACCTTCGGTGATCCATTGAGGGGGGAGGCCTAAACCCATCATCTCATGGCCACTTTGATCCTATACGGGCCCAATAAAAAGGTCGAAAGCTGTTGTGCAGCTTTCGACCTTTAAAGGACAGTCGATTCTTTTTTAAATCGGCTGACGGTTCTAGTATCCAGGATTTTGTACTAAATATCCTGTTTGGTTAGAGGCACCGTCCATTGCTTTTTGAGGGATCGGGAACAATCTTTTGCGTGGATCGGTGTCGGTTTTACCTGTCCAGGTTCCTTCATATTGGCCGAACCGGATTTGATAGGTTCGTCTCAAGCCTTCCCAGTACAGTTCAAATCCCGATTCACGGAACAACGTGGCCAGGTCGATAGAGGCCAAAGGTTGTGGCGTTTGTGCGGCGCGAGCGTTTCTGGAAGTTCTTAGCGTGTTGACATCGGCCAGCGCGCCGGCATTGTCTCCATTTCTCAACTTCGCTTCAGCTCTCATCAAATAAACCTCTCCCAACCGAAGCAAGACCAAATCAACGCTGCTGTAGGAACAGCAGTTGTTTGCGGTGTGGCTGAACTGATACTTTGAAAATCTATAACCGGTGTTGTGGAGACTACCCTGATCGGTAAAATCAACGTTGAGCGTGTGGTTGACATAAACCTTGTTTGCGTCGGCATCGTTTAGTTTGATCACGGGATAGATTCTGACCTTTCCATCGTCGCAGGTCAATATGTTACCGCCCTTGTCTTTTCTGGGGCCCCAGATCACACCACGAAGAAATCCTCTGTTGATTTCAAACTTTGTGGCGTCTACACAATAGTAATGGTCCGCATCATTCGTCGGGTTTACTCCGGTCAGATCTTTAAGGTTATCGGGTATGATCGTATTTTCCTGATAAAAGCGTGCATCGGCCGCGGCAGGATCTACGGGAGTATAGGCATCGACCCAGGTCTGAATAAATTCCGGGGTAGCTGCCGCTGCATCGGTTCCTCTGGTGTTGGGGAATTCTGGGCGTGGGATCAGAGCACCGGATATCGGCCAATAGGCCCATCTTTGCTGGTCGGTTTCGAGTACACCTCTTTGGTCGAGCGCAAAGATCAGCTCCGTGTTGGTATGGTTATCGTCGTTGAACAGTGAGAAGTACTCGGGAGCCAATGTATGCGCCCCGCCGATGATACTGCTTGTGTACTGTATCACCTTATCCATGTCCTCCTTCTTAAAGGCAGGTGTTCCATACGGATCGCGATAAACGGCGGCATTCAAATATAAACGTGCCAGCAATCCGCTCACGGCATCTTTCGTAAACCTTCCCGGGTTGCTGGAATTGCTCATCACATCCACCACCGACAAAAGCTCACTTTCGATATAGTCGATTGCTTCTTGTCCCCTGATAATTTCGGATTGCTTATCGGAAGTCTCTTTTTTGAAAGCAATACCCCAGTTGTCGAGTGCCAACATATTGAGGTATGCCTTCATGGTAATCATTTCATTCATCGCATCCTTAGCCGCTGTGTTACCTTTTTCAATTTCCGGTTTCAAATTTTCTGTGGCAACTACTGCTCTCGCCAGACATAACGTGATAGCGCTCCAGGTGTCTCCCACCAGGGCATTGCTGGCCGTCGTGAGGTGCTGGTGAATAGCTATGTATTTGCCTCCGTCATACCAGTCTGTACCGCCACGGTAAGGAAGAATGGCCTCGTCGGCGGCGATCTCCTGAAGACCGAAATTAACCGTGTGCATCCATACTTGACGGAGCATACCATAAACGGGTGCGATCGATCCGCTGACAACTTCTGACTGGCCCGTTCCGCTGAGAGACTCATCCAGAATTTCTTCGTCTAACGACGTACAGCCGAAAAACGTTAGCAAAATAATGACGGGTAGTGCTTTTCTAAATCTTATATTTTTCATCTGATTTCTTTTTCGAAGTGATACTAAGCGAAATGATTGTTTTAGAATGTCACGTTAAGGCTGATCAAAAATGTTCTTGCTTTCGGATACGTGAAATAGTCTATCCCGAAGGTTTGAACTCCACCGATCGCCGTTCCGGTGTTGATCTCAGGGTCAAATCCGGTATAATTTGTAATGACGAACAGGTTTTGACCAGTTAGCGACAAACGGGCGTTCCGGAATATGTTCGACAATCCGACTTTATCGGATGTCAGGTTGTAGGAAAGCGTTGCATTGTTCAATCTCAGGAAAGAGCCACTCTCCAAATACCGCGTGGATACGGTGTTGGCGTTGGTCGTCGACTCTTCGGGGTACTGAACAGCAAAATCCGTTGTGTTGTTAGACTTAGACAATTGCGCCTTGGTGAACAGGCTCATGGCCGTGTGGTTGTAGATCTTGTTTCCGGCCACGCCATTGAAGTTAATGCCCAGGTCAAAATTTTTGTACTTAAAGTTCAGGTGATAGGCATAGATAAACTTCGGAATAGCACTACCGACCACGGAGCGGTCGTTGTCGCCAATTGAACCATTGCCACTCACATCTTTGAACTTGTTGAGACCGTCGGCACCAATGCCATCAAATTGGAACATATAGAATGCGCCAACGGGCTGGTTGTTGATATAGCCGTTGATGGTCGCACCGGTTTGTCCGGAACCTTGGGCCCCTCCGGTAGTCAACACCGTGTACGGCGAGTCTGTAACCTTGTTTTGAATATAGGTAACGTTACCACCGATGTTATACGAGAAGTTGCTGCCTGCATTACCATTATAATCCAACCCGAGCTCGATGCCATTGTTATGGATCTTCATGCCTTTGACGTTGGTAAAGGTGGTTGCGAAAGGCGAAACGGGATCTGGTGCAATCACTTCCGACACAATGTTAGAGGATTGCTTGTTGAAATAATCTACCGTACCGCTTAGCTTACTGTTAAAGACAGCGAAATCAATGCCTACATCGAACTGCTCAGATGATTCCCATTGCAGACCGGGGTTCGCCAAACGCGTATAAACAACGCCGTAGGGGTAACCTCCAATGGCCGTTGCGGCCGGATCCAAGGGATAAGTGTTCAGACTTTGCGCACCGGTGATTAAGCGATCTTCCGAATAGCTGGCTTTACTGATCTTGGAAGGAATCTCCTGGTTACCGGTCTTACCCCAGCTGGCACGAAGCTTCAAGTTGTCGATACCCGAGGTAGCCATAAAATCTTCTTTGCTGATGTTCCATCCCAGGGCAACAGAGGGGAAGGAGCCATATTTTTTGCCTGTTCCAAACTTGGAAGACCCATCGGCACGAAGGGTTGCCGTAAGCAAATACTTCTCGTCGTAGGTGTAGTTCACTCTTCCAAAGAAGGATTGCAACTCGTTCTTCGTGGCATCGGCCGTTACCGTTGTCGGGTATTGGGCTGAACTGGTTTGATCCTGGTATCTCGGTTCGATGTTGTTGTTGGCGAAGCCGGAATAGGCAAAAGTTCTATTTTCGATCAAAAAGCTTTGGTAAGAATGTCCCGCCAACACATTGAGGCTGTGAACGCTCTTGTGCCAGTTGTAGTTAAGCGTATTCTCTACGAGCTTGTTGGTGTTTGAGTTGATGGACGTGGACAATGTGCCCTGTGAAACGTTGTTCTCATTTACAACAGCCGGAAAGGGCTTGTACTGCTGGTCTCTATTTGTAGTGGAGTAGTCAACACCAAGGTTCAGCTTATACACCAGGCCGTTGAACAGTTCTATTGACGGTGAAATGCTCGCCAGAATGCGGTTGTTGAGGGCCTTGTCGCTGAAGAGATTATTCCTTTGCAAAGGATTCAGGGCATTTGTTGGCAATAGCGTCGGGTTGCCGTTGGTGTAGGCCGGAATGGTAGGGTTCAAATTCAGCATGTCGCTGATGGTAGAATTGATGCTGGGGCGTAAATTTTCGGTGTGAGACGCCGTCAGGTTATAATCGATACTCAGCCTGCCGTTGATGGCCTTTTGATTCATGTTCAACTTGCCTGAATAGCGTTTCAGGTCGCTATTCTTCAAGATCCCTTCCTGATCCTGGAGGCCTACAGACGCATAGTAGGAAAACTTCTCGCTGGTCGCTCCGCTCATATTAAAGTCGAACTTCTTTGACAGGCCGGTTTGCGTTAATTCTTTTTGCCAGTCGGTATTTCCGCCACCGTCGTACAACGTTCCACCCTCGGCCGGAACTTGCCTGCGAAACTCGTCGGCGCTGAACACATTTATCTTATTGGATATGGACGACCAGCCTGTCGACACGGAAGCATTCATTTCCGTTTTTCCGGATTTTCCTCTCTTCGTCGTAATTACCACAACGCCGTTTGCCGCTCTGGCACCGTATACGGCCGCAGCGCTGGCATCCTTCAGCACGTCCATGCTTTCAATATCGGAAGGGTTAAGAAAGTTCAGCGGGTTGGTATCGAGGCCTTGTGTGGAATTGTCGAGCAAAAAACCATCGATCACGTAGAGGGGCTGCGTTCCGGAACGAAAGCTTCCCATACCACGGATAATGACGTTTTGAGCAGCACCGGGCTCACCGCTCGTCGTGGTGACGTTTACGCCCGAAACTTTTCCTTGTAAAAGCTGCCCCGGATTGGTGACAACACCCTGGTTAAAGTTCTCACTCTTTAAAGAAGAGACTGCACCCGTGACGTCAGATTTTTTCTGCGTACCGTAACCAACCACAACAAGCTCCGCCAATGTAGAAGCGCTGGAAGTCAGTGACACGGAGATCTCGGACTGACCTCCCACTGCCACTTCTTTTGTTTCGGCACCAACAAAGCTAAAAACCAGAATAGCATTTGACGATGATACATTTAGTTTGTAGTTACCATCTGCGTCACTTACCGTTCCGTTGGTGGTCCCTTTTTCCAGAATGTTCACTCCAGGCATCGTCACGCCCTCTTCATCTTTTACATTTCCTGTCACTGTTTTTCCTTCCTGATATATGTAGCTTTTTGCCAGCACGTGCGACTGCAGGCCAACAAAGGATAACAATCCCACTACCAAAAAGGACTTTAAGCCCAGTGCCGGCAGTTGGCGCCCCGTACGGAGCAGTTGATAAAAATTTCTCATAGATTTTTTTTGAAATTATGGGTGAATGAATTCTCCATTTAGCCACCTGCGGCCAAATGAAACCCAAAGTAAAAGACAAATAGAAAGAGGAAATGAAACTTTCTGTTAAGCTTAAGTTAGTAGTCCACTAAGCTTTTTAAAATTTGTTAATGAAGATTTCACGTAGAGCGCGATCTGCAACAAAAATCGAAACCTACTGTAACGCCGCAATCGAATGAGAAACTTCTGCGACGCATTCTTTCCTAGCGCTAAGGTTAATAACACCCAATTCATAAACTGCTTTCAAATTCAAAATTATCGTCCTGCAATAGGCGCTTGGCCCGCCCGGATAAAATAAAAACGCCCCGAGAGGCTCGGGGTGCATGGTTCTAAGTCTTACTTGTGACCCCAGTAGGACAATTCCCGAACCGGTTTTATGAGGATTTGAAAGTGCTTTATTTGATGACGAAGCTAATCAAATGAATAATTGCGATTTTACTCACTGGTTTCTTAAAGAAGGGTTATTTCCCGCTCCGATGAACGAGCATTATTTTTCCGAAATTTTCCGGCGGTGATTTTGGCCCCATTTAATCATTTCATCAACCAGGGGCTTTAGGCTTTTACAGTACGGAGACACCGTGTATTCCACCGCTTTCGGCAGCTCGTCATAGACCGTCCTTATCACCAGTTTGTTTTGCTCCAGATCTTTTAACTCCCTCGACAATACGCGGGTGGTGATGGGCAGCACGCTGCGCTGTATATCCCGAAAGCGGTAACAACCCTGGTTCATCGCGATCAATATCGGCAATTTCCACTTACCACTGATGACAAACAGCGTATCCTGAACGTATTTTATTTTCTGGTCGATAGTCAGTTCTTTATCCTTCATTTTGGTATCCTATAGGTTACTGGTATCAAATGTATATCAATTGACAAATAACTTTGTAGAAAATTGATGACATATGAACGATAAAATTGTATTGATTACAGGAGCAACAGGTGGAATTGGCAAGGCGGTGGCCATGGCATTGGCGAAACAAGGCTTTACCGTGGTGATACACGGACGCAACCAGCAAAAAGCAGAGCAGGTTTGTGAAGAAATAAAAGCCGCAACGGCTAATGACAAAATAGACGTACTTGTAGCCAATCTGTTTTCACTAAAAGACGTGCAGAACATGGCCAGTACCTTTAAGCAAAAGTACAAACGCCTGGATGTTCTTGTTAACAACGCCGGAGGAATTATGGGAAAAGATAGGGAAACAACGACGGATGGAGTTGAAAAGACAATAGCCATAAATCTATTGGCACCCTTTCTTTTGACAGCGCTGTTGTTGGACATGTTGAAGAACAGTTATGATGGCCGCATCATCAATGTTTCCTCCAATTCGCACAAGTTGAATGCAAAACCGGACTTTGACGACTTATCATTGGAAAAAGGATACAATCCATTGAAGGCGTATGGAAATGCCAAACTGTTTTTGATATGGATTACCCAACACCTCACCCAAACCTTAAATCAACAAGGGATCAAAAACATAACTGCAAACGCCCTTCATCCAGGAGCAGTGGCAACAAACTTTGGTGTTGAAAGTAACCTTGGCGCTGTGCTCAATTTTATTGCAAAGGTGGCTAGGCCATTATTCAAAACGCCGGAACAAGGTGCAGACACCATTGTCTATTTAGCCACATCGAGCGAAGTAAACAATAGCAGTGGAAAGTATTTTGTGAACAGAAAGCAGGCAATTGTTGCAGAGAAGTACTATTCTAAAAAAAATGAAAAATCCGTTTGGGATTATTGCATAGAAAATACGAGAGCGTTCACAAGTTAACATTATAATTTACCTCAGTCGAATAAAGCATACGCCAAAATCAACGTAACGATAAAAGCATTTCCAGCAGCGTGTGTCATTACTTTCTTTTTTTGGTTTCCTATCCCCCATTCATAAAATAAATACAGCAAATCCATCACGAAGAGCGGTCTTCCGTATTATCTTGGTTCTGGTAGCTATTTATGGCTACACCGAATCCGTTTCTACCGTTTGTCCGGTGATGATTACCGTTCGCCTGACCATGGCCATCGGCTGCAGGACAGCACAGGATGGATGGAAGCTATTTTGACGACACTTTCCATATTTAGTACCGATTCCACTGCCCTGCAAATAAATTTTAAACTTCAGGGCATCAATCTTAACCAGCTTATGTCCGCGAATCACTCCACGAGAAAACTCCTATTATTTTCCATTCCCTTGCTGTTTTGCGCCTGCGGTAACGATAAGGCTACCGGCACAGATTCGAACGTTGATCCCAAAATCCAAAAGCTTAAACTACAGCCCGGCTTTCAAGCGGAACATCTGTACAGCCCTTCTGAAAAAGATCAAGGATCATGGGTGGCCATGACATTCGACGACAAAGGCAGACTCATCACTTCCGATCAGTATGGCGCCTTATACCGAATGGTTGTCTCTCCGGTCGGCACGGATTCCTTGTTGAAGATCGAAAAATTGGATATCGGAAAAACAAATGCCGAGCTGGCGGATACGACGAAGCCAAAAATTCAAATGGGCTATGCGCAAGGTCTCCTCTACGCTTTCAACAGCCTGTATGTGATGGTGAACCATAACCAGGACGAGGCCTTTGAAAAAGGCAGCGGACTCTACCGTCTTCAGGACACCGACGGCGATGATCAGTTTGATAAAATCACCCTGCTGAAAGCAATGGAAGGCGATGGCGAGCATGGACCTCACAGTGTGATCCTCGGGCCAGACAAGAAATCGATTTATGTGATTGCGGGTAACTTCA
>DATDAV010000074.1:0-1386 GCA_036525235.1 Chryseolinea sp. | reverse complement strand
AAAACTTACAAGCTTAAGACTTGGACTTGAATGGTGCTCGGGGGGGGACTTGAACCCCCACGCCTTTCGGCATACGCCCCTCAAACGTACGTGTCTGCCATTTCACCACCCGAGCATTGTTTGGAGTGAAGCGGGGAAAATTAGTAGCATGATCCGTGGGGCGCGCAAGTAACTTTGTAGCGTCGGTCTGTGCCGACGCACAGATGATGGCGTCCTATGTGGTTTCCCATCGCTCATGGAGCGACGCTACAGCCCGCGATAATCCGCTTTATTTTCAATTTCTGGCGACTAGACTTTTGCCATTTCGAATCCGTTAGCCCCCTCCCATGAAAACTTCTCTCCGTGGCTTCACGCTGGTCGAACTGCTGGTCGTTATCACCATAATCGGCATCCTGGCAAGCATCGCATTGCCCGTTTTCCAAAAGGCGCAGGAAAAATCAAGGGCGATTAGTGACGCGAGCAATCTGCGGCAGATTGGCTTGGGCGTGCAAACTTACAAGGGAGATAACAATGGGGATTTCCCTTCCGGCGGCAGCACGGTGTGGCCACAACAATTGAATCCGACCTACGTGCCCGCTTGGAAAGTGTTCAAATCGCCGTTTGACACGAGGGTTGCTTCGGAAGTCGCAGCCACCGCGCCGGTAAGTTACGGAATCAATGGGACAATCGGCAATAGCGGATCCAACCTTTTGGGATTGGACAGCACCAAAATCAACTATCCGAGCAGCCTGATTTTGCTCGCCCCGACGATTGTCGATAATAGCGCCCTTTTATACAATGGCTTGGGAAATGCCGACGTTTTGGTTACTTCAAGTTCAGCCGGAACTGGCGACCGCGGCTCGCATAGCTCCCGTAAACGGATAAACGTATTATTTGCGGACGGGCACACCGAGGACATTACTGTAGTCAAGTTTCAAGATAGCAGCTCAGCGGCCTCAGCAGGAGGTGGTAAGAAGCGATGGGTTTACGACGATAATGGTCTGTAAAAATGTGCATTCAGTCCCAGTTCTCCTCGCTGATCGGTCTTACGAAGTCCGCATCGGCCGCGGGTTGCTGGGCTTGTTGGGAGAACTCGCGAAACCGCTCCGTTTGGGAAGAAAATGTGCGGTAATCACGGACAGTATCGTGGGTGGTCTCTATGGAGGACAGACGGCCACGAGTCTCCGGGATGCCGGTTTCGATCCGCTGTTGCTGACGGTGGCGTCCGGAGAAAAAAGCAAATCGTTCGTGGTCGCAGAGGATTTGTGCCAACGGATGGCGGTTGCGGGGTTGGACCGAAAAGCGTGGGTTGTGGCTTTGGGTGGTGGGGTCGTGGGAGATCTGGCGGGATTTGTAGCGGCGATTTATTTTCGGGGGATCCCATTTGTCCAAATCCCCACAACGGTT
>DATDAV010000073.1:0-1383 GCA_036525235.1 Chryseolinea sp. | reverse complement strand
AAAACTTACAAGCTTAAGACTTGGACTTGAATGGTGCTCGGGGGGGGACTTGAACCCCCACGCCTTTCGGCATACGCCCCTCAAACGTACGTGTCTGCCATTTCACCACCCGAGCATTGTTTGGAGTGAAGCGGGGAAAATCAGTAGCATGATCCGTGGGGCGCGCAAGTAACTTTGTAGCGTCGGTCTGTGCCGACGCGCAGATGATGGCGTCCTATATGGTTTCCCGTCGCTCATAGAGCGACGCTACAGCCCGCGATAATCCGCTTTATTTTCAATTTCTGGCGACTAGACTTTTGCCATTTCGAATCCGTTAGCCCCCCCTCCCATGAAAACGTCTCTCCGTGGCTTCACGCTGGTCGAACTGCTGGTCGTTATCACCATAATCGGCATCCTGGCAAGCATCGCACTGCCTGTTTTCCAAAAAGTACAGGAAAAGGCGAAGGCTGTTAATGATGCGAGCAATTTACGGCAGCTGGGATTGGCTCTGCTGAATTATAAGGGCGACAACAATGGAGATATTTTTGACGCTACTAAACCGAATTGGCAGCAGCAGTTGAATCCAACTTATATTTCGGCGTGGAAGGTCTTTAAGTCGCCATTCGATTCGCGCGCGAATAACGAAATTCCCGCCAACGCCCCGGTCAGCTACGCAATCAACGGGGAGCCAGGGGTAAACGGAAGCGGCAAAATCTACGGCTTGGACGGTTCCAAAATCCTGTATCCCAGCAGCTACATCCTGATCGCTCCGAATGTGGATACCGCGGCTTCGGATGTCTCGTTTGTCAACAACACAGGCACTACCGCCACACCTGAGGTTGTTCCTGCAGCTGTTGTTGCCGACAAGGGAACACACGGCTCTCGCAAACGAATCAATGCGCTTTTCGCTGATGGCCATACGGAAGACATGACTTGGGCGAAATTTATTGATAAGGCGTCCGACGATAGCGCTAAAAAGCGCTGGATTTACGATACGCCGTGATGATGCCCGATCCCGTTTTGGTCCGACTCGAAAACCGTTCCTATGACATCCGCATCGGCCGCGGATTGCTGGGCTCGTTGGGAGAACTCGCGAAACCGCTCCGTTTGGGAAGAAAATGTGCGGTAATTACGGACAGTATCGTGGGTGGTCTATATGGAGGACAGACGGCCACGAGTCTACGGGGTGCCGGCTTCGATCCGCTGTTGCTGACGGTGGCGTCCGGAGAAAAAAGCAAATCGTTCGTGGTCGCAGAGGATTTATGCCAACGGATGGCGGTTGCGGGGTTGGACCGAAAAGCGTGGGTTGTGGCTTTGGGTGGTGGGGTCGTGGGAGATCTGGCGGGATTTGTAGCGGCGATTTATTTTCGGGGGATCCCATTTGTCCAAATCCCCACAACGGTT
>DATDAV010000072.1:0-4078 GCA_036525235.1 Chryseolinea sp. | reverse complement strand
GTGACAGGAGCGCTGGTCACATTTCCCCGGTCAGTTTGAACGCTCAAGAATGACTCCGGCTACCTACTGTTTGATGGTCGACTTGCAGCCGGCATTTCCGATCATCACCGCGATGGTTGAGGAGATGTTCTGGCCGCAAGGAATTTAAATGTGCGAAGTGTCGTTGTAGGTTGAAGCCTTTCAATCTTCCGGCATCTCTGACAGTGCAGCAGGCAGATCATCTCGAGGGTTGAAAGTTGTCGGCAGTGTTGAGGAAGTTTCCAGTTACCCGTAGTAAGGCGAGCGACAAAGAGATGATCCTAGTCTGTTTAGTAGGAAAGAATCTGAGAAGAATTGCAAAACAGACTGACCTTCTCGACCAGACAAAGGTCTTTGCAGCATGGCAGCTGATGACGTAGGGCGGCAGACATCACTGACACCGGTTAGCTTTTAACGACCATGACAGAGTTGAAGAAGCGCACCCAAATACTGGAAGTACATTCAAAACCCTCCGTTCGCAGCAGTGCTGTAAAGAATCAAAGAATCTGAATCGGGAGTCTGATTCACTGTTTGAACCGAATCGGAGGACCGGATTCAGTGCGATTCAATGGATTCAATGGGTTCAATAGACTCAAGTGTCTTCATGGATGATATGGTGGTATTGAAGTCACTGTCGCTAAATTTATATACAAATTCGCCTCCACCAACGCTGGCTTCACTCTTCAGCTCCTCCACAGTAGTTCGGTGATGATTCTGGAGTATATCTCGTCGCCGCTTCCTCTATTCTCGTTAGCAACTCGTTTTCAGCGGTAGAAGCAGCCTCCTCCACGTCTTGAATAGTCTGAAATAGACCGCGGGATAGTTGCCCTCGTATCCATGATTTCAAACACTCTATTTGCTGCACCATTGTAGCCCCTAGACTACACCTCTGCCAAGATATTGTTCGTCGGGCACCCGAGAAGACGCGTTCAGCTTCGGCTGACATCGGTGGGATGGAGAAGATGTCAACGGCCATTCGGGACAGGTTAGGATAGATCGTTTGCTGTGTAGGTTCGAGCCACCAGCTCAAGGCAGTACCGGCAATCTTACGACGGCGGTCGGTAATGAATTGCTCATATTCGTCCTCAATATCTTCCTCATAGATCTCTTCCCTCCAGCTCTTGAACTTGCTCTTGGTCGTATTCTCTACTAATGGCTTCTCTTTCTTGTAGTTGGTCTGCCAAAGTTCCTTTACACAGTCTTTGGTTGGCTGAATATACTCGGCTTGATGAGCCCATTGCTTTTCGAGGTATGATTTGCGGAGTGATGGGTGAAGGAGAATTGCAGCTGCGTAAGCTGGAGAGTCATCAGTATAGCTGTAATACTTGTCAAAGAGGTACCAGCTGGTCATAACGCGTCGCAGCATTGGGTGATTTTGCTCTCTTGTATACATTTTCTCGGCCTCCTTAAAATGGGTAACGAGGAAGTCCATATCAGTGAGGATCTGATCAATCGTGCTTTGGTCGCCTTCTGTATGAATGGTGATATCGTAGAAAGGTTGGAGGAAGTCGTGAATCACTTGTAGCTCGTTCCATTTTTCTCGGCTTAGGAAGTCGTCCTTAATCTCAGCGTGGTAATCGTCCATGTAGATTATCAGCTCTTTGCGCAATTTCAATGCAACATGAAGCTCAAGCCACCATGAGTTCCATCGCGTGTCGTTATCTAGAGGGATTGAGCGACCGGCTAGCGCTTTAAAGGCGTTATACCGCTGCGTGGATGATCGGATATGGACAATAAGATTGTGAAGTTGACCGAGAGCTCCCATTCGACGCCATTCAACCGCAGTTTGGGTCTTGTCTCTCTTGCCAGAGCGTTCGTCTCGTGCCAGCTTTGTGGTATATTCAATAGCTGCCTCAACTGCTTCTTTATCCTTGGTAAATAGGAATGCCTGTACCGCAAGGTTGATAATGTGACCGTTACAACGGATCCGCCTTTTGACCGCGTTAAAGCCGGGTATCTGTTCTGCAATATGGCGGAGCATCTTCTCATTGCTAGGATGGTTATCGGAGGTGAAGTAACCAATTTTCGTGCGTAGATCGTAGTCGTCTATAACTTCGAGGAAGGCTTTAGCTTGAGGCTCTCCACCGTGGCTGCCTTTGTGCTCTACTAGAGCAAGTAAGGCCTTTGAAATCTGCCGTGCGTCCGCGTCAACAAAGTGGGCGACGATTGCCTGGTAGCCTGTGTGTGTAGGAGCCGTCCACATGTCAATACTGAAGTGTATTAAGGAGAGCGAATCGTGTAATCTCTGCCTAATAATTGCCTTTTGTTCAACATAGGCCTTCCCAATTAGCTGAGGAATAGAACCGCGGGAGGACAGGCAGAGCTTGTCGGCCATGTAATTGACTGAGTGAATAAGTGCATGAAGAGCTGGCCATTCAACGCATGAAAGAGGAAGATTGTGAAGTGTGATTAGTTGAGCAAGCGCTTCATCGAAGGCATCTTTGTTAATGGCGGCTGTGAGGTGGTTTTCCTGCTCTATATCTCGGCCTTCCTGCTTCCCCCTTTGCTGGTCAAAGATTCGTTTCAGTGTATTGCTTTTTGCTTGTTCAGAAGGTGTAAGAGCCTCTTGCACCTTAATGCCATGGCCCTTTCGCATGTGCTCTCGTGCTCGGCCCAACGCTGCACATTTATGGCCGCATCTGGCACAGTACCAGAGCTTATGCCCATGCTCATCTCTGACTGACTCTTCTAGCTTGGCAGGGCGCGCGTGATTCCAAATAGCAAGTGCTGTATGCTTGCGCCTTTTCCGTCTTACGGAATCAGGGGATTCGTTATCGCGGGCGCGTTTGCAGGTAGTAGATTGTGACTCAAATTGTTCGCTATCGAGGTCGGAAGGGTAGTAGTTAGAGGACTCATCATCAATAAGCCTGGAAGATTGTGACTCTGATGCCATATATAAAAATGTCGATGCCAGGATATGAGATATGTGGTAAATGGGGGAAAGTTGCGCGCAACGAACGCGTTTCGCCATAGTCTCGGTAAAGCTTAATTTTAAGCGTCAGCCCCAAAACCTGCGATCCGAGCCTTCCCTGGCACTAACTAGGGACCCGGCTACCTTCCAATGAGAATACTGAATCCGATTCAGATTCAATGACCCAGATTCAAGCTATGAATCGGAAGCTCCGATTCAGATTCATGAATCCGCCCTTTGAATCTGACCGATTCTTTACAGCCCTGAAGATTATGGACGCCTTTTTAATGGTGCCTTTTTTATAATACTATTTTAGAAATATTTTAAGAAAGTTATAGTTTATATATTTATTATAAATTTAAATAGGGTTAAAAGTATTATAAATATCTTCTTTATAAATTTCTTAATAAAACCTATTAAAGATATAAGGTTAGCTCTAAGCTATTATAATAAATATTAAGTATAACTGGTCTACCTAGAGAATTATTTCTATACCTGGTTCACGCTATTAGTGGTCGAGTCGGCTCTACGAGGAGCGTATGGGAGATATATTTAAGTGAGATTTTGGGTGAGCTAACCTTTCTCTTTAGGTCTCCTCTTTTTGGTTGGTGTTTTATTGTATTTAAGGACTCGTATGATGGTCCTTAATCTGTATAAATAGTGATTGGCTCTGGTAAGACCATCTTAGATGAGATTAATGGTTGGTGAACCTAGTTGTTGAGAGCCATGGTGATGTGAGAGAAATTAGCCGCTTTATAGGAATTTAGTGGAATGAGCAAGGCCGAATGAGCAAGACCAAATGAGCAAGGCCAATTAAGAAGGGTAGTTACAGACTGAGGACGGATGCAAGGACGCAGAAAAGTGATGCGGCGTTTAGCGATTGCCCGCTAGCCCATATAGGGGTTAGCACGCCGTCCCGCATCAGATGTCATCTTGTGCCAAAGCGGCAACGTAGTGGGTGAAAATGATGGCAAAAGCGGCGTCAGGAAACGGGAGTTTTTACGCCGATTCTACTTTCACGCAGTGTTACTCCGGGTTATGTGCGTGATGGTGGACTTTGCAAGGTCATCTCATAATATAGTCCTAAGGATGATGCAAGAAGGTTTTCGATAGACACGGTCCAGGATTTCTTTTAAATTAAGAGTCTTG
>DATDAV010000071.1:0-1680 GCA_036525235.1 Chryseolinea sp. | reverse complement strand
TACCTTGGATGTGAAGAAGCTCATAGCCTTCAATTTCCAAACTAATGACCCTGGGGAGGTTAATTGGTATCTGCGCGAGAAGGTTGGATGTCAATTAAACGACGGAAGTAATTGGAGTTTCAGCACGAGCGCCACTCCGGGGTACATCTACCGCCCGGCCGATGTGCCCCCCGTTCCGATTACCCCCCAGAAAAATCCCTTCACAGATCTCAATCGTTCCAGGCCCGCCGCCCAGAAAAGGCCGGAAGACTGGACGTTGAAGATCATGGCAAAAGATGCTGGCGGCGATTGAATTTTCAACGTTTTTGTGGGACTGGACGGCAAGTGGTCTTCCGATGATCCCGACGTCGGCGGCGGAGTCATCGACATCAGCGACATCTCGGGATCGGGTGGTACCGCATTAAAATCCATGGGTGAAAAAGTGTTGAGCCTTGGCGGTCACAAAATTCATAGAACGGGAGAAGAAGAATAATGGCATTGGATCGGTCGGGATGGGGAGGTTTACTTTGGAAACCAAGTTCGGTCCAAGGGAGTTCGGGGCGAGACAAAACGTAAAGCCTGATTTCCGCTATACGATTACCGCCGTTCCAGACTAGTCCTTAAACAAATGGGATCCTTCGTGCCGAAAAGGGTGACGCTTCAAATTCCCGTCAATGCTAATGCGATCGTAATGGGGTCAGTCCGTCTGCACGTATGCACGGACTGACCCCTTGCCTCCTTGCCTCTCGTCTTTTTCTGCTCATCTGAAAACTTAAACCCTGGGGAAAGAGTCACTCTGGCAATCGTTCCTCCACCGATGTTCAGCAGCTCCACTTTATGCTCGGAAGTGCCAAGTGTCTGATCCGCATCGCGGAAATTCCTCTGCTCATAATTCTTTGCCATATGAATCTCCTCCCTAGATGCGGATCGGCCGTGCCGATATGGTTGCTGAAACGCACTTTCTGGAACAACTCTGCAAAATGCTCGATGGCCTTCCGACCGTTAATCGGTCCTTTTTCCGCATCCACAACAACCGCGTCCTCCGTGTAGAGCGTGGCCCGGGCGGCAGCATCGTTGTTGTTCATCGTCTCGCTAAACTTCGCACCCTGCGCCTCCGCCACTTGGCGTAGTTTTGGATCAGGCGTGTTTGTTTGTTGGGCAAAGGTCGGCAAAGCAAAGCTTGCCAAACCTACAAGCGTAAACAGTAAGCGATCCGCACTCATATAATTCTCCGAAGAAACTCTGACCTTTACCGGCTGCCCCGAGAACACCACAAGCATCTCAAAGCACCAATATGCTCGAGCGGCTCAATCAGGAGATCAAGCGCCGCACCAATGTCATTCGCATCTTCCCCAATGAGGAGAGCGCTCTGCGACTCATCCGGGCCTTGGCGGTCGAAATCCACGAGGATTGGATCGAAGCCCACCGTTACCTCAACATGGAGATGCTTCGCGAACAACGTAAGCAACTTCAACTCTTGGAGGCCGCCTAAAGTGAATGCGACGGCTTATTCACAAACCGGTTGCTCTGGCTGGGCGCCAGCGCCGGAGCTGTGTCCCTGCGGGGCTCCGGCTGCCGCAACGTCGCCCTACCGGAGCGTTTCTGAATAAGCCTTACCCTTTTCCCGACCCTTTACCCAGACTTTCTTTTGCTGAACTTGACGCACACAACTGAATAAATTGGTTCGGTAGGGAGGTTGTG
>DATDAV010000070.1:0-1082 GCA_036525235.1 Chryseolinea sp. | reverse complement strand
GGTGGCAAGCAAATGGAACGATGTCTGTCTCGACTTTTAAGGTTGCCGAGAGGATGGGCTTCAACGTCGACTATCGCCAGTGGGAACATTTGCTGCGGATTGGCGACTAAGAATTTCTATTTCCCTGATGGTGGGGATCTTTTTGTTCCCTGCTGCGCATGATATCTTTCATACTCACCACACCTACGACCGATAGATTGCTGTCCAAAACGGGCAGATGTGGAAGGTCGAGTTCGCGCATCATTTTCAGAGCCTCCTCGTCCGGTTGATTTTCGCGGCAGTAGTATGGCGTTTTTACCATGACACTACGGACAAGGGTTGTTTCGCATGGATGATGGCTAGACACCGCAGCGTTTTCAGGGCTGCTAGCTACGGTCACCGTCGTCTTTGTCGTTTGCATCGGTGTCGGCTCCTTGCGATGGACCTCGCGGACGCCCTTAACACGCCGAATAAAACGCTCGTTAAAACCCACTTCCTCCCTCCAATTGCCATTGACTCCCGCGAAGCCTGCGGCAAAAAACGCAAGACATACCCACCCTGCTATTAATCCTAAAAACACCACCAGCATTGCTTCCATGGGGGACACCGACTTTGATGAAAGTAGCAGGCTGCTTTCCCTGGAGCAACCGCTAACTCGAAATCGAGCGTGGCAGCGATGTCACCGTGGGTTCGAATCCCACCCCTTCCGCCAATGAATGTCAATCACCCGTAATTATGGCCATAGCATCACTAAGAAAAAACAGGAACAAGCAAAACAGTTCAAAATCAACGCCGAAGTCGATGCCAAACTGGACGCCTTCATGCAGGCGGAACCGGACTTGGTTAAATACGTCAAAGACCTACCGCGCGATCAACTGGAAAGGAAATTCCTGCTTCGCAAAATGAAATGAGCGGAGTGGATTCGGGATTACATGCCGAAGATCAAAGCCTTTGTGAAAGATCCCGAGAATGCGGGCATCGTCAAAACCTTCAAGGCCACCATCAATCCCAAGATGAAACCGGAGACGCAGGAGCGAACGCTTCTGACCCAGGCGATGAATTACACTCGCAATCAAGGCATCAAGCTCGGCTGAAACATCGGC